>JANOCU010000025.1:0-22378 GCA_031412295.1 Bacteroidota bacterium
AATAAAATTAGCGCCGTAGGTGCGTCCTGTCTATAAAAAAAGTAATGCTATAAACCCTTGAGCGCCGTAGGTGCGACCTGTTCTCTCATTCGCCGAACTTGATGGTAAGGCAAAAATGCGCTTAACTTAATGACATTGCCCATAGGGACTTTTATCCGATTGAAATAATAATATTTTCAACTGGACCAATTATCCAAAATTGACACATCCACGAATTAGCATATTTTTGTTAAACATAGAATTAAAGATGGAAATTTTACTTATTTCCCTTGTTGCATTCCTAACCGCTATCCTGACTTTCTTTTCAGGGTTCGGCCTGGGAACAATTCTTACTCCTGTTTTCATGATTTTTTTCCCTGTCGACATTGCAATCGGTCTGACGGGAATTGTACATTTTTTAAATAATATTTTCAAGCTGACATTGGTCGGAAAAAAAGCGGACAGGACTGTGCTGATCCGATTCGGAATTCCTGCGGTGCTCGCGGCATTTATTGGAGCGTGGGTGCTGGTACAAATTCCGGATGCTCAGCCTTTGTTTTCTTACGAACTATTCGGAAGAACGTTTGAAGTTTACGCAGTGAAATTCATTATTTCCATTCTCTTGATATTTTTTGCGCTGATGGATTTAGTTCCTGCGTTGAACAATATGCAATTCGGAAAAAAGTACATGCCTCTTGGTGGAATGCTCAGCGGATTTTTCGGTGGACTCTCAGGAAACCAGGGAGCATTACGAAGTGCTTTTTTAATCCGCGCAGGTTTATCCAAAGAAGCTTTTGTTGCAACAACAGTTGTGATTTCTTGTTTTGTAGATTTTACCCGACTGAGTGTTTATGCAACAAAACTTTCCTGGTCAGCTGTGAGTGATAACCGGATGCTGCTGATGATTGCAACGTTATCTGCAATTCTCGGTGCGGTTATCGGGAATAAGCTGTTGAAAAAAGTAACGTTGAAGTTTGTGCAGGCGATTGTAGCAGTAATGTTGCTCGCACTTTCGATTGCACTTGGAATGGGAATAATTTAAAACGATTGCCTGATGCAAGATGTTGCTGTTTAATAATTCACAGAACTATTTTACAGGAACATTAAAAATAAATCCCACACCAAAAACATTTTCAATACGTAGTTCCGGATCTTCTTTCAGGTATTTTCGAATCTTCGTGATGAATACATCAAGACTTCTTCCGAAAAAATAATCATTCTCTCCCCAGATTTCCTTCAGCAGGTCTTCACGTTTTATTACATGGTTTCGGTGATCGGATAAATAATCCAGGATCTCACTTTCCTTTTCGGTTATGCGTTTTATTTTACCACCTATCGATAACGATTGATTATTAAAATCGAATGAATATTTTCCTATCGGAATAATTGCTTTGATTACATTATCTTTTACCGGGCTCCTGCGAATGACAGCTTTGATCTTCCATAATAATTCTTCCTCGTCAAATGGTTTTGTGATATAATCATCCGCACCTAAACCATATCCTTTCAATTTATCTTCTTTCAACGATTTTGCAGAAATAAAAATGACCGGAATTTTTTTATCCTTTAACCTGATTGCTTTTGCAAGTGAAAAACCATCCATCTTCGGCATCATCACATCCAATAAGCACAGATCAAATATATCTTCCGAAAACGCTTTTATAGCAAGCTCTCCGTCTTTACAAAGCTTTACATTAAATCCTTCTGTCCCGAGGTAATCAACCAAAAGCATTCCTAAATTAAGATCGTCTTCAGCCAATAATATTTTCAGTCGCGCTTCAGGCATTTGGTAACGTTATTATGAATGTTGTTCCATTTCCTTTTTCACTGTGGAGCTCAATTGTTCCATCATGCAATTCAATAATTTTTTTTACATAAGCTAAACCGAGACCAAATCCTTTCACATCATGCACATCGCCGGTTGGAACCCTGAAAAATTTATCGAATACTTTTTCCTGGTAGTGCTTTTCTATACCAATACCATTATCGGAAATTACAACAATTAGCTTTTCACCCTTGTTCGTCGTTTCAATAGCTAATTCCGGTTTTCCTTTCGAATATTTAATCGCATTGTCAATAAGATTGCATAAGGCATTTGTAAGATGTGTCTTATCCCCGATTACCATAAACTGATCTGCACTAAAATTTATTTTTATTTCACCTTGCGCATTTTCTATTTGTATGCTGATACATTTTACCGCATTGTGAATCAGATGATGGAAATCCAATGGATTTTTGTGCAGCGGAATTTCATCACGTTCCAGCGCCGTCATGCTTAGAAATTGTTCCACCTGCAATCGCAGCTTTTCATTCTCTTCAAGAATTATTCCTGAGTAATATTTTATTTTATCTTCCTGCTTAATCATTGAATCTTTAACGATCATCTTCCCTGCTAAAGCAATATTCGTTAAAGGTGTTTTAAATTCATGCGTCATATTATTCAAAAACCCGGTTGTATGCTGCGCTATTCTTTTCTCTTTTACGAGTGATAAAATAGTGCGCCAAAATAACACAAGCACAATGAGAATCAGTATGACAGAAGTGATAAACAAAGGTCCCATCTCAGCGATGATGAATTGTTTTTTCTCCGGGAAGATGAGCTTCAATTCGATTCCGTTATTCGTTGTCATTTCCTCCAATGGCATCTGGTAGCATCCCGCCTGGTCAGTTGCCTTACCCGTTTTAAAAATCCCTGCATTTTTATATATCGCTGCCTGTGGTTTGATCACTTCGAAAGAATAACCAACATGAAAATTATAAAAGTTCATATAATGCCTGAGCAATGAATCTATTTTATGAATTTCATTTTTTCCTATCCGTGCTGCTGCTTGAGACGAGCTATCCTCATCCATGCAAGCTTCAATCTTCTGACAGGTTTCGGTATCAGAAAGCAGCGCATCGGTAGTTCGGGCAAGAACGATATTCGCCTTTTCATTAAACAGCTCTTCTTTAATTTTAGCAGTTTGGAAAATCCAGTTCACCTGGATGACCAACACGATAATTAACGCGATAGAAGAAACAGCAATAAATAAATACGTTCGGTTCAGCTTCATCTGGATATTCAAAATTAGCTTTCTTCCACGGTTAAATCAGCTGCAATAACAAGTCATTAACAACTCAATAACTGCTCAGTAACAGGATTGCATTTCATCCGGGTGCATCTTTGCTTATACTTAAACGATAAATAAAATGAAAAAAATAATCATAACATCAGCAACAGTCGTTCTGACATCAGCAATTGTTTTATTTATTTCTCTCACTGCTTTTGCAAAAGGCAAAGATAAAAGTGAAATAAAATGCAATGAGAAATATGGGCAAGAATGCCTGGACGAAAGGGGTTTGGAAAAATTTTTCTTTTACGAAGATACCGCCACAATAAAATGTATGGATACTGCAGGAAACAAAACCGGTTGTAAAAAGAGCGAAGAAAAAGAAGAAGCGAGCAAGCCACAGCCGATTCCTGCAAAAATGTTTTTTATGATCCCGATGTCCGATTCTGCATTGGCAGATACAACAGGAGGTTGCTAATTAGTATTATGAGTCGTTAATTAAAAAACTCAGTCATGAAAAAACTAATCGTAACATCAGCCGCAGTGATTTTTTCAACTGCCACCGTTCTCTTTATTACTCGTACTTCTTTTGCGAATGAAGAAAGTAATCGGGTAAAAAAGCATTACAAAAAATCCAACCAGGTAAATGGACCAAAGCTGTTTTTCCCTGCGCCATTACGCTACTATCTTATTCCGGGAGTTGATACGGCGCAGGTAAAAGCAAAGGGTGATGGTTGCTGAAGGTTTCGCGATCTAACAGCTAATCAAGTGGCGATAGTTTTTTATTCATCGCACCAATTAATTTTAAAAGTGTTTTTTGAAATGCTTTAATTTCAGAGGCAGATACCGTGCTGTCGGAAAATGAGCTTACAATTTTGTCGGGAATTAAAACAGCTTTATCCCTTAAGTCCACCGCTTTTTTAGTTAATGAAATTAGTACGATTCTTTCGTCTGCATCAGAACGTTTCCTGCTGATCAGCTTTTTTTGTTCTAATCGCTTTAACAATGGCGTTAAGGTATTTGACTCTAAAAGCAAACGGCTGCCGATCTCATTTACTGTTTGTTCGCTATACTCCCATAGCACCATCAGAACCAAATATTGCGGGTAGGTAATATCCAATTCATTTAAAAGGGGCGCATAGATTTTAGTTGACAATCGTGAAGCTGCATACAAAGGAAAACAAAGCTGATTTTCTATAAATAGTTTCGTGAAGTCCTTCTTCATTTTACAAGATCTTTTTAATGAATTCTTCCATTGCTTCGGGTTTGTTGGTAGGAGCAAATCTTCTGATTGGTTTACCGTTTTTATCAATAACGAATTTGGTAAAATTCCATTTAATATCGCTGCCGAAGAATCCACTCAGTTCCGATTTCAAAAAATCAAACAGTGGATGAGCCTCCTTGCCGTTTACATTCACTTTGGCAAACATGGTAAAGCTCACACCATAATTTACCTGGCAGAATTCGTCAATCTCCTTTTCCGTTCCGCTTTCCTGGTGCCCGAACTGGTTGCAGGGAAATCCTAAAATCACCAACCCTTTGTCTTTATACTTTTGATACAGGTTTTCTAATCCTTCATATTGCGGAGTCAGCCCGCATTTACTCGCAGTGTTGACAACAATAACTGTCTTTCCGCGGAACTGATCCATAGAAACCGTTTTTCCATTGATCAGCGCAGCATTAAATTCGTAAAAGCTGATTTTGTTATTCCTGGCGCTTCTGCTAAAAAGATATTTCAAAGCACCTGTTGACCACAAGGCCCATAAAATTAATACCGGCTGAAAAAATAACCGGGCCAGGCGTTTATGATCGGTATCTAACCCGAAAGCATCGATTCCATTCGTGTATTGCGAGATGTTGCCCGGAAAAATAAGGATGTAAAAAATCGCCAGTACAATTCCCACTTTAATTTTATTCTTCACCAGGAAAATCATTGCAAGTCCAAGAATGATTTCTGCGATGCCAGACGCTACTACTACAAAGTTCATAAATGCAACATCAGTTGGCAGCCATCTCGGCACCTGGGCGTAAAATTCTTCCCGCTGAAAGGTCAGGTGGGCCACACCGGCCAGAACCATTAATGCGCCGAGTATGATTCTCAATACAGTTTGGAATGTTGCTTTCATATAAAATCGCCTAAGATTAAATCGCGTGCGATATAAATGTAGTGCTTTTATTTCGATGGTTGCTGATTCGTACTACTTCGGCCTTTTTACCTGGTTAAATAAGATGAATACATCCAAATCATTTTTTCCTGTTCCCGGTTATAATCACTCATTAACGCATTTGTCCCTTCATCATCGGCTACTCCTGAAAGTTTAATAACGCGCGCTGCTTTTTAATTACTTTTTGAAAGGAATGAATAAGTAATTCAATCCCGTCAATCCCTTTTGATACTCCTTTGACTTCTTTAATGGCGCTTAATTCCAGGTAATCAGTATAGCTATGCAAGGGAGTTCCGCCAAGGGTTAACGCGCGTTCAGCAATTTCAACAATTTTTAAAACAAGATTATTGTAGATCTCTTCGAATTTTAAATGCAGCTCGAAAAACTTTTCACCTTTGATGTTCCAATGAAGCCCCTGGTAGTCATATAGAAAACCTGATAGTCATCGAGCAAATTATTTAGTCCGCTTATTAATAGCTTAGCTTCTTTGTCATCCAAACCTATTTGATTGTGCTTTTTCAAGGTCCATGTTTTAGTTACGGGACAAAGATCAGCTAAGCTTACCATCAATTCAAATTATAGTTTTATAGTTTTCCATAGATAACATCTATACGGTGGCTACGTGTTTAAATCAACAGCTTCAGGCTCACCTTTCATGTGTTTAACTTCACCATCGCCATATTGCAAAACATCTTTTACAGTAGCAGGTCCATAATAATGGATGTATCCATGGCCGAAATGTTTAATGCTTATGGTTTTTTCGGCATAGAGCTCTATATTTCCTTCCGCCATGTTTTTAATAGATACATCACCGGCTTTGAGATGTAATGCATTTAAATGTCCTTCACTTTGATTTTTAATATCAAGCTTTTCGCAGTTGCCGCGTAGCTCAACATCTCCCTGTGCCTGGCAAAGTATTTTAATAGACGGCGCTTCCAGGTACAACGATGTGTTTCCTTCGCTTTGTACTTTAATGTCGAGCGGCTGAGTAAGAGAAATTTTATCCGGGCAGATCACATTGGCACCACCGTTACGCACATACAACGTATCCATCTGGCGTATGTAGACTTTGATAACACAATGCGTATATATCGGTTTGCGGAATTTAGCGTCGCTGGAAACATACAATGTTCGTCCTGAATTTTCAATTGAAAAATAATCCTGCAGATTTTCATCAGCATCAATAACTACCTTTTCTTCATCGCTTTGGTGAAGCTCTATTTGTCCTCTGCAGGCCAGGTGAAGGCGAATAAACGTGCTCACATTTACCTCGCGTGAAACAATGTTTCCGTTTCCTTGAATTTCTATCATTTGTCTTAGTTTTTTAAAGTTTACCATTGGGATTTTTCTTAGTCATTTAATATTTCGCAGGTAAATCCATATTGTTTTACCAGTTCAATTATTTGTTGTGTCGGTACAGTTTCCCATGCACCCACTACGCGCAGCACATTATCCTTATCCTCCAAATCGAGCGTTGCCACTACACCGGGAAGTTGCTGTTTGATTGCCGCAAGCACCTGGTTTTTGGCGGCTTTAAGCTTAATGTTGGTTTTAAATATTTCGATCATGGCTACTGGCTCGTTTGATTTGATGATTCAAAAGTAGATGCAATAAATCCGAAGCATATTATACTAACGGGAGTATAACTTATATTTGACGGATAAATGGGACTACAGATAATCAATCCTTCCGGTGAAGAAATCGTTATTCAACCTTTTACAGGGCTGCAATTAAAACAGCGCACTGTGCAAGTTTGGTGTAATGTGCAAACGCATGAGCATAATCTCATTTATGGTAAAGCGTGGAGAAAAAATCGCGTTGCATCACAAAACAATTTCATCATTGAATTTTCAGTTCCTGTATTCCGCTCTATTGCAAATACAGGTTCTGTAGCAATGACTGCTTTCGCTAAAAAAATAAAGCTGAACCGTCCGTTGCTATTTTCTCAAACCAACCTGCCGTTAGATGCTGAAATGCACAGGTGTGTTTACCGCATGATGCATTACGAAGGCAGCACTGATTTAAAAAACATATTCCTGTTTGCGCGGGTGCTCGATTTATTATTGCTGCAGCAACAAAGTTTCGTGCGGGCTAACACTCCGAAAATGATTCATGTAAAAAATGAATATGATAAAGAGCGTATTGTTTTTGCGCGCGATTACCTGCTTACGCATATGGATGCTCCGCCGACGCTCATACAGTTAGCCTCAATTGCAGGTATAAATGAATTTAAGCTCAAACGCGGATTTAAAGAATTGTTTAATGATACTGTGTTTGGTTACCTGGCGGAGGTGCGTTTGGAAATGGCGCGCAGGGCATTGCTGCAAAAACAAAAAACGGTTACACAAATTGCATTTGAGCTGGGTTATGCTTCATTACAACATTTCAGCGCGGCATTTAAAAAGAAGTTTGGAGTTTCACCGGTGAAGTTTGGGTAGAAAAAACATTTATTGATTGTCTTCCTGAATTACAACAGGTGATTGAAGTTCACCGTTTAAATTTTTTAATATTGAAGAGTTCGCCTTCAGGATGTCTTTTCTTTTCTCTCCACAACAGCATTATCAATACGATCGAATTCAAAAAGCACAGTGAAGCAATACAATAAAACAAAGGTCCTTTAGCTATCAAAGCAAGAACGACAGGACACATGACGGAACACGCTGAATATAAAATGAGCAGGTATTTTTTGAAAAAAATGTAGTTGATCAAGCTCCCCAATGCAAGTGCGATGAGTACTTCAAATAATCCTCCGTCAATAAATGGCTCCATAGGAAAGTTCTGCCGGGTTATCCAACACTCGGATGCTCAAGCTTGGTAAGGCCCTGGCTAACTGTTCCAAAATTGCTTATATGATCATTCAACGCCTGGCAGTAGCGCGTGAAGATGTCGGATTGCGTATCAGTGCCAACGGAAAAATATTCTTTGGGACCTCTCATTTTTGCAATTCCCCTGATCGGATGTAATTCATTCCAACATCCCGGGTTGTGACCGGTATCAACAATGAATGCGCCCGTCACAATAACCACATCGCCATTGCTGACGCTGTTTCCCATGCTGTCTGTTATTACAGGGCCCATATCACTTGGTGTGGCGTCTCCTAAATTATTTACATCCACACTTGGAGCATCACCTTCTCCCCAGCCGTAGTCCAAACCAAAAATGAGCGCAAGCAGCCAGAAAATAGCCAATGCTATCATTAAGATCGCACCAACAATCGGAATTGCTGTTCCGATAGCTCCCAACGCAATTGCAGCTGCAGCAATTACCATCAGCGCGATAAGCCATGCCATAATCGCAGTCAGCCAATTGGCTATTTTTGTTCCTTCAATCTCGCAATGAAAAAACGGCAGTTCATTGTTACCAAACCCAATCGGGTTGGTGCTTCCGCGATTTCCCTTCGGATTAAGATGCCATCCGCGTGTTCCCAGGCCTACAAAGTCTGTAAAAATCCGGTCACGACTTTGCCATAACACAGTTTGGTATTCCGCTGCTGTTGTCGATTCATCTGCAGGAGCAAGCAACAGATCGAGCGAACGATCGCCGTCTTCGTTTTCTTCCGTTAAAATAACCCTGCCAATTACACATTTGCTGGGCTCAATACAAATCAGTCGGTGGTCGAAAAAATAATTTCCGGCACGCACGGTTACGATCATTGCTAAAACACAGGCAGCCATAAGTACGATTCCTGCAGCAACAAGGCTTGGTGGCGTCCAGCCCGCGCTGGAGAATGTAGCTATCGCAGCCTGGATAGTCGCAGAAATAATTGCTAAGACTCCAACGATCCCGAGTCCGATAAAACCAGCTCCAACGCCATCCCAGGCATCGGTAATAGAAGTGCATGTTGTTGTACGTGCCATTTTCTTATTTATAAATAACGGTTAGTCCACCTATAACTTTACCTGTGCCTGGATTTGTTGCAACAATGTTGAGTCGCTTTCCCTTTACAGCTGTCCCGGCATTGGGAGCAATGGTAAATTTTCCGGTTACGCCGGGACCCAATGTGACAATGTTCCTCTCAATCTGTCCTGCGTTGGCGGTAATTGTAAATCCTGTTTGTGCCAATTCGAGCGGCACTCGCCGGTTCTGCTCCTGCAATTTCCTGAGGTAACCAATGCTTTTTCTTTCCTCAGTACTTTTTGCGCGCATCGGTGATTCAGGCAAACTGTACTGATCATACGAAAACTCATACTGGTTGTCTGCCTTAGAAGCATTATGCATAAAGAACTCCACGCTTTTTTGGTTATTCTGCTCATCCACAATTACAGTATTATGCTGTCCTTCGTTGTTCATTGGGTTAGCATCATCCGGGTGTTGTAGTGTTGCAACCAGGCAGATATGACCTATATTATTGGGTGTATGCCATACGGTAAAACAAGTGGCCGATCCTACTGCAGGAATATCAACTTCTACTTCGGAAGGAGTGGCAAATGTTCCGCCATCAATTCCGAAATCTTTTATTTCAAAAGAAACTTTGGTATTCAGCGCAGCCATCGTGCTCAGGTTGTGAACGGTCACCATAACCCTGTAATCAGTATTCGGTTTCAGTGAATCGCTTTGTGCGCTTAGACCGGTCGCAATTTCCACGAGGTTAAAATCAGGGTTGTTCCAGGTAACACCAAACCCACGGTCCATAAGCCATTTTTGGCAGTAGATGGATGGATCCGGGCGCGGGCGCAAATTTTCTGGAATATGAAGGCAACAAACTTCCTTACCTGTGTCTTTCACTTTCTTCCTGCAAAAAATTTCCAGGATTGTTTCCAGGCCCTTAAACCCATTTTTCAGAATGGCAAGGAGGATAAATAATAAAAGGATAATCAAAAGTATAATGAGGGACATGGACGGGGAGTAGGGAGCCATAAGAAGGAATATTGCCTGTTTTTAACACTGATTTAAACAATATATTTAATTATTATCGGCATAAATATATATCAATTTTAATATATACCACAAGATTCTAAATAAATATCAACTAGTTGTAATGGTAAACAGCAATAGTTGATTTTATTATTAAATTCTGATAAGCGCCTGATCTTCACCGTTGAAGATTCGGAGGGGAACAAAATACCTGGTGATTATTTCAATGCACTGTCTATTTACGGTGAATGAAATTCCTCCCAGTGTATAATAATGCACATATTAAGAAAGGTGCTTAATAGAACATCAAACGCTTCACATTAATTAAAAGCCTGTTAGTCAATGATGCCAAACGTAAACCAGCGATAATGCAGATGAGAAGTCCGGGTGGCTTTATTGTTGCTGTTAGTTCCTCACATCCTTGATTTAGATTTACTATACTTTTTTCTGATACAATTTTGTTTTCTGATACGCGCTTTTTATTTGCATTAACAGGATAAATTAACTGGCTATGATTCGTGCATCTTCTGATTTTTCTGACACAACCGGTTTCCCTCTTCCGGATATTTTTAGCAATCGGCAAAAAGGAAGCTGGGAGCTCAATTTAAAATCCAATCTGTTAACCTGGGATGCGGCGCAATATAAAATATACGGTTACGAGCCTGGTGAGGTACATATAAACGAAGAATTTTTTTTATTAAATACTACGCATACTTCTGATATTCCAAGGGTCACCAAAATTGTTAAAGATGCACTTCGGAATCACGAAGGATATTGCTTCAGGAGGAGAATCATTAAACGGAATGGCACTTTAGGTTTAGCAGAAACGCATGCCCGTATATTCAGAACCGATAATGGTTCACCTTTCAAAATATCCGGCAATACTATAGATATCAGTGGCCACACTTTTAATGGTGTGTATGATTTTAATGATCCTGTGTTTTTTAAAACATTCTATGAGAATTACAAAAAAACAATTTGTTCGGAAATATACAGGCAGACGCTTGACAAAGAGCTGGCAGAGGATTTGTGCCAGGAGGTATTTGTAAAGGCATGGAAGAATATGAATCAATATAATTCCGGTAAAGCAGGAATTTATAGCTGGCTCTTAAATATTACTCGAAACCATTGCATCGATTATTTCCGCTCGAAATATTTCAAATATCAAAAAGAAACTACAAGCCTAGATCACACACTGTACGATAAAAATGAAATTTCTGATGATACCGCAAATTTTATCAGGGAACTTTTAAAACATTTAACTGTGGATCAAAGGGAATTAATGGATTTGTTATTTACGCAGGGCTTCACACAGCAGGAAGTGTCAAAAATTAAAAATCTGCCACTCGGTACAATTAAAACCAATAGCAGGCGCGCAATAAAATCATTAAGACAGCTGGCAGGAATTTCTCACAACAAAATAGTTTACAAATAAGTTATGACTTGGTTGATTTGTCGTCCACAGGTTCCCAAAGCTCAATTTTGTTTCCTTCTGAATCCATAATATGAACAAACTTTCCGAAGTCGTAAGTAACAATTTCATCAAGTATAGTTACCCCGTTTGTTTTTAGCTTGTCAACAAGTCCTTCAATATTCTGAACCTGGTAGTTGATCATGAATTCCTTTTTGGACGGAGAAAAATATTCATCTCCTTTTTTGAATGGTTTCCATTGAAAGGAATTTATCTCCTCAGGTCGTTCAACGTTTCGCGAGTCAAAACTTGAAGAGCCCCAATCATTTATTTCAATGCCTAAGTTTTTGGTGTACCATTCTTTTGTTTCGGCGAGGTTTTCGGAATAGAAGAAGATGCCGCCTACGGCAGTTACTTTTGGGGTTGTGTCTTTGAGTGAAGACGAATTTTGCGTTTCATTTTTCGGGTCTTCCATTTCTCTGTTTTTTAGTTCGGGTTGCAACTTTTAGAAATGTTGAAACCTTGATTATTATTGGTCTGCTTATTCCAGCCGCTGTTTTTAATTTTGCTTTATGCTGCTGCCAGACATTTGTTAGAACTAAGATCTTTAATAAATTGAAAAGTTTAATATTTTAAAACGCTTCATCGGAGTCATTTTGCTTGTCAATTTTTATCAATAGCTCGGATATGCCCTGCAACGGCAAAATGTAATCCATCTTTACCGCAGCAATTCCCGAAGCGGGCATATACGACGATTCTGCGGTTTCAGGATCTTGTGCAATAATCAAACCTCCACATTCTTTTATGCGTTTCATGCCCCTGGCTCCGTCATTATTTGAACCAGTAAGTATAATGCCTATTAATTTCGTTTTATAGGCTTCGGCTGCTGATTCAAAAAGCACATCAATTGAAGGCCTTGCATAATTAACACGCTCATCAATCGTAAACGAAAAGGTTTTGTCTCTTTCGATCAGCAAATGATAATTAGGTGGCGAAACATAGGCATTACCATTCTCAATTTTCTCTTTTTCCTCAGCCTCTTTTATAATAACAGCTGTTTTTTTATTTAAAAGTTTTATCCACTGGTTATTGGAACGCGCACCAATATGTTGTAAAATAATTATAGGAATGCTAAAATTCCCGGGTAAGGCAGAAAACAAGCTACTCAGTGCGTTCATTCCCCCTGACGAAACTCCTATTACAATTGCTTCGTATCGCATTTCAATACTTCTTCTTATATATTTTGTTTTTGCTGTCGATTTCGAGATATTTATTATTAAGATCTGTAAACCGCAAACTTTCCTTAGAACCTAAACACAAAATACCACCATTTATCAAACTGCTATAAAAAAGGTTATGTACTTTATTTTGCAAATTTTTATCAAAATAAATAAGCACGTTTCTACAGAGTATCATATTCACTTCTGCAAATACACTATCGGTTACCAAATTATGGTTAGCCCATACAATGTTTTTTTTTAAAGATTGGTTCATAATGGCGTTATGCTCATCAGCCCTATAATAATCGGAAAAAGAAGCCTTGCCACCGGACAGCTGATAATTAGCTGTGTATTCCTTTATTTGTACATTAGAAAAAATACCTTCTTTTGCCTGGTTTACTACTTGCTGATTAAAATCCGTTGCATATAGTGTAGTTCGTTCATACAAACCCTCTTCTTGCATAAGTATCGACATCGAATAGGCTTCTTCGCCGGTAGAACAGCCTGCATGCCATATTTTAATAAAAGGATAGGTTTTTAAAATCGGTATAACATTTTCGCGTAAAGACTTATAGAAACCCGGATCACGAAACATTTCCGTTACTGTTATAGAAAGATCATGCAAAAGTTTGGACAAAAATTCTTCATCATTCAGAACTTTAGATTGCATCTCGGAAATATCCTTCACTCCGGAAAGGGTCATTCGATTTCTTATCCGGCGTTTAATATGAGCTTCTGAATATTGCCTGAAATCGTATCCGTATTTTTGGTAAAGTGCTTCCAATAACTCACGGAAATCATCTCCATCCTTATCTTCATTCGTGGCTCCCGGGTTATTTATTGGTTCTATTTCTTCTGACATGGATCAAGCATTAAACTTTACTAATGCAATTTATTTTACTGCCAATAACGATTCTTTCACGGGAATATAAATGTCGAATGTTACTCCTTTATTTAACTCACCAGTGGCTGTAATAATACCATTATGATTCTCTACTATTTTTTTTACAATAGCTAACCCTATGCCTGTGCCAATGTATACATCTTTACTGTGTAGTTTTTTAAACATATCAAAGATCCGCTCACTGTATTTCTGGTCAAAGCCAATTCCATTATCTTTTACGATGATATGATAATAATCTATTTTGGAGGAAAGTTTTTCATTATTTAGTTTGCTACCCTTTTCAATACTGCTTTTTATTTGAATGAGCGGAGGAACATCAGCTTTTGAAAATTTAAGCGCATTGCTTATTAAATTGTATAAGAGCTGCCTGAATTGAAAAGCAATAACATTTACTGAACATAGTTCCGAGTCATCGATAAGTGCGTCTTTTGCCTTCAAAATATCTTTCAGGTCTTCTTTTATTTCATTAATGATAGTTTTAAGGTCTGTCATTAAAAACTTTCGCTCGGTCGTCTTTACCCTGGAAAACTCGAGCAGATCTTCAATAAGTTGCTGCATTCTTTTTGCGGCCAACTGGATTCGCTGTAAATTGTTCTTAACATTTTCTGACAGATCTTCCTCTTCTACTGTCATTTCTATAAATGTTTGTATTTTACGAAGGGGTTCCTGGAGATCGTGACTTGAAATATAATTAAACGCCTGCAGCTCTGTGTTGGCAATTACCAATTCAGCTGATTGTTTTTCCTTCTCTTCGTTGCGTAGAATAAGTTCTTTATTTGCAAGGATTAATTCCGCGGCTATTTTTTCTTTTTCAATATTTTGAAGTGCCAGTACTTTGTTGGAAGCTGTTATATAGTTATTGAGTACAGTCATCTCTTCCTTTTGATCCAGCAACTCCTGGCTTTTCCTGTACAGATCAACAAATACGGCTACTTTCGCCCTCAATATCTCAGCTGATAATGGCTTAATCATAAAATCAACAGCACCTGCCTTATACCCTTTAAATATATGTGCGGACGTATCCATACTGGCAGTCAAAAATATTATAGGAACGTGCTTTACCTCTTCGATTTTTCGGATTGCTTCGACAGTTTCAAATCCATCCATCATGGGCATTTGCACATCCATTAATATGATGGCAAAATCATGCGCATGTTGCAAAATTTTTAAAGCTTCGGCGCCCGAATCAGCTTTTATGCATAAATAATCGTTGTTGGCTAAAATAACTTTTAATGCGTGGAGATTCTCCGGCTTATCATCCACCAATAATATTTTAATAAGATTATTCTTTCCCATTTTCAATAGAGTTATTACTATTCGTTTTGTATTTTTTTATTTACTTAACCACACACGCATTAAGGAAAGCAATCGGTCTACATCTACCGGTTTAGTAATATAATCGCTAGCGCCCGCATCAATGCACTTCTGTTTATCTTCCTTCATCGCTTTTGCAGTTAGCGCAATTATAGGCAAGTCTTTATATTTTCTCTGCGCTCGAATCCTTCGCATGGCTTCATAACCATCCATTTCGGGCATCATAATATCCATTAGCACCAAATCAATGTCCGGATAGGTATCCAACATCATCAACGCATTTTTCCCATTTTCTGCCTTAATAACTTCCATTCCCCGGGCTTTTAATATTTTAGACAAGGCAAATACATTACGCTCATCGTCGTCTACCAGGAGTATTTTTTTTACCTGAAATAAAATTTCAGTATCATGCAGGCTATTTATTATCAATTGTTTTGATTTGGGTAAGTTGGTGATGGTCCTGTGAAGGAAAAGGGCAGTTTCGTCAAGCAATCGCTCTTCCGATTTTATACCTTTTATAATAATACTTTCAGCATAATTTTGAAGTTCGTTATTTTCCTGTTTTGATAACTCTTTGCCCGTATACACAACAATTGGCGGCAAACTATGATCCTCTAAATTCTTCAGGTTGTGAATTAGTTCAAACCCGGTCATGTCAGGTAAACCAATATCTAATATGATGCAATCGATTTGATTTTGTTGATAAATTTCCAAAGCATCTTTTCCGGTTCCTGCTTCAAGACATTTAACATCGCCATTCCCTATAAGTACACGAATAGCCTTTCGGGCATTTTCATTATCTTCTATTATTAATAGATTTTTTATTTTCCTGCTGATAAAGTTCTCAATTCTATTAAATGCTTTATCAAGATCGTTTTTATCAATCGGTTTCATTAAACATTCCACAGCACCTTCTTTAAGTGATTCAAGTGAGCGCTCATTCGCAGAGATAATATGGACAGGGATACTCCTTACGCTTGGGTTGGCTTTAAGTTCGAGCAGTACTTTGTTCCCATTAATACCGGGCAGTTGCATGTCGAGAATAATTGCTTGTGGCGCGTATTTGGCGGTAAGTAATAAACCATCTTCTCCGGTTGCTGCCGACAAACATTTAAAGCCCTTTAGGTTCGCCTGTTTTAAAAGTATTTGAGCAAATTCCAAATCATCTTCAATGATAAGCACTACCCGATCATCTTGTGAGATATTATCTCTGTCATCTTTTATAGTGGGATAATTCAGATATTTAGAATAGCTTTCAGACGGAGGAGCGTGTACGGCAGGAGAATTGAGCTTACTTGTTTTAAACGGTTCATATTCGCCCTGGATCTCAAGTGGAACGATAAGAGAAAAAGTAGAACCTTCATTAAGTTTGCTTATCAACGTAATTTCAGCGCCCAGTAATTTTGCCAATTCGCGTGAAATAGAGAGTCCTAAACCGGTACCTCCGAATTTCCTGGAAGTGCCGCCGTCTGCTTGTTGAAACGCTTCAAAAATTGACATTAATTTATCGTCCTGTATACCAATTCCTGTATCTGCAACTGAAATGATAAGAGTGCCTTTAGTATGAGGCTTTACAGTTATGCTTACATTCCCTTTCTCAGTAAATTTTATGGAATTTGATATTAGATTTTTTAATATCTGATTCAAACGTTGTGAATCAGTACGAATAGATTCGGGTAAATCTTTGCCTAATGAAAAGGATAGTTTCAGCCCTTTTTGTTCAGCTAAGTGTTTAAAATCACGGGTAAGATACCCGATCATGTTTTTGAGAGAAACCTTTTCAATATTGATCTGCATTTTTCCTGCTTCAATTTTTGAAAGGTCAAGGACTTCGTTAATTAAAACAAGCAAATCATGTCCGCTTTTATAAATTATTTCGGAGCTTTCCACCTCTTCCGCATCCAGGTGATTGT
Source organism: Bacteroidota bacterium (assembly GCA_031412295.1). Taxonomy (GTDB): domain Bacteria; phylum Bacteroidota; class Bacteroidia; order Palsa-965; family Palsa-965. The sequence goes on from JANOCU010000025.1 coordinate 16,811, forward strand.
TTCTGTTTTCCGATAGATCTTTTGATAGAATAAGTAAACTATTCAGCGGAGTTCTTAATTCATGCGACATGTTTGCAAGAAATTCGGACTTGTACCTGCTGCTTACCTCCAATTGTTTTGTTTTCTGTTCAATATCAAATTTGGCTGCTTCAACTTCTTTGTTCTTATCTTCCAAAGACCTCGTTTGCTCCCCAAGTTCGTCATTTGACAATTGCAATTCTTCCTGTTGCTGTTTTAGATTTTGAGCCTGCTCCTCCAATTCTTCATTCATTTGTTTCAATTCTTCCTGCTGCATCTGAAGCTCTTCGCCCTGTTGTGCAAGTTCCAACACTTGTTTTCCGGCAAGCGTATTAGCAATACTTAATTCGGCGGCTCTTTTTTCTTTCTCCTCATTTTGAAAAGCAAGCTCTTTATTAGCGATAATCAATTCAGCAGCGCGTTTTTCCTTTTCATTATTTTGAAAGGCAAGTTCACTGTTGGCAATTAATAATTCTGCCGCCCTTTTTTCTTTCTCATTATTCTGAAAGGCGAGTTCCTCGTTAGCAATTATCAGTTCGGCAGCGCGCTTTTCCTTTTCTGCGTTTTGGAAGGCAAGTTCTTTATTGGCAATAATCAATTCTTCGGCGCGCTTTCCTTTTTCTTCAGCACGTTTTTCTTTCTCTTCACTTTGAAAAGCCAGTTCTTTATTTGCAATAATTAATTCTGCCGCACGTTTTTCTTTTTCATTATTTTGAAAGGCAAGTTCTTCATTTGCAATAATTAATTCTGCTGCTCTTTTCTCTTTTTCTTCGTTTTGAAATGCAAGCTCTTTATTGGCAACTATCAGCTCCTCCGCACGTTTTTCCTTTTCTACAGCACGTTTTTCCTTCTCTTCACTTTGAAAAGCCAGCTCTTTATTGGCAATAATTAATTCTGCTGCGCGCTTTTCTTTCTCATTGTTTTGAAAGGCAAGTTCTTCATTTGCTACTATTAATTCAGCAGCGCGCTTTTCTTTTTCCTGGTTTTGAAATGCAAGCTCATTATTTGCAACAATCAGTTCCTCCGCACGCTTTTCCTTTTCTTCCGCGCGCTTTTCTTTCTCTTTATTTTGAAAAGCAAGCTCTTTGTTAGCGATAATCAGCTCAGCAGCTCTTTTTTCTTTCTCGTCATTTTGGAAAGCAAGTTCTTTGTTGGCAATTATCAATTCTGCAGCGCGTTTTTCCTTCTCCTCATTTTGAAAAACAAGTTCTTCATTTGCAATTATCAGCTCTGCCGCACGCTTTTCTTTTTCTTCATTTTGAAAAGTAAGCTCCTTGTTAGCAATAATCAGCTCAGCAGCTCTTTTTTCTTTCTCATCATTTTGGAAAGCAAGTTCCTTGTTGGCAATTATCAGTTCGGCAGCGCGTTTTTCCTTCTCATCATTTTGAAAAACAAGTTCTTCATTTGCAATTATCAATTCTGCCGCACGCTTTTCTTTTTCTTCGTTTTGAAATGCAAGCTCTTTATTGGCAACAATCAATTCTTCCGCGCGCTTTTCCTTTTCTTCATTTTGAAATGCAAGTTTTTTATTATGTTGCTTTAAAGTAGCTTCCTGCATCTTACTTTCGGTGATGTCAACGATAGAAGCAAGTACCATAGTTCCCTTGGCTGTTTCAATGGGATTTAAACCTATCTCAACTTGTATTTCGTTCCCACTTTTGCTCAACGCAAAAAGTTCGGTTTCTTCCCCCATGGCACGCGTTTGGGGTTTTTTGAAGAACACATTTCTATGGCCGGGATGTTGTTGCCGAAATCTCTCGGGTAGCAGAATTTCAAGTTTGTTTCCCACCAGCTCATTCCTGGTGTAACCCAAAAGTTTTTCTGTTTGGGTATTAACAAGCGTAATGAGACCCTCCTGATTAACAAGCACCATAGCATTTGGTGTCGATTCAACTACCAATCTGAATTGTTCCTCAGCTTTTTTCAGCTCCAAATTTGCAAGAATCAGCTCAGCAGCTCTTTTTTCTTTTTCTTCGTTTTGAAAAGCAAGCTCTTTGTTAGCGATGATCAATTCAGCCGCGCGTTTTTCTTTTTCTCCATTTTGAAAGGCAAGCTCTTTGTTGGCAATAATTAACTCAGCCGCCCGCTTTTCCTTTTCAGCATTTTGAAAAATAAGTTCTTCATTCGCAATGATCAATTCTGCTGCGCGTTTTTCTTTCTCCTCATTTTGAAAAGCAAGTTCTTTATTTGCAATTATTAACTCCTCCGCTCTTTTTTCTCGCTCGTTGGCACGCTTTTCCTTTTCTTCATTTTGAAAGGCAAGTTCTTTATTCGCAATAATCAGCTCTGCAGCTCTTTTTTCTTTTTCCGAATCTTGAAAGGCAAGGTCTTTATTTGCTATAATCCGCTCGGATTCCCGTTTTTCTTTTTCTTCGCTTTGAAGAGCCAGTTCCTTATTAGCAAGTGATAATTCATTTGATTTAGTTTTCTTAGACATGGAAATTATTTCATTTTAAGATCAGCATTTATAATTCATTTACTGTCAAGTTATTCTTTCTTGTAAGTACAAAATGCTCTCTTGTCGGGAGTGGGCTATCTCCTTGTGTTACTAAGATTAAAGCTTCCTGAATTGCAATTTTAAATAGGGAAAACTCGCCGAGTTTGCGAATAAAATAGTGAGCCCCATTTTCGAATAGATGGTCATTTACCGCATTATCAAAAGAAGTGGAGTATACAATTACAGGAAGATGTTTCAAGTCTTTGTCCTGTTTTATTTCCTTTAAACATACCAAACCATTTTTACAAGGCATATTGAAATCGAGGAAAACAACGTGAGGAAATTCCCTGGTGCTTTGCAGAAGCTTTATTAGTTTTTCACCGTCATCAACGGTGGTAAGCTTTGTCTTTACAGGAAACCCTTTTAAAGCTCTCCAAAAAATCAGGCAATCATCCGCATCATCATCTGCAAGCAATATATTTATATGTTCCATATTCCCTGCTTTATAAATAAATTGTTTTTTTGATCAACTTCTTTACCGACCTACTCTTTCTTTGTCACCATAATAATCGCATCACCGATACTTTTTTTAAACTCCCCGAAATCCTGCGTCTTGCGGATATAGTGATAGGCTCCTAAGACGGAAAGTTGGGCGATTAAGTTTTGTTCGTAGATAATATCACGCTGATAAGAAGTGGTAAACACAATTACCGGGATATCCTTTGTTTTTTCTTTTTCCTTTATCTCGGGTAAACATTCAAACCCTGTTTTACGAGGCATACTAAGGTCAAGGAAAAGAATATCCGGATTAGGGTTGGAATTATTATTAAGATAATTCATGAGCTCTTCACCATCCTGCACCACTGTAAGTGTGGTTTTAATAAACAATTGCTCTAATGCTTTAGTAAACAAACCCCGATCATCAAGGTCGTCATCTGCAAGTAAAATGTTAATAGGAATTTCTCCGGGCTCCATGCTTTTGATTAAAAACACCCTGCGAAGCGCTTATTAAAATAAAAAGGGTAAAGAGTTTCTCTTCCAAAAAAGTGTTCCAACTCTCAATCAAGTAAATATACCTATTCTTTTAGCCTTATTCTTTATTATAATTCGGTAAATGACATCTAAAAAACCGGCATTTGGCGATAATTTCTCTTGTGATTCAAAAAAAATGACCATTGTCGGCATTTTAAATTTTTCGCAAACAAAAAACTTTTTGAGAGATTTGGCGGGAATCGAGACGTTAAGAATAAGTCAAAAAGATTGTTTCAATAGCCTCTTTGGATTTCCTTGTCCCTTTGAAATAGCTTAACTTAATGACATTGCCCGAAGGGACAAAGTGAAAATCTTTCACCACATTTAGAGAATGATGTCTCACGATCTTTTCATTTATATAGTCAATACAGTAAAGAAAAGGTCAGCCGAAAAAACAAAAGGTCAAGAAAATTTTTTATGATACTTTACATTCAAGAAGATGCGGTAGCAGTAAAGTGAAATGGGCAGCCGAAAAAGCAAAAGGTCAAGAAAATTTTTTATGATGCTTTACATTCAAGAAGATGCGGTAGCAGTAAAGTGAAATGGGCAGCCGAAAAAACAAATGGTCAAGAAAATTTTTTATGATGCTTTACATTCAAGAAGATGCGGTAGCAGTAAAGTGAAATGGGCAGCCGAAAAAGCAAAAGGTCAAGAAAATTTTTTATGATACTTTACATTCAAGAAGATGCGGTAGCAGTAAAGTGAAATGGGCAGCCGAAAAAGCAAAAGGTCATGGAAATATTTCCATGACCTTTTCTACTTTACTGTACCCCGAAAGTTCCGAATGCCGAACTTTTTAACAGTTTTGCCGCGAATTGGGGAAATGCTTTAATTCTGAAAATTCAAGGAATTTGGAATAGTTTATAAAACCTTTAATTTCTTTTTCCTAATTCCCTTTTAGAATAAACCTGTCCAAATTCATCACTTTATTCCAGGTAGCTACAAAATCAGTAATAAATTTTTCCTCCATACCTGAACTAGCATAAACTTCTGCAACAGCCCGGAGTTCGGAGTTGGAACCAAATACCAGGTCAGCACGTGTTGCGGTCCATTTTGGTTGTCCTGTTTTCCTGTCAGTGCCTAAGTAATATTCCTTATCATCTCCCATTGCTTTCCATGCAGTGTTCATGTCAAGCAGGTTCACAAAAAAATCATTCGTCAGCTTGCCTGGCGTTTTTGTAAACACACCATGTGCACTGCCATCAAAGTTTGTATTCAATACCCGCATGCCACCAACCAACACCGTTAGTTCGCGTGCGGAAAGTGTAAGCAACTGTGCTTTATCAATCAGTAACGCTTCGGTTGACACATCACTCTTCACCCTGCGATAATTACGGAAGCCATCGGCACGGGGCTCTAAATAATCAACCGATTCAACATCTGTCTGTTCCGGCAAAGCATCCATACGTCCCGGCGTGAAAGGGACTTTTGTTTTGTAACCGGCGTCTTTTGCAGCCCTCTCCACGGCAGCGCATCCGCCCAGTACAATCAAATCGGCGAGGGAGATTTTTTTCTTCTTGCCGTTGAAATCTTCACGGATATCTTCCAGCACTTGCAACACCTTAACCAGCTGCATAGGATTATTTACCGGCCAGGCTTTCATGGGTGCCAAACGAATTCTTGCACCATTGGCGCCCCCACGAAAATCAGAACCACGGAAAGTAGAAGCAGAAGCCCATGCGGTTGATACCAATTCCGATATACTCAGGCCCGATTTCATGATCTTGCTCTTCAAATCATCCACATCGTCTTCATCTACCAGTTTGTGGTCAACCGCAGGAACCGGGTCCTGCCAAATTAAATCTTCCTTCGGAACATCTTTGCCTATGTACCGACTCTTCGGGCCCATATCCCTATGCGTTAGCTTAAACCATGCACGGGCAAAAGCATCAGCAAATTCGTCGGGGTTTTCTAAAAAGCGGCGGGATATTTTTTCGTAAGCCGGGTCCATGCGCATCGATAAATCCGTTGTTAGCATGGTTGGCTTTAGTTTTTTCGAACTATCAAATGCATGCGGAATAACATCATCGGCATCCTTCGCCACCCATTGGTGCGCACCACCGGGGCTTTTCGTTAACTCC
>JANOCU010000026.1:0-123373 GCA_031412295.1 Bacteroidota bacterium
AGCACGGCTTGGTTTTCGCTCGATTTTTCCTGTTGAATTTAGGCAAACCCGCGTCAGATGGCGATTCTTTTGCTTCTTTTCTACTAAAGAAAAGAAGAGAGAAAATAATCGGGGAATTGACAAACTCGCCTACAAAAAATATCCCTGAAAGTAATGATGTGCTAATGTAAAAGTTAAAGTGTAATGTATAATTCACTCTTGGTTGTGGGCGGGAAAACACTTAATTTGTCTGCTGAAAATTTTTAAACTTTTGTACATTTGCCATCACTAATTCCATTTCATATATGACTGGGCAACCATTCAAAAAGCTCAGCTTTCTTCTTCCTGTAGCGGTAATTTTTTGCTTGTTGTTAATATGGTATTTGATATGCCATTTTCAGCTTGTTGCTGCATTTCAGCTTCCGTCACCCGGCGATGTTGTTCTCAGCTTTAAAGAAGAATTTGCAAGCGGACGATTGATCAATGATATTATCGCTTCTATGTGGCGCGTGACGGTTGGCTTCGTGCTTTCTGCGTGTCTTGCTATTCCATTTGGTCTTTGGCTCGGACAACATCTCGCTGCAAGAAAAGCGTTTGTGCCTGTTCTTAATTTCTTTCGTTTTCTTTCGCCGCTTGCATGGATTCCATTTGCAATTCTCTGGTTTCACATTGGAGATAAGCCGGCGATCTTTCTTCTTTTTATGGCTACATTTTTTCCGCTGGCGCTTTCAACAATGGCAGCAGTGGCAAATATTCCGAAGATCTATTTTCGCGTTGCGCAGGATTATAATTACAAAGGTGTTGAGCTTTTAACCAAAGTAACTTTTCCTGCAGTCCTTCCTCAAATTGTAACGGCACTGCGTGTTACTTATGGAATTGCGTGGGTTGTAATTGTTGCATCAGAAATGGTGGGATGCCAGGACGGACTTGGTTATGGAATCTGGGATGCGCGAAATGGTTTGCGTTTGGACACTGCAGTTTGTTACATGGTAATTATCGGTTTGTTGGGAATGGCGGTCGATCGTCTTCTTGCCCAGCTTATGAAATTGCCGAATATTCGCTGGGGTTATGAAAGATAATGTTGTACGTCCTGTAATGCTTAACAACGTTTCTCACGGATACGGTGAGCTTGCTGTTTTACAAAACCTCGATGTAAAAGTAGAACCCGGTGAATTTGTTGTGATCGTCGGACCTTCCGGTTGCGGTAAAACAACATTGCTGAATCTTTTATCAGGGCATTTAAAACCTGCTTCAGGCACAGTAAAAAACGAGGGAATTATTCGCACCGTTTACCAGCAGGATGGACTTTTTCCGTGGCTTACAGTTACTGAAAATATCGAAATGGGTTTACGTTCAATCAGGAATGGCGCTGAACGTGAAAAAGAATTGCGCGAACTTTTTGAGCTGATCAACCTCAACGAATTTAAAGATCATTATCCGCATGAGCTTTCCGGTGGCATGCGTCAGCGTGTTGAGCTTGCGCGCGTGCTTGCGGGTGAGTCTGATATTTTATTAATGGACGAACCATTTTCAGCGCTTGATTATCAAACACGGCTTCGCCTGAGAAATGAATTAAATCGTTTGCTTGTAAAACGTCCGCGCACTGTTGTTTTTGTAACGCATGATATCGAAGAAGCAGCCCAGCTTGCCGATCGTGTTCTTGTTTTATCAAATCGTCCGGCAACAATTTCGAAAGAATTAAGAATTGATGCAAAGCGTCCGAGGGATCTTACACATCCTGCCGTTATCGAAGCAATGCGTGCGATCCTTGAAGAGCTCGGCCTTCAAACAAAACCTGTGACAACAGAATTTAATCCTATTCATACCCTCTAAAATGAAGCTGAATAAAATTTCCCTGATCATCGGAATTGTTCTCGTTATCGGAACCCTTGCAGTGTTGCGCTTTAAGCCATGGAAAAATAATGAAACCGTTGATCCCAATCATACGGGTCCGAACGCAGAAGCAAAACAATCCCTGACGATTGGCTATCTTCCTGTAACGTGCCATCTCACTTGCCCGGTTACTGATTTTGCTTCACGCACAACTGCGTCAAACACCAATTTTAATTCACAACGTTTTACAGATTTTCCAACTGTCGTTGACGCGCTGAAAGCAAAACAGGTGATGGCAACTTTTATGATTGCGCCTCTTGCGATGAAAATGCGTGAAGATGGTGTGCCGGTAAAAATTTGTTATCTCGGTCATCGTGATGGTTCTGAAATTATTATTGCAAAAAATAATCCGGCGAAAGATCTGCGCGATATGAAAGGAAAAACCATCGCGATACCAAGTTTATACAGCAATCAAAACCTGGTTATTCATAAGCTGATGGAAAACCAGGGAATGAAAGAAGGCGATATAAATTTCGTTGTGCTTCCGCCTCCCGATATGCCGACTTCACTTGCTTCCGGCGCGATTGACGGATATTTTGTTGGTGAACCTTTTTGCGCAAAAGCTGAATTGGATGGAACGGGCCGCGCGCTGTATTTAGCAAGAGATATCTGGCCGGATTTTATTTCATGCGTATTGGTGGTGCATGAAGACCTGATCAAAGAAAGACCGGATGTGGTGCGTGATCTTGTGCGTGGCATTGCAGCATCAGGACAATGGGCGGAAGAGCATCGTGCGGAAGCAGCAAAGCTTGTTGCGCCGTATTATCGCCAGGACGAAAAAGTTTTGAATTTTGTTCTTACATCTTCACCACACCGTGTTTCTTATGTGCAGCTCACTCCGACAGATGAAGATCTCCAGGAAATCCAGGACATGGCAATCAATATGGGAATTTTAAAAAGAAAGATCCCGATGTCTGAATTAATAGATCGCCAGTTTGTTCCTGAAACAATTATTCCTGCAGCAATCGATATCAGGAAAGTGCCTGTGAAATAATTACGGTTGCATTGAATTTGATATTTTTACGCTTTCGTTTTTTATATTGTATTGTTAGCTGATATTATTTTTTGTTTTATTTATTAATTATAGCCCTGTTATGAAAAAAGAAACCGCAGTTAAAATTTTTGAAACCAAACAAGTCCGTTCCATCTGGAGCGAAGAAGATGAGAAATGGTATTTTTCGGTTGTTGATGTTGTAGAAATATTAACGGATAGTGATCGCCCCAGAAAATATTGGAACGACCTCAAAACCAAATTAATTGCTGAAGGAAGTGAACTGTCCGAAAATATCGGACAGTTGAAATTGGCATCCGAAGACGGGAAAATGCGTTTGACAGATGTAGCTGATGCTCAACAACTTTTACGTCTTATTCAATCGATTCCATCAAGAAAAGCCGAACCATTCAAACAATGGCTTGCTAAAGTCGGATACGAACGAATGCAGGAAATCGCAGACCCTGAGCAAAGCTTAGATCGTGCACGGGAGAACTGGCAACAGTTAGGTCGGAGTGAAAAATGGATTCAACAGCGGATGACAGGGCAAGAAACCCGTAATAAGCTAACGGATTACTGGAAACAAAGTGGCGTAGAAAAAGGGGATGAATTTGCTTTGCTTACAAATATTATCCACAAGGAATGGACAGGCCTGACAGTTCAAAAGCATAAAGAAACAAAAGGGCTGAAATCTCAAAACCTGCGTGATCACATGACCGAAGCTGAGCTCATTTTCACAGCGCTGGCAGAACTTTCAACCAGGCAAATTGCTGAAACAGATGAAGCAAAAGGTTTGCAGGAAAATAAAGTAGCAAGTAAAAAAGGCGGAACAATTGCAAAGAACGCACGACTTGCCCTCGAAGAAAAAACCGGGAAGAAAGTGGTTTCACCGGACAATTTTTTACCTCCGCCAAAAGATAAAAATAAATTAAAATAGCCAACCTTATTCAATTGCATTTTAATTCATACATCGTAACTCGTAAATCCTTTTTCCTTTGCCTCTTTTAAATTCCATAGCATCCTGGTACATGGTGAAGCGCATCCACCAGATCGATCTGTTTCGAAAACATCCGCATGAAGTGCAGGGCGAATGGTTTGATAAATTAATCGAATCAGGTCGCGAAACGGAATTCGGAATTAAACATGGCTTTAACGACATTAAAAACATTGAGCAATTCAGAAGAGAAGTTCCGTTGCAATCGTACGATTCATTAAAGCCATATATCGATCGTCTTCGTCATGGAGAACAATTTCTCTTATGGCCCACCGAAGTGAAATGGTTTGCAAAATCATCGGGCACTACAAATGACAAAAGTAAATTCCTGCCGATCACCGAGGAATCACTGCAAGGCTGTCATTACAAAGGAGGCAAAGACATGCTCACCATCTATTGCGATAACTATCCCGAACACCAGCTTTTCACAGGGAAAAGCCTCGCATTAGCAGGAAGTCATCATACAGATCTTTATGAAAATTATGAAACGTATGCCGGAGATGTGTCTGCTATCCTTACGCAGAACCTTCCCCTGATCGCAGACTTCTTTCGTTCGCCGAGTCTTGACATCGCTTTGTTGGGCGAATGGAATGAAAAGCTGGAAAAGCTTGCACATTCTACGATTACGGAAAATGTAGTAAGCCTCGCAGGTGTACCGTCGTGGATGCTCGTTCTTTTGAAAAGAGTGCTTGACATAACCGGAAAAAAAACAATAAAAGAGATCTGGCCTAATCTCGAAGTTTATTTTCATGGCGGTGTAGGTTATTCTCCATACCGTGAGCAAATGAAGGAAATTCTTGGCTTCGATATTCGTTTGCTCGAATTGTATAATGCTTCCGAAGGATTTTTCGGCATCCAGGATCAGCGCGATTCGAATGAGCTTTTGTTGATGCTTGATTATGGAATTTATTATGAATTTCTTCCTGAGAAAGAATGGAATAATGAGAATGGAAAAACATTGACGCTTGGCGAAGTGGAGCTTGGCCATAGTTATGCGCTGATCATTTCTACCACCGGTGGATTATGGCGCTATAATATCGGCGATACAATTGAATTCACTTCACTCCTTCCCTATCGTTTCAAAATTACAGGACGCACCAAACATTTTATCAATGTATTCGGTGAAGAAGTAATGATTGCGAATGCAGAAAAAGCGCTGGAAATTGCCTGTGAAAAAACAAATGCAAAAGTGAATGAATATACTGTTGCTCCTGTTTTTATGGATAAAGACGGCAAACAAGGTGCGCATCATTGGTTGATCGAATTCGGAAAAGCGCCTGAGAACCTGCATTACTTTTCAGAGATGCTTGACAATGCATTGAAATCAATAAATTCTGATTACGAAGCAAAACGGTATCATAATCATGTGTTGCAGCCACCTCAAATTCAAAGTGTGCCCACAGGAACGTTTTACCGCTGGTTCGAGTCAAAAGAAAAATTAGGCGGTCAGCATAAAATTCCAAGACTCTCGAATGAACGAAAATTCGTAGAAGAAATACTGAAACTATGCGATTAAGGAATTAGTGCATCGTGATTCGTACATCCAACTGCGCAAAAGGCTTCGTTGGATAAATCGTAATTCGTAATTCATACATCGTACATCGTAATTCGTACATCCTTATTAAGACTGGCTCCATTTTTGTTTAGCTTTATAACAAATGACCCGAACGTTTTCCTTACTGATTTTCGCTTTGATCTGCTTTGCATTTGCTCCTGAAACGAGGAAGCCTGATGCAATTGTAACTGTTGAAGCGGAAAAAATGACAAGTGATAACCTGGGCAATGTTTATCTCATAAAAGACGAATCGATCTTCAAGTACGATTCGCTGGGCGTGCTTCAAAAAACATTCAGCAACAAAACATTCGGCGCAATCACTTCTGCTGACGCTACCAATGCATTACGAATCATTTTATTTTACAAAGATTTCAATCGGGTTGTAACGCTCGACAATACACTGAGTGAAAATGGAGAAGCGTTGACATTGGAAACAATTGGCTTCCCGATGACTTCTATCGTGGCTGCGTCGCATGATAATGGATTGTGGATTTACGATATGCGGAATTTCGAATTGCTGCGCCTCAACAGAAACCTGGAAGTAGAACACCGCAGCGGAAACCTTTCGCAAATCCTGGGCATCGACCTTCAGCCGAATTTTATGATTGAAAAAGACAATCGTTTATTCCTGAATAATCCCGGGACCGGAATTTTAGTCTTCGATGTATTCGGAACGTACTCGAAAACAATACCTGTTCTTCACCTGAAAACTTTCCAGGTGGTGGATAACAGTGTCGTTTTTTACAAGGATGGAATTTTACAAGCTGAAGCAATCATCATCAACGAGCATATTAATTACACGAGTCCCATTGGTGATTCAACCACAAAAGACATGCGAATGGAACGCAACGCGATTTTTGTTTTGAATGCGAAGCAGCTCCTGATATACAAAAAGTAGTGATTGATTGGAAAAGGTTGGTGGTAAAAAAAGGTTGGTGGTTGGTGGTAAATCGTACATCGTAATTCCTACATCGTACATTTTTTTACCCCCCCATCTTCACCGCCAGGTCAATCAACCGGTTAGAGTATCCCATTTCATTATCATACCAGCCGATCACTTTTACCATATTCCCAACTACTGCGCAGAACTCGGCGTCGTAAATACAGGAATTTTTATTGCCGACAATATCAATCGACACGATCGGGTCTTCGGTGTATTCAAGAATGCCTTTTAATTCGCCTTCAGCTGCTTTTTTAAATGCTGCATTGATTTCCTTCTCTGAAGCATGCTTAGAAAGCACACAGGTAATATCTGTAAGCGATCCATCCGGAACAGGAACACGGATTCCGCAGCCGCCCAGCTTGCCTGTTAGCTCAGGAAAAATACGTGTGATTGCTTTTGCAGCGCCGGTGGATGTGGGCACCATAGAAACTGCTGCTGCACGCGCACGGCGAAGATCTTTGTGAGGCGCGTCGTGTAAACGCTGATCGCCCGTATACGAATGGATGGTGGTGATGTAACCATCTTCAATGCCCCAGTTATCATGCAGCACCTTGATCATCGGCGCAGCGCAATTGGTGGTGCAGGAAGCATTAGAAACGATACGGTCCTCTTTTGTAAGGATTGAATCGTTCACACCCATTACGATCGATTTAATGTCGTTTCCATTCGGCGGTGCAGACAATACAACTTTCTTCGCGCCTGCATTCAGATGTAAGGTTGCAGAAGGAATATCAAGAAATTTACCGGTCGATTCGATAACGATATCTGTATCGTATGCGCCCCAGTTTAATTTCGCAGGATCTTTTTCGGCAGTAACAGGAATGCGTTTTCCATTAACAACTATCGCGTTTCCGTCTGCATGTACTTCACCGGGGAAACGGCGATGTACGGAATCATATTTCAATAAATGTGCGAGTGTATGTGCGTCGGTAAGATCATTTATAGCAACGATCTCAATATCCTTGCGCTCTAAAATCACTCTTAAGCTAACACGACCGATTCGGCCGAAACCATTAATTGCAAGACGAAGTGGTTTCATAAAAATATATTTTCTTCAAAGTTAGCCACACCTGCCTGCCCCTGCAAGGGATTTCGCGTCTGCAGGCAGGGATTTCGCAGATTACACAGATTAAATAAAGAAAGGGTTATTGAAAAAGTGAATTTTTCTTAATTGAAAGAGTCGACTCAATCAACTCACTTGAACATTGTGCATTGTTTGTTTGGCATTGTGCGTTCCGATTAGCACATTCTTAGCATGGGAAATAATGTTCAATGCCAAACAAACAATGAGCAATTAACAAGGAAAAGTGAAAGGAAAAAAGTATTCGGTAAGAATTACTCCATAAAAAAAGGGGCGATGAAGCCCCCTTTTCTTTTGCAAATAGTCGGGAGACTATTTTACGTGCTTTGAAAGAACTTTTGCAAGTTCGAACATGGAAATTTGAGCTTTTCCACCGAAAACAACTTTAAGTTTCGCGTCAGCATTGATCATACGACGGTTCTTTTTGTCCTGAAGACCATTCTTCTTAATGTAAACCCAGATTTTTTTAACGATTTCTGTACGTGGAATCGCTTTGTCTCCTACTACTTCAGCAAGTGCTGCAGAAGGTGTAAGGGCTTTCATGAATGCAGCATTAGGCTTACGTGCTGATTTCTTTTTCGGAGCTGCTTTCTTAGCTGCTTTTTTCGGAGCTGCTTTTTTCTTTGCTGCAGGCTTTGCTTTTTTAGCTGCTGCTTTTTTCTTAGGCGCTGGTTTTTTCTTAGCTGCTTTTTTAGCGGATTTTTTTACCGCCTTTTTAGCTGCTTTTTTGGCGCCTTTTTTCTTTGCTGCGGGTTTTGCTTTTTTAGCAGCTCCGCCTTTTTTCGCCTTTTTAGCCATGGGTGTGTGAAGTTTTAATTGTGTTTTGTGATGTGTATTAAAGTTTTAATCTCATCATCCACTTCTACTGTGACTGCTTCTTTTTCAAGAACTTCATTCACAAGCTCAAGTGTATAAGCTAGAGTTTCAGAGCAAATATAATTGAAATTGTTTCTCACAGCAGTTGCAAGCGTTTCATGCGATTTAATCTTCACATCAATCCTGTCGGTAACTTCGTATTCTTTGTCCTTTCTGAGGTTTTGAATACGGTTAATCAGCTCCCTGGCGAGGCCTTCTTCCTTCAATTCAGGGTTCAAAGTCACATCCAAAGCTACAGTAAATCGACCGTCGATAGCTACCAACATCCCCGGGAGGTCATCCACAAGTATCTCAACCTCAGCACGTTCTATGTTAATCGTCTCTCCTTCCAACGTTAAATTAAAATTTCCATCACGTTCCATCGCTGAAATATCGGCCTGCGTGAAATTTGCAAATGCAGCCGCAGCAGCTTTCATGTGCTTGCCTAATTTTTTACCTAATAATTTAAAATCAGGCTTAATTTTTTTTACAAAAACACCCGATTCGGTCACATATTCAAGCGATTTTACGTTCGTTTCGGCTAGAATCAGGTCTTTAACCAGCTCCAAACGGGACTGGAATTGTGTATCCAGCACCGGGATCATGATGCGATTCAGGGGCTGACGAACACGAATATTTACCTTTTTACGCAGCGAAAGCACCAGCGAAGAGAATCTTTCGGCCAATTCCATTCGTTCTTCCAATTCGGTGTCAATTAATTTTTCATTCGCCTTTTTTAGCAAGGTCAGATGAACGGATGCAGGCTTTTCAGACTTATTTTTTGCACCTTCTTTTAAATTATAATACAACCAGTCTGCAAAAAACGGCGCGAACGGACTCATCAACTGCGCAACAGTATCGAGACATTCGTATAATGTTTCGTACGCCGCTTGTTTGTCGCGCGTCATTTCACCTTTCCAGAAACGCCGGCGTGAAAGACGAACGTACCAATTGGATAAATGCTCATCCACAAAATTTTCAATCGCACGTGCTGCAGGTGTCGGATCATAATCATCCAAACGTGCGGTGACATATTTCACAAGCGAATTTAATCGTGAGATCAGCCAGCGGTCGAGCTCGATGCGTTCTGAAACAGGAACAACATTCGCTGCGTCAAATTCAAAATCATCAATATTCGCATACAGCGCAAAGAAGCCGTACGTATTATAAAGTGTTCCTAAAAATCCACGCTGCGACTGAACAATTCCTTCTGTGTCAAATTTTAAATTGTCCCACGGCGATGCATTCGTCACCATGTACCAGCGCGTTGCATCCGGACCATATTTTTCAAGCGTCACGAATGGATCAACAGTATTGCCCAAACGTTTCGACATTTTATTGCCGTTTTTGTCGAGCACCAATCCGTTTGAAATAACGTTTTTGTAAGCGACAGAATCAAAACACATGGTGGAAATTGCATGCAGCGTATAAAACCATCCGCGTGTTTGATCTACACCTTCTGCAATGAAATCCGCAGGGAAATATTTCTTCTGGTCAATTAATTCTTTGTTCTCAAACGGATAATGCAATTGCGCATAAGGCATGGAACCCGAATCAAACCAAACATCGATAAGATCAGGTTCGCGGAATAATTTTTTGCCGTTTCGCTCGAGGAAAATATCATCTGCGTATGGACGATGCAGATCGAATGTGTTGTAATTGGCTTTTGAAAAATCTCCCGGCGTAAAATCAGCCAATGGATTTTTTGTCATGAAACCTGCTTTAATCGAACGCTCAATTTCATTCTTCAATTCTTCCGCAGAACCAAGACAAACCACTTCAGCATGATCTTCGCTTTTCCAGATCGGCAATGGAATTCCCCAGAAACGGGAGCGTGATAAATTCCAATCCTGCAAATTATTCAACCATTCACCAAAGCGACCTGTTCCTGTGCTTTCCGGTTTCCAGTTGATGGTTTTATTTAATTCCGCCATGCGCTCTTTTTTAGAAGAGGCTTTGATGAACCAGGAATCAAGCGGGTAATATAAAATCGGTTTGTCGGTTCTCCAGCAATGCGGGTAATTATGTTCGTAGGTTTCTTTCTTGAATAATTTTCCTTCGTTCTGCAATTTCAAAACAATGCGCTCATCAACACTTAAATATTTCAGCTTGCTCGTATCAGGAATAATGAACTTCATGTATTCCTTTTGCTTTTCAAGATCGGAAGCTTTCTCTTCCTCCTTTAAATAATCTTCCTTCACGTATTCTCCTGCAAAACCGAATTGTTCATCTTTAATTTCCGGACGGAATTTCCCGCGCAAATCCACAAGCGGAACTGCTTTTCCATTTTCATCCAGCACTAACATTGGCGGAACACCAGCAATTTTCGCCACGCGCATATCATCCGCACCAAACGTAGGCGCAATGTGCACGATTCCTGTTCCATCTTCTGTAGAAACGAAATCGCCCGCAATCACACGGAATGCCTGGTCCGCATTTTCATGAGGAAGCGCATACGGAAGCAGCTGCTTGTATCCCATTCCGACCAGATCGGAGCCTTTCAATTCAGAAATAATATTAAACGGAATTGCTTTATCTCCCGCTTTATAATCTTCCAGCTTCAACTCAGCATTCTTCTCCGGGAAATATTTTCCCATCAAATCTTTCGCGAGAATAACTGTTATAAGCTGATATGAAAACGGGTTGAATGTTTGTACTAAAACGTAAGAGATATTGTTTCCAACTGCCAGTGCAGTATTTGAAGGCAATGTCCAGGGAGTAGTTGTCCATGCAAGGAAATAAACGCCTTCTCCAAAAAGTTTTCCTTTTCGCTCTCCTTCCGAACCAGGGACTGCCATAGTGGAAAGCTCAAACATCGCTGTAGCAGTACGATCTTTCACCGGACGATAACATCCCGGCTGGTTGATCTCGTGCGATGATAAACCTGTTCCTGCAGCAGGAGAATACGGTTGAATCGTATATCCTTTGTACATCAATTCCTTTTTGTACAAGCTCTGCAGCAGCCACCAAACGCTTTCAATATATTTATTTTCATAGGTGATATAGGGATCGCTCATATCCACCCAATAGCCCATTTTTTTTGTCACGTCTTCCCAGAGGTGCGTGTATTTCATCACCTCGGTGCGACAAGCTTTATTGTAATCTTCAATCGAAATTTTCTTCCCAATATCTTCTTTCGTGATGCCAAGCGTTTTTTCTACGCTCAATTCAATCGGCAATCCGTGTGTATCCCAGCCGGCTTTACGTTTTACCTGTTTTCCTTTTAAGGTTTGGTAGCGACAGAAAATATCTTTCATCGCACGCGCCATTACGTGGTGAATACCCGGAATTCCATTGGCAGAAGGAGGTCCTTCATAAAATACAAATGGCTCAGCTCCTTCGCGGCTGCTGATGCTTTTCTCGAAAATTTGATTTTTGTCCCAGTCCGCTAACACGCTTTCCGCGATTGACGGAAGATTCAGGGACGAGTATTCAGGGTACTTTTTCATTGTACGAAGGACTGCTAATTGAGCGCGCAAAGATAGTAAAAGCGACAGGAAAGGAACGGTCAAAAAGGGGTAAAAACCTCCGGATTACGCAGGAAAGAGCAGTAAGTGTGCTTTAACGTGCTTTTCTGTAAAGATTGTAGATGCTCGTTGAAATAGAAACCCGCTGAAATCCTTCGGGAACAGCATCGGTTTTCTGTAAAAGGAGCCATTGATTCTCCAATGAAAGATCTTCTTTTATGGTAATTCCGTATTTGCGCATGGCATAGGTATTCAATCCCCAATCTTCTTTTACGCTGTGGTTTGCTGCGATAATTTCATTCTCACCGGTTTGAGAAGCAATTAAAGCAAGATCCTCCAGCTTGTCGCGGTCTCTTTTTGGTTTTCCTGCCAATAAAACGCCTGAAACAATTGCTCCGACCATCAAAAGCATGCCGAAAACACTGATAAAAGCGGTAAGCTTCCTTCGGTTTTTCAATCTTGTCCGCATCAGCTCTACGTTCGGTGCCACAATTAATGCGGCTGCGAGTGCGATGAAAGGCAAAGCGGGAACAAGGTAAAATCCGCGCTGTTCTAATGTGATCATGAGCGGAAAAATTCCTGTGACCGCAACACATGCAAAAAACAGGATCAGCTTCTTATGTGTTCTCCATCCTTTTGAAATGGCGAACCTGTTTTTTGTTGTAAACAGGATAATTCCGAGCATCACCAGCAGACCGATTATGCCTTGAAGCAATTCAAATAAAATATGAAAACGTGAGCCGGAAGTATCATGCGAATGATTGAATGTGGCTACAAAACGCGCACTGAAATAAGCTGCGAAACTATTATGAACAGCAGGAACAAACCAGGCATAGATCACAAATAAAACAGGCACCAGCGCAACCAAAAAACTCTGGCGGAGCATTCCAATAAAATTTTTATCGCGAACACTGATGAACCAAACGAACGGTGCGGCAAGCAAAAACATTCCCTGCACACCTTTGGTCAAGCCTGCAAGCAGGATCATTAACCCGGCAAGAATTAAATGCAGCGTTTCACGTTGTTTTGTATGCAGCGCGCGTAATAAATGAACTGTCGCTGCAAGTACAAAAACACTCATGGTGCATTCTTCCAGGTTATTGATGAATGCATAAAATGTAATCGGGATGGTGAACCAGAATAAAACAGGCAGCCAACCGGTTTTTGAGGAAGGCTGAATGATTTTCCAGCAGCGATAAATCAGCCCCGAACAAATCAGCGCGGCGATCAGTGAATAAATTCGTTCCGTATAAATGCTGTCGCCGAGTACTTTGAAAAATTGCCCCTGCAGGAAAAACATCAGCGGAGGCTGCTCATGAAACGCCACACCTGATGCAGCGCTGTAATAGTGCTCCCAAAAGGTTCCTAATCCGTGCGCGTAATTTTTGCTGACGGAAGAATACAAAACGCCATCCATGAACATGCCGTCCATAAATAACGTGGGCAGCAATAAAGCGCAGCAAATTCCTATGGTTAACCAGGGGAGTGGATTCTTCATCTGATACCGAAGATAGTATCTTGTTTCAGATTTCCCTGCTCATCATAAATTTTCCAGATGCCGCTTGCGTTAAAATCCAGGATCGGTCCGGTTTCACGAATGGCGCCGTTGGGGTGATAATAGGTGCAGGAACCTTTCCCGTTTTTATCTGTCACCATTTCTTTTTTCGGAATGCCGGTGTCAAAATATTCGCGGTGGCGGAAGGTGCTGTCGGGAAGCAATTCGCCTTTTATCATCAGCTTTCCCGATTCATACCATACTTCATAATTTTCCTGTAATCCATCCGAAAAAAAAGAGCTGGATTTTTTCTTCCCCGATTCATAAAAGGAACGAGATTCACCTACATGCTTTTTATTTCGGAAATAATCGATGGAATATAAATTACCTGATTCATGATAATAATAGATTCTGCAATAGGTACTGTCATTCAGCTCTTGCAATGAAGCTGCTTTGTCCATTTGTACAATCTTTCCGTTTTTAAGATATCGATACGTATGGAAAGCAGAATCATTCTCAATATACAAGGCAGGAGCAAAATTACTGTAAGGACCTCCGTCTTTTTCATCGTAAATCACCTTCCTTTTCTTCCCGCAGGAAAAGAGTGTTAAGAGAATTAATAACGGCAGGAGAAATTTCCTCATGATGGACAGTTTGTTGTTTGTCGTTTGTTGTTGAACGATATAACGACAAACAACAAACGACAAACGTTTTTCTTTTTAAACCGTTGCGATCACTTTTAATTCAATAGCAATCGGCGTAGGAAGGCAATTGATTTCAAGCGTTGTTCTGCAAGGTGGATTTTCTGAAAAATATTCAGCCCATAATTTATTGTAAATAGGAAAATCATCTTTCATATTGGTGAGATAAACTGTTACGTCAACAATTTTATCCCAGCTGCTTCCTGCATCTTCAAGGATGTATTTCACATTTTGAAAAACACTGCGGCATTGCTTTTCAATATCGTACGATTGAATTTTTCCATTCGCATCAAGCTCAACACCGGGAATTATTTTTGTTCCTTTCTCGCGCGGACCAACGCCCGAAAGAAAAAGAAGATTGCCCACACGTTTCGCATGCGGATAAAGTCCGACCGGCTCGGGAGCTTTTGAAGAGTTGATTGAATTTTCTGACATGGTACGAAGGTAATATGCTAATGTGCTAATTTGCTAATGGGTTAATGGAAAAATAATTAAACTGCCTATGAAGATCAAGAATTATGCACTAATCACCGCGAATGAATCCGGAGGAAATATTGAAACCAGGAGAATAGAGGAAGGCAAAGTTTTGGAATTGGTAACTTAGCTGAATGAAGCGTGCATGTTTATTAGTTATGTTATTGTTGTCGTTTGGTGATATACTACTTGCACAACAGTATTGCGAACCCAATTTTATTCCATTCCGAAAAGGAAGTAAGTGGGGATTCTGCGATTCCATGCGTAGAATTATTATCAAGCCCTTTCACGATCGTGTCAAGATCATTAATTCACAAATAGTAAACGGATTTAATGAAACAACCGGGAAATGCACGGTTTATGATAAACGCGGACGTCAAATTATTGAGTTGGAAGGCGAACCTGAATTTTATCGCACTGCTTATGCGCAAATAAGGAAGAATGGATCTAACGGCATAATGGATTCAACAGGAAAAATTATAATCCAACCTGAGTTTAAAGGAAGCTTCAGCGCGTTTAAGGAAGGGGTTACCATTTGTTATATGGATTTTGCAAGGAAAAGCGTGGTGTTTGATTCACTGGGACATGAATTATTTTCCATCGACTCCGCATTTGTATCGGATTTTTACAAAGGCTATGCATTCGTAATCAAATATGTAGGAAAAAGTTATGCGGCTGGTTACCGGGTTGGAGTCACTGATAAAAGAGGAAAAATAAGATGGTTTACAGAGGCATATATGTATGCAGAATATAAATCCGACCAGGGATTGCTCACTGTTCAGAAAGAAAACGACCCTGCGAGCAGCAAAATAAATTATTCGGGCAAGACGATTATTCCACCTGATTATGATTGCCAGAATCATTGGGGCCCGGAATATTATTTTGTTGAGCGGATGAATAAAAAAGGAATAATTGATACTTCAGGAAAGTCAATGGCACCTGCAGAATACGATTATATCGATATGGTTTATATTGATTACCCGGTAACCACAGGAAATCGTAAGGTATCGAAGAAAAAAAAGGTGTTTATTTTACAGAAGGATAATTTAAGCCGGATGATCGATTCTACTGGGAAAGAAATTATCCCTTTGAAATACGGTTTCATAAGGTTTGAAGGCGAAGGAATGTTTAGAGTCTCCCAGGGTGGAAAGATTGGCTACATCAATATAGAAGGAAAAATAATTGTACCACCGCGGTTCGAAGATTGTGGATCCTTCCATAACGGGATGACCTGGGTAAAAGAAAAAGGAAAATTCCGGTTGATCAATCTTGAGGGAAAATTTATAACGTCTGAATATTATGATGGTGCGCAGGATACCGGTGAGTGGATTCGCGACAGCATGATGTGTGTTACAATAAATAAGAAACAGGGATTTGTAGATGTTCATGGAAAAATAGTTGTTCCGTTAATATATGAACAAGCATATATAGGTAACCGCAATTTAATTCTCGTTCAAAAAGATTCGCTTTGGGGAATTCGCGATATACAAGGGAACGAAATTCTTGCGCCAGCCTACTCACATTTTTCCGGCTTTATTGAAGGTTATTCGTGGGTGACAAAAAAGGGAAATAATCTTATTCTTGATTCACTATTTCATGAACACATTCCGGCAAACGATTGCATCTTTCCAAGGAAGTACGGAACCTTTTTCAGTTACGGCTATTCAGACGTAATTGTAAATGGTAAAAGAACATTTGTAAATACGGAAGGACAAGTCTTACAAGCCTGGCTGATCTATGATGATGTGCGAATAAAAGATGGTTATTTCATTGTGACGAAAGAAAAGAAACACGGCATTCTTGATGAGAAAGAAAGAGTGATCATTCCATTAAAATACCAGTATGTTTCTGAAACAAAATGTCCGCGTATCTATCGTGTGAAATTGAATGACCAATATGGTTATGTAAATGTGAATGGAACGGAATATTTCGAAGATTAATCCGCTAAAACTTATCAAGAATCCCCCGCACATCCTCCAAATAACTTCCCCCAAATAAATTCACATGCACAAGCAACGGATAAAGATTGCAGAAATCTATTCTTGATCTCCAATCTTTCTCTAATGGAAATTCTTCTTCATAACCTTCATAAAACTCCGCATCAAATCCGCCGAACAATTTTGTCATTGCTAAATCCATTTCGCGGTGACCGTAATAAACTGCAGGATCGAAAATCGCCGGACCATTTTTGCTGAAGAAAAAATTACCGCTCCAAAGATCACCGTGAAGCAGCGCTGGTTTTTCAGCAGGAAAAATTTCATCCAGCTTTGTGCAGAAGCGCTCGCCTTTTTCTACTAAAGAAGAGTCGATCTTCTTTTGATCGCGTGCAAGCTTTAGTTGCGGAAGAATCCGTTCCTGCGAATAAAATTCTGCCCATGTTGATTGTTGGGTATTGCTTTGCGAAAGACTTCCGATGTAATTGTGATGATCCAATCCAAAATTTTCGGAAGTATTTTTATGCAACAATGCCAGCTTTTTTCCTGCATCACGCCATTCGTATTTATCAATAGATTTTTGAAGGAACTCCATTAAAAGGAAGCTCGTTCCATTTTCTTCTGCAAGTAAAATTACTTCCGGAACAATAAACGCATTTGCTTTTTTCAAAACGACCAATCCTTTTTTCTCCGCTTCAAACATTCCCGGAAAACTTACTGCGTCATTTTCTTTCAGGAAAAAAGATCCTTTATCTGTCAATAAATGAAAGCAATTATTTATGCTTCCGCCGTGTACAGCACTAACAGAAAGCAACGTTGCATCACGGTGACGCGCGATAAGATCAGCAAATTTTGAATTCGAAGACATGATCACAATTTCAGAAAAAAACTTACACCTGAAAGCAATAACAGGTAGCTGGTTTTCAACGGCGATGCTATTAAAAGAGATTTACAGCATCAAATTAACTAACCCTCTAACATCACATAGCATGAAGTTCCCCTACACAATCAGAATTATTCCTGTTGCATTCTGCCTTTTACTTTTGGCAACTACGAGCAGCGCACAAACAAAAAAGACAATACGTTTTAGTGAGATCATGCTGAATTCCTCTGTAAGCGGTAACAGCTTCGGTGTTCAACGCAATCCCGCTGTCGGAATCACCATCGGCAAACGTTTCGGATTAAGTGCTGGTCCGACTTATAACAGGGGATTTCAGAAAAATACCGGTGCTATGATCAGCGCACGTTATTTTATGGTGAGTGATAATGAAAGTTATGGTGGTCATTTTCGCCTTGCTGCGGTTATGTCATTGCATAGAATGATTAATCAATCGCTCACGAAAGATGTAGTGGCGCTTGAACAGGAGATGGCTTTTAATATGAAGAATGATGAAGCAGCAAGCTTCGATGAAATGCGCTATAAAGGATGGGAAGCTGCTGCAGGAATCGGACTTGCATACCGCTGTCACTTTGGTTTGATGATCCGCGCCGAAGTAGCATTATGCTATAATAAAGTCGACAAACAATCCGGCTTCGATATCAATTCCTTTCACGAAGAAAATGGCAGCAGTCTGCGATTGGGTTTCGGAATTGGCTGGGCGGTACCTTCCAAAAAGAATCACCGTACAACCACATTAAAACCTACCCTGCCAGCTGCTGCAAATGCTCCGGCGTTATCTGGACGATGTACAGAATAGCAGACTTGCCTTTATTCACATTTGTAAATGCTGAGAATGCAGCTTCAAGCTTTTTCAGTTTTGAGGATGAATTATCATTAAGCGCGATCTTAAGAAATTTGGCAAAAAATTCTGCCGCAGGGAAACGGCCTGAAATTTCATCGGAAGAAAGTTTTCTCGCAATGCTTCGCAGAATAATTTCAGCCTGGTCAGGTTTATCAGCCAGCAATAAATTCAGCGTCAGGAATAATTTTACGCGTGCTTCTGCAAAAGGAAAATCTTTAAAGCTGATTTCATTCAGCAGCTTATTGAGTGTGGAAGATGCCTCAGCATATTTCTGATTATGAAAACGGCAAGCAGCAGCATACATGTAATAATTTACGCACGAGAAAGCGTCGTCGGGATCGGGTTGAAAAAGTAACGCTTCTTCACATATGTGTGCATCCGTCTTTGCAAGGCTGATTTCGTATTGTGTTTTAGAAAGAAGGAACCGTGTGGCCGGGGAGGAATGGGAAAGAATTAAAAATGTTTCCAGGTTTCCATTGAGCTTTTCATAAAAAGGATGACTGTTTTTATGCAAACCAAGCAAATGATAATATTCAAAATTCAGGAAGAGGCGAACCGGTTCGAGAAAACGGTAATTCCGGTGGTCAGGATAGCTTTCAATAATGGTTTTAAATTGTTGCATCAGCTCTTCGATGGTTTCCTCGGCGTCGGGAATTTCATTTTTTTCATCTACAAAAATCGCATAGGTCACGCGCACGATAATGTGGTTGATCTTCAACCTGTGCGAATCGTAAAGCCGCGAAAGATTATTCAACTCCTGCAGGTATAATTTCAGCAGCACTGTTTTTTGCGGATCAAGCGAAAGCATAAATTCACCCAATTCTCTTGTGAAAAGGGAAACCACTTCTTCGGCTTTATCGAGCGCAAGCATGTAAGCAACATTTTTATTGTACAGCTGCTGGTAATGATAATACAGTGCGGTATGCAAATGAAGCTTTTTCAATCCGCTGTAAACGCTCACCAGCTCAGCCGGCATGTCTTCCTTTTTTAATTCCGATTCCAAATGCAGCAATAAGCTCACTGCAGTTTCTCTCGGTGTATTATAGATCAGGAAAGGAATGGACGAAACGTTTTTCAAAAGCTCCGCGCGGTTGTCTGATGATGTGCGGAAAAGATATTGCTGCACTTTATCAAACAGTCGTGACTTAAGCGTATAAAAGGCAGCTTGTTTCGCGCTGATATTATCCCTGATCTCTGCATCGTCGAGATTGTCTCCGCGGTAAAGCTCAAGCAGCCTGGAAAACTTTTCTCCGCGGTTAGCAGAAAGCTCTTCGTGCAACTGTTCGTACTGTGCTTTGCTAAGTTGTGATATTACTTTCTGCAGCATTTTTCAGGGGATTAAAAATTTGTGTGCTGTAAGGTACTCTGATTGTAAACGTTGTGTACTCCATGCTCTCTGAATCAACATCGATGGTTCCTTCCAGCAGTTCCACCGTTTGTTGGACGATATAAAGTCCAAGCCCCGAACCCTCCGAGGTGGACGTTGCCCGGTAAAACATTTGAAAAACCGATTTAACCTGGTCGTTAGTAATCCCGATTCCATTGTCGGTATATTTTACGACAAGCATATCTTCTTCCCGGTAAATTTTAATTGAAATGAAAGAACTAATATTTTTTCTTGCGAATTTGATTCCGTTGCTGATAAGGTTATTCAAAATGATCTGCCAGCGGTCGGGGTCGGAAACAAATTTACCATCCGTTGTGTTTTCATATTCAAAACGGATGACGCCGGCAAGATCCATAAATTTATGCATGCTTACCGCAGTTTCAAAAATTTCTTTGAAATCAACCGGAGTGGTCTGCATGTTCAACCTCGAATTGCGCGAATAATTAATAATATTCTGAATCAGGCGATCGAGGCGCTGCACACTTTCCTGGATCATGTCGAGATAAACACTTGCTTCAGGTGCGAACTTTTGTCTTCGCATCAACCCGACAAGTCCAAGCACAGAAGTCAACGGAGCACGCAGATCGTGAGAAGCGCTGTAAACAAATTTGTCAAGCTCCAGGTTTGTTTTTGTGAGCTCTGCATTTTTCTCCAATAACTTTTCTGCTGATTCACGGTCAGCAGTAATATCACGCTGAAGATATACCCAATGCGTGTAATTATGGTCCTCGTCACAAACCGGCATGATCATCATATCTACCCAAAAAGAAGAATTGTCTTTACGGTAAAGTGAAATTTCACTTGCGAAGGATTGCCAGCGTTCGAGGTTATGTTCGATACGTTGAATTTCTGATTTATCGGTAGAAGGTCCGATCAGCATAAAAAATGTATTGCCGATTACTTCCATCGGACCAAAGCCGGTGAGATCGTAAAAAGCTTCATTGACAAAAACAATTTTCCGCGTTCCGTCGGGTGAAGGCATTGCTTCTGTAATTACAACTGCATCATGACTATTCAAAATGACAGATTGAAATAGCTTAAGCAAATGTTCTTCTGCACGCTGATCAGTTATATCTTTTGAAACGCCGATGATGCCGATGATTTTACCTTCAACATTATAATTATAGGTGAGCTTAATTTCTACCCAGATAATGTTGCCGCTTTTTGTCCTCCTGCGCACGGTAAGATTTACCATGCCATTTTCATTAAGCATTCGGATCAAATTTGCAGGATCAGTTCCATCTGCCTGGTCAACTATTAACCGGCTAATATTCTGCCCGATCATTTCCAGCTCCTCGTAACCATAAATAGTAACCGCTGCTTTATTCCAGAAGGTTACATTTTTATCAAGGTCGGTAATGATTACGCTATCAGTAATATTTTCGAGAACGGTTGTCTGAAAATGAATTTGCTCTTCTGCTTGTTTAAGACGGGTTATGTTTTGCGAAACCACAAGAATATTTTCGACGTTACCGGAATCTTCATAAGCAGGAACACCGCTGATGAGGAACACTTCTTTGCCGAATTTCACTTCAAACAAAACATCCCTTCCTTCGAATGCGCGCATGAGCTTGCTTTCTATCCTCGGTATATTCTGAGGCGAATACATCGCAGCGAATTTTTTTCCTATGAGATTAGCGGTATCGATGTCGCGATTTTTGAATTCGCCACCCGTACCAAAAACATATTTCAGCTCACGGTCGAGGAAACAAACTTTCCCATTCGGAAAATGTTCGGAAATGTAACGGAACCTCCGTGCGCTTTCTACCAGCTGCTGTTGCGTTTTGCTGCGCTCGATGCTGTAGAAAATTGATTTTGCAAGCTGCACCTTTTCGAGCTTGTCTTTAAAAATATAATCCTGCGCACCTTGAGCGATTGTTTTTAAAGCAATGTGCTCATCAGACATACCGGATACCACAACGACCGGCGTATTTCCTGCTACTGCGCGGATGTGTACGAGCGAATCTTCATAGTTTGCATCAGGCAGCGAAAGATCAAGAAAAATTATATCGTACTGCTTTTCGTGCAACAGCTTAATGGCAGGAGCAAGACCAGGGGCATCATCAATCGAAGCGATAACAACGCGTGTTTCAGAAATACATTCACTGAGCAGAATGACATCTGCGTGATTGTCTTCGATAATTAAAACGTGTATGGGAGTACCGCCTAAGGACATGTGGCAGGAAGTTTAACCAGTGAGCACACAGTTTCTTTCATAGTAAGTTCGTTCTCATTTAAGATTAAATTATCTTGATGAGTTAAAGCAAAAATTAAGATTCGTGTGTAGAGGTTAAGGAAACTAGGCTGTAATATACGCAAAAAGTTACGTTATACTTAAATGATACAGGAGTGCTTGGGGTACAGGACAATAGGTATTGTAAAGCGGAATGTGCTCCCCTTTCCCAGAGACGATTCAACCCATATTTTACCCCTATGTCTTTCAACGATTTTCTTACAAATAGCTAAGCCGATGCCTGTGCCTGCATATTCCGTACGCGTATGAAGGCGCTGAAATATGACAAATATTTTCTCATTAAATTTTTCATCGATCCCGATCCCATTATCACTGATGAAAAATTCCCAGTCGGTATCTTTTTTAGTGCAGCCGATCTCGATCTTTAATGGTTCCGTGCTATGATATTTGACGGAATTGCTCAACAGGTTTTGAAACAGCTGGATAAACTGCACCTTTCTTCCTTCAATATTCGGCAGCTCACCGATCTTAAGCTCGGCGCCTAATGAAATCAGCTGATCCTGGAATGGAGCTCCTACATCATTAATAAGCTGGTTGAGATCAATTTCTGAATAATCATCTTTGTTAACACCAACCTGCGAATAGTCGAGCAGATCATTGATCAGCTTTTTCATCCGCTCTGCTCCGTCCACTGCAAAATGGATGTATTGATCAGCAGTTGCATCGAGGCGATCATTATATTTTTTCTTCAGCAAGTTCAAAAAGCTGGTAACCATCCGCAATGGTTCCTGCAGATCGTGTGAGGCGATGTAAGCAAAACGTTCGAGCTCAAGATTTGATTCCTGCAGATCTTCAGCTTGCTTTTCAAGATTAACGTTCAGCTTCCGCATAGCTGCGTTTGCAATTTTAATTCCTGCAACATCTTCTTCCACGCGGTGAATAATATAGATCACCTCATTTTTCGAATTGAATACGGGTTTATTATGCGGCTTCCACGTGCGCTCTTCAACTAATCCATCCTTGCGCAAAATTTCATACTGTTGAACTGACATTGCATGAGGCGCTTTGGTTTTCAGTACTTTTTCAAGTGATTCTCTAAGCCGGTTAACGCCGTTGAAATCGTGTCCAGCCGCAGTATCCGGAAAAACTTCAAAAACATTTTTTCCGCAAATTTCTTCCCGTATAGTTTGCGACAATTCGAGGTATTCATCGCTGGCACCTACAATGCAAAAATCCGGATCGAGCACAAGGAACGATCCGGGTATTGATTCAAACAATAATTTATAATCAATATCTGCAGTTTTCATAGGGTGCAATTACATGGCAGAAAAGAGGTTTTCTTACGTTATGCTGAAGCCGAGTAAGGAAAGATCATCTGTCTGCTCATTTTCACCTTTCCAATTTAAAAAGAAATTAAGGATTTGCTTCTTTTGTTCCGCTACCGGTTGCGCTCCTGTGCTTTTCAAAAGCTCACGCAGCAGCTTTGTTCCCATTCTTTTATTATTAACGCCACCTACCTGGTCGCAAAAACCATCTGACATCATAAAAACACGATCGCCTTTTTCCAGGAAAATTGACTTCGAATTTATTTTAAAGTCTTCATTGCACTGTGCACCGATGCTCACATCATCACGATCAAGATTGTAACCTTCAGTTCCGCGCACTAAATAAATTTTCGATTTCGCTGAGGAATATTTCAACATGCGGGTTTTATTATTGTACGAACAAACCGCCATGTCAATCGATTCATCGAGATCCGAACCTTTATGCTTTTTGAGCGACTGGAAAATAAAATTATTCAATCGGCATAGAATTTTGCCCGGATCAGTTTCCTGGTTCTGCTTTACTATAAATTCAAGCGCAGTCATTGCGATCAAAGAAACAAATGATGCAGAAACGCCGTGACCTGTTCCATCACCCAGTACAAAAACCGTTTCGCCTTTTTGTTTATCAAACCAATGAAAATCGCCGCTTACATTTTGTTGTGGTGAATTGATAAGGAACGATAAAGGAAAGGCTTCCTGCATATCCTGTTCGGAAGGAAGAATAGTGGATTGAATACGGAAAGCATTTTTTACATTCTCCAATAAGCGCTGATCTGCTTGTTCTTTAGCAGCGAGAAGCTCGAGCTCTGTACGTTTGAGGCTTGTAATATCATTCCTCATCCATATCAGCTTGAAAGGTTTATTGTTTTGATCCAGCACCGGCGCCACGCTTGTGTGACACCAGAAGATACTACCGGTTTTCGATTGGTTTTTGATCATTCCGCTCCAGGTTTTTCCTTCCGCAACCATTCGCATTGCAGCATCTATTGTATCGCTTCCGATGTCGGGATGGCGGAACACTTTATGTGTTTTTCCGATCAGCTCTTTTCTTGCAAAACCGGATATTTCACACAAAAGATCGTTTGCGTACATTATCGTTCCCTGCAGATCAGTGATTGTTATAAGCGATGTTTTATCCATCAACTCTAAACGTGTGCTCAGCTCGGCTTCAAGGGAAGCAGCAAGAATACTTGAAACGAATGTATTTTTTTCAGGAGCGTGATAACCCGGATTTTCTACATAACTATTCATTGGCACAACGGGGAGTTGATTATTAGAATTAAAAAACGGGGAGTGGTTTAACGTATTCATAGGGGTTAGTTTTAAGAGTTTGAAGATTTTTTTTGACGCACCTGGTAGTGATATTTTCTGCTGTAGTCAAATCTTTTTTGATTCATATCATAGCGGATGATTGCTACAGGAAGATCTGCCATTGTATTTGCTTTTTCAGTTACTTTAACAAGCTCAATTTCGTAGTCGAATTCCATGTTTTTAAAATGGATCAATGAAGCAACACTTGTGCGTACGATCAGGATCCTGTCGCGGTAGCCGGGCTTCACATAACGTAAGGTGTAATTATGGTTATAATTTAAATACAGGTAAGTCACTTTCGCGGTTTCAATAAACAACGTGTCAGCAGCATTTGTATCGCAATAAATCAGCAGGTAATATTCACCCATACGTTTGCCTTCGTCGGTTAGCTTGAAAGATAATTCCAGGCTTGGTACAGTGTCTGATGCAGTAACACTGTAGTGTTTTGCAGCGATTCCCTGGCAGAAGAAGATGGTGAGGAGCAGGAGGGTATTCTTAATCATAACCTTGTTATTTGATGTCAAAGCTATGCCTGTATACACACAGGAGAAAGCCCGATTAGATCGGGCGATTACAGATGTAAGAAAAAGATGAAATATGTATGCTTAGCTTAGCACTTTTCGAGGCTTTCCTCGGTAAGCGGCTTGTGAATAAACCCTTTTACAGAAGGGAATTTTTTTGAACGCTCAATATCTGATGGGTTAATTGAGCTGGTAAGCATCACAATCTTGATCACTTCAACAATGGATGGATCGAGCTTTTCAAATTCTTCAATGAATTGAAATCCATCCAGGATCGGCATATTGATATCAAGAAAAATAATTGATGGTAGGTGATCTTTACGCAGCGCTTTGTTAATGGAAAGGTTCTTAAGAAACTCTATAGCGCTTCTTGTGCTGGTATTGATATAGGTCGTTTCAGAAAAATTACAACCATTGATCATACGCTCATTGATAAAATTATCAATGTCGTTATCGTCGATCAACATCACGATATCATATTTTGCTTTTTCCTTTTTAACGGCCATATCCCAATTGTTAAATCAAAATTAACTAAAAATTCCACTTTACCCTCTGTAAAAGGGATTTCAGCGATTATGAATGAAATTAATCAGATGTAAGATTTTACTTACGTTTCTGCTTAATAGCGACAATAATAAAAACGATTCCGAGAATTCCCAATACGAGAAGCATTGCATAAAGCGCCCATGCATCGTTATGCTTTTCGTTTGTTATCTCGACAAGAATAACGTCTTTGTCGATCTTTAAACCGTAATGATCAGTAAAAAATCTTGCCTGGCTGTCATCCAAACCCTCCCACGCAATATCGCGGATCACACCTACATGGGATGAAGCATTAAACACACGTTCATATTGCGCGCCGGTTAATTCTTTGAACGAGAGAATTACTTTTACCGGATCACCTTCTTTCCAGCTTTCATCTACAAGCGGAATAAATTGTGAAACGGTTGTAGTTGTGCTTCCTCGTCTTTTTGTAGTTGTAGTTTCTTCCAGCGATTGATCCAGGAGAACACCTGTAATAGAAATGTTTCTTGAGTCAGGATAATTTCCACTCGACAGCTGCTGAACATCTGTCCTTGCGAAACCAAAATCAAAATAATGCCGCAGTCCGGGGTAAAAAAGTCCGGCCATGACAAGTGTAATAATGAGAAATGCAACTACCGGCGCCCACTTTTTCGGGTTCGCGGTTTTCATTGCCTTGAATGCGTCTGCTTCTGCAAGATGATTCAGGCTTCGTTCCGGAAAACGTTGCTGAAGATCATTCAGCAGATCATTAAATCCAAGCTCAGCAGGAGTTGCCATCACCTGGATCTTTTTTGATTTCCCTTTTTCGTCAATGTAAACCAGGTACACTGAACGGTAATCTTTATTATCAAAAAGATAAAAGTGCAGGAGGTTATTGAGCTGCATTTCTTTTTTGATGAACGGGCCTGATTTTACCTTGAGCGAATATTCATCAATTGTGACAATATTGTTCAGGGTGAAATAGGAGAAACGAAATTCTTTCATTGGGGGACGGGGTAAAAACCAAATGTAGGAAAATTCATTTGTGTGACATCGTGATTCACAAAATGGGAGCGTATTTGTTTTATTCAATTGAAAAAAAAGCTGCCGGTGAGGACAGCTTCTTTTTAATTCTTGCTAATTATTTCAGCAATGAAATTTTGCCGAGATATTTATGCGCTACACCCATATCATCTGTGCATTGGATTCGGTACACATACGTATCGACCTGCGCGACTGCTGCTCCGCCCTTTGCTTTTCCATCCCATCCCCTGTAAAGATCATCGGTGTAAAAAATTAAATTTCCCCAACGGTCAAAAATCCACATTTCAAATTGCGTTGCATCGATACCTGTTCCGGTCGGAATAAAAATTTCATTCACACCATCACCATTCGGAGTAAATGCATTGGGAACATACAAAGTCGATCCCGGCTCAATGCAGATGATCGATTCGGCTGTATCCCTGCATGCAAACGGACTGATCACAATTTGTTGAACGTAATAACAACCGGTATCAGGAAAATAGAACGAAGGATTCTGCGATGAGGAAGAAGAATTTGAAACATCTCCGAAATTCCATTCCCAGCTTGATGCTCCTGTTGACTGATCAGTAAAATAAACGGTTGATTCAAAAATGGTGGTTGGTTGCGGGAACGCAGTGAAGCCGGCAACCGGATCAGGATGAACAATAATATAATTGTTCAGCGTAAGTGTTGACTTACATCCATCCGCGGTAGTAACCGTGATGGTAACAGGATAAGTTCCCGGAATTTGATAATCATGAACCGGGTTTTGAAGTGCGCTGGAATTTCCATCGCCGAAATCCCAAAGCCAGGTTGTAATTACTCCCGGTGAAGCAACAACTGATTGATCTGAAAAAACTACATGCAATGGTGCGCATCCGCTTAAAGGCAAGCCAATCAGCGCAGCAACAGGAGTCGGATTAACTGTAACCGTTTCTGTTCCTGTTGTGGTGCAGCCATTCGCATCGGTAACTGTAACGGTGTAGGTTGTTGTAGAAGCAGGAGAAACAACAGGTGCATTGCCCGGAAGATTTCC
This sequence comes from Bacteroidota bacterium, assembly GCA_031412295.1. GTDB lineage: Bacteria > Bacteroidota > Bacteroidia > Palsa-965 > Palsa-965. The sequence continues at coordinate 27,406 of JANOCU010000026.1, forward strand.
CGGCATCCAGTTATACGAATAACCCGGAGTTGCTCCCAAGCCCGCTGCAGAAAGTGTAGCGTTATCACCATTGCAAATCACAGTTGATGCTGCAGGTGTTGAAACGGATAATACTGTTGGCTCTGTTACAGTAAGTGAAATCGTATTCCAGCAACCATCCGCATCTGTAATTGTACATGTGTATGTTCCTGCACAAAGATTAGAAGCCGTAGCTGCATTTCCTCCCGACGGACTCCACGAATACGTATAAGGCGGTGTTCCGTTTACAATTGCAGTGAGTGATCCGTCGCACGCGCCAAAACAGCTTGCATTCATAACAGGCCCGGAAGAAAGACTCAATCCGGAAGTATTGGCAACAAAAACACTGTCGACAGAAATACAATTATTCGCATCGGTTACAGTAACCGTATACATTCCTGTTCCGATATTCGAATGCATTGCAGCATTTCCATTTCCCGGTTGCCAGTTGTAAGTGTAAGGACCTGTTCCGCCATTCACTGTTGTGCTTGCTGTTCCGTCATTTGCAATACAGTTGGAAGGTGTGGAGGATAAACTTTGTGTTAATGCTGTTGGTTCAGTAATTGTTACCAGGCTGTTTGCCGTGCAGCCATTCGCATCGGTTACAGTAATTGTATAGGTGCCTGCGCAAATAGTAGTGCAGCTCGGAGTTATACATCCTGTGCTCCATAAAAAACCGAAGGGTTGTGTTCCGCCTGTAGCAATTACGCTTACTTGTCCGTCGCAGGAATTAAAACACGATGCAGCCAATCCGGAAGTTGCAAGAGAAAGCAAATTCGGTTCTGTTAATGTAATGCTGGCAGTAGCAGTGCATCCGTTTGCATCTGTTACAGTAACGCTATACGATCCTGCTGCAAGTCCATTTTCAGTTGCAGCATTTCCACCGCTTGACCAGCTGTATTGATAGCCACCCGCGCCACCCGATGGAGTGACTGTCGCAGTTCCGTTTGATCCGCCGAAACAGGAAATATTTGCTCCGCTTATTGACGCAGTAAATGCAGGCGGCTCTGTAATGGTAACGGTTGTGGTTGTAGCGCATCCATTTATATCCACAATGATGCAGGTATAAGTTCCGGCGCTCAAGCCGGTTGCATTGGCAGCATTTCCTCCGCTGGGTTGCCACGTATAAAAATACGGAGTTGTGCCTCCCGAAACAGTTGCGGTTGCTGTACCATCTGCTCCACCAAAACAAGTAACGTTTGTCGAAACAGAGCTTGCAGCTAAAACAGATGGTTGTGTTATAGTAAAACTTGCCGTGCCCGTGCATCCATTCGCATCGGTGATCGTCGCGGTATAAGTTCCCGGGCAAAGATTTGATTCTGTTGCTCCCGAACCTCCGCTTGGCGCCCAGGAATAAACATATGGACCTGTTCCGGAAGTCGGAGTTGCTGTTGCGGTTCCGTTGCATCCGCCATTGCAGGAAACATTGGTTTGTGATGTAGATGTGGTAACAGGAACAATAGCTGCACTCACTGTAATCGCTACTGTTGTCGCAGGAGAACAGGAAACAGCATCATCAACGGTACAGGTATAAGTTCCCGGACAAAGATTAGAAGCTGTTGCAGCATTTCCACCTGACGGCGCCCATGAATAAGTAAAGGGACCTGTTCCTGTTGCAGTTGCTGTTGCAGTTCCGTTGCATCCTGAACAGCTGGCCGGAGTCGAAACACCGGTTGCAGTTAAGGCAGTAGAACAGGAAAGAAAATCAATAAAAACGCCGGAGTCATAAATACAATCACCTGCATCTGCAATTGCAATTTTCCAATGATACGTTTGGCAGGCACAAAGCGAGATAGTTCTTGTAAGCACGGTTGTGAATCCATCGTACTGAATTGTCGGGCCACCACCATTCGGAACATAATATGCGCTGTTGGTGAAACCGTTTACATTGTTGATGGAAACAATCGTTGTGTTATTGGGAAGCGTTGCAACGTTTGTATTGTTATAAAATCCGGGCTGGCATGCAGGGCCGGGACCTGTGATCCAGAATCCGAATGCATCGTTAAAACCGGAGTTAACAAATTCAGGATATTCTTCAGAGCCGAAAACGAAATTAATTGTAAGCGTATTGCATTGCGGAACAATATCGAATTCCAGGATGCAGGGATCGCGCGTTGCCTGCGGATCAAGACTCGTAAGCTGCGGATCGTTCTGCATGGTGTTGTTGCATGTTCCGGCACTCTGCGTATTATTCGGACCAATAGCATTTGTTGCAGAACCCGTGGTCATGATAATTCCATTGGCAATTCCCATATTGGTCGTATTGCCATTAGAGAATGTTCCGTAAGCGTTGGTCGGGCACGTCAGCACAACGTTGGTTACCGTCATGCTATTCCCGACGAGATTTGTGATGAGCGTACTTGCTGTAACGCCGGGAGTGATTGTAAGCTGTGCATTTACTTTCACACTGAAAAGCAGCAGAAAAAAGGCAAGCAGGAAATTAAAGGCAGTGGGTCGCCCGCGTAAAAATCTATCCATCACGTGAAATATTTGAACTACAAGGTGTTTGCTATTCCAAATATACGATTTCACACGGGTAACTCAAACTGCATGGAACAAAACAAACAGGCGAATGATTTTAGCGTATAATCATTTCCGGACTGACTGAGGTAAGTGTGGAATATTATCCGCGGCACAAATAGTAGCACGAGGAGGAAATCAGAATGTCTATATTTGTTTAAACACCCCCATTAATCTTGTCAAAAGCTACAGATCACCAATTAAATGTCGACTGGCAAAGCGAATTGACGCGTATTGCTACCAGGCATCATGTTATAGTATGCTGGGTAGCAATCGTGCTGAACCCGATCTGGTTCGTTGCAGATTATTTTACTATTCCCGAATACTGGAAAACATTTTTAATCATCCGGCTTGCTGTTGCATTCATTACGCTTCTTGGAGTGGTGTTCCGAAAAAAATTAAAAATCAGCACGGAAATTTTAATTTTTATTCCTGTGATCGGTATTTCATTGCAGAACGCTTACATGTGGAGCGTGATGGATATTCCGATGCTGCAAAAACATGCCTTCGCTTACATCGCGCTTTTTATCGGTGCAGGAATGCTTGTGCTCTGGAAACCGTTTTGGTCTGTGCTTGTTGTAGTGTTTTCTTTTATCGCCAATATCTTTTTCCTGAAAACATTTTCTCCGCTCAGCACGCAGGAAATTTTAATTAACGGCGGAATGCTTGTCGCAACTGTTGCATGTTTTTCTTGTGTACTCATCCATACGCGTTATACATTAACAAAGAAAGAGATCATTGCACGACTTGGACTTGCAGCTTCGAACAAAGAGCTGGAAATGAAAAATGATATTATCGAAGAAAAGAACAAAAACATCACGGACAGCATCAATTATGCGAAGAAAATCCAGGAAGCAATTCAGCCGGCGAAAGAGCTGAAAGAAAAATTATTTCCTGAATCGTTTATTTTATTTATTCCACGTGATATTGTTTCAGGTGATTTTTATTGGTACACGGAAAAGAATGGAAAAAAATTAATTGCAGCGGTTGATTGCACCGGTCATGGCGTACCCGGCGCATTTATGAGCATGATCGGAAACGCATTCCTGAATCAAATTGTGAATGAAAAAGGATGTACACAGCCTGCAGAAATTTTAAATCAGCTGCGTGCTTTGACTATTTCAGCATTAAAGCAGGATGGTTCTTCCGGTGAAAATAAGGACGGAATGGATATTTCTTTGCTTTCATTCGACATGGAAAAAGGAATTGTAGAATTTGCAGGAGCTAATAACCCGCTTTGGATCGCAAGCATTGCTACAGCAGAAAATCCGCCTGTGCTGAGAGAGATCAAAGGAAATAAAATGCCGATTGGAATTTTTGTTGGTGATGAAACGCCGTTTACTAATCATGAAATAGAATTAGTGAAAGGCGAATCGATTTATATTTTCACAGATGGCTTTGCAGACCAGATGGGCGGCACGAGTGGAAAAAAATTCAGGTACAAATCGTTCCGTGAGCTTTTGCTTTCCATGCATGCCCGGCCAATGAAAGAGCAGGAGATGATTACTCAAACTACGATCAGCGAGTGGAAAGGCCTGCTTGATCAGACAGATGATATTCTTGTTATCGGAATTAAAGTTTAAAAGTCTTGTTAACGCTCATCAACAGTGAAGAGTTTTTTCTACACTGTGAGGTAGCAGCAAAGAGTTCTCAAAATTTCCCGGTAAATTTGTACCGTCATTTTTATACTGGTATAATCAGTTTTTTACTTATGGAGGTTACAGTTTACCAGTGGGAGGAGGAAGTGCAGAATACATAACCAAAACTTTTCAGATCCATTTACGGCTTGTACAATTAGAATTGGCATTATTTTGTCTTGGAGTGTGACATGCCACAACCAGCAATAAAATCAAGCGTAGCCGTTTATTATATCAGTGATGATGGTTTGTTTCCGAATAACAATCCTTTACCGGTTTTGTTTTATAAATCAATTCTCAGGCTACCGAAACTTTTTCCTGCGCGTGCAGTTATAAATCTTTTTGCCGGCAACGACTGGAGCAATTCATGGAAGGCTTCTATTTACGATTATCATCATTATCACAGTATCACACATGAAGTGCTTGGTGTTTATAAAGGAAAAACAAAAGTGCAGCTCGGAGGTGAATATGGCATTGAGCTGACGATTGAAAAAGGAGACGTACTAATTATTCCCGCAGGAGTAGCGCACAAAAACCTTACACCAAAAAATACATTTAAGTGTGTAGGCGCCTATCCCGGTGGAATGGATTACGATATGAAAACAGGTAAACAAGGCGAACGACCGGAAGCAGATGAAAACATAAGAGCAGTTCCTATTCCATTAAAAGATCCTGTTTTTGGATTGAAGGGTGAATTGCCGGAGAATTGGATCTCGATACATTCCGCCGTATAACTATTGCTTCTGAGAACGAAATATCACCTGGCGGAACACTCGATCTGACAATTCATAATTGAGAACCTTCAATGTGTACGATGAAACAATTGTTCAATTCCGCGAGTCGGTAGAAAAAGCAAAGATCGGCAACAGCGATAAGCAACAGGCGCTAAAAAACCTGACGATGGTTGCGCAGATGATGGAAGAAAGTTTCGAGCCCGATACGGAATCGTTTGACAAAGTAATTGAGAAAGAGCGCCGCGATTCTTATAAATATGGCGGACGAACCGTTTTCGGAAAAGCAAAACCGCCGGGGAATGAGCAGTTGAGTTTGTTTGATTAATGAAGCTGATCAGCGCTAATTGATTTGGTAATCTGTTAATCTCGTAACTGTGTGATTATTCGCACAAGGAAAGCGCGCATTATAAAAATTAGTATTGCATAAATCGAGTGCTGAAAGATTATTCCCATCATTTATTTTTTTTCAATTTCCCAGTTACGAGATTACCAGATTACCAAATTCACTTCAAGATAAATTCCCTATAACAAGGATATTTTTGGATATTAGCGGTGCGTATTATTAAAACAAATTCCATGGCAAAAATCGATTGGGCAACGGCAATGAAACCTTTGATAAAAAAATACAAAGGCACACCTCATCCGCTCGAATACAAATCCATTTACCAGCTTTTAGTTATGGTTGTTTTGTCTGCGCAGGATTCGGATAAGAACATAAATAAACTTGCGCCGGATTTATTCAAAGCATTTCCGAATATGAAATCGCTTGCACGGGCTGATGAAGCAGCGTTGGAACCTTTCATCCGCAAAGTGCGCAACTACAGGAATAAATCGAAATGGTTGATGCAATTATCACAAACCATTAAAAGTGATAAAAATATTCCGTTGACGATGGAAGAGCTGACAGAGCTGCCGGGCATCGGAAGAAAATCTGCGAATGTAATTATGCGCGAAGCAGGTGTGAAGGCGGAAGGAATTGTTGTTGATCTGCATGTTGTTCGTGTTGCGCCGCGGATTGGAATTGCAGAAGGAACAGATCCGAAAAAAATTGAGAAGCAGCTCATGGAAGTGATCCCGCAAAAAAACTGGGGAGAGATCGGCATGTCGATCTCGTTTTTAGGAAGGGAAACGTGTCGTCCATCGCATCCTGAACATGAGGAATGTGTGGTGCAACATGTTTGTGCCTATTATAAGGAAACGCACAAACGTAAAGTCAAAAAATGAGTATCGTATGAAATTCCGTAGATTTACACAATGACATTACAGGAATTTCTGCATGACGAAGTGCAAAAGCTCGCCTTCCGCGAAGTCAGCAGCTCAGAATCTATTGCAAAGTCACGGCTATTAGATTCGATCACATTAATTGATCTTGCGGTTTCAATTGAAGAAGCCTATCACATCAAAATTCCATTCACAGAAATTACAGATGAGAATTTTGATTCTATTGATTTAATTGTCGCTTATCTTAACCGTAGAGGAATTCCTTCTTCGTAATGATAGTTGTAAAGCAACATCTCTTTCCCTTTTTATTAGCCCTTGCGGTTTGTTTTTTGCTCGTTAGATCGGGCAAGATAAATTCCTTTAGCAATAATCATCCTGCAACAATTGATACTGCAATTTCAAAGGCAACTTATTATCCGTATTTCTCCAATGATTTGAATACAGAAATATGGCTTCGGTCTCATTTGAAAAACGGAACCGTAGTTTTGTTGGGATCTTCCGAACTTTCAGCACAGAGCGATAAATATATTGCCAATAAATTTTTAACCGACTCGATGCAAATTCCCTGTGTGGCATTCGGAAAAGCGGGCAATCAATGTTTCAATATTTTTTGTCAGCTGCTTTCTTTCAATAAAGATCTAAAAAATGCCCGTGTAGTAATTGTTCTTTCGCCTGGTTGGTTTGACGGATACACTGACGGAACTTCTGCCGAATTATTTTTGCTTTATAATAATCGACGCACGCTCGGGTATATCCTGGAAGATGATTCTATTCCCGGAGAATTTAAAAATTATATCGGTAAATATGTAAGCCGTCATTTTTCTTCCATCAATGCGCCGGATGAAAGCTTGCTCTCCTTTTATTATTTAAACAAACAAGCGAATCCCGTTAGTAAAATCGCCACAGCGCCTTTCGCAGCGTTTCACCGTTTTTGTCTTGATAAGCGAAATGATATTTATCTCCAAGCTTATGCAGATCAGCATTTACAATTTCCCAATCATTACATTCCTACCAACGAGCTAACGTCATGGCGTTATGTGAATGCTGATTTTCGTTTTCGTGAATTGAACTGGGATAGTCTTGGACAAAAAGAATTAGCTGCATTTAATCTGGCAAGCTCAAATAATACTGCCGGCGTGGAAAATGAATATTATGAGGCATGGGTACGCGGCAGGTGGTTTAAGCCGCTGAAAAATTTATCACTAGAAGAAAGTACGGAATACCAGGATTTTCTCATGCTCATGAATTTGCTTCATTATTACAATGCAGACGCCTATTTTATTATCCAGGGTTTGAATCCACATGTGCTTACATCTTCAGGTAATCTTGATCACACGATCACGGCAATTGAAACCGAAATTGATGAGCGCGGTTATAAGTGCTACAATATGTTTACGAGCTCCAAAGAAAAGTATGTGAAAGGAACGCTTAATGATATTATGCACACCGGCGAATACGGCTGGATGAAAATTGACAGCGCAATTGCGCATCATTATTTTAAACCTTATTAAAATGGATCTGAAAAAAGCTGCATTGAATTTCATGATTTACTTAATCCTGCTTGCGGGCTTCTGGTTTTTATATTCACCATTAAATACCAGTGAGGCAAACACCCCGAAATCATCCACACAATTCATTTACGCGAAGTTCTGATGCTGCCATTTTCCACGATCGATTTTTTTCTTTTGCTCGCCGGATTTTTCCTGCTCTTGCTTGCAATAAAAAAAATCGCACCGCAGCTTATTTCTTATAAATCGTTCCTCAGCTTTTTTGTTCTTTATTACCTCTTATTTCTTTTTCCAAGTCCCATCCAGGCGCTGGCTTTTGTTACCTATGGTTATCTCGTTTATTATTTATTCGATTACGTTTTTAAAATAAATAATAAGCTCTATGGTGTGATCCTGCTTCTTGCGCCAATGGTTTTGCTTAAGGCTTCAGTTCCTCTCGATATTATTTCGTTTGCCGGACTTTCCTATGTTACATTCAGGATCATCCAGGTTTATCTCGATAACACAAGAGAATTTAAACCTTGTAACCTGCAATCCTATTTTCTTTTTACGTTGTTTCCGCAAACAATTTTAATCGGACCTATTGATCGCAGCAATCGTTTCTTCTCGGATTTAAATAACGGATGGGCGCAGATCACCGCTCCGAGAATTATCGAAGGCTGGCAAACCCTCATGCTTGGTTTGTTGCAGAAATTTATCTGCGCTGAATTAATAAGCCGTTATGTGCTTTCCAATATTAATGCAGAAAGCAAACATCTAAGTGAAATGCTGATGTATATGTATGTCTACGCATTTTACTTATACTTCGATTTCGCCGGCTATTCAAATCTTGCAATCGGAAGTGGAAAAATGTTCGGCATAGATGTTCCTTTTAATTTTAATAATCCGTTTATCGCTGTTAATCCGCAGGATTTCTGGCGCAGGTGGCATGTTAGTCTCAGCGAATGGTTGAGAGATTATTTTTTCCGTCCGTATTACAAATGGATCAACGGTTTTAAAAAGCTTAAAAATTCACCGCTTATCAAACAGAATTCAGGTTTGTTTTTGACATTTATAATTATGGGATGCTGGAATGGCTTTACAAGTAATTTTGTGATCAGCGGATGTTTGTTCGGATTATATTCTGTTGTTCACAATTCGTATCTCGTTACATGTCGGAAGAAAGGACGCGATGTTGTATTCGGGAAAATGAAACCACAATATGTACGTGTGATTTCCATTTTCATAATGTTCAACCTCGTTTGTTTTGCATTATACGTTTTCAGTGGTAAATTTCCTTTTATCCATTAGCCCATGCGTTTCGATTTAGATCAGCTTGAATTTATTGATAGCGCTTCACAAGGCGATAAGCTCGCATTTGCCTGCAGCGATATAGATCTTACCTGGAATGAGCTGCAGAAAAAAACAAACGCGCTTGCAAAAATAATCGCTCAGCTGAAAACGGATTCTCCGGTAATTATTTATGGAAGCAAAGAACATTTTTTTCCTGTTGCAATGCTTGCTTGTATTAAAATGAAAGTGCCTTATGTTGCAGTTGATAAAATAATTCCGGCAGAACGAATCGCGTTTATTATCGATGCCGCAAAAGCGAATATCGTGATCAGCTGTTTTGAAAATACAACGGAGCTGAATGTTCCGTTTATCATCTCACCGGATTTAAGCATTGTGAAGAAAGCTCTTCCGATTCAGAAAAACGAATCTATTGAAAGCGGACTTTGTTACATCCTGTTTACTTCCGGAAGCACAGGAACACCCAAAGGCGTAAAGATTTCTTTGGAGTCAGTGAAAAGTTTTTCTGCGTGGATGAATAAAGAATTCCCTGTAAGCGCCGAAACAGTTTTTGTCAACCAGGCCACATTCAGCTTTGATATTTCGCTGGTTGAATTTTTAGGAACAATAACACTTGGCGCAACCGGAATATTAAACGCGCCGGAATTGACAAAACAAAGTCCGCTGGAATTTATTCACAGGATAAAAAAGTACAATTGTAATTTCTGGAATTCCACGCCATCATTTATTTACCAGTATTTGATGCACCCGGAATTCAATTCACAAACGCTTCCTTCCCTGCAAAAATTTCTCTTCATGGGAGAAGAGCTTCCTTCCAAAATCGTTGAGCGCATATTTTCTGCTTTCAACGATTCCAAAGTTTACAATGCGTATGGTCCGACTGAAGCAACAGTTGTAACCACGTTTATAGAAATCACAAAAGAAATTGTTGCAGCTTATCCGAAATCGCTTCCGATCGGTTTTCCTAAAGCGGATGGAAAAATTTTAATCGCGAATGAAACAAACGATCATTTCGTTTCAGGTGAAATTCAAATTGTCGGCGATCATGTATCGAATGGTTACCTGAATGATATTCCGCTCAGCGAAGAAAAATTTTTCCTGCACGAAGGAAAGCGCGCATATCGTACAGGTGATTTAGGATATTACAAAGACGGAATGGTTTTTTTCGAAGGCCGTATGGATGACCAGGTGAAATACAATGGTTATCGCATTGAGCTGGATGAAATAAATTCTTCACTGCACCGTATTCCGGGAATCACCGAAGCAGTAACCATCGCGCTCAAAGCAGGAATTACGGTAAAGAAGCTGGTGGCATTTATTAAGGTTGAGAAAATCGAGGATGATCTTGCGGAATATAAAGCTGAGGTAAAACGAAAGCTGCTTATTTCAATCCCGGAATATATGATTCCTTCAGAGCTTTGTATCATTGAAGAATTTCCTGTGAATGTGAATCATAAGATTGATAAGAAGGAATTGGTTGTTTATTATTCTAAGGGGTTTTGGAAGTAGGAAGAAACATAAAAAGGCAGAGTTAGCTCTTGTTTCTTTCTTTAAGAACATTTATCCCAATCGAAATCGAAACAAAAAGCATCACCACTACATTCAGCATCCATAATGTAGACCTAAATGGCAGACGAAAAATCGTAGCGCTTATTGCTATGAAGTGAATCATGGGGTATAGGAGAATGATTACTGCAATAGTTTTAGCTTGCGAATATTTTATTGCATTGATAAAAAGACTTACCAGGATAATCAGAAACGAAATAAGCATGACCATTCTTCCATAAGGCCAGTGCTGCAGCGTGAATAGTGCTCCAATAAAAGCGATAGGAAAAGCAATTGTATTAATTATGCGTAATGTCTTGTTTGAATTTGCTGTTTCGTAAAGAATGATAAAGACAATTACTATAAGCTGGAAATATTCAGTATTGATCCTGGAGAAATCCTTGCTGAAAGTAAAGAGAAAGAAAAGATCATAAAGTGAGATGCAGCCAATTATGATCATTAAAATAACATGGTAATATTTCCTGCTCAATTGTCCCAATAACATGTCACGTAAATTACAATTTTAAAGAGATCGTTCCATATCAAAAAAAATCCCCCGAAACATTTCTGCCCCGGAGGATTCCAAAAAAAACTAAGCGCGCGGCCCTTCCCCACTGGGTACCGAGGGGCTGCGCCGGCCCACTACGACAACTTCGGTGGCTCGATGTTTCCTTTATCCGTTAAAATTTCCGGAACAATTACTTCCCCGTTTTTCTTCTTTTCCGGATCCATCATCTCCATCAATTTTAATCCGAGCAAACCGTCCATCGCACTTCCTCCGTTTCCATTTCCACCGATCAGCACATCAGGAATTAATTTGACCTTGCCTTTTGAAAGCTCTTCCGTGATCTTGTAGCGTGTGAAATTTTCTCCACCCAATGCTTTCACCGCAAGCTCGTACGATTCAGCAGTTGATTTACCAATGGCAAGAATTTTTCCTGCTTCTGCACCACCGGTAAGCGTGATCTGTTCTGCTTGTGCGGATGCTTTTAATTTAATCGCTTCCGATTCTGCCTGCGCACGTGCGCGTGTTGCTTCCGCTTCTGCAAACGCACGCAGCTTAATTACTTCTGCTTCCGCACCGATCGCCAGTTTCACACCTGCCGCATCACCTTCTGCTTTTTTCACAGTAGCATTAGCAGTTCGTTCTGCAATCTCAACACTCTGCTGCGCTTTTACAATTTCCTTTTGCATATCGGCAATGGCAGTTTCTTTCTCCATTCCCTGGCGCGTTTCCTGCGCGCGCTTCTGTGTATCGTAAGTTACTTTTTGCTCTTCCGCAATTTTACGATCCGTTAATGTTTTCATCAATGATTCAGGCGGAACGATATCACCGATCAGCGTATCTACTGCATTGACGTTATATTCATCCAGCACTTTACGAATATGTTCTTTCGCAGATTCCTGGCGCTCTTTACGTGTGCTCAGGAATGCAATCACATCACTGTCCTGCGCAGAGTTACGGAAATAGTTTCCGATCGTTGGCTCTAACACTTGCGAAACAAGATTCACCATGTTACCAAAACGTGCAATTACTTTCGGCGCTTCTGTTGTCGGAACATGAATGATTTGTGCAACGTCGAGATTAAAAGGGAAACCATCTTTCGAACGCACAGTGATCGTAGAAAGATTTTTATCGAGATTATGTGCTTCACTTCTTGCGCTTGCCCAATTCAAAACAAGATTTGTTGTCGGAACAGGCTCTACTTTCATAATGTATTTGTTGATCGGGTATTTTCCCGGACCAAGCGGCTGTAGCCAAACTCCTTTGAATCCTTTCTCAACAATATTTCCGTGTTTGAAATCTGCGCCTGTAAGATCGCTTCCTTCCTGGCCGATGTAAGATATTACAACTCCAACATAACCGATCGGAATTTCCAGCATCGGAATTTCTTCCATCTGTATCGCCCACGGATTTAAATTGTAAGAACCTGCTAAAATTACCTGCGGTTGCAATCCACGGTTTCCACCGGCTTTGATGAACTTATCAAAATCCTGGAAGTTGTTGTGACCATCAATTAATTTACCCGCAATTTGTCCGGCTTCAATCGGTTGTCCGTCGAGCGTTGTAACAATTCCAACCATACTTTCCTGTATACGTACCATGTCTGTAACAGAGATCTGGAACAACATGGTATTGATACGATACGAACCGGAAGTGATGTAAGAAGTTTGGCGTCCGCGCTGACCACCGTTAATTAAAAATGCGCCGGCATCCTGGAAATTATCTGACTCTACTTTTTGTCCGAGAATATTTCCTGTAGGAATTTCACTACCATCTTTCGCCATCACCAAACCGATTTTTCCTTCCGGGATAATGGTGAATTGCTGCATGGTAATTTCGAATTGCCACACCCACATTCCGAAATACAATCCCGGTGCAAGTGTTTTTGCCTGGAAACCAGCTTCACCTTTTGTAGCGATGATGCGCCCATCAGGAAGCTCACGGTTCGCGCCGAAGAGCACAAACTTTTTCGTGACAAGTCCGATCCTGTCTTCAGGCACAATGACCATTCCGAATAAGAAGCGGAGAATAAATTTATAAAGTAAGAGGCAGATAACGACCACGCCGATCCACCAATAGTGTTGAATGATTTCTGTCATGTTGTTTTTGAAAATTAAAATGAGGGAAGAAATGAATTGGGGTTTTGTCGCGCATGCTGAAGCCGGGGCGCGGCAACAAGGGGAGAGGAAATCCTACATTGGGGTATAATCTAAATGCGGATCAAAGGTATAGCGTCTAACCATCGCCGACCCGAAAAGAGGAGAATAAATCGCTCGAAAGTGAAGAATAAACAGTTCGGGAAATTATGTTTTGGATCAGAAAAAATATACATTCCGCGAATTCAAAAAAAACCTCCACAGAACTATTTCCGTGGAGGTGAATACAATTTTTACAAATGAAATAATTTATTCAATTGTAAGCACTCCGAATTTATCTGTGTCTCCTTTCGAACCATAGATCAGGATGCGGGTATCAGTAGATTGAAATGAAATTCTTGGTCGGATGATAATGTCAAAATCTGCAGCTTCAAACAAAGTCTTTTTTATTAATTCGCCACCTTCAGTCAGGGAAACGATCATTGGTATGGTACCTTTTATTCTTTTCATCACCGCTGTTTCATGCGCAGGACGAATTTCTTTGTTTTCAGGTTCATCATTAAAAACAAAAACAATTTTATCTCCTGTAACTGCCATCAAATAGGAATAATAAATTGTCTGGTCAGATTTTAAGCTGATCAGGGCGCTGACAGACAAGCCGGGAACGCCGATACCAATTGCAGGTTTGCGTTTTATAAATAGTTGATTTTTTGGAATGATCTTTACCCATTTGATTGTTCCGTCAGGATTGATATTTGTTACCAGCAGATTGCCATAGTAAGTTACTTCTACCGATCCGCTTTGGCCTTGTGAATAAGAATAGGAATATTGCTCATACACACTTACTACTCCACCATCTGCTTTCTGAACGATCTGGCGTGGAAGAAAATCCGGTGGCAACGTAGAAACGCCTTTTGCCATTTGTTTTGGCGGATAAAAACTTTCAAGCACTTCCTTATCAAAATCATGGAATGACCTTGCTTTTTCTTCACCGGACTTTTTATCGATACTCATGAAAAAAGTACCTGAAATTCCATAATAGCTGAATATGCCGGCTTTTGCTTTAGTTTCATAAAATCCGGATACAAGCAAATTCTGATTCACATCGAAACCGAATGAGAGACGATCAATACGTTTGTCTCCGATATCAATTGGAAAATCGCGATTACGTCCGCCTGAAGGGTCAAAGGAAAGAATGGTATATACTGTTTTTGCAGGTGTTTTTTTCACTGCTGCTGTTACTTCCATTCGCAACAAGTAAATCTCCCCTAAATTATTCAATGCATAATTTGAAATGCGCGTATAAAAGCCATCCTCTTCAGCAGGAAATTCCACTTTCGCTTTTGTAACCTGCGCAAGCTTTTCATCCAATACGATCATTGAAATACATTCCGTGTCTGTCTTCCTGAAATATGCATAATGCGCCATTAAGATACGCGTGCTGTCTTCGGAAATCAGGAAGGAAACGGTACCACTTTCATCGCTTGAGTTTGCTTCTATATTAAGCAGCTCCTGATCTTCTTTGTTAAGCACTCCTTCAGAATTAAAAGAGTAAGCATGAATTGAATAGTTGTTCAGCTTTTTATTGTACAAAGATGTAAACAGGAAAAATTTATTTTGAAGAAAAATAATTGCTTCAATCTCTTGTTCTTTGCCATTTAATTTTGGCACTTCCATAATTTTGGAAAATTCCTGCTTGAACGTTAAGCTGTTATAACGCTCGAGATACAAGTTGTCTTTACGTCCTGACAGTGTAAAATATTTACCGTTCTGTTCTGCCAGGAAACGAATAACACTCGTTTCAGATTCGAGACCCGGGCCCCATTTTACATCAGCTTTTTGTGCACAAAGAGTTGTAAGCAGGAATAGCCCTGCAATAAGCGAAAATAATTTCTTCATAAAGGTTTTTTAGTTTGGGGTTTCAAGGGTCGCCGCAAAGATAACACTACTAACAAATAAAAGCATAGCCTTCTTTGTGGTGCACAAAAAAGCCCCCGCAGAAATCACTGCGGGGGCTCTATCAAGAAAAATTTTAATGCTGCACCATTACTTTATGTACAGAATTTCCTTCTGTCGTTGCAATAGTAAGAAGATACACTCCTTGTGGTAATGCACTTACACTGATTGTTGCTGAACGCCCTTGCATAGTTCCTGTAAAGACAACTTTACCTGCAAGATCGGTAAGCGTATAAATCGCATCCGACTCTTTGCTCAGAACAATTTGAACTGTTGATGAAGCAGGATTAGGGAAAACAGTTGCTTCATTCGTGTTGATCTCATTTACAGATGCAGGATCCAAAATAGTATTCAACGTCGTGTTTGTCATCACAGGTGCGTTGAAGTCGAAATAAATTCCAACCGTATTTGTGATCTCAGTTAAATTCGGAAGACTCGGCTTTGCAGAAATGCGGATTGTAGCCCAACCGTGACTGTTCGGCTCATCCGCTGTGCTATCGATCAGCCAAATGTCAGGGAAATTAATCTTCAATACATTTCCCGGTAAAATGGATGGCTGCATATAATGACTGCTTCCGGTTACAACAAGCGTTGAAAAATCAAGATCGGAATCGAGCGTATCGAGCAGGAAAATATTTCTTGCTGCTGTTGTTCCTGTATTCTGAAATTGAAGCGTGTATTCGAAAGTTGTGTTCTGTCCAACGAATCCTTCTGTGCCTGTTCCTTCAGGTGAAACGTATTTTGCATTCGGATCAAATGAAACTAATGCCGGTCTGCAGAATGTAATGGTATTGTTTGACGGATTCACATCACCTGCGATCGGGTCAACGATCATGGTAAAACAAACACTGTCACCAACCTGCAAAGAAGGGTCGCCGATAACCTCAATACATCCGAAGCTGGTATACCATTGATACCAGTTCATGTAGGCATAGGTGTTGGCGAATGTCCAGGTCAGCGTGTCGCCGTTTACGGTTGGTGTAAAATTCGGATTACAAACGCCAACATAATTTACAAGCGGATCAAGGATCAATGTAACCGATCCGGCAACTGCATTACAGGATTGATTCAGAACATACGGATACAAATGCGTAATCGTAGTCGGGAAAATCCCACTGGTAAGACTCAGGTGAGCAACAAGATCATGTCCGGCCGGGCAGGTCACTGCAAAGTCGGCAGTTACATTCCCGGTCGCAATTACGTTTACGTTTGCAATTCCACTGGAAGGACAAGCAGGAACAAGAGAGGAATAACTAAGTGTAGGTAGAATGCTAATGTCATAATTGCCCGGAGGAACATCAATGGAATAATGTCCGTTTGTATCCGTTACACAATAATAAACAGGGCCTGAAGGAAGGGTTGAAACCGATAAATAAACATACAGGTTAGAAGAATCTCCCGAATCGAAAAGACAATTGTTATTATTATCGAGGTAAACATCGCCCTGGATATTTCCGCAAGTGTCAGTTGCCGTGATCTGGTTGTAATTGATCAACGTATCAGCCATTAAATTGGGACCTGTGGCAACATACATAACAGAGTAATTTCCCGGTGCGGTATAGGTGTGATTCGCATTTGCCCAAAACCAGAATGACGGACTATTTCCGCTCATACCGGTTTTGAAAGTTGTATCATAGCCGTCACCAAAATTCACATAGATCTCGATGGAATCATTCGGGGGGTTATAATTGTAAGCATTACCGTACACGAAGAATGAGGCCGGCATCGGAATACAATTGTTAGCTAAGAAGCTGGAATCACCGGCATAGCTTATGGTCACACCCGTCTGGGCCGACAGGGTATTTATTGCGGGAAATAATCCGGCAAATAAAAAGGCAAAGAGTATAATTTTTTTCATGGACATTGATTTTTTAGTTTCCGCATCAAACTTACTATCATGCCTTTCTGCAATCAAGACCATACCTTCCATTTCTTACGCGGTCAAACATAATGGACTCAAAAAAAAAACACCCCCGCAAACGAATCTGCGGAGGTGAAAAAAATTATTTATTTTGGAAATATCTTCCGTGCTCAAAAAAATTATTCCCTCGTAAATCGCATCACCGAGCTTACTCTTTCGTCCATTACGCGAAGCAAATAAATTCCCGCAGGAAGCGCTTCTACATTTAACGCAATAGTTTTTCCTGAAACAGATTGGAAGCTTTGAACCACGCGCCCTGACTGATCAAAAATTTCAAGCTGTGCATTTTCTATTGCTGTGCTGAACACAATATTCAGTTGTGCATTGACAGGATTCGGATAGATACCTGAAATTACATTTCCCGGAATTTCATTCAATGCTGTTACAATAATGAAAACAGTTTGACAACTACTGTCACTCATTCCACATGCGTCTGTTGTTGTAAGACAAACAGTATAAACACCGCCTGTTGCATATAAGTGCGTGTCGTTTTGCAATGTCGACGTTTGACTGTCACCAAAATCCCAAAGCCATGAAACAACAGAACCGCTTGATTGATCATTGGTGAAAACAGTGTCTTCATTCTGCGAATAAGTAAATGCATTCACCAGCTGATCACAGATAATTATGTTCTGACAAGTTGTATCTGCATCACCGCAACTATTTGTTGCAACAAGACAAACAGTATACACGCCGGGGCCTGCATAAACGTGCGTTGGATTTTGTTGATTGGAAGTTTGTGCATCACCAAAATCCCATGTCCATGAAACCGGCGAATTGCTTGTCATATCCATGAAAGACGCGCTCTGCAGTGTATTCGAATTCATAAATGATGCTACGGGTGGAGCGCAGACCATAATTGTTTGACAAGTGGTATCCGCTTCCCCGCAATAATTAGATGTGATCAGGCACACCGTGTATGTTCCTGGTGCTGCATACGTATGCGAAGGATTTTGTTGCGTTGAAGTTTGTGCATCACCGAAATCCCATTGCCATGATGTAACAGTTCCTGAAGAGAAATCAGTGAACGATGCATTCAGCTGGCTGGTGGAGGATGAATAAGATGCTGTTGGTGGTAAACAAATATTCACCGTTTGACAAACCTGGCTTGATCCGCAGGGAGAAGATGATGTAAGACAAACCGTGTATGATCCAAGCGAAGAATACATGTGCACAGGATGTTGCTGCGTGGATGTTTGCATATCACCGAAATCCCAAAGCCATGAAGTAACAAGACCGGTTGAATTATCCGCAAAGCTGACGTTTTGACCGGCAACAAAAGAAGCGAATGATGCAGTTGGTGTATTTACATAATTCGTAATTCCTGCGCGAACCATCAAATCACGCTGATCATCATAACGGAACTGCGACCAGCTGCCATCAAGAATTTCATAATTGCGGTGTGAGCGCGGACCTGCAGTTTCTGTGCCGATAAAAATTGTTGTTCCTGATTGTAACCATACAACATAAAAACCACCACTCGATAATGTAAGGGTGGAAGTCAGCGTGACTGTATTCCAGTTGGCAGAAACAACTGATGAAGAAGGAACAGTTGTGTTAAAAAGCAATGTTCCCGGTGCGCCATTCGGACCATTATCGTCATACACTTGTGCGATAAAGCCATGTGATACATTGGAAGAAATGTAATATTGCAAAGTTGACACTGTATATGGATAAACAGGTGGCTCAAAATAAACTGCAACACCATCATCATTTGCGCCGCCATTCCAGTTAATCGATCCATCGGAAGGGCCGCCTGTATTATAGCTGATAAGCATATTAGGAGCACAAACATTGACAACCTGCAGCTCTGTATTTACAATATCATTCGCAGCATTGATATCCTGTGAGTTCGAGGTAGCAGTGCGATTTGTATACTGTCCTGCAACTGTCGGCGTCCACGGTGTAGCGAATGTATAAACAGTATCAGCACCCGCAGCAAGTGAAGGAAGCGATCCTGTATTTGTAAACACCGTTGTATTCGCAGAATTTAAGATCGTCGATTGAAGATTGATCGTAGTAGAAACGGCAGTGTTGCCTGAATTCTTAATGTTGCTTGATAAGGTTGTCGGTGTATTCAGGATAATAAATTCTGCGCCATTGCCTGCAGCCTGGTTCCATTCCGGCAGCACATCATAAATGCTTAATAATACAACAGCAGGATAATCAAACCTGATCGCATAATTAGCAGGTGGCATTGCATCTGTGTGAACTTGTAATCCGATGCTGCCTGTGCTGTTTTCAATTCCAACGGTCAGATCAACACAACCAGCTCCATTCGCAAATCCACTGAGTGCTCCGTATTGATAAGTAACGGAACTATCGCTATTGCAAAGAATGACCTGGAAGCTGTTTGAACCCACCCAGCCGGGAGCGTTTACTGACCAGAAGGGAACGTTGATGTATGAAATAATAAATGTGTCAACGTTATTCGACCAGTACCTTACCTGACCGATATTTCCTGCACCGGTGAAATTCAAATCACCCATCAGCGGCGCGAGGTAATTATCGCTTGGTCCGCCTGCAGCCGGGATCATAGGAAAACAAGCTGCAATATTGCTGGTGTTATTAAAGCTGACCCAGCCATTTGATCCAACCTTCAGCTGCGTGTAATCATTCCAGTAATAATGAAAGTTAATACCGAGCGGGATAAAACCCGCGGCAGAATTATCATCCGCAAGTCCTGTAACAGTTTGTACCCCCGAACGGCTCGTAATGTCAATCCAGCTGTAAACGGGTCCACCGGCATCAAGGCTGGTCATCCACGTGTATCCATAAGCGTCAGGTCCACCTGCAGCGTGCGCAACATTCGCCGAAATAAAAAAGCAGGCGATGGCAAGAATTCGTAAAGTGTGTTTCATGGGAATGTGTTTTGGTTTTGCTCTATGAAATATACAAAACGCATCACATGAAAGCAAAAAAACACCCCCACAAATGATCCTGTGGAGGTGAAAAAAATACTGTCTGTTATTTCAATAAGCGCGCAGACCTCCCCTTCGGGGATCGAGGGGCGCGCGTGGTCCTATCCGGCCAATGCTTCTGCACCACCAACGATCTCGAGGATCTCATTGGTAATTGCAGCCTGGCGGGCTTTATTGTAAGAGATCTTCAAGGCGCGGATGAGCTCTTGTGCGTTATCCGTTGCTTTGTGCATTGCAGTCATTCGGGCACCGTGCTCGGAAGCAACAGAATCTAAAACCGCTTTGTACAATTGTGTTTTAAGAGAACGGGGAATTAAATCCTTCACGATTTCTTCGCGTGATGGTTCGAAAATGTAATCGGCGTTCTGTGTTTTTGCGCCTGCTACTTTTTCAGCTACAACAGGAAGGAATTGTTCTGACTGTGTGATTTGAACCGCGGCATTTTTGAATTGGTTGTAAAGAAGAACAACCTTGTCGTAGGTGCCGTCTGCAAAACCTTTCATGATGTTCTCTGCGATCGGTGCAACAACACCATAGCTAAGCTTGTCATAAAGAGAAGTTGTATCCGTATCACCAAACGCGCAGGTGAAAGTGGATTTACGGAAATAGTCAGCGCCTTTTTTACCGATAGCGAGGTAATGAATTTTCGCACCGGAATTTTGTTCGCGGACTTCTACCATTGCACGTTTGATCACGTTGGAATTAAATCCGCCACAAAGACCGCGGTTAGAAGTGATCACCACAAGCAGCACGTTTTTTACTTCGCGCTCTTTTGAAAATGTTCCTTCATTGCTGCTAAGGCTGCTGCTGAGATTTTCAAGGATCTCGCGCATCTTGTTAGCATACGGACGCATCTGTGTAACGGCATCCTGTGCACGACGCAACTTCGCAGCCGACACCATTTTCATGGCGCTGGTGATCTGTTGTGTTGAGCCAACGGATACAATTCGATTACGTACTTCTTTAAGACTTGCCATTGGTTAGTGTTGAGTTCGGAGTTCTTAGTTCGGAGAAAATCCGGAAGTGATCTCCGAACTAACCACTCCGAACTAACAACTCTTTTCTACTTATTATATTTAGCTGAAATTTCTTTCGCTGCATTTTCAAGTGCTCCTGTGATCCTGTCGTCGAGCTTTCCTGCTTTCAGATCTGCAAGCACATCAGCATGTTTGCTGCGCATGTAGGTAAGGAAGTCAGTTTCGAATTCACGCACTTTATTTACAGGAACATTACGTAACAAACCTTTTGTTCCGCAATAGATAATTGCAACCTGGTCTTCTACTTTGAATGGTGTAAACTGTGGCTGCTTCAAAAGCTCCACGTTACGAACACCTTTGTCGATGACCGATTTTGTTGCTGCATCAAGATCAGAACCGAATTTTGAGAATGCCTCGAGCTCGCGGTACTGCGCCTGGTCAAGCTTCAATGTTCCGGCAATTTTCTTCATCGATTTGATCTGCGCATTTCCACCAACACGTGATACAGAAATACCAACGTTAATAGCAGGACGCACACCTGAGTTAAACAAATTCGACTCAAGGAAGATCTGTCCGTCAGTAATAGAAATTACGTTTGTCGGAATGTATGCGGATACGTCACCCGCTTGTGTTTCAATGATCGGAAGCGCAGTGAGTGATCCACCACCTTTAACAATTCCTTTCAACGACTCAGGAAGATCGTTCATGTTTTTAGCAACTTCATCATTCGCGTTTACTTTCGCAGCGCGCTCGAGCAGGCGGGAGTGAAGATAAAATACATCTCCCGGGTAAGCCTCACGCCCCGGAGGACGACGAAGAAGAAGTGATACTTCACGGTAAGCAACAGCCTGTTTAGAAAGATCATCAAATACGATCAATGCAGGACGACCGGTATCGCGGAAAAATTCTCCGATTGCAGCTCCGGCCATCGGCGCGAAGAATTGCATCGGCGCCGGATCAGAAGCTGTAGCACAAACTACAACGGAATACGGCATTGCACCGTTTTCTTCTAATGTGCGAACAACGTTAGCAACGGTAGAACCTTTTTGTCCGATAGCTACATAAATGCAGAATACAGGAGCGCCTGCTTCGTAAAATTCTTTCTGGTTGATGATCGTATCGATACAAACCGCAGATTTTCCGGTCTGGCGATCGCCGATCACTAACTCACGCTGGCCACGTCCGATCGGGATCATTGCGTCAATCGCTTTGATACCGGTTTGAAGTGGTTCGTTTACCGGCTGACGATAAATTACACCTGGAGCTTTACGCTCAAGTGGCATTTCGTAAGTTGTTCCGGGAATCGGACCTTTTCCGTCGATCGGCTCGCCAAGTGTATTTACAACACGGCCAAGCATTCCTTCACCTACTTTAATAGAAGCGATCTTTCCTGTGCGGCGAACTGTGTCACCTTCACGGATTCCGTTAGAAGAACCGAGTACAACGGCTCCAACGTTATCTTCTTCAAGATTCAGAGCGATGCCCTGTAATCCGCTTTCGAATTCGATAAGCTCTCCCGACTGACAATTTGAAAGTCCGTAGATGCGAGCGATACCATCTCCAACCTGGAGAACGGTTCCGACTTCTTCCATTTCTTTCGCCGATTTGAAACCGGCTAATTGCTCTCGTAGGATTGCGGAAACTTCCGCTGGTTTTACTTCTGCCATTTTGTTACTAGTTTATTAGTTCGTAGTGTTTAGTTCGGAGAGTAGTTCATGAGTTTTATCTCAGAACTAACCACTCTTAACTCACATCTCTTTTATATAAGGGTTTTCACTGAATGAACGATCCAGATTTTTGATCTGGCGGAGAATGCTTGCATCAACTTGTTGGTCACCAACACGCAGAACAAATCCACCGATAAGCTCTTTATCTACCTTTTCTGTCAGCTCAACTTCTGAATTGGAACTGCCTTTTACAATTTGCAATACTTTTTCACGAAGTGTTTTATCGAGACCGGAAGCAGTTGTGATAACGGCTGTCAGAATTTTTTTGTGCGTTTTGTATTGCGTTAAAAATGCTTCTGCAATTCCTTCTAATTCCATCTCACGTCTTTTCCTGGTGATGATGTTGATGAATTCAGAAGAGATGACGCCGATCTTTCCGCCGAAAATGGCTTTCAGAATCTCGTTCTTTTTATCTGTTTTGATGATCGGGCTTTTGAGCATCACGGAAAGATCGCGATTCGCATGGATCGTGTCGAATACCAGCTGCATGTCTTCACGCACTTGCTCCAGCTGTCCTTTTTCAAGCGCCTGGTCGAGAAGTGATTTCGCGTAACGGAATGAAACTCTTGTTTCGATCATTTTAGTTCAGCTTAGTATCTTTCAGCAAATCGCCGATGAGGTCTTTTTGTTTGTTCTCGTCAGATAATTCACGCTTAAGAATTTTTTCAGCGATCTCAACAGAAAGAAGCGCAACCTGGTTTTTCAGCTCGGTGATTGCAGCCATCTTTTCATTTTGAATTGCTTCACGTGCAGAAGTAAGAATTTTATCTGCTTCTTCTTTCGCTTTGCCTTTTGCTTCACCAACGATCTGCTCTTTCATATCACGCGCATCTTTCATCATCGTGTCGCGTTCGTTGCGTGCCTGTGCAAGGATCTTTTCGTTATCCGATTTCAACGCCAGCATTTCTAATTTTGCATTTTCCGCAGATTTCAACGCGCTGTCGATAGAATCTTCGCGCTCCTTGATCATTTTAAGGATCGGCTTCCACGCGAATTTTCTCAATAAGATCAACACAATAAGGAATGTGATCGTCATCCAGATCAACAAACCGGTATCGGGCATTATGAGTTCCATAGCAAAGGTGTTTTTGTGTTAAAAATCTTTTTCTGTTTAATCGGTAAGCTTCAATCTCTCCGCCGCGGCGGATTGAAAATCATACTGCTTTCACCAACCGTGAAAGCAGTATGAAATTTTCTTTGTTTGGTTTATTTCAATGTAACCAACAGACCAACAACCATCGCGAAGAAGGCAGCACCTTCAACGAGAGCAGCTGTTAAAATCATGTTTGCACGGATATCACCAACCGCTTCCGGCTGACGAGCGATCGACTCGAGCGCTGCACCGCCGATACGGCCGATACCTACACCTGCACCAAGAGCAGCAAGACCTGCACCAATAGCAGCAAGACCGTAGCCCATACCGAGATTTTCAACTGCAGCTTGTAATAGAATTTGTGATGTCATGATAATTGATATTTAAGATTAAACAGAATTTACAATTTAATGCGCATTGACAGGTGCGTTTGGCAAACCGTCAAAGTTTTGGTTGTGTTCGTGATGTTCTTCTACTGCTGATCCGAAGTAAATCGCGGAAAGCAGGGTGAAAACGTAAGCCTGGATAAACGCAACCAGCAATTCCAGGAACATCATAAATACGCAGAACGCAACCGATGCAACCGAAGCTCCAAGGCCCACGCCTGTTGATTCGCCACCTTTTGCAAGGATGAAGATCAAGGAGTAGAAAGCAAGCGCGATGATGTGGCCCGCAGTAATGTTTGCGAAAAGTCGGATCATCAACACCATCGGCTTGAGAAACATTCCGAAAATTTCAATCGGGGTGAGGATGAGCAACACGCCAACAGGTACGCCGGGCATTGCGAAGATGTGGTGCCAGTAATTTTTATTTGCGCTGAAGAGTGTAATAATGAATGTGATTACTGCAAGAACAAGCGCAACAGTGATATTTCCTGTGAAATTCGCACCGCCCGGGAAGAAAGGAACTAATCCGAGAAGATTTGAAATCAAAATGAAGAAAAATACGGTGAGCAGATACGGCATGTAACGCTCGTATTTTTTACCAATGCTCGCTTTTGCAATATCATCACGCACAAACATAATGAGCGGCTCGAAAAACGACTGCATTCCTTTGGTTGTCTGACCAACGCGATTTTTGTATGATCGCGCAATGCTCATAAAAATCAACATCATCAATCCGACAACAACAAAAAGTGTAACTACGTTTTTAGTGATGGAAAGATCAAGAACGGATGCAGTTGCGGTTTGATTCGGCTGGTCGAGCTGATCGTCCCAAACCACAATCTTACCGTGTACCAGCATGTAGCTATAATTGTTTCCCTTGTACGACTTAAACTCGTGCGTTTCAGGATCGCGGAAATTACTGGAAGAGAACATTTCAATCCCTTTGTCGGTTTTAACGATTACCGGCAATGGCATGTGATGATGACCGTAAATATGCCACTCGTGGTTGTCCGAAATATGTTCGATGATCATTTCACCGGCGTCGAAACCTTTTTTTGCATCGCCATGAGCAGCAGCTGTGGCGTGATTTGACGAATCCGGATGCTCTTCTTCTTGTGGTTCATAAGCAAAACCGGTCACAGGAAGAAGCGCGATGCTTAAAATGAGGGCAATACGGGCAACATGGGTGCTGAATCGCATTGAATGGCAGAGTTTTAACAATGAATAAGGAAAACGTCCTTTTTCGGGCTGCAAAAATAAGTATTTGATTTGGAGTACTGAAAGAATTTAGCAAGGTATTTTCGGGAAAATGCGAAAGGTTTTACAATTCGCCAAAACGGATGGAAAAGAGCAAAAAAAAGAGATCGTGCCTTTCGGACGATCTCCCATGAACATGCGATATTTTCCGACGAATTATTTTCCGTATCCGATGAATGCGCCAATCATTGTTCCGCTCATATTAGTACCAGCCAAATCAGAATTGCTTGACCCTGTGCCGCGTACCCAGCGTGTTTTGGTGATATCGCCGCGATAAGCGTAGCGGGCACCGATGTAGAAATGCTCAAATAAGCGGATGTTGACCTCCAAACGGCCTTCAGGAGCAAAATATTTATTCAGGAAGGTGCTTTTGCCTTCGCCGGTCTGCTCTGTGACTTTAATTCTCCCGAACGCCCAGCCAAGACCCCCGGTAATAGTCAGCTTACTTGATTTTACGAAATTAGCACCAAGTAAATCGAACTGTGCGTTGTATCCGTTAAAGGAAATTTTAACCGAATCTTTTGCATCGTTGAAATGTTGGGGAAGCAAATAATGAAAGGAAAATAAACTTGTAACGCCATTATCAAGCTTATTGGTAAGCGTCATGTACCCGCGGTCAACTCCAAGCCCTATCATTTGTGTTCCTTCCGGCATATTAACACCACGTGCAACATAATGTGCTTTGACGCTTGCCATTGGAAGAAAATAATATCCAAAGCTCGCCGCAGTGTAATTGTGAGATTCTTCTGCTGTCGGAGTTTGTGAATCGGTTGGCGGCGGATCTTTCTGCGAAAAAAGTGGTGTGCTCAATAAAAACATAAAGCTGTAAGCAAGAATCTTTTTCATAAGCTGATAATTTTAAAAGACATATTTATAATGAACTGAAACAAAGTTAATTCTTTGGTTTAAAATGATTGTATAAGGATGCAATTTCAAATGCGGCGAATGCGAAATAGAAAAGAAGAAAATGCCATACAAATAAGGTGGCAAGCGGGGGATATGAAATGGAATAAAGAACAATAATGGCAATCAAAACAAACAGGCGAATGGTGGAAACAGCCATAAACCTTCTTACAAAAACACCGGGTTTTTTATGTTCGGCATTCAGAAGGAAAAGATGCAGCAAGAAAAACAGCAAGGCAAAAAATCCGAAAATGCCCCAGGATAAAGGATGGGTTTTGTGAATGGGTTGAGAGTAATTCCAGTAGAATAAAGCGGCTGCAATAATTACCAGGAAAAGGGAATAGCGGAGGAAATATTTTTTGTGCGAGTTCATTCGTGCAAAGGTAAGCCGCTGATTACGCTGATTTACGCTGATTAAAAAAATAACTATAGGATTATTTGAATAAAACAATCAGCGTAAATCAGCGTAATCAGTGGCTATTTTTTCGTGAAATCGCGAATGAAATACCACATGGATGCGAACACGGAAGCGAGCGCAAGCACTAAAGTAAAAAGCGGAAATTTTACAAGCTGGAGATGCTGATCGAGCCAGCGACCGCCGAGTGTGCCGGCGGTGATGATGACGGCCATATAAGTAGCCATCGAAAGGTATTTTGCGGCTGAAGGATCAAGCCGTTTTTTCGGCGAGTTCGGTTTCGGTGTGCTCATGCTGGATTTCTTTCACAACGCCGCCCATGCTGCAGGAGCCTGAAAAATCAGCACCGGGCTCGATAGAAAGTTTGCCGGTAGAAATTTCTCCGCTGAGCTTTGCAGTTCCTTTCAGTGAAAGGAGTTCGGCCACATTTACTTTTCCGCGGATGTTCCCGGAAATATCTGCATTCTGACAATTCACTTCGCCTTCCACATTTCCTGAAGGGCCAACAACCAGCTTGCCACGCGTTTTCACAGTACCTTTTAAAGTACCATCAATACGAATATCGCCGCTTGAAACTACATCACCTTCGATGGTTGTGCCTGCGCCAATAATATTCACCGTTCCTGAATCGGGGAGGTTATTGCGCATGCTGCTGTTGTTTTTATTATTAAACATGGCTGTTTGTCTTTCGGTAAAGTTAGGAAAATAGGGAACGATCCCGATAGCTATCGGGAGAATGAAAACGAATGTACGAAATCTTGAAGGTAACCGATCCCGATAGCTACCGGGAGAATGAAAACGAATATACGAAATCTTAAAGGGAACGAATTAACATTGCTACCGCAAGTGGTGTTCAAACGGAATCTGCGAAACGCAATACTGATTCGTATACGTACTTCGTTGCCCGGTGGTTATTTCTTCAGGTTGGAATCGAAGAAAGATTTGTAGGTATCTACATTCTTGTCTTTGTAGAAAAGAGAAAAATTTTCTGTCGAGATAATAACTACCTGGAAAGTTCCCGGTGTGAGATTAGCAAAAATATCACCTTTCGTTTTCATCAGGTTGTAATAATCCATTGCTGCTTTCCTGCCTGAAAATGATTTTACAAGCACAAGCGAATGTAAATTATCAAGCACCATGCTGCTGATGGTTAATCCCTGCGATGCGAACATTTCTGAATTGTAATTCGAGATGCCGATCTTGAAATTATTCATATCGCCTTTTCCGTTATCCACAATTACCATGTACTGGTATTCGACAGTTTCATTGGCAGTATAAGCCGGACCTTTTACAACTTTACCGGTGTCAACAGCAACAGGTTTTGTCGTTTTGTGAAGCGCGTCAAGTAATGCCTGTGCCTGCTGGCGCATCGGATCTTTCGGATAATTTGCGACGATGCGGGTAAGCTCTGTTTCCATTGCAGCATTGCCTTGTGTTTTTCCAATGCTAACTGCGCGCAGGTAAGCAAACTGCGCTGCATGATCATTCTTTTTATCGAAAGCCGTATCAGCGTAATTGCTCCTGTTGATTACCTGCACATAATCCTTTTTAGTATAAGCCTCATAAGTAACGGCGTAATACTCATTGATCTTTGTGCGCTCATTTTCTCGTCCCTGCAACGCATTCGGATCGTTGATGAGCGCGCAATATTCGCTGGTCGGAAAATTAGTGCAGATGTAATCTTTATGCTCGTTCGATTTCGCAGTTTCATTGGTTGTTTTGTACAAACGCCAGAGCTGGAAATGTGAAGCAAGCGCATACTTATGTGTCGGATAACGTTTGCAAAGCGTTTCAAAAGCATCGGCAGCTTTTTTATTATTCTTCATCTGCTCTTTATACAATGTGCCAAGGTTGTACAATGCATCTGCAATACGATCATTAGATTTCGCCATTAATTCCGGCGTCACCGGCAACGGTCGCAGGTAAGGCTCACGCGCATTTTTAGCGTTTCCTGATTTTGGTTTATTACCACCTGCTACAGCTGCAGTATCACCATCTTCCGGATTATCTGTTTCATTCGGCAGAATCGTTTCTTTGTTTGCACGGCGCCAGTTGTCTTCGTTTTTACGATTTCCCCATTTGCGGGTGAATTCATTTACGCCGAAAGAAACGTTGGATGAATTATAAAAATAAAACTGGCTGGCCGGATTACCACCGGGAATAGAAGGACCTGTGCCGCCCGGATTTCCACCTGCAAGCAATTGTTGTTCCTTCAGTTCTTTCTGACGTTTTTCTTCCTGCTGCGCTTTGAGAATGAGCTTGTCGACATAGGCATAAAGTGTTGCTGTATCGCCGCCGTATTTTCTTACAACATTCTGCAGACTGTCTTCTGTTGAAACGATATTGATGTAACGAACGAGATTAGCAAGACTTTTATGTTTTTCCGAAATCGCTTTGTAGCCGGGATAATCTTTCGGAATTACGCTCATCGTGCTGTCGTAATACGCCTGTGCTTCTTTGTAGTCTGTATCGGCGAAATAAATATCACCGAGCGCGAGATACGAAAGTGCTTTTTGTTTGTTATTTCCAACACTTGATGCAACAGATTGCCTGTAATAATTCATCGCACCAACTTTGTTATTGCTGCGCTGATCGAGCTGTGCAAGGGTGTAATAGATCTGATCCTTATATTCTGTGTTCTTCGGATCAGCAAGCATTTTCTGAAGATCTTTTTTTGCTGCTGTACGGTTCTTTTCATTCGCAGCGCTCAAACGTGCACGGTTTAATTTCGCATTGAAGAACATGTCATAGTCAGGATGCATGTCAACAACCTTTCCGAAGTTCTCAAACGCATTTTTTTCTTTTCCGACCTTTTCATAAAGTTGTGCAAGAACGAATGTATAGCGTGCGAGAACCTTTTTATTGGTTGTTAATTCAATCGCTTCTTCGAGGTATTTGATCGCGTTTGCATAATTACCGGTCTGCATATACAAATCAGCATATGTTGCTTTTGTAAGCGCGATAACATCTTTCGAAGCTGTTTTATCATTGGCAACAACATCCAGCAAAGATTCTGCCTGTGTAAAAGCGCCGAGGGCAATTTGTGTGCGGGCTTTCCAGAGCAATGCATCTGTTTTGATCGGGTAAGCAGAATATTTCTGGATCATATAATCAAAGATCTCCAGCGAGGTAATGTATTCTCCTTTATAATAATGTGCTTGCGCAATAACGAGATAACAATCGTCAATCCATTTTACCGCACCTGCTACTTCAGCGCCCGACTTGAGCGTAATCGCATGATGCTCAATACAGGTAGTAGCTTTTTTAATTGCTTTTTCCAGATCGACAAAGCTTCCTTTTGTTTCCGGAGTAGTTGGCAAACGGAAAAGCGGGAGCAGCTGCGAATAATCGTCGACATAGCTTTTATCGACCTTGGCCTGGGCTTCTTTCAGACTTTCGCGGGCATAGAAATAGCCATTATACCGCGCATTTATATTGTGATAGGTCCGCGTTACAAAAGTGTTCTTCGTTGTGGAGCAGGCCCCGACAATGATCAGAACAAAAAAGAGCAGAAAGCTTATATGATATATTGAGTATTTCTTCACGACTAAAAACCAGCTGAATCAGGGTAACGCCGGAAATGCAAAAATAGTGTATTCCCTCAAAGAAGACGGTCAAAATAGCCTCTGGTTGCCTTAAAAGCATGGTTTATTACGATATTTGCGACTCTCCTCTATGACAGCAGATAAGGAAAAACGTAAATTGATTGAGCGCCTGCGGAATAAATACCGCCTGGTGGTGATGAACGACGACACGTTTGAAGAACGTTTTTCGCTCCGGTTAACGCCGCTCGGATTCCTCGTCCTGATCTTTCTGACCACCATCATCATGATCACGCTGGTGGTCAGCACCGTGGCTTTTACGCCTTTACGCGAGTACATTCCCGGCTACGCGGACGTCGGCATGCAAAAAGACCTGATAAAGCTGACCTGGAAAACGGATTCCATGGAAAAGGCGCTCAGGAACAAACAGCTTTACATGGATAATTTGTCCATGATCTTATCGGGAAGAGATACCGCCGAACATCCGAAAGATCCGCGTGATTCCACAAAAAAGTACGCCGACCTGGATTTCCGTCCAAGCGCGGCAGATTCTGCTTTGCGCAATGAAATTGAATCGATGGATCAGTACTCGCTTTCGATCGGCGTAAAACGAAAAGGCGGCATCAGCGGTTTTTTCTTTTTCATCCCGGTTACGGGAAGTGTGACGAATAATTTTAATGCTGCGGAAGAACATTTTGGTGTGGATGTAACTGCAAGCAATGAAAATGAGCCTGTGCGTGTGACGCTGGATGGAACGGTTATTTCCGCCGGCTGGACTACGGGTGATGGTTATGTCATTTCCGTTCAGCATTCGGATAATTTAATTTCTATTTATAAGCATAATGCTGCAACGCTTAAAAAGCCCGGCGAATATGTAAATGCCGGTGATCCGATTGCGATTGTCGGAAGTTCGGGAGAACAAAATGTTGGTCCGCATATTCATTTTGAATTGTGGTACAATGGAACTCCGATTGATCCGAATGAGTATATGGTTTTCCAATAGCCGCACATTACGCAGATTATTATTTAATGAAATTCAAGATTCTCCCGATAGCTATCGGGATCAAGATTGAAAATTCGTTTCGGGTAATTGCGTCCACAGCAGTTCTCTCTAAATTGTTATCAGGGGGAATCACTTCTACAAAATTCTTCGTTTTTCATAGGTAAAATGCATTGGTATAAACTTTGCCTTCTTTACTGCGATGGAAAGTGTTGTTGATCATTCGAAATTACGTGTAAGGTGCAGGAAGAAATTTCTCCGTTATTTTCCGAAAGGATTTGTGGATGAGAAATATGTGCAGTGGGAGCGTAATTACAAATGGGAAGCACATGTGGCGTGGGAGAAGGTATTGAACAAATATGCTTTTTTGGAGTTGATCGAGGGGGAGAAGTACAATGAGATTGCAAAGCTGGCGGTTAATATTGAAACGAAAACCAATTTGCTTTTCTCATTTGAAAAAATGGCCTTGCGCGATGCAGTGAAGTCGGGAAGAGGAGCAAAGGCATTTGCGCTGGGCCTATTTAATTACGTTTACGGAACAGACGATTTCAGTGACCGCTTTGAAAATTTCGCGGAAACACTGGATCGTCTGCCCCGCAAACAAACGCGCGTTCGTACCTGGCCGCTACAAACCGTTTTCGGATTTATCGCTGATCCTAAAAAACATATTTTTCTGAAGCCACGTGTTACACAAGTCGCTGCAGAAAATTATGGATATGATTTCGCGTACACCTCAAAACCGAATTGGGAAACGTATCAAAGTCTTTTAGGTTTTGCCAAACAAGTAAAGAAAGACAATGCAGATCTGAAGCCGAAAGACATGATCGATCTGCAGAGTTTTATCTGGGTGATGGGGTCTGATGAATATTAGCCGCTGATTACGCAGATTAAACTAAGAAAATAATCTACGTAAATCTGCGTAATCCCGGCCTGCATGCGCGCAAAGCACTTGCGGGGGCAGGCAGGTGTGGCTAACTTTGTTCCCGCATGTCTAAACAAGAAATTTCTCCCAAACATTTAGCAATTCTCGGCTCAACCGGATCTATTGGTACACAAGCGCTGGATGTAATTGCTGCAAATCCTGAAAATTTTATTGTTGAAGTTTTAGCTGCGGGAAATAATGCTGATCTGCTTATTCAGCAAGCGTTGAAATTCAAGCCGAATGTTGTTGTAATAAATGATGCAACACAATTGGCGAAAGTGAAAAATGCGTTGCTGGATGAAGGAATAAAAGTGTACGGCGGAGAAGCAGCGTTGGCAGATGTTGTGCAAATGGATACGATCGATATGGTGCTGGCTGCTATTGTGGGTTATGCCGGATTGCATTCTACACTTGCAGCGATAAAAGCGGGAAAACAAATTGCGTTGGCGAATAAAGAAACGCTGGTTGTCGCAGGAGATATTGTGACAGCGGAAGCAAAAAAATCAGGCGTTAATCTTTATCCTGTCGATTCGGAACACTCAGCAATTTTTCAATGTTTAGCAGGCGAATTTCAAAATCCTATTGAGAAAATTTACCTCACTGCATCGGGCGGACCATTTCGCGGAAAAAAACGTGATGCCCTTTTGCATGTGACTAAAAAAGAAGCGCTGAAACATCCGAACTGGGACATGGGCGCAAAAGTCACGATCGATTCTGCAACATTAATGAATAAAGGTTGCGAAGTGATCGAGGCAAAATGGCTTTTTCATTTGAAGCCTGAACAAATTGATGTGATCGTGCATCCGCAAAGCATTGTGCATTCACTTGTGCAATTCCGCGATGGAAGCATAAAAGCACAAATGGGATTGCCCGATATGAAATTGCCGATTCAATACGCATTCGGTTATCCGGATCGTTTGAAATCCAATTTTCCGCGTTTTGATTTCATGAATTATCCCGCGCTGAATTTTGAAAAGCCGGATACAGAAACATTTTCGTGTCTCGGAATTGCTTACGATGCAATGCGCGATGGTGGAAATAAACCATGCGTGATGAATGCGGCAAACGAGATTGCAGTAAAAGCTTTTTTAGCTGATAAAATCGGGTTTTTGCAGATTGCGGAAGTGGTGGAAACTACAATTGCAAAATCCACTTTTATTGCAAAACCGACAATTGAAGATTATGTGGTGAGTGATGCGGAGGGAAGACGAATTGCGGAGGAGTTGATTGGGAAGTAGTGGGCTGAACTAATATTTTCGCTGCCTGATGCCATCTTTTTCAACCACGGTAAGTGTGTGATCAGGTACAAAATCTGGCGTTGATATTATTTGATGAATGATTTCACCGGGTTCAATCGGAGAGAATTCGTGTAAGCGTAAATAAATAACTCCTTTAACGGGTCTTAATCCATGCTTAAATATCAACTCTCCATAATCTGCATCAAAAGTGAGAATTGTACGATCCTGTGAATTAGCTACAGCAATCACTGCCGGATCGGTATATCCCATAAAATCAGTTCCAATTGCTATAACGTCGTAGCCTTTGTCACGAAGAAATTTGGTGCTTGAAAAGGGAAAATTCTCATTGGCCAGAAGCTTCATTATGCAGACTTTTTAATCTGTGCATAAAGAAGTCCGTCCTTGATGCAATCATGAATGTATGCGAATACAGCCTTTAAGTGTTCCTTATTTAATCTTGGATAGTTCTCCAATAATTGTTGTTCATTCCAGCCCTGCGCAAGTAATCCAACAATATGATCCACAGAAAGCCTGGTCCCCGTAATCGTCGGTTTTCCCAGGAGAACGTCTTTGTCAGATGAGATATAATCTTGCCATTTCATATAGCAAAGATAAGAAATGCATGTATCTAAAAGGTGTGAAATTGCAGAGACTAACTAGGTAAAAATAATAATAATATGCGATTATAACCGAAAAAAATCATGATAATTTTCGGAAATAGTCTAAAAACATAATGATATGCGATTATAATCGAAAAAAACCATAATAATTTTCGAATCCATCCGAAAATTATTATATTTGGTAGATTATGATCAATCGAATCCTCCAAACGACTTTAAAGAAAAAGCTAAAAGACCAGAAGGCTGTTATTGTTTTAGGTCCGCGACAAGTTGGTAAAACTACTTTGCTTGCGGAGCTTTTTTCTTCGCCCGACACACTTTGGTTAAACGGCGATGATTCGGATACAAGAGCTATTCTTGAAAGTCCGAATGCAACAAAGCTCAAAGCTATTGCAGGCAAGCATAAATTCCTGGTAATTGACGAAGCGCAACGAATAGAAAATATTGGCGTTTGCATTAAAATTTTTACTGACCAGGTGAAGAATGTAAAAGTGATTGCAACAGGATCTTCCGCTTTTGAATTGGCGAACAAAATAAACGAGCCGTTAACCGGAAGAAAATGGGAATTCTTTTTATACCCGCTTTCATTTAAAGAAATGGTCGATCATCACGGATTGCTCACGGAGAAAAGATTGCTGGAGCAGCGTTTATTATATGGTTATTATCCTGAAGTAATTAATAATCCAACAGAAGCAAAATCAATTATAAAATCTCTTGCCGACAGCTATTTGTATAAGGACGTTTTGATATGGGAAAAGATAAATAAACCTGATAAGCTCGAGCGCCTCGTGCAGGCATTGGCTTTCCAGGTAGGCAGCGAAGTATCTTATAACGAGCTCGGACAAACGTGCGGTTTAGATAAGGAAACGGTGGAGAAATACATTCAGCTGCTGGAAAAGGCATTTATTATTTTTCGACTGAATTCGTTCAGCAGGAACTTAAGAAATGAATTAAGAAAATCGCGCAAGATCTATTTCTTTGACAATGGAATTCGTAATGCGGTGATAAACCAATTCAGTCCGCTTGCATCGAGGAATGACAAAGGCGCCTTGTGGGAAAACTTTATCATCAGCGAGCGATTTAAGCATACGCATTACGAGCAGATTTTTTGCAGCCGTTATTTTTGGAGAACAACAGCCCAGCAGGAAATTGATTACATCGAAGAAAGGGATGGTGAAATTTATGCCTGGGAGTTTAAATGGAATCCGAAAAAGAAAACGCTCTTTACTAAAACGTTTACCAATGAATATAACCCGGTTGAAACGAATACCGTTTCACCTGATAATATGGAAGAGTTTATTTTGCCGGAATAACAAGGCATTACACAAGAAATGTTAAATCACGGTTGATCCTTATCCGCCATTCACAGCGATTAATCATTACTTTTGTATCCGTAAAATTCACTCTCTCAAAATCATAATTCGTACATCGTAAATCGTAATTCCATCCCGTGATAAAGTTCACCTTATTTTTTCTCAGCCTTTCTTTATTGATCATCCTTCATGAATTCGGGCATTTTATTGCTGCGCGTGCGTTCAAAACGAAGGTGAATAAATTCTATCTCTTCTTCGATTTCCTTTTTCCTTTTTCGAATCTTCTGAAATTTTCGCTTTTCAAAAAGAAGATCGGCGATACGGAATATGGATTAGGCTGGTTTCCATTCGGTGGTTATGTTGATATCGATGGAATGATGGGCGACCCGGATGATAAAGTGGCGAAAGAACCAGAGCCGCATGAGTTCCGCGCAAAAAAACCATGGCAGCGTTTGATCATTCTTGCAGGAGGAATTCTTGTTAACTTTTTTCTTGCGATAATTATTTTCAGCATGGTAGCCTGGGCGTATGGCGAAACCTATTTGCCTGCTAAAAATGCAATCTTTGGAATTTACGTTGATCCGATTGGTGAAAAAATTGGATTAAAAAATGGCGATAAAGTTATTTCACTTGATGGTAAACCGGTCGACGATATTCGTAAAGCTGCGGTTTCCATTCTGCTCGATCAGCCAAAAACAATTAAGGTAGAACGTGACGGCAAACAAGTAGATATTGCAATTCCGAAAGGACTTGATTT
Source organism: Bacteroidota bacterium (assembly GCA_031412295.1). GTDB lineage: Bacteria > Bacteroidota > Bacteroidia > Palsa-965 > Palsa-965. The sequence goes on from JANOCU010000026.1 coordinate 63,428, forward strand.
AAAATATATCGACAAAGAAGTTATTCCGTTTGAACCGGCAGTACCATTTGTTATTGACAGCGTTGTGCCTGATAAAGGTGCACAACTCGCAGGATTGCAAAAAGGTGATCAGCTGATAGCTATTGGTACCGACACACTTCAGTTTTACCAGGAATTTAAAAGCCGGATCGATAGCAATAAGGGAAAAACAATCAGCGTTGGTTATAAAAGAGGATTAGATACAGTGTTGCATACAACAAATGTGATCATCAGCGATGAAGGAACAATGGGGGTGACGACGAAAAGGGATTTCTTTGAATATGAAACAAAGGATTTTAATTTTTTAGAAGCCTGGGGCCAGGGATGGAATACAACAATCGGAACACTTGGAAATTACATTAAGCAATTCCGCTTGCTGTTTACTTCTGTTGGTGTTTCTAAACTCGGCGGATTTGCCAGCATTGGGAAAATGTATCCAAGCGATTGGGATTGGGAATCATTCTGGAAAACGACAGCATTGATCTCGGTAATTCTTGCGTTCATGAACTTACTGCCGATCCCGGTACTTGATGGTGGATACATTTTATTCATCCTCTGGGAAATGATCACACGCAAAAAAGTCAGTGATAAATTCATGCAAAAAGCGCTGACGATAGGAATGTATTTCGTTCTTGCGTTATTGATCTTCTCCAATGGAAATGACATCCTGAGAGCGTTTACCAAATAGCGGCCATAAATAACAAGGAAAAACAAATTCCAAATTCCAAAACACAAATGAACCCGGGATTTGGAATTTGTTTTTTTTGAAATTTCACATTGGCACCAGGTTTGCAACTACATAGATCTCCATCTCATCCCCGAAAAAAAAATGAGAATGATTCAGAAGCTTTTAAACCCCGGGCTGAAGCCATGGGATAGTCCCGGACTGAAGTCCTGGGTTGTACTACCAGTGTTGTTGTTGCTTTCGCTGAATCTTTCTGCGCAGTCTACTACAAAGACAGAGGGCGAAAAAGTAGAGCCGTCAGTAGTTAAGAAAACAAAGATCCTTATCATTCCCTGGGAGCCGCGCATGTTTAATTGCATGTCGGATATTTCACGTGCCATAAGCAAAGAAACTTCCCAGAAATACGCGCAGATCCAGGAATCATTTCGCCGCGGAATGGTGGATCAGCTGAAAAAATCTTTCGGTCCATCTTATACTGTTGCTTCGCTTATTGATGATACAACGAAGATGGCTGCCGACCTGTACTATGTGTATACGCATACTACTATGTCGTACACGCCGGTTAATTTTCCGCTCAACCCTACCAAAACAGATTCTGTAAAACTGAAGCAACAATCCGGCGTTCAAAAAGGCCAGATCGCTGTGCAAACGGATGAAACAGATAAGTTCATGAATGCGGTTGTGCTCACACCAAATCTGCTCGCGTATCTCAAGAAAAAATACAATGCAGATTATGTTTTATTCCTGAACGAGATCGACATGGAAAATGATCTGGGTTCAGATCCAACCAACCTGATGGGAAAAACGGAATTTAATCGCTCCGTAGTTTTGCATTGGACCATGTTTAAAACCGAAGACGGAAAACGCGTTGCAATGGGAAAGAGCAGATCCACATTTTCATCCGCAACAAATTCACCCAAGAAAATTATCGAAAGCTCTTTCGCGGTTCTTTCAAAAGCAATTGCAGGGAAGTTTTTAGTGGCGATTAAGCCTAAAGAATAGGGAAAAGTGACAGGTGACAAGTGACGAGTGACAAGTGACAAGTGTTGATTAAGAGTGCGAAAATTTCTTTTTTTTCTTTCCCCCTGTCACTTGTCACCTGTCACTCCCTTCCTTTTTCTGTACCTTTGTATTCCTAAAAAAACAAACTATGTCACAAGTATTGACCGATAATTTTGGAATTGCTGAAGCGTTGCGTGCGCTTGGTGTTAAAGAACAAAACTTTGGCGCTTCTACCGGTACAACACACTGGAATACTTCCGGACCAAAAGTGGATTCTTATTCTCCTGCGGATGGACAATTTATCGGGAGTGTGAATCAGTGCACTGCGGAAGATTATGAAAAAGTAATGTCAACAGCAGCACAGGCCGCTAAAATCTGGAGAACGATTCCTGCGCCAAAGCGTGGAGAAATTGTGCGACAGATGGGCGATCAGCTGCGTGAATATAAAGAGCCGTTGGGAAAATTAGTTTCCTACGAAATGGGAAAATCACTGCAGGAAGGATTAGGTGAAGTGCAGGAGATGATCGACATCTGTGATTTTGCAGTCGGACTTTCGCGCCAGCTTTACGGATTGACGATGCACAGCGAACGTCCGCGTCACCGCATGTATGAGCAATGGCACCCGATCGGAATTGTCGGAATTATTTCGGCGTTCAATTTTCCTGTTGCGGTGTGGAGCTGGAATGCAGCGCTTGCCTGGGTGTGTGGAGATGTGTGTGTATGGAAACCATCTTCAAAAACGCCATTGTGCGCAATCGCATGTCAGAATATTATTTCAAGTGTGCTTAAGAAAAATAATGTTCCGGAAGGTGTGAGCTGTGTGCTTATCGGAAACCCTGTTGGTGATTTGATGAACAACGACAAACGTGTGCCGCTTGTTTCTTTTACCGGCTCCACACGAATCGGCAGAAGAGTTTCTACACTTGTTGCGGAACGATTCGGAAAAGCGATTTTAGAGCTTGGTGGAAATAATGCGATCATCGTTTCCGAGCATGCAGATCTCAGCATGGTATTAGTCGGCGCGGTGTTTGGTGCGGTGGGAACAGCAGGTCAGCGTTGTACTTCTACACGACGACTCATCATTCACGAAAGCATTTACGATAAAACTATTTCTGTTTTGAAGAATGCGTATGCGCAGCTTTCAATCGGCAATCCGTTAGATGCGAAAAATCACGTTGGTCCCCTGATCGATAAAGGTGCAGTAAAAGATTATCAAAGCGCAATTGAAAAAGCGAAAAATGAAGGCGGCACGATACTCGTTGAAGGTGGTGTTGTGAATGGAGAAGGATATGAAAGCGGATGTTATGTAAAACCATGCATCATCGAAGCGAAGAATGAATTTCACATTGTACAGGAAGAAACATTTGCACCGATCTTGTACGTAATGAAATACAGCACACTTGATGAAGCGATTGAAATGCAGAATGGTGTTCCGCAGGGATTATCATCTTCGATTTTCACCAACAGCATGCGCGAGATGGAACAATTCCTTTCAGCAGAAGGATCTGATTGCGGAATTGCGAATGTGAACATCGGAACTTCGGGTGCGGAGATTGGCGGTGCGTTTGGTGGTGAAAAGGAAACCGGTGGCGGACGTGAATCAGGAAGTGATGCATGGAAAGTATATATGCGTCGCCAGACAAATACAATTAACTACGGAAATCAGTTGCCGCTCGCGCAGGGAATTGAATTTAATATTTAGAAATTTTTCTTTTACGACACAGGCACAATGGAACACAAAGAAATGTGAACTATTGTGCCTGTTGTGGTTTTACAGGTTTCGTTTCAAAAGCATTTTTTGTAATTTAGAGTTATGACAAAAGCCGTTTTAAGAAAGAAAGTTCACAAGTATGTGGACCAGGTGGATGAGAAGACATTGCGTTTGGTAAGTGCAATGTTATCAGAAGCATTGGACATCCAGGATGAAAGCGAATCCATGATGACAGATGCACAATATGCCGAGGTGGAAGAAAGGGCGAGAAGTCTGGAAGCCGGAGAAACCAAAGCTATTTCATGGGGGAAATTAAAAACTGAAATCCGAAAGAATTATAAGTCAAAATCTAAATGACATTTCGACTTGAGTTTTCCGAAAGGTCGGGGCCAGAGATTCAGCATATTTACAATTGGTATGAAGATCAACAGACTGGTTTAGGAGAAGAATTTCTTGCCTTGGTTGATGAAAGATTAGACTTGATATTAAACCACCCATTCTCCTTCCCTAAAAAACGTGGAGTCTTTCGAGAATGCTATTTAGGAAAGTTTCCTTATTTGTTGATTTATAAAATTCTTGATAAAAGAGTTTATGTTCATGCGATTTTCCACACAAGCCAAAATCCGAAAAAGAAAAAATAACTTTTATTAATTTAGAGTTATGACGAAAAAACATTTTGATGCTGATGACAAAGAAGTTTCATATTTAACTGACGAACAACTTGCCGAACTTGATCGCAGAGTAAAAAGTTTTGAAGAAGGTAAATCCAAAATGTCTCCATGGGAAGAAGTTAAAGCTAGAATTTTAGAAACTCATTCTAAAAAATTAAAACAACGCAAGAACAAATGAAAAAATTAATTTCCCTTCTCTCCGTATTTATTTTTCTCACTACAACTTCCTTCGCACAAAAAGGAGTCCCGCCAAAAACTTCTGCACCATTATTTATTCAGCCCGGCGATTGGCGTGGTGTATTGACATTAAACGATTCCACTGAATTACCTTTCACTTTTACTGTCGCGCTGGAACAAAGCGGTTATACGCTTGTTATTCATAATGCAAGTGAGCACATCAAAGTAGAGCAGCTCATTCTCAAAAAAGATTCCATCAACTGGCACATGCCTGTTTTTGATTCGTGGTTTAAATGTAAGATCGATTCGTTGCGCGGATTTCATGGAACATGGTTTAATAACTCTGCAAGCAAACCTTACCAGCTAAAGTTTCGTGCTGAATATGGAAAGAAAAGATTTGAAACAATGGTTTGTCGCGGACTGCCACCTGTGACAGGGAAAGAAAAATGGGAATGTACTTTCAGTGCGGGAACGGCAGACAGCAGCAAAGCAATTGGAATTTTTAAAGTAGATAAAGAGATTCCCGGTTTTGTTGGAACATTTCTTACCGAAACGGGTGATTATCGTTTTCTCGAAGGTGGGTTTATTAATTGTAATGTGCTGATGCTTTCGTGCTTCGATGGCTCACACGCTTTTTTGTTCAGGGCAGATTTCAGTGTGAATGAAGTGGAAGGTGATGCGTGGTATGGAAAGTTCGCATATGAAAAATGGATAGCAAAAGAAAATCCAAAATTTGAATTGCGCGATCCACGCAAGCTGACCTTTGTAAAAGATTCTACCAATGTAAATTTTACATTCAATGATCTGAATGGAAATCCGGTTTCATTATCAGATCCGAAGTTCAAAGGAAAAGTAGTTATCATCCAGGTGATGGGAAGCTGGTGCCCGAATTGCATGGATGAAACGGCGTGGATGACGGAAGTGTACAACAAATACCATTCGCAGGGATTAGAAATTGTTGCATTAGCTTACGAACGTTCGGCGGATACAGCAAAAGCAAATCCGAATATTCGTCGTGTACGTGATCACTTCAATGCGCCGTATACTTTTTTAAATACGGGAAAAACCGGGAAGAATGCTGCGTCGGAAAGTTTGCCTTTTCTAAATGGCATTATGTCTTTTCCGACGACAATTTATCTCGATAAAAATGGAAATGTGCGAATGGTGTATACCGGATTTAATGGTCCTGCCACCGGAGCAGCGTATGAAAAGGATACGAATGAAGCATTGCGGTTGATCCAGCAATTGTTGGCAGAGCAGAAATAAAAAAAGAGCGCCCTTTGCCCGGCGCTCTTTTATTTTTCCGAAGAGTCCTTCGGAGCACACACATACACATTCTTATTTGAGGAGAGAAACACTACCGGTAATTCCGTGCGCCTTTCCTTCGAAATCTTTTACTGCGATTTTATAAACGTACACATCCTGTTGCGCAATTTCACTTCCGTCGCTTGCACGTCCGTCCCAACCGTTCATGATATCATCCGAAGTAAAAATTAAATTTCCCCAGCGATCATAAACATTCATTGTAAAGCTGGTGATCTCATTTCCATAAGCGAAGAACATATCATTTTTTCCATCGCCATTCGGAGTGAATGCATTCGGTACGTAGATCGTAAACTCAGGCTCAACACGTACAGGCAATTCAGTTGTATCCGTGCAACCACCGTTTGATGTTGCAATCAATCGCGCAGTGTAGGAGCCTGTTTGTGAGTAGGCGTGCGCCGGATTCGGAACGTTGTCTGTTGTATTGTCACCGAAATCCCATTCCCATCCGATGGTGTTGATAGAACATTCATTTTGAAAATGGAATGTTGGTTCAAGCTCACTCATCACATTTGATGCGACAGAAAAATCTGCAACCGGCGAATCGAAAATGGTAATGTCTGCGAGTGTATTTCCATTTCCAACACAACCGAAAGGCGAAGTGACAATCACAATTACATTGTACTGTCCGCTTGTGCCGTAATTATGCGAAACAGAACTTCCTGTGCCGGTAAAATTATCGCCGAAGTTCCAGCTGTAAAAACATCCGGCATTTGCAGGATCAGCATCAGTAAAAATCATAGGAACATCATCACAACCTGAAGCTGATTGCGGTGGAAGTGAAATCTGCGGAACAGGATGAACAACAATTGTAGAGCTGCTGTTCACTGTAACGCCACATTGATTGGTAATTGCAACCTGGTAAGTAGTGGTTTGTGTTGGCTGAACAATAAATGGTCCGCCATTGTTCCAGGCTTGATTTGCCCATGCCCATGTAAGTGTTCCTGTGTTTCCGAAAACAGTTGCGCCGACAGAAGTTGAACCACCGGCACACAAAGCAGGGCTCGACAACATGACCAAATCTGTAAGTGTAAACTGGAATACATCAATGAAAATACTTGTTGACTGGCTTGCACATCCGTTTGCATCTGTCACACTTACATTATAGGTGGTTGCAAAGTTTGGTGTAACAGTATGTGATGAATTATTTCCAAGATTATTATTCCAGCTGTATGTATAAGGACCTGTTCCACCTGAAGCTGTTGCACCGATAAGTGTTTGTTGTCCCGGACAAACGGTATCACCTGTTGAAGGCTGTATAGAAAGGAGTGTTGGCTCTGTAATTGCAATCGTGCTGACAGTTGCGCAACCATTTGCATCGGTCACAGTTACGGTATAATTTCCTGCAGTCATTGCTGTTGCGCTTGGTGTGGTTTGCGCAGGAACTGTATTCCAGGAATAATTATAAGGAGCAGTTCCGCCATTTGCATTCACAGCTGCAGTACCATTTGTTCCGCCAAAACAAGAAACATTTGTTGCTGAAGGAATTCCTGCTGAGAGTGGAGCAGGTTGAGTAATAGTTGCAGGCGAAGAAAGCACGCAACCATTTGCATCTGTTACATTCACTGCATAATTTCCTGCAACAAGATTCACTGCGCTGTTTCCGAATTGCGGAGGAGTTGTATTCCATGTCGTAGCATAAGGAGGCACACCACCTGCTAAGGAGATCTGCGCTGATCCGTTTGTTCCGCCATTACACGTTACGGAAGTTACATTCAGATTTCCTGCTAATACTGCCGGTTGTGTTATAGTTACTGATGAAGAAGAAACACATCCGTTTGCATCTGTAACCATAACGGTATAAAGCCCTGCGCCAAGTGATGCTGCTGTTGCAGTTGTTTGTGCGGGCGCAGAATTCCAGCTGTAAACATAAGGCGGAGTTCCACCATTTGCATTCACAGAAGCCTGCGCATTATTTCCACCAAAGCAGGAAACGTTACCGATGATAGAAGCAGGAGAAACAAGCGCACTTGCAGGTTGTGAAATTGTAACTGTTGTAGTTGTTGTACATCCGTTAGCTGTAGTAACAATTACACTGTATGTTCCTGCCGGCATTCCTGTCAGCGAATTTGTTGTTGCGTTGTTCGACCACTGATAGGTGTAAGGTCCTTGTCCGCCATTCACATTTAATGTTGCGCTTCCGTTATTTCCACCGAAACATTGTACATCAACTACGTTTGCATTGACGTTTGCATTACTTGGTCCTTGTGTTACAATTGTTGTTGCGGTAGAAATACATCCGGTTGCATCCGTAACATTGACAGCATAATTTCCTGCAGGAATACCGTTAACAGTCGCAGTATTTCCAACTGCAGGCGACCATTGATACGTATAAGGTCCGTTTCCTCCTGTAACAACAACGGCAGCGCTTCCATTTGATGCACCGCAATTTGTTCCTGATGAAGAAATGTTTAATCCGAACCCGGTAACAGTGACACAGAATGCAAATGTTTGTGATCCGGAATAAGGACAAGCATCATCGGTAACTGTAATTGTAAAACAGTATGGAGTGTTGCTTACATTATTTACGTTTGGTGTCCATGTAAACGTTCCGCTCGGTGTTGGTCCGGCAGAAGTGGTGAATGTTGCACCTGTAATTGCATTGTTCCATGTTACAGTTAAATTTTGTCCTGCATCAGGATCAGTAGAGTTTACATAAAAGCTTAGCGTGTTTCCTGCACACACAGAAGCGCTGAAATTATTTCCTCCGTTGATCCCGGTGATGTTCGGAAGATTATTTGTGCAGCTGATTGTACGCAATTGAATATCGCGAACAACTGAACCGATCATTATTCCGTTTCTCCATTCTTCTACACGAACAGCCATAACGGTTACGATGATCTGTGTCGGGTTCATGCAAATATCGCCGGTGACATTATTAAATGTAACCAACGGCATTGATTGTATCGGTTGAAAAGCAGAATAAGGTGCGTTGTAAGTAACAGTTGTGTTAGGACCTGTTGCAGGTGTTACAAGAGAATAAGAAAGTGAATCTCCATCAGGATCAACAGCACCGTGATTGAAACAATACGTTTGGTTGGCACAGATAAAGGGAACAGGAATATTTGAAAAGGTAGGAGAGTTGTTGCAGGGAGCAGCAACGTTATTGAGATGTGTCTCAATATAAATGTTTTCTCCGCCGGGATTTATGATCGTATTGATAGCGGCATTCCTGCAGCAAAGCGTGAATGCGAAAACCCAGTCGGTACAAGCTTGTGGTAATGTAATATTCCCTTCATAGATCCATTCCTGTACACCGGGATTATTTCCTCCGTTGCAAACTGTTGTTAAGCTCGGACAAATTGGTGTAACGTCTTGTCCTGTTCCTGTAATTGGTGTGAGTGTTGCTGTTAAATTCTGATTGCATGAAACCGATGAAATATCGATGGTCACACTTCCCGGTGCATTCGTTCCGGAACAATCCCGGTAGAAAGATAGCCGCAGGCCGTATTGATTCCCACCGAGGCAAGTGTAGGTAAGATCGCCGCCTTGTGCATGTGTAGCATACGCTTCGGTGTTCATTTGGATGAATGCAATGATTAAGCAAATAGGGATAATCCATCCGTGTGTGTAGATGTTGCTCATAATGACTCTCCTTTCTGGTTGGTTTACTGTGCAAAGAACTGCTTGTTCAACGGGCCTGTATTCATGCGGGTTTCAAGGCATTCCTAAAAAAAGGCTGTTGAAAACTTTCCTATGCATGCATAGCATCTTTGAATCCGCTGAAAACCAGCAAGTAGAAATGACGATTAAAAATGGTTACATGAAAACAATGAAACCTAAATAAATCCGTATCGTATACTACGCTTATGTGGGTTGTCGGGCACGTTAATTTAATATCACCACAGTGAGACGGAATTCAATTAAGTTACCGCGAATCAACAGGCAAAATTCCAAAATTGTTTTCAGTGTATCTTTGCTGTATGAAAAAGCAAATGGTTGCTATTAATAAATCATCCTTTATTTTCCTCAAAGACCTTTCAAAAAATAATAACCGGGATTATTTTAATAAGCATAAAGACAGTTACCAGGAGGAGCATGAAAATATGCTGGCCTTTGCTGAACTCTTGCTGGAAAAAATGAGGGAGCATGACGAAATAGAAAATGCTTCTGCGAAAAAAGTTTTGCACCGTATTTATAAAGACGTTCGATTTTCCAAAGATAAATCGCCTTATAAAACGCATTGGAGTGGTTCTTTTAAACGCGCAACTAAAAAGAAGCGGGGAGGTTATTATTTCCACATCGCACCCGGAAATTCATTTATAGCGGGAGGGTTTTTCGGACCTGAAAATGATGATCTGAAACGCATCCGACAGGATATTGACCGCAATCATAAAGCCTGGAAAAAGTTGCTGGAGAATAAAAAGACAAAAGAATTCTTTGGCGTATTGCGTGGTAATAAGCTGCTGACCACTCCGAAAGGTTTTGACAAGGATCATCCTGCAATAGATTTGCTGCGACACAAATCTTTTTTCCTTCAGCATGATTTTAATGATAAAGAAGTGTTGAGTGAAAATTTTGCAGAGCAGCTGAACCAGGGGCTAAAAAATCTGCGTCCTTTTTTCGATTATATGAGCGATGTGCTTACTACAGATTTGAATGGGGAGTCGGTGCTTAAATAAAAAAGGGTGCGAATTACCTGCCTGCAGAAGCACAGCAAGCGCGGCGGCAGGGAGGCGAATGAAAACGAATATACGAAAGAGGAGAGGGGAATGAATTACGAATGAAAACGCAAGTATGAAAGAGGAGAAGGGAATTTATTATAAATCAAAATGAATTTACGAAAGGGTGCGATTTACAGATCAATACGAACATTCGGGCAACTACCGATAGTGATTTCGTATTTTCGTTTTGATTCTCCCGGTAGCTATCGGGATCGTTCCCCATTAAATTTTAATTCCGAGCACCAACACATCATCCACCTGCTCGAGATTACCTTTCCACTTCATAAATTCTTTGTCGATGCGATCAGCTTGCTCTTTGATTGGAAGAGGAGAAATTTTTGAAAGCAGCTCGCTGAAATTTTTTGAAAGGAATTTTTTTCCTGTCGCTTGTCCGAACTGATCTGCGTAACCATCAGAAGACATGTAGAATGTTGTGCCGTGCACGAAAGGAATTTCTATTTCGTTGAAAGGTGCATCTGCAGAACTTTTATCGGCTGCAACAGAATATCGGTTTCCTTTTATCGTGCGCAATTCTTTTCCGTCGTGGTGATATAAAGGCCGGCCGGCTCCCGCATAGCTTGTTTTACCCGCACCCTTATCAATGCAAAGCAAGGCGATATCCATTCCATCAGTAGTATCTCGTGCATCAGCATCTTTGTTCAACGCCTGGATCATCAACACGTGAAGCAGCTCGAGAATTTCGGAAGGTGAAGGTGTGCCTGGCTGCTCAATAATTTTATTCAAAATATTTACGCCGATCACAGAAACCAACGCACCCGGAACGCCATGCCCGGTACAATCTGCAACAGCGATATACGTCTTCCCGTTTTTTTCTGCAAGCCAGTAAAAATCTCCACTGACAATATCGCGTGGCTTGTTGAGAATAAAATAGTCGTAGCCGGATTTTTGGAGAATGCGTTCATCAGGCATTACAGATTGCTGAATTCTTCGCGCATAGGTAATGCTTGCAGTGATCTCTTCTTTCTGCTGCGAGATTTCATCGTTCTTCCGTTCAAGCAATGAATTATGCTTTTGCTTATTCACTAATAGTATAACAATGGCAATAATAATTCCGAGCAGCAGCACACCGCCGCAAATAAAGAAAATTAAATTTTGTTTGTAAGCTTCATCTGCACGAACCTGCTCTTCATGCATTCTTGCCATCTCCATATTTTTCTTGTCAATTTCATAGCTCTTCTGAAGCTTCTCAATTTTTGCTGTTGATTCAACACCATGCAAACTATCATCCAGCTCCATGTACCGTTCTTTGTAGTACAAGGCCTTTTCATAATTCTTTTTCTTTTTATGAATAGCACTAAGCCCATCATAGAAATTCGCTTCAAGATCACGCGCACCTATTTTACCGGATATCTCCAGGCCGCGAGTAAAATAAAGCATAGCAGAATCAATATTTCCAAGACCTTCTTCAGTAATTCCCAATGCTAAAAGAGCATTACAAACGCTTTCCGGTCTGCTGGCATTGAGCGCAGAGGCAAGACCTTTTCTTCCATAAAAAATTGCGGAGTCATACTGATTTAAATTACGAAAGCACGCACCCATATTGTTATACGTGGATCCAAGGCGTGAGATCATTCCATGCTTTTCAAAAGTGGCTGCTGCCATTCGTATATAATGCAATCCTAAATAATAATCTTCCTTTTGAACATACATTGCACCAATGTTTCCAAGAACAGCGCCTTCGAAGTCAGGATTTTTATTGCTGAGGCGATTCATTACAAATGCTTTTTTGTAAGCGCTTAAAGCACCATCCGTATCACCCTGCTGGTAATACACATTTCCAAGCGTAAGATGGCAAGCTGCTTTTCCGAACGTATTGTTATTCTTCTCATGATTTTTCAACGCGCGGATAGCGTATTCAGCTGCACTCGGATAGTCACCCATCCTGTTATATACATTGGCCATGTTAAGAAACATATGCGCCACTTCTGCATCATTTCCCAATTGATTCCATCGCGTACCAGCCGAATCATAATACAACAATGCTTGTTCAAAGCGTGCTGCATTTTCAAAATATTGGCCATACATATTATAGCCGGACGCAAGCCCATGTCCATAATTTATCGGTCGTGCTGTTTGAATTGCTTTGAGCGCGTATTGCTGATGCTGAAGCGCATCCCTGTAACGGTAATGATCGGCAAGCTGGTTGTAGGTATTTACTTTTGCAGAATCACTTATTTCTTTTTTTAAAGCCGCCTTCAGACTGTCTGCACGATGATCAGCCTGAGCGAATGAAGGCATTGCCCACACCAGCAGGAAAAAAACAAATAAGAATTTTGACAAACGGTTTTGCATAGGATTATTCTACTCTTACGCCAATGACAAGTATGTCATCCACTTGTTCAAGTCCGCTCTTCCAATCTACGAATTCTTTTTTCAGAATACGCATTTGTTCTTCGCACGGAAGCAAATGAATTTTCAAAAGTAATTCACGGAAGCGTGTGTATTTAAATTTTTTGCCAATCGGTCCGCCGAATTGATCTGCATAACCATCAGTGAATAAATAAATCATATCACCTTGTGAGAGCTGAAATTCATGGTTGGTATAAATATCCGTCACACCATCCGCATTGATCCCGATCGGAAATTTATCCGGCTTGAGCTGAATGAATTCTCCTTTGGAAATGATATAGGCAGGATTAAAAACACCCGCATATTGTAATTTACGGGTTGCAGGATCATAACTACAAAGCGCAAGATCCATTCCGTCTTTCACTGAATTGCCACCATCAGACTGACGCAATAATTTATTTACACCGTAATCAAGATGATAAATAATATCGGATGGTTTGGTGAGCCCCATTTCATTCACTGCCTGGTTGAGCAAATTAAATCCAACCACCGACATCAACGCACCGGGAACACCATGACCGGTACAATCAACAGCAGCAAAAATGGAAAGATTATCACGGTTTTCGAGCCAATAAAAATCTCCGCTTACAACATCTTTTGGTTCATAAAGAATAAAGCTGTTTGGCAAGACACGTTTTATCTGGCTCTCCGGTGGAAGAATGGAATCCTGGATCTTCTTTGCATAATTAATACTATCGGTGATTGATTTTTTCTGCAAAGTGATTTCTGCATTTTGTCTTTCCAGCGTTTCATTTGCAAGCTGCCTTGTTTGTTTCCTTCTGACAAAAAGAAAAATTGCTGCTATAATGATGAACAGCACTGCCACGACAAATGCAATAAGAAATAAAGTGCGCGAAGTTTCCAGTGTTTTGATAGTTGCATCCTTTTTGGCAAGCATCGATGTTAAACGTTCGACTTCATCCTGGTTTGCAATTTTCCAAACTGCACGCTCGTTTTCCGCGTTCGCAACAACATTCAAAACTGAAAACAGGAAAACAAGTATACGTTTGATCATCTGTTTCTCAGTTTGAATTTGCCAATGCCTGTTCAATATCAGAAGCGATATCGGTAATGTGCTCCAATCCGACAGACACGCGCACAAGACCAGGAGTAATACCAACTGCCAGGCGTTCTTCTTCGGTCAGCTTTGCGTGTGTTGTGGAGGCGGGATGTGTGATCGTAGTTCTTGTATCGCCGAGATTTGCAGTGAGTGAACAGATTTTAATATTGTCAAGAAATTTTCTTCCTTGTGCAAGTCCGCCTTTTAATTCGAAGGTAACAATCCCGCCACCGGCTTTCATTTGTTTTCTTGCAATTTCATAATGCGGATGTGAAAGCAGGAATGGATACTTCACACTTGCAATTTCCGGGTGATGCTGTAACATAGAGGCAAGCTTCATTGCATTTTCAGAATGGCGTTCCATACGTAAATGCAACGTCTCTAAACTTTTCGAAAGGATCCACGCATTAAATGGTGAAAGCGAAGGACCTGTGCTGCGACAGAATAAATATACTTCTTTGATCAGCTCTTTTCTTCCGAGCACTGCACCTCCCAAAACCCGTCCCTGTCCGTCAATGAATTTGGTGGCAGAATGTGTAATGATATCTGCACCGTAAAGAGCGGGTTGCGATAATGCCGGTGTTGCAAAACAATTATCGACATTCAAAAGCACTTTATGTTTTTTCGCTAATTGTCCAAGCCATTCGAGATCGACCAGGTCCAATCCCGGGTTAGTAGGCGTTTCTACGAAGATCATTTTTGTATTCGGCTGTATCAATGCTTCCCAGGTTTCCGGTTTGTTGATGTCCGCATACGAATACGTAATTCCCCAGCGATGCAAATATTTTGTAATCACAGTATGCGTCGAACCGAAAATGGAGCTACATGCAAGCAAATGATCGCCGCTTTTTAGAAATGCAAGGAACGAAGCAAACACCGCCGACATTCCCGATGCCGTTGCAAAACCAGCTTCTGTTCCTTCAAGCGCGCACATCTTATCTACAAACTCACGCACATTCGGATTTGAAAAACGCGAATAAATATTGTCTTCATTTTCATCAGCAAATGTCGCACGCATATGTTCCGAATCGTCGAACATAAAGCTCGAAGTAAGAAACAACGGAACAGAATGCTCCCGCTCATCCGTACGCTCGTTTTGAATTCGAATTGCTTTTGTTTCAGGCTTCATTTAGTTTTTAGTTCGGTGTTTTTAGTTCGGAGAACGCGAAACAAATCATTTTTTGACTACTGACTACTGACTACTGACTACTGACTACTGACTACTGACTACTCCATTGATACGTATCTCCGAAGTAATTTTCGCCCCGGCAATTTCCATTGTTTTCGAAACCGAACAATATTTTTCCATTGAAAGCTGCACCGCGCGTTTGGCTTTTTCAACATCTACTTTTCCATCGATGTGATAGATCACGTGCACGTCTTGCCAGAGCGAAGGTTCTTTTCCTGCTTCACGTTCGCCGTCAATTTCTATTCTGAAATCTGTGATCTCCTGCTTTTGTTTTTTCAGAATAATAATAATGTCGATCGCGCTGCAGCCACCGAGCGCCATCAACAGGCTTTGCATCGGGCGAATGCCATTTCCTTTTCCGCCCAGTTCAGGGCCGACATCGAAGATCATCGAATTGCCTTGTTCATTTTTTGCCTCGAACTGGAAGGCATCGTCAAGGCGTTGTAGCAGTACTTTCATAGGGAGGGTGCAGAACTATAAAGATAGAATTCTGCGGATCAAATCTTCTTATCTTCGACAAATCTTCTATGAAAACCAACCTTTTCCGGAGCAAAACTTCATTTACTACTGAATCAGGCCATGTACTTCCTGTTTTGGAGCTTGCCTATTGCACTTATGGCACATTCGAAAAGGATAAAAGCAAGGTTGTTTGGGTTTGTCATGCGCTTACGGCGAGTGCGGATTGCGCCGATTGGTGGCCCGATCTTATTGGAGAAGGAAAAGCAATTAATGCCGATGATTATTTTATCGTCTGCATGAATATTCCTTCTTCCTGTTATGGTTCGTCGGGACCGGGTACAGAAAATCCGCAAACGAAGCAGCCGTATTTCAAAACGTTTCCTGTTTTTACAATTCGGGATATGGTGTGTGCTGCTATTTTATTGCGCGAGCATCTTGAGATAGCAACTATTTACTTGCTCATGGGCGGTTCAATGGGTGGATATCAATGTGTCGAATGGGCGATCATGGAAAGCGAACGTATTGATAACTTAATGCTGGTTGCAACAGCTGCGCGTGAAAGTGCGTGGGGAATTGCTATTCACACTTCGCAGCGTTTAGCAATTGAAACCGATCCTACTTTCGGGGAAGAAAATACTGCTGCAGGTGCACGGGGATTAAAAACAGCGCGTGCAATCGGAATGCTTACCTATAGAAATTATCGCGCATTTGTAAATACGCAGACTGACGAAGATGATCGCATTGAAAATTTTCGTTCGGAATCATACATTCATTACCAGGGCGACAAATTGGTAAAACGTTTTAATGCGTATTCCTATTGGCTGCTTACAAAAGCAATGGATTCGCATAATGCAGCAAGAGGTCGCGGTAAAATGAGCGATGTTTTAAATACAATTAAAGCAAAAACAATTTGTATCGGTATCAGCAGCGATGTGCTTTGTCCTGTTGATGAGCAAAAATTTTTAGCTGAACATATTCCGAATGCAAAATATGTGGAGATAGATTCTCCATTTGGTCACGATGGATTTTTAGTGGAAGGAGAAAAGATTGGAAAACTTGTGCAAGACTTTCTCACATAAAATCTGCACTATCTCTGCGGAATCCGTGCAAATCTGCGAGAGCATTTTGTGCACGCAGATTCAAATGATTTCGCAGATGATTATTGGGGCGTGCAGAGCCGGGCTATCCGCTTTTACTCCTCGTCTCGTCAAAAGAAATTAAATAAACAGCATAGGAATATTGCTTTGACGAGACTGTGGGGTAACCGCTACTATCCCTCACGCAAAAAGAACTGATTAAGAAGCCGCGTCAACCTTCCGGATTGTATTTAGATATTGGTTGCGGTACCGAGAATTATTTAAAAGCTTACCGATAAAGGCTTAAATTTTAGAGCTCGATTCTCTTTTTAGTTACGATGGATTTTTGGCAGAAGGGAGAAGATTGTCATATTCTGAGTAATTTGTCCAGGATAAATAAGCCGATGATTTCAACATTCATTCCCTATATTCGCCTTCAGTTAAAAAATGCATTCTTCTTTTGTTGTTACTATAAATCATGCTCTTTAACTCCCTCGAATTTCTTTTCTTTTTTATTGGTGTAACTGCGCTGTATTTCGCGTTACCTTATAAATTCAGGTGGATACTTCTCCTGGCCAGCAGCTGCTATTTTTATATGGCATTTGTCCCGGTCTATATTTTGATCCTCGCAGGTACAATTGTCATTGATTATTTTGCCGGTATTTACATTGAGAATGCGCAAGGTAAACGACGTAAAGCATTTCTTATCGCCAGCCTTATTGCGAATATCGGTGTGCTTGCTGTTTTTAAATATTACAATTTTTTCAATCATAATTTGTCAGTTGCACTCGAAGGAATGGGAATGACAAATTATCTTCCTTTCTTATCTATTCTTCTGCCTATCGGACTTTCGTTTCATACGTTCCAGGCGATGAGCTATACGATTGAAGTCTATCGTGGAAATCAAAAAGCAGAAAGACATTTCGGCATTTATTCTTTGTATGTCATGTTTTATCCTCAGCTGGTTGCAGGACCAATTGAAAGGCCACAAAACTTATTGCCACAATTCCGCGAAAAATTTGATTTTGATTATGATCGTGTAACAAGCGGATTACGATTAATGTTGTGGGGACTTTTTAAAAAAGTTGTTATTGCTGATCGATTGTCGGTGCTTGTTAATGCTGTTTATGAAAGTCCGGAGGCATATAACAGCTACAACCTTGTGCTTGCAACCGTATTTTTCTCATTTCAAATTCTCTGCGACTTTTCAGGATATTCCGATATGGCAATCGGTGCGGCGCGTGTAATGGGTTTTAAGCTGATGACGAATTTCAATCGTCCTTACCAATCAAGAAGCATTCATGAATTCTGGAAGCGATGGCATATTTCTTTGTCAACGTGGTTTAAAGATTATTTGTACATCAGTCTTGGTGGGAACCGTGTTTCAATTCCGCGGTGGTACCTGAATTTATTTATTGTATTTATCATAAGTGGATTCTGGCATGGCGCAAACTGGACGTTTATTGCGTGGGGAGCATTGCATGGATTTTATCTTGTATTTGCATTGATGACAGAAAAATTTCGCAATAGGATAAGCCGTTCACTGCGTTTGGATAAATTACAATTCATACAAGTGCTCATTACTTTCGGATTGGTTTCCTTCGCATGGATATTTTTCCGTGCTGAAAATCTGGATACCGCTTTATACATTTCAAAAAAGATCTTCACGGGTATGCCGGATATTTTCCACCAGCTGCGGACGCATCAATCCATCACACAACCAACAGGTGTTTCACCGCGTGATTTAGGCATTTCCATTTTCTTTATATTGGTATTGATCGGAGTACACTTCTGGCAACAGAAGATGAGCGTATCGGAGTATTTTAAATCACGACCCGTTTATGTTCGTTGGTTCGCTTACCTCGTTATCGTTTTTTCGATTTTAATTTTCGGTGAGTTTGAAAATCGCCAGTTCATTTATTTTCAATTCTAAGCGATGAGAACTTTTATTTTAAAGTGTGTATTGTTTACCGCGATTGCCACCGGCGTTTTTTTACTGGTTGCCTCTCGCTATCAACCGCGCCTTGATGCTGAAAGCGACTTTATGGCTTCCATAATTGATAAGCATAAACGGTTGAATGAAGTCCAGGGGGAACGAATGCTTTTAGTCGGCGGATCAAACTGGGCATTCGGAATTAATAGCGAGCGCCTGCAGGAAAAGTTCAACTACCAGGTTGTGAACATGAGCATACATGCGGGGCTTGGACTTGAATTTATTTTGAATGAAGCTGCATCACAAGTAAAAAAAGGTGACGTTGTTTTGTTGTGCCTTGAATATGATTTATATAATCCCGCAAATAAATCAGACATCGATTTAATTGAGCATACACAATTATTTTTCCCGGAGTCGAAATCCTATTACCAATTTAATTTCGCTGAGCTGTCTTCACAACGTTACACCTATTTTAGAAAAACGGTAGACAAGCAGGTGATTACACCAGGCACTATTTACAACAGGAAAAATTTCAATGAATTCGGAGATCTTGTCATTCCTCTTGACGAAAAAAAGAAATCAAAGCTCATTGGTAGCGGTAAACAATGGAAAACGATCAGGAATATTGCATCTGTAGAAACATTCCGGAAATTAGCAGATAAGTGCAAGGAAGTGGGAGCAGAGCTTCATTTATTATTTCCGTGTTATCCGAAAACGGAATTTGATAAGCATAAACCCGGCATTCGCGAACTTAAAAAGAAGATAAAGGAAGAGCTTGGTTTTATTCACCTGGTGAATGAGCCCGGTTCATTTGTTTACGCGGACAAGTATTTTTTCGACACGATTTATCATCTTACACGTGAAGGAAAAGAATTACGTACAAATACGCTGATCCGTTTGCTTGAAGGAATATTACCTCCGTTAGAAAATGTTCCGGAGCCTGTTAGCAATTAACTCAAGCAATCTGCATAAACTCAACACCGGTTTTCAATGACACTTTACAATAAAATCGGCGACACTTATAATCACACACGAAGTGCAGATCCTTATTTGACGGAACGCATCTGCACGCATCTTTCGCCACAACCTTCCGGCGTGTATTTAGATATTGGTTGTGGAACCGGAAATTATTTAAAAGCGCTTCGTGATAAAGGGTTTAATTTTACCGGCATCGATCCTTCCGAAAGCATGTTGGCGCAGGCCAAGTTGAAAAATGGTTCAGCAACATTTATTCAAGGTTCCTCAGAAAACATTCCACTTACCGATAATTATTTCGATGGTGCAATCGGTATTCTTACGTTGCATCACTGGAATGATAAGCGCAAAGGATTGCAGGAAGTGAATCGTGTGCTTAAGCCAAAAGCAAAACTTGTAATGTTCAGCTTTACACCTGATCAAATGCGCGGTTATTGGCTTTGTCATTATTTTCCGAAAATGATGGCACGTTGCATTCCTATGACGCCTGAATTGCAGGAGATGAAAGTGCTGCTAACTGAAAGCGGTTTTTCAATGGTAAAAACAGAAAAGTATTTTATCAAAGATGATCTGCAGGATCATTTTCTCTATTCCAATAAACATCGCCCTGAAAAATATTTGTCAGCAGAAATAAGGAACAACGCATCTTCGTTCCGCGCTTTTTCTGATCCGGAAGAAATTGAAAAGGGTGTAAGGATGTTGGATGATGATATTAAATCGGGCAAAGTAAATTCAATCATTCAGCAATACGGAAATGAGTTCGGAGATTACATGTTTTTTATTGCTGAAAAATAAGTTGATCCTGATACTTTATCTCCATTAAAAAATGCAATTTCCAACATGTTCGTTTGAGCACGATTTTGACGCGGAAACGCCGGGGCGTGGAGTTCGCGGAGAAATTGTGCTCTAAGGACGTTGTATCTAAGCACAATATGTCGAACTCTCTTTTCCATTAACACATTAACACATTAACACATTAACACATTAACAAATTAGCACATCAGCACATTCCTTCACTTCGTCACCACATCTCCCACCATTTTTCCATACTCTCCATCAATTGATTGCCACAGCTCAATTTTATTTCCTTCGGGATCCATGATGTGTGCAAACTTTCCGTATTCAAGATTTTGCACTTCACCGACTATCTGAACGCCTTCCTTTTTTAATTCAATCAATAATGCATCAAGATCTTCGACGCGAAAATTGACCATAAATTCTTTTTTCGAAGGCTCGAAATAATCCGTGTCTTTTTTGAACGTGCTCCACACAGAATATCCTTTCTCATCCGGGTTATCGGATTTTCGCCATTCGAAAGTTGTTCCGTAATCATCAGTTACTAATCCAAGATGATTTGCATACCAATCGCGTTGTGCTTTCGGATCATCGCATTTAAAAAATATTCCACCGATAGAAGTGACACGTTTCATAGGATAGCTGGTTGAGATTTTACTAAACACGAATGTAAGTCTTTAGTCTACGTCTTCGTGTATTGTTTTTGTCAAGAAACAAAGTATGCTGAAGCGTATTTTTTTACTCCATCCGTCCCTGAAATAAATTTCAGATGCAAAAAACCCCGGAGGATTATTTATCCTCCGGGTCGGGGTAATGTCGATAATTTCTTCGGGCTGTTTAACCGGCCCTGCACGACATTTTAACTTCTTACATATAAGTTAAAATTGGAATGTATTTTCAAATGCTTACGGCAAAGCAGGTAAAAGTGTTGCCACGTTAGTCGATGTATTCACCGAATATAAATTGCCCAGGTTATCCACAAAATATACGTTGCCTGTATCGCTTGCGTATACTCCAACAACGTTGCTTTGCAAACGAGTATAAGAGAAAGGAACTGTTGAGTTAAAAAACCACAAGCTCAAATCAGTACCGGTGCGGTACTCATCACCATTGGCAAGTTGGGCTATTTGCGCTACTCCGGCCCCGGTGCAGGCGGGTACTCCTCCTAATGATGGATCGTACAGGTACGCGTAATTATTGGTTGCGACCATCGCGAGCTTCGTGTTATTTGCTGTAACGCTGGAGCATTTGAGTGTTCCGTAAGGCGTGCTTGCGCCAATCTGTGTCCAGGTATTATTTGTAAAATTGTATTGATATACAAACTGACTGTTATTGCTAAGCACGAAAGGACCACCACCTACAACAGCTATCTGTATGGCTGCATCAGGTCCGGGCAATTGAGCCAAAGACGTCCAATTATTTCCTGAAGTATATTGATAAACCTTACCATCTTGCTGGCCAATGGCATATATGTTTCCCCAACCGGTAGCAACGGCAGAGACCGGGAAATTGGAAATGGTTGTCCAGGTTTGTGTACTCATGTTGTAAACTTTCGCAAAATAAGTGGAAGAATTTTGAACGGAGGAAGCAGCATTGATGGGTGCCCCGTCAATGGCAACAAGTGTTGTTCCATCGCCTGCAACGCTGAGAGCCGTAACGTTCATATCCGACCATGAGTTGGTGCTGCCGGAATAATGATACAATTTGCCACTGAGGGAAACGCAATAAATATCATTGCCAACAGCAGCAACCGGCGAAGGCGCACTCAAAAGGGAATGCTTGGGCCAGATATAAAGATTCAAATTTTCCAGCACCTGCCCTGCTCCTAAAATGGTGTTCCATTCGTTTTGGGCCGTTTCAAGTTCGTTCGCGTTTAAATTAGAAAGCGCCGTTGTAATATCTGAAGCGATGGTGCTATACAAATTTTCAAGGGTGCTCAATTCCTGTTGTGCCGAAGCATTAAGCGAGGCAAATCCCTGTAGCTGCGTGCAAAATACCGAAACCATTTGCGCGGCTGTTTGATCCTGGTTTGTCCAATCGATATTGTTGCTGATTTGTGAATTCAGGAGAGAAATTTCCGCTTTCAGGGCTTCGATCTCGCTTGCCGAATAATAGGTAGCAACCGCGCCTGCTGCCATGGTCACCCAGCCAACGGGATTCCACCAATTGGCTAAACCAACTGCGTCGACCACTGCGGCAGCGGATGCTCCTGCAATGGCTCCGTCCAGTTTGGAATCATCCGAGCTTAATTGTTGTTTTGCGCTGGCTATTGCAGCGTTAAGCGTAACAACAATGCTTGCGTATGCAGCAATCAACTGCCCAAGGATCTGACTGGGTTGAGTCGATGCCACGAGCGCTGTTTCGGCAGTTTGAAGCGTTGTGCCCAGGCTTTGCATGGAAGAGATCAAAGTTGAAATAGCAGGGGATTCGGAACCGATGGAATTCTCAAGAGTAATAAGCTGGCTGTTGTATTCAGGCGAGCCGGGTGTAAGGGCGTTTAAAATTGCAAAGTCGGAGGCAACAGAACCGGCCAGGTTGCTTAACGATTGCGGCACTTGCACCAACTGGGTAACAATGCTTGGCACTCCTGTATTTTGTTGTGTATAAATCCAAGCGCCAGCCTGTTGCTGAAATGATTGATACTGCGTAACGAAAGTGTTGTAGGCGGTTTGAAGTTGTGCCACCGTTACTTGCATGCCTGCAGGAACACCTGAAAATTTAATGGACGGAGGAGCGGATTGGGTGATTGCATTTACGTAAGCAGTTGTTGCCGCAACGCTTAGTATGGAAATATTGGTTTGCTGATTAAGCTGCAATGCCAATTTGCCCAATTGTGTTGTAGGAAGCGCCTGGCCTGAACCAAGCATATTTATGTTTCTGTACTGATTGGGGCCGGTCATCAAGAGACGGTTTGCCGTTACAGGAATTTTTTTTGTGGTGAGTGTGCTTGTTGTCATGTTTGTTCTTTTAATAAACGGGTGGAGGATTGGAGTTTCGTCTGTTTTTGACAGCACAGTAAACATGCAATGGATAGGCGCATTGAATTTTTAAAAACACCAGAGGAATAAATTTCCCCCTGGTGTTTGTGCTTTACCGGTCATCGCACTTCAAAAAGAAATGAAGTGACAGTGTATCAGGAATTGCTGATGGTTTGCACAACCGATCCGCTGAAAGTAATGCGGCTCATGCGGCTTGCCCATTCGGTAACTTGTGCCAGGCCGGTGGAAGTCCAGTTGGCAGGCGTATCATTGATTGCATTGCTGATGAGCTGCCAGTCGTTAACGATATTATTCAGCGCATCAAGTGTTTTAGACGTTTGGCT
This sequence comes from Bacteroidota bacterium, assembly GCA_031412295.1. Classification (GTDB taxonomy): domain Bacteria; phylum Bacteroidota; class Bacteroidia; order Palsa-965; family Palsa-965. The sequence goes on from JANOCU010000026.1 coordinate 86,858, forward strand.
GAGCACCGTGTTCAAACGATTGATAAGCAAATTGATTTGCGCCAGTTGCAGGGTTTCTGCATCAAGCTCACTCCACGCAGTTTGCAATTCGGCTATCGTAGCATTGATCTCGCTGCTCAACATCAGTTCGTTGATGATGTCGGTGCCCACTTGCGCAACGCCTTTTGCCAGGGGAGAGATCGGATCCTCTTCTGTTGCAACTGCAACCGACACATCGATCACTGTCACAAAAACCTCTTTCATATTATCAATGGCCTTATCGGTCAGTTGATCTTCCAACGTATCGAATTGCGCACTCAGCGTATTTACAATTTGGTTGAGCGCTGCAATTTTTGCCTTGTCAACGCCCTGTATTCCGGTGGCAATAGCCTGCAGCTGCGTCAGGTAAGCATTGCCTTCGGTAATTTGATTGGTCACATCGTCGCACAATGAAATGACTGTTGGAGTGGGCCCTTGTCCAGGATTAATTGTGGCAATGAAAACGGGCTGTTCGGTAATGCCATCGTTGATCAGGTTGTTGATGTCCTGAACCTGTGCACTGATGGTACCATCCACCAAACCTTCGAAATACTCCGACCAAATCTCGAATTGCCAATTGGAATATTCAGTGGTCAATGTGCCATAAACAGGATTGTTTGCAATGGAAGCAGGCAAGGTTGCTGTTTGAATGGCGCTGAGGTAATTGCTAATCGTAATGATGTTGTTCGCAATATCGATAACGGGTAATAGTACAGGGGCGTTGGAAGCACCTGCGGTTGCGGATGTATTATTTTTTGTGTTGCTGTTTGTATTAGTTGCCATGTTGTGATTTTATTTGATTTTCGGCTGATAATGACTTCCCGGACAAGTCCCCGCGTTGAACTGTGCGGGACAGATCGTTTTTTGGACAAGTGTAAAATGATGGGGTAAAATGCAGGATGGATGATAGGTTATCCATCCTGCATTTTTCATTTTCCATTCACCGGGTGGTTGCTGCTCCACCTTTTTTGTTTTCCCAAAAATGAGAGTTGAATTTTAGCAAGGCATTGCAGGCAATAAAGTTGCCACGTTCGTTGAGCTCAACGAGTACAAATTGCCACTGCCATCGGCGTAATACACATTGTCTGTATCGCTGGCAATAACGGCTACTGCGGTTGATGCAATTGATCCGACAACTGTTGGTGGTATGGTCGGCTCAATAAGTGACAGGCTTTGTGTGTTGGTAATGCAGTATTGATTGCCATTGGTAAGTTGTGCCACCTGTATCATTGGCGAACCCATTTGATTTGGAGCTCCACCAGTTGTGGTGTTATACAAATACACGTTGTTTTGTGTATCAATGATAGCTAAATCATTTCCATTGGCTTCAATGAGGCAACAAGTGGACGTTCCTACTTGTGTCCAGGTATTAGATGTTGCATTGTATTGGTAAACAAACATGCTGTTGTTGGCAAGCGCAAAAAGCACCCCACCTGCAACGGCGATTTGAATGGCTGCATCAGGACCCGGCAATTGGGCCAATGCTGTCCAGCTTGTTCCTGTGCCATTGTATTGATAGACCTGGCGATCGGTTGCAATTTGGCTGATGGCATAAACAGTTGATCCACCAACGGCTATTCCAGCAGCAGGAAAAGTGGAAATGGTTGTCCAGCTTTGGCTCGTCATGTTGTAGCTTTTTACAAAATAGGTCGACGAGGTAGGTGTTGGACTCACCACTGTGCCATCAATTGGTGAACCGTCAATAGCTACCAGCGTTGTTCCTTGTCCGGCAACACTCAACGCTTTTACATTCATGTCTGTCCAGCTATTGCCTGCGCCCGAGTAATAAAATAGTTCTCCCGAAAGTGCAATACTGAAGATATTGTTGCTGATAGCGGCAAATGATGATGGGTGGCTCAACATCACAGGGGAAGGCCAGATATATGCAGTTAAATTCTGAAGCGTTTGACCTGCTCCTAAAATAGTGTTCCACTCTGCTTGAGCAGCTGCAAGATCACCGGCTGTTAAATCGCTGAGCGCAGTGGTAATATCTGTAGCGATGGTGCTATACAGATTTTCCAACGTGGTCAACTCCTGTTGAGCCGCTGCGTTCAGCGCAGAGAATCCCTGAAGCTGTGTGCAGAATGCGGAAACCATTTGAGCGGCCAGGGTATCTTGTTGTACCCAATTCGTATCGGCGCTGATTTGGGCTTTGAGGCTTGCAATCTGTGCTTTCAGCGATTCGATTTCGGTAATGGCGTAATAGGCTCCGATCGCTCCACCGGCCATCATAATCCATCCGACCGGATTCCAAAAATTTGCCAATCCAACCAAGCCTACTGCAACGGCGGCTGCGGCTCCAAAACCCAAGCCGATTATTTTGGAATTGTCCGAACTTATTTGTGATTGCGCATTGGTAATGTCGGCATTAAGCGCGGCAATGTCGGCAGCATAAGCGGCAAGCAATTGGCCAAGTATTTGATTCGACTGCGTTGAGTTGACAAGCGATGTGGCTGCGGTTTCAAGCGAAGTGCCTAAACTTTGCATGGATGTGATAAGACCTGTAATGGCAGGTGCTTCCGCGCCAATAAGTGTCTCCTGTTGGGAAAGTGTGCTTTGATAAGGAGGCGAGCCGGGCGTTAAAGCATTCAGGAGCGTGAAGTTTGCGCTAACCGTACTATTGAGACTGTTTAAGGTAGATGGAACAGAAACCAATTGGGAAAAAATGCTTGCGGTGCTGCTGCCCTGTTGTGTATTGATCCAGCCACTCGCCTGTCCCTGGAACAAGGCGAATTGTGTGAGGAAGGTATCGTATGCAGATTGAAGGGCAGTGAGTGAGGATGGAAAACCGGGAGGGGTATCCGTAAATGTGATGCTTGGTGCAGCGGCTTGTGTGAGCGCATAAACATAACCGGATATGGCCGATATGCTCAATAACGCTGCTGAAGATTGCTGGTCCAATTGAAGTGCAAGATTGCCCAATTTGGTTTTGGGTTGAAACTGAGAGGTGAGATTAACATAGTGGTTGGGGCCCACCATTACACGGCGCCCAGCTGTTTGTACTGCCTTGGTTAATGGTGGAGCTTTTTTAGTTGCTGTTGTCATGAGGTTTAATTTTTATTAATCCCTACTCATAAGGCTTTTCGTTTACGCCCCTGCGTTAGGCTGTGCAGGTCAGTTCGTTTTTAAATGGGGTCTGCTCCATTGTCGGAGGAATGCATCCAGTGACATGACAAAGCAAATCCAGATCACCTCTTTTTTTCAGCGATGAACTACGGGAAACGCAGGAGGGAATTACGCGAATGACAATAGCGTATTTCTACGCTGTTCGTTTTTGGAACAAGCTGGCTGATGCTGAAATTGGGAATGAAAATAGGCGACGGATGATTGCCAGGTGCCGAAAAACAGCTTGTTTAAGAAATGCGAAAGCAAATTTTCTACACGTTCAAATGAGCTCTATGATTTCGGGACAGGATCCCTGTTGTAGCTGGACACTGCCTGGATCGAGTTCCAGTTTTTCAATGTAGTCCTGCAATGGTGTTCCCAGTGTGGGGCTGATCAAACCATTCGTATCAAAGCGAAAGCAAGGATCAAACACCCGGGCTGTTCCATCTTCGGCATTTCCCAAATAAGCTACTTGATGAAATGTAAAGCTGTAATGCGCATTAGGCTCAACTGCTCCAAGCGGAATAATGGGATTGACACAAAACCCCGAAACAGGATCGCTTTGATTGTAAAGTATAGCCAATCTCATCTTGCACCCAATGCTATTGGCGAGCAGCATGACGATATGGGAAAGGTCAACACAATCAACTGGAATAAATGTGCCATTCATTCCTTCCATGATCTCGTTTAATTTATTCGCATTGAAAACCACACACGCACTGTCACCGTTACAGGGACTGATGGGAATATTGTTGCTGGCATTATATACGGTAAAAGCACTGGCTGAAGTGCTGTAAATGAAAAGCGGGGTTGCCAGCAAATGTTCCGTTATCTTTTTTGCAACATCAAATTCAGTGCGGGCTCCGGCTGCCCAGCGGCAAGCCAGGCGCAGCAACCGCTCAAAAGGATAAGTATTGTTTTTTGGATATTCAGAAACCGTAAAATGGCCGGTTGCCCAAGGGTATTGCGGTTCACGCAAGGTCAGGCAGGTAACCACAGGCATGCGCTGAATAGTGTACCAAACCGCATTTTGCGAATCCGGATCATCGAGTGTGGATTGCCAGAGCCAATCGCTGCGGTATTCTCCCACCACTTTCTCCTCGTTGGTGATAACATCCGTATTTATTTCGAGCGGAATAAAACCCTGGTAAAGCGCAACGGAATTCAATACCGAATAGGAGGAATACAAGTGCATCGAATGCAATTCGGTTGTAGCGAAACTGAAGGAGGTGGTGGTAATTCCAAAAGAATCCGGCCACCCTTGTTGTATGGCCCGCACATGAACCACCTGCAACCGCAGGTCCATATTTGTAGTCCGGAAACAGCAATAAATTTTTTCCATGCTTCCCATTTCATCAAGCGGGTAAGCAACCACACAACTGTTGATCAATGGAAATTCGGGTGCTACAGGCTGTAACATCTTTATTGCATGGGAGGAAAAGATTTCGGGCGAAGAAGGAAGACCGGATCTTATTGCCCCTGTTTGCCAATTGAAAATGGCGCCCACCAATTCAATTTGTGAAGTAATATTAGAAATAATGGATGGAGTAACCGGGTTTTCTGCAGCAGGTTCAATCAGTTTCAGGAAGTAAAGCAAGTTGGTTTCGCCCGGAACAATTTGGCAGAAATACCTGCCCGCCGGTGTGGGTGTATACACAATGTAATTCGGAACACACCAGGGCTGTAAGCTGCCCAAATTAATTTGAACGGCACTCCATGCCGATTGAGCGGGTGGTAACCCCGATCCTTGTATATTGCCTTCCCGGTCTACCGTAATTTCGAGTGGAACCGGGTTGCTCTTGGCCAATAATTCAAATCTTCTTTTGTCTTGTTTTACAATCCACGTTTCTCCATGTCCAGGTCGTATCTGTTTACCCGGATCAGTCGAAAAATAAAAATCAATTCTGGCGCCAATGGGAGGAACATTTGCCTGTGCATCAACAAGCTCTAAGGCATTCTTCAAAACTTGTGCTGACCCAAGGCCCGGACCTCCAATTCCAATGATGATCACTTCTAATTGCATGACTCCCTTTTATAAATGATGACCGTTGCTCAAAAGCAGATGCATCAGATGGCCTTAAACAGGTAAACCGCTACATTTGCATGGAGCGGATCAGTTGTGTTGAACTTGAAAAGGACAGCGCCGCTCGCTAGCCAACAGGTCCTGTGCCCCAAAGGAAAGTCTTACAATCGGGATTGACAATTCTCCACGTCAACCCGATTTGCGAAGCTGTTGGTAATGCGCCACCCTGTGCCACACCGGTAATATTTACCGTTGCACCCACTGTAGGCCAGCATTTTGGCGGACCGGATTGTGTTATTGTCGCTGTGCCGCCTTGTCCGTCATTGGTGGATATGACAGTTCCCTGGCCGACGGTAGGGGTTTCGTTTATATTGGATGACATAAAATGGTTTTAGGTTGTTGTTTGTCCTTAATGGCGAAAATGTAGCAATTAAATAGCATATTGTTGCTTATTTATACGCTAATTTAACTGTAATTATACGGTATTGTAAATACAATAATAATTATTCAGCACTAATAAATTGCAACGAATAAAACAGTACCACTCCTCAATGATAGTCCCTGCACTTTGTTCCGTGCGATGTAAAAATGCAATCGGATTAATTTTGAGCTTTTTGCTTTGTATGCATCTTGCCGGGCAAAATGGAAATCCGTTCATCACCAATTTCCCCCCATCTGATTATCACTCCGATCAATACATCAGCGGACCGAAAAACTGGTGTACTGTGCAGAGTTCATTCGGAGTCATTTTTGTTTCTAATCAAAATGCGATCCTTGCATATGATGGAAAGAGGTGGACGGTGGTGGCAGGCACATCCGGAAAACTGTTTTTTAAAATGGCCGCAGGGAGCGATGGACGTATTTATACGGGAGGAATAGCTGATTTGGGTTGGATTGGGGCCGACAGCTTGGGTGGTTTTCAATTTAATTCCTTGCTTGGAAAAGTGCCCGCGCAGGCCCGTGACTTCGGACGAATATTCAATGTGATTGCCGAAGAAAATGGCGACATGATTTTTTTGTCTTCCGGTTGGCTTTTCAGTTGGAACGGCCAATCAATGAAGACATGTAAAAGCAAAAAAGCATTTCAAAAAGTTTTTTCCGTTGGCGATAAAATTTATGTGCAGTCTCAAAATGACGGGCTCTGGTTGATTCAAAAGAACCAGATGGAAAAAGTGCCGGATTCCGATGTGCTGAATATGTTGGTTATAAAAGGCATTCATTCAAAAGGGATTTTTGCAGCAGATACACTGTTGTTGTTTACCAATGAGCAGGGTTTGTTTTTGTTCGGAAACCATCAACTGCATAAAAACACATCGGTGCTCGACAGCCTCATTATCTGGAATACGCTGGAATTGCCTGATGGTAAAATTGCACTTGCTACGGAAAACAAAGGCTTGTGCATTTACAATAAAACGAAAAACAGTTTTGAAACGATTGATGAAAGGAGAGGTTTGTTTTTCAATTCACTCATCTATCTCAATCCCGATGCCGAAGGCGGTATCTGGTGTAGCTCCTACATGGGACTCAACCGCATCGATTATGCCTCGCCTTTGTACCGTGTTGCCGCTCCTGCACAATCCAAAATAATGACGCTGGCGATGTGTGATTATGAGCAACAACTGTTCTTGGGAACAATCAGTGGATGTCGTGTGACGGATCAAGCTAACCCCAATCCATCTATGATCCAGTTACCTGAAATGAGCGACCAGGTAAGGGCCATTGTACCATTTCGCGATGGCTTGCTGATCGGATCATCGGGCAATGGTATTTATTGGTACACGAATGGAGCACAAACGAAAATAGCCTCCTATAAGGCAACTGCATTATTGGTTTCGAAAAAGCAACCCGGTAGAATTTTTGTGGGAACGGCCGAAGGATTATTTTCCTTGCGTTGGGACAATGGCAAATGGACCGAAGAAGGCCGCATTGAAGGAGTAGATCAGCGCGTTTACCATATTGAGGAAATGCCTGACGGCGATCTGTGGGTCAGCTTTGATAAGGTATGGCGCATTCATTTTCAAAATGGATTTCATTCAAAAACGGTTGTTACGGTATTCGATTCCACAGAGGGTTTTACACCCGATCATACCGAATTTGAAATGCTTCAATACGAAGGCCGGCTTTTTTTCGGAACCAATCGCGGCATATTTCGTTTTGATGATCGAACAAAACAACTAATCCCAGCCATTGCATTCGGCGAACGTTTTGCCGACCATGGACACAGTGCCCGCCATCTCATTGCCGATCTTCACGGAAATATTTGGCTCTACGACGGCAAACGCACCGGCTTCCTGTACAAGGACAATCACAACACCTGGCAATGGAACGATTTGCCGCTGCGTCGTATGGAAGACCAGGAAGTATGGAGCATTTATCCTTCTCCCGATAGTCTCATTTGGATCGGCACCACAACCACATTGTATTGTTACAATCCACGCATCCAAAAAAATTACCATACACCTTACCATACCTTAATCGACAGGGTAACGGTCAATGACTCTCAGGTCGTATTCTTCGGAAACTATACCGGAGCCAACGGACGACTCACCAATGTGCAACCCGCGCCCTACAATCCTGTTTTTTCGTTTGCAAAAAACGACCTTTTGTTTTCTTTTGCTGCTACCAGTTTTGAATATTCCGAAAAAACACTGTACAGCCATTGGCTCGAAGGCATGGAAAATAGTTGGTCGCCGTGGAGTGCGGAAAGCAACAAGAACTACAGCAATCTTCATGAAGGTGCGTACAAGTTCCATGTGCGTGCAAAAAACCTGTATGATACCATTGGGGAAGAATCGGTATATGCGTTTACCATTCAGCCTCCGTGGTACAGGACGTGGTGGTCGTATGTTGGTTATTTTACAATTGCTGCTGGTTTCATCCTGCTTCTTGTTACCTGGCGCGTCAACCTTGCCATGCGCAAGCAGGATGTTGAACGGTTAAAAGAACTTGACCGGCAGCACTCGATGTTGGCTGCCACAGTGGGCGCGCAGGAGCAGGAGCGTGTACGCATTGCCAAAGATTTGCATGATGATATACAAGTGCTGCTCTCTGCCGTCAAACATAAGTTGAGCATGATGAAAATGGAATTAAGGAAAAAAGGCCTGGAAAATGATTTGACCACGGAGCCGACAGCACTTGTGCAGGATGCGATCGAAAGTGTGCGGAATATTTCGCGCGATCTCATGCCGGTTACACTTGCACGGCTTGGTCTTGCTGTGGCCTTGCAGGACTTGACGGAAAAAATCGGTACGGACAACCTCAGGATCAATTTCCGTGTCGATGGAACAGAAGGGCGATTGGAGAAAGAGAAGGAGTTGGCAATGTTCCGCGTTTGCCAGGAATTATTCAACAATTCACTAAAGCATGCCGCCGCTTCCGAAATTCAACTGGCACTGATTTTTCTTGCAAGGTCGGTGCGCATTAATTACACTGATAACGGAAAAGGATTTTTGCAGAATGCACCCGGAAAAAACAGCAGCGGCTTGGGGCTTCGCAATATAGAAAGCCGTATCAGCCTGATCGGGGGTGAATTCAGCTTTACATCAGCGCCGGAAAAAGGTTTTCATTTCGAGCTTGAAGTTCCGGTTCAGCCCACATCCGAAAAAAAGCTATAAAAACAAATTGATCATAAAAACAAAAACAATGAATCTCATTAAAGTTGCCATTGCCGATGATCACAAATTATTCCGCAGCGGACTTATATCGCTTCTTGATGCAACGGAAAACATTCGCGTTGTGTTGGATGCGGGAACAGGAAAGGAATTGTCGGAGCAAATTATTGGAATGTCGGTTGATGTTGTATTGATGGATGTGGAAATGCCGGACATGGATGGAATTGAGGCTTCTCGTTTATTGCGCAAAATAGCGCCCCAAACCAAAGTCGTTATGCTTTCGGCACACAATGAAAAAAGATTGATCCTGCACGCCGTTGAAAACGGAGCGTGTGGCTATTTGCTCAAAGACACCGATCGCGATGAACTCGTTGAAGCGATAAATACGGTTATGCAAAACGGTTTTTGTTTCAATAAGGACATTTCCAATTTGTTGCTGAAAGGAATTGTAAATAAAGAACAATTCCAAACCACATTCTCCAACAAACCGAAATTGACCGAACGTGAATTAAAAGTACTTGAACTGATCTGCAAGGAATTGACAAACGCTGAAATCAGTGAAAAGCTTTTCCTGAGTCCGCGTACAGTGGAAGGGCACCGGCAACGCATGATCGAAAAAATCGGCGCAAGAAATACGGTCGGTCTTGTTTTGTTTGCGCTGAAAAACAAATTGGTGGAAATCTGAATTGCCCCCTTAACTTTCGTAAATTCGTTTTCATCCGCCACGGTGGAGTAATTCGTTCCCTTACCATTCCTTCACCACGTCCTCCACTTTCCAGATAGTTTCTCCCGGTTTTCCCGCGCTTGATTTTATTCCGTCTGCACCGACGTATCCTGTTTTTCCCGGCTTCTTACTTTGCATATTGTAAGCGCTGTTTCCTCCCGGTCCTGCATAACCGCCTGTTCCAACTCTTCCCGGTTTTCCGCCGCTGTTGTAAACTGCAATTTTATTTTTCCATTGTACTGCCGAAGAATCGAGATGAATAATTGCAACGCCACCATTTCCACCCATTCCTGCACGACCACCATTTCCACCAACTCCACCATTGCCACCATTTCCTGTTGGATTTTTTGTCGAGTCCATTTCAAGATCTACATAGTAATAATAACCATTGTGATAATATTTCGGATCGTCAACCGTCGTTGGATAATGCGGGTATGGCTTGACCCAAAAATCAGCGCCTGCACCATCAACACCGGGTCCACCATCACCACCGTTACCACCGTTGCCTCCATCACCACCGCTTACATCAACCAACAGAGAACCGCCATCGGGATCAATGCGAAAAACAGAATGAGAATTATCGCAATGGTTGATCACTAAAACATTCATCATTTTTTTGCCTTCCACAATTTCAGCCTTCACATACACATCTGCAATACATCCGTCATGTCCTGTTCCTCCATCTGTTCCGTTTTGTCCGCGCCGCCCGTTGTAAACATACTTTCTTCTTATGGTATCCAACCTCAGCAACTCTTCACCCGAAAGTCCGTCAACACCATCAACACCATTTTGCCCTTTACAATGCGCAATGAATTTGGCCTTATAAGTAACAGGTAAAATCAGCTCTTGTCTTAACCCGGGTTTTGAAATGGCCCTGATGGAAATTTTAAAATGACTTCCTGTTTTTCGCGGATCAGCATTCAGCGTTATAATTCCTTTATTAAAAATTCCACCTTCAACAGTGACTGCATAACTATTCCAATTCACAAAACCATTTGCAAGGCCGCGTGTTTTTAATTCTTTTTGTTTTGAGGAAATTGCAATGACATCCACAGGAAAAGAAGCGCCGGGATAAGCCAGGAGACTGTCAGGAATAATAATCCGGATTTGTGTGATCCTGTAATTCAGTAAATGATCTGAAGTAAAATCGGTGTACGGATCTGGGATTGTTTTTTGAAAGACGCTGCACGAAGAAAAAAAGGTGAATATGAAAAATAGCAGGACGACTATTTGTGAAGGAATAACAACTGCCGGGCGTGTTTTCATGCAAACTAAAAATAAGAAATCAGGAGTAGAAATGAAAGGCTTTTCAATAATTGGCAGCGCAGAATATATAAATGGTTCCTTTAGTCGCAAGCTAAAATTTAAATCCCGCTACCAGCACATCATCCACCTGGTCGAGATTGGATTTCCACTGATCAAAATGTTCGGCCAGGAGATTTTGCTGCGACTTTGCATCCAGCTTATGCGCGTTGAAAAGCAAATCTCTCAGCCCGGAATATTTGAACTTTTTTCCCTGCGGGCCACCGAACTGATCAGCGTAGCCATCGGTGAAAATGTAAACGGCTTCGAGTCCTTTAAGCGGAATCGTGTGCACAGTAAATGGTTTTAACAGCCCCTCAAAAATTCCAATAGGCTGGCGATCACCTTTGATCTCTTTCAACACACCATGCTGCACGTAATACAACGGATTGTTTGCGCCTGCAAATTTCATTACACCATTTTCTTCATCAAATGCGCAAAGAGAAATATCCATTCCGTCTTTTACACTTTTCATGGAATTCGTACCGTCAGCTTCCCGTTGTCCTTGTTTAAGCGCGCTTACAATATTCTCGGAAAGATGATAAAGAATTTCGCCCGGATCGCTGAAGTGTTTTTCTTTTACGATTTCATTCAGCGCAGTATTTCCAATGAGCGACATGAAAGCGCCGGGAACACCATGGCCGGTGCAATCTGCTGCGGCCACTAATTTTATTTTCCCGCTTTTCCCGATCCACCAAAAATCACCGCTTACAATATCGCGTGGACGGAAGAAGATAAATGATTGTGGAAAGAGCTCATGTATTTCTTCCTGCGTAGGCATTACTGCGCGCTGGATGCGTTTTGCATACGTGATGCTGTCGACAATATCGCGATGCTGCTCTTCTGCGATTTTCTTTTGTTCGGTGATCTCGCGCTTCTGCTGCTGGAGCAATACATTGCTGCGTTTTGATTTTGTTGCATTCCGCCAAACAACACCAACGAGGATTAATAAAAGCGCAAGTGCAGCAGTCATGAAAATATTCCTTCTTTGCTGCAGCTCATTTTCTATTGTCAGCGATTCATTAGCGCGAAGGCTTCTTTCCGTATCGAACTTTGCATTCAGCTCATTGATGCGTTCGTTATTTTCTTCATTAAAAATGCTGTCGTTGGCATTGTAATAACCTTTGAAATATTCCAGCGCTCTTTTGTGATCGCCGATTGCTTCATAGGTTTGCGACAAGCCTAAATAATTTGCTTTCATCTGCTCACGGTAATCGAGCGCAATGGCGATCTGGAGTCCTTTGTCGAAATAAAAATCTGCTTTTTCGTAATTCTTTTGTTCAAGATATAAAACGCCGACATTATTGCAGATCAATGAAACGCCATTCTTATCACCGATCTTTTCCCTGATAAGCAAAGCACGATCATAATATTCCAGCGCTTTGGGAACATCTTTTTTCTCTTTGTAAATGTTTGCAATGTTGTTCAGGCAAACTGCAATTCCACGCGGATTGTTTGCTTTCGTAAATAGTTCAAGCGAACGTTCATAATGATCCATCGCTTTGACGGTATCTTTTAAATCGAGATACGTGTTCCCGATGCGTGCAAGTGAATTTGCAATACGAGGAAGTTCGCCGGTTTCGGTATAGAGCTTTAAGCCTTTCTCTTCATAACGTAATGCATCTTTATAATTCTTCTGATCATTATAAATAACACCTATGTTCAAATACGAATTGGCGGCTTCTGCTTTATTTTTTTCACCGACATTAGACTGAAGCGATTGATTGTATGCGAGTAATGCCTGTGCATAATCGCCTTTTTCACGATAGATAAATCCAAGCCTGTTCAATGCCCACAGCACAGACGCGCTATCACCTTCTGCGCGCGCAAGAAGTATTGACTGGTTAAATATTTTAATTGCGCTGTCGCTTTCACCGGAATAGAAAAGTCCGAAAGCAAGATTATTCATTGCTTCTGCCAGTCCGCGCTTATCATTTCTCCTGATAGCAATCTTTTGAGCCTCGACAGCAAAGTACATGGAAGATTTATTGTCGGAGGAAGATAGCAGCGCGCTGTATTGATTGCAGAGACGAAATTTTGCTGTATCCGATTTGGTATCGCGGATGATTTTTTTCAATGAATCATTTTGTCCGCATAAAAGCGAAGGAAAAATAAAACACAATACAAAAAAATGTAGCGCTGTTTTCAACCCGTGGTGCGCGAATTAGGAGATGTTTATCGCGGCATGAAGATAAGAAATGTAGAGGAGGAAGTGTGTGCTTCTTATATCAAAATTTGATTTTCAGTCCGAGCTCTTTTTTCATGATCAAAAGCGCTTCTGCATTTCCTTTTGCGTCGTCTACCGGGTGATGCGTGTGTTTCGTTTTGCGTAAATGTTTAAACGTTTTGAATGTGTCTTTCTCGATTCCTTTATAAAGACTTCCTAAATTCTGCGAGCTGAAACCAAAAGGATTTGTCCCGAGAAAATGATGAAAATACCAGCAAATAAACATCCAGTCGAAACCATTATTGTCACTGATAAAAATCGGGCGGTCCTTACAGGTTTGTTTTATCCAGTCAGCAAATTCCGACATCACTTCAAGAGGATCTTTAAAGCTTAATGTTTCTTCTCTTGTGTGACCTGATACTGCAAGCGCTTCAGGAATAAACTTATCCGAAACAGGTTTAAGCTGTCCGTAAAAAGTTTGATCAAGCTGTTCGTTAACCAACACTGCTCCGAAAGAGACCATTGAAAAATCACCGGGAACAGGACCATCACTTTCAACGTCGACCATTATGTATGCCATCGTATTTTTTATTTAAAATACAAAACTCTTCATTACGTCTTTCAGTCGTTTGATGGAATGTGCATTTCCTGTACAAAAGCTCAGCGCAGCGTCTCTTGATTTAGCAGCCTCAATTCTTTTTCGCTGTTGCGCAGAAGGCCAGATGCCACGTTTATACAATTGATAAAATCCATCAATGGCATAAGCCTGTCTGCCCGGCAATGGTGATTGCAGCCATTTGTTCAGCATTACAGTATCTCTTTGCCGAACCATTTCATCCAGCAACAATCGTCCTTCAGTGCGTGCGCCATCTTCACCGCAATTAAATCCATAATTGTAATCGAGCGAATCGAAATCACTGAGACGTAATTTTACTCCATACGTTTTTTCCCATGTGCGCGAAAGCTTGTCCATTTTAAGCGAATCAGTAAAATGAAAAAGCAATCCTTTGACAGAACCATATTGCGGATTACGCACTTCGCAATAGAAAGTAGTATCGGTGGAAAAGAAAATGTATGCATCGGTTAATTCATCTTCTCTTCCTACACCTCTTTCAGAAAAGCGAAACCCGATCTGCCAGAAATTTCCGATGAATTGAGAAATGTCTTTCTGGCAATCCCATTGCACTGTACGATCGATATGCAGCAATTTTCCCTGGCTGATGGAATCACTGAATGCTACAAATTTCCTGAGGTTCTTTGCTTCGGCACGCTGTTGCACCAGCTGACTTAATATGCCAGCTTGTGATGGAATATGGAAAGCGAGAATTAAAAGTGTGATTGCAAAAAACTTTCGAAGCATTGGTGTTTCTTATTCAGACGTCATTTTTGTGAAAAGGCTGCTATGCTGATTCAACATTTTATTAATCCAGAATAAACCGCTCCTATTCTTCTATGGTAGCGTTGAAACGAGACTTAAAAATTTGGCACTCTTCTTCTTTCAGTAGGATATTCAGCAATATTAATTTCTGAAATAATGCGAAGATAATCCTGGTAGTTTTTTGCTTCTTCTGCTTTCGAACAATGAAACCGGTAATAGGTGGTTGCTCTTTTCTTGTAGGTATGAAGGTCAGGTGTTTTAAAAGCGTAAAACGCCCACAGGAATGGTTGAAGAAAAATTAAAAAAAACGGAACGAACGAAATCATTTCAAATATGTCACCTGCTTCATAAAGCTCCATTGATTTAAGAATAAGCTCAATGACGATTAAAAGTATGCCGCTTCCGAGCAGGATAAGAAATCGTTTCCATCTGAAGCGATGCCGGTTTACCTGCTTTTCAAATTCCGGCTCTGCTTTATTTACAAAGTCTTCTATAAATTGATCCACATCTTTTCTCACCTGTTTATATTCTTTTTCCGTCATCGGCGTTTTTGCCGGATGTTTGAGGTGAGAAGTAGTGTATTCGAATTCGTAAGAGACAGAGCCCATGGGTGGAAAATTTAGTAATCTGGTAATCTGGTAAATTGGTAATTGAAAAAAGAAAATTGAAGTTATTAATTTGTGCGAATGAATGTGTGGTAATTACCCGGTTATTAAATTACCAGATTACCAGATCCTTTAAAACAAAAGCCCTTCCATTTTTCAATGAAAGGGCTTTGCAAAATAAATTTAACCCCAAACTATACTCTTATTTAGCTTCCGCAAGCTTCGCATGATTCCGGATCATCGAGTGAGCAGGTCATTTGTGCTTTTGCTTCTTCTAATGTTACAACTGTATTTACATCTATTGCTTCAACGTGTGGTTGTGTCAGTGCAGCCTGGTCAACTGTAAACTTGATTGCATCAGCTGCAGCTTTTGTGCGCAGGTAGTACATTCCTGTTTTGAGACCTTTTTCCCATGCGTAGAAATGCATAGAAGTAAGTTTCGCGAAATTCGCGCTTGGCACAAATAAGTTGAGCGATTGTGACTGGCAAATGAAAGCGCCACGGTCAGCAGCCATATCGATCAATGCGCGCTGTGGAATTTCCCAAACGGTGCGGTAAAGATCTTTGATGTTCTGCGGAATTTCAGGAATGTCCTGTACAGATCCGTTTGCACCGATGATTTTATTTTTCAGGTTGTCATTCCACAAACCGAGCTTCACTAAATCTTTCAGAAGATGTTTGTTTACCACAACGAATTCTCCTGACAATACACGGCGTGTGTAAATGTTTGAAGTGTATGGTTCGAAACATTCGTTGTTGCCGAGAATTTGTGAAGTGGAAGCGGTTGGCATTGGTGCAAGCAAAAGTGAATTGCGTACGCCATGTGTTTTTACTTCTTCTTTCAAAATATCCCATTCCCAACGTGAGCTTGGTGTAACTCCCCACATATCAAACTGGAAAATTCCTTTTGATACAGGTGAACCAGGGAATGTTTCGTATGGTCCGTTCAGTTTCGCAAGATCTTTTGAAGCGGTCATGGACGCATAATAGATCGTCTCATGAATTTCTGAATTTAATTTTCTTGCTTCCGCTGAATCGAATGGAAGACGAAGCAAAATAAATACATCAGCCAATCCTTGAATTCCTAAACCGATCGGGCGGTGACGCATGTTTGAAACGCGTGCTTCAGGAACGGGGTAATAATTTCCGTCGATGATCTTGTTCAGATTTTTTGTAACGTGATAGGTTACATCGAACAAGCGGTTATGATCAAATGCTCCTTCGTTTACAAAGCGTGGCAATGCTAAAGAAGCAAGGTTACACACTGCGATCTCATCAGGAGATGTGAATTCAATAATTTCTGTGCAGAGATTCGAAGATTTAATTGTTCCGAGATTCTGCTGGTTGCTTTTTCCGTTCGCTGCATCTTTGAAAAGCATGTACGGATTTCCTGTTTCAATTTGTGATTCAAGAATTGCAAACCATAGATCCTGCGCTTTGATCTGCTTGCGGAATTTTCCTTCTGCTTCGTAGCGGGTATAAAGCGCTTCGAATTCAGCTCCCCAACAATCAGCAAGACCAGGAGCTTCATTCGGGCAGAACAAAGACCATTCACCATTTTCTTTCACACGTTTCATGAAAAGATCAGGTGTCCACATCGCGGTAAATAAATCACGGGCGCGCATTTCTTCTTTTCCGTTGTTCTTACGCAGATCAAGGAATTCGAAAATATCAGCATGCCATGGCTCGAGATAGATTGCGAAAGAACCTTTGCGCTTTCCACCTCCCTGGTCAACGTAACGTGCAGTGTCGTTGTACACACGCAACATCGGGACAATTCCGTTTGATGTTCCGTTTGTTCCTTTGATGTAAGAGCCGGTTGCGCGGATGTTGTGAATGCTCAAACCGATTCCGCCTGCGCTCTGTGAAATTTTCGCGCAATTTTTTAATGTATCGTAAATTCCGTCAATGCTGTCATCTTTTACAGTGAGCAGGAAGCAGGAAGACATTTGTGGTTTTGGTGTGCCTGCGTTGAAGAGCGTTGGTGTTGCGTGTGTGAACCAACGTTCGCTCATCAGGTTGTATGTTTCGATTGCAGCTTCCACATCTTCTTTGTGAATGCCGACAGAAACACGCATGATCATATGCTGCGGACGTTCTGCAACTTTACCGTGCAATTTCAGCAGGTAAGAACGCTCGAGTGTTTTGAATCCGAAATAATCGTAACCGAAATCGCGATCGTAAATGATTGATGAATCAAGAAGCTGCGCATTGTCTTTGATGATCTGGAAAACATCATCAGCGATCAAAGCTGCTTTCTGTCCTGTTTTCGGATCGAGATACGTGTAAAGCATTTCCATTGTTTTGGAAAATGACTTTTCTGTATTCTTATGAAGATTCGACACTGCGATGCGTGATGCAAGCAATGCATAATCAGGATGCGTTGTAGTCAATGACGCTGCAGTTTCTGCCGCAAGATTATCAAGCTCGCTGGTAGTAACGCCGGGATAAATTCCCTGGATCACCTTCATCGCAACCTCCACCGGGTTTACATGCACGGAGTCGAGCGCATAGCAGAGTTTTTGAATCCGGGCTGTGATCTTGTCGAACTTAATCGACTCTTTGCTGCCGTCGCGTTTGATTACATACATAGGTGGTCGCGGTTTTTAATGTGATTGAAGAGTAGGAGAACAGTGAGAGAATATTTTCTTGCACGACGGATCCTTTGCAGAAGCCGCAATGCATTATTGTAAGGATTAAAATTCTTCGTCGAGGCTGAAAACGTTTTTCGTGCTGTCGCCTGTAACGCCGGCTTTCTGGTATTCAGCAACGCGCTTTTCGAAGAAATTTGTTTTACCCTGGAGAGAGATCATCTCCATAAAGTCAAACGGATTTGTTGCATTGTAAACTTTCGCGCAACCTAAAGCAAGAAGCAATCGGTCAGCAACAAACTCAATGTATTGACACATCAATTCCGCATTCATTCCAATAAGCTTTACAGGAAGAGAATCGGTAACGAATTCTTTTTCGATAGTAACAGCGTTGGTGATGATATCGGTTACTTGCTGAACCGGCAATTTATACTGAAGATGTTTTGTATAAAGCAAACAAGCGAAATCGCAATGCAAACCTTCGTCGCGTGAAATCAATTCATTCGAGAAAGCGAGTCCCGGCATAAGGCCGCGTTTCTTCAGCCAGAAGATCGAGCAGAAAGATCCGGAGAAGAAAATTCCTTCAACAGCAGCGAAAGCAATAAGACGTTCAGCGAAAGATCCTTTTTCAATCCAGCGCATTGCCCAGTCTGCTTTTTTCTTAACAGCAGGAACAGTGTCAACAGCGTGGAAGAGACGATCTTTTTCAGCAGGCTCTTTGATATAGGTATCGATCAGCAACGAATAAGTTTCGCTGTGAATATTTTCCATCATGATCTGGTATCCGTAAAAGCAGCGTGCTTCAGGATATTGAACCGTACACATGAAATTAATTGCAAGATTTTCGTTAACAATTCCATCACTCGCAGCGAAAAATGCAAGAACGTTTTTGATAAAGTAACGTTCATCATCACTTAACTTATTCGCCCAGTCATGAAGGTCAGGAGAGAGATCAATTTCTTCTGCAGTCCAAAAGCTTGCTTCTGCTTTCTTATACATTTCCCAAATGTCACCGTGTTGTACAGGGAAAAGAACAAAGCGATCCTTGTTCTCTTTTAATATTGGCTCATTTGAATCTGACATAGTGCTGGTCTCCTTAGGGTGAATTGGTGTGTTCTTACTGGTAATCAGGTGTTTCTGGCTAAAAAAACAGGCCCGGAGCCTGCTCGATTTGCTTAAGGTGTTAACGTTTAGTTCTTTAGGGGAAAAAGACCGTTCGTTAACCCTGAGAACAAATTTTTAGAAAAAGCAGTTAACAGGCAAGTCATTTCAATTAACAATGCCTCAAAGTTTTAAACACAGTAAGCGCCGGCACTTTGTTGATAACGACTGATAAACTACCTGTTTGTGAGGCTTGACGGCACTTGTAACGCACATCTAAAAAAAATGAAAAATTTATGTGCCTGCTACTTGCATTTGTGGTATTTATAACAATATTGGATTTCAGCGCTTCGTGCCCTGTATCGCCCTGTTTATGCGGCTTTCAGGGGACCGCCCTCCTATCTGTCTGGAAGCTATACAATTAACCTTTCTTCTTCTTTTTGTCTTTTCCTTCGATAAATTTTGCTGCGTTTTCTAATTGTCCGTACCATTCTTCACCATACTTGCGCACTAAAGCTGTTTTTACAAATTTGTAAACGGGTACTTCTAATTTTTCTCCGCATGCACACGCGGGTTTACAAATGTCCCAGGTTTCATAATTTACTGCGTCGAATTTTTTGTAGGATGTAATTCGCACAGGATATAAATGACAGGAAACAGGTTTCTGCCAGGTTACTTTTCCTTCTTTATGCGCTTTCTCAATTGCACACAAAGCAAATCCGTTTTCAAAATAAGTATACGCGCACTCTTTATTACCACCAACCAGCGGCGTTACTTTATCGCCATCCGAATCAGTTACCCATTGTCCCTGCTTCTCAATTGCTTTAATTCCTTTCGCCGTCATGTACGGTTTCACGAACGGATAAATTTCATCGAGGATTTTTGTCTCCGCATCTTCCAAAGGAGCGCCTGAATCGCCGTGGATGCAACATGCTCCTTTACAAGCATTCAGATCACAAACGAATTTCTTTTCAATCAGCTCATCAGAAATGAGAGTTCTTCCGATTTCAATCATACTGTAAAGATAGTGATGAGTTGGGAGTTATTAGTTGGGAGTTCGGAGATATAATTTGTAAAAAGGAAGGAAAGGGAAAGCTGATTTCTATATGCAAAGCGGGAATCGTTTACTTTACTATCCGAAGTTTTTTCGGATGTTGGCTGGCATGGAAAACTTTATAAATGCGAACCTGATCAACTTCTAATCGATAAACAAAGGTATGTCGCTTAAAAGTAACACAGCGAAAATTTCTTTTAGCAAGTGCTCTGCTTAAACAAACTTGATGCTTACCAGGGAAAACATTCAGCGAATTTCCAAAATCTACCAACTCAAGAGCAAATCGAATTGCTGTTTGCGGAGCTTCAAGAGAGATATAATCTAACGTAGTTTGTATTGCATTAAGCGCATTCTCTTCCCAGACAACTGCTATTTCTTCTTTCCCCATTTTTCAACTTTTTCACGCGCTTCACTTGCGGATAAATAGTTGCCCTTTTTGAAATTTTCTTCGGCTTCATCCATCATTTGTTCTAGCACGTGATCATCAGTCGGCATGGGGTAAGGTTTAAGTCCACGTTTTTTTTCTACGTGAGCTTTTAGTCCCATCTTTTTAGCAAGCTCAAGCAAAAGCTTTGCTGTGGACTCATTATTTGCATCTATGACTACAGTATTCATCTGAAAAATTTATACTCAAAGATACAAAATTGGAAGTGGAAAACAGGGCATAAAAAGGTGCTGTTACAAACTTCTCATCATTAAATTATTCCGCGTCAAGCATCGCCATTATTTTTCTCATGCGCGGTTGAATAAACCACATTCCTATAGGGAAAAGAATAAACCAGATAATGGTTTTGCCTTTTGATTCAGGTGCAAGGCCAAGCTCTTTTTCTTTTCTCACCAGCCAATTTCCAAGCAGGACCAAAAGAGAAATTATAAAAACAGAAACCAACACATGCATTACAAATATGGGCGAATCAAGACTGATAAAAGCAAGCTGTGGAATTTGCCCGGTAATATTTACCACATCAAGCGTGAAATTATCCTGCCACAAACGGAATAAAACACTGATGGCAAGTCCGAACAACAAAAGAAATTTTCCACGGAAAGATGGCGCCAAAACATACACCAATGTTGCCATCCAGCACACAAAGATCATCGCGAAAAAAGTAGAAAGATTGATGCTCAGCACGAGGTAACGGATATGCTTTACCTCATTTTGTTCAGCGAGCTGACCGAAAATTATGCTTGCAATCAGAGGGAGAAACATCAGAAAAAAAAGCCAGACGGGACGGACACGTGCGAAGAACATAGAGTAAAGTTAGGGATTAGAATTTTCTAATTACAGAATCATTATTGTCCGTTATTTTTTATGGGAGCTTATCAACGCCCCGATTATTTTCTCTCCTCCTTCTTTTCTTTAGTAGAAAAGAAGCAAAAGAATCGCCATCTGTCGCGGGTTTGCCTAAATTCAACAGGAAAAATCGAGCGAAAACCAAGCCGCGCCTCCCACAGGCCGCCTTGGCTCCATGGTTTTCTTACGCACAAAACCCACGCAGATTTTTCCTGTTGAATTCTTAACGGCAGACCCGCTAAGGTTGGCACTTTCATAAAATTGAGCTTGAGATATTTAATTATTTCAAACACCAATGTTTAAGAATGACGAATCGAATGTACGAATAACGAATACATGCGACGACTTCCTATCTTCGCTGAAATTTATAACCCCATGCTTATTCTTGTTTATACAGTCATTGGTATTCTCTTAATCGGCTTCGCTAATTTTTTGTTCCAGAAATTTTCGAAAGACAAAAAGCTTAACCGGAAGTTTTACGATTTTAATGACGGCAACTTTATTGTCTATGCGGTTTTATTGCTGATCATCTCTTACGTTACAATCAATTTTACTTTTAAGGATCCTACCTTTTCTGATATCAACGAGCAGCTTGAATACGGAGAAAAAACAACGCAGCCGTGGTTGGTAAGTGCTGCTTATCGTGCACGCATTGAAAAAGGCTCTTCGGATATCGACGATGATTTTCATTTCGTGGATATGCATTTTAATGAATTCCAGGATCAGTGTCCCGACTACAGGGAGTATAATCGCGAAGGAACATTTCTGTATCATTATTATTCCAACCTGGCGGAATCATCTGAGCCATCGGATGCAGATGTCGGACACCTTTTTCTTGGAATTTATTATTACAAAAAAGGAGATTTTGCACAAGCAGAACATCATCTCGAAGCAGTCGCAAATAAAAAGCTGAAGTACATGAATAATTTCATCGCGATGGTGAATTATTATTACGGACGCGATGTTGAAGCGAAAAAAAATCTGCTAAAGGAAATTGAATTGAAAGGTTATAAAAAAGGCGCGTATTATAATTTATCGCGAATCTATGATTATGAAAAACGATACGCGCAGCTGAAAGAGCTTGTTTATAATCCCGTCAGCCACGATTTTATTCCGTATGAATTCCGAGAAGCAACTTACATCCGCAACAAAGATGTCCCTGCTTATTTCAAAGATCTTTTCACTGAACTTTTCCGGAATACAAATCTTGTCGGATTTGCCGGCGCATTTTTAATTCTGCTGACGTGGATCATGTATTTGCTTCGTGTGAATATTCACCGCAAGCGAAATGCATTGGGCGTTATCGCGATGCTTTTGATTTCAGCAACTTTTGTTTTTCCTGTTTGGTTGTTGTATGATTTTTATCAATACGCATTGCACTTTGAGCTGAACGGTGAAATTTTAAATGATGCATTGTATTGTGTTTTCGGAATCGGCGTGATTGAAGAATTGGTGAAAATAATTCCGTTCCTTCTCATCCTGCGCTTTACAAAACTCGTGAAGGAGCCGATCGATTATATCATGTATGCATCTTTATCAGCGCTCGGTTTTGCGTTCGTAGAAAACTTCATGTATTTCCGTGATGGAAGCCTGAACATTATTCATTCGCGTGCGCTTAGTGCTTCTATCGTGCACATGATCTTTTCTTCCATCATCGCTTACGGATTAATTCTCGCGAAATTCAAATACAGGAAAAATTCCGTGCTTTTCTTTTTTGCATTTTTCTTCATCGCCGCATTTGCTCACGGATTTTATGATTTCTGGCTGCTCAATGATGCTGCTTCAGATTATTGGATCATGACTTTTCTTTGTTTGCTTGTGGCCGTACAAGTGTATGCTTCATTTATAAATAATGCGCTGAATAATCCTGCGTCATTAAATCAAAATGTTCAGCTTAACACTGCACGACTTGCTTCTGATCTTGCAGCCGCATTGGTGTTTGTTTTTGTATTTGAATATGTGTGCCTCTCTTTTATTTATGGCCCTGTAATCGGCAACCGCGAATTGATCAGCTCGATGATCTCCGGCGGCTACATGATTTTGTTTTTATCCATTCGCCTGAGCAATATTGATATTTTTCCTGGTGATTGGGCACGACTTAATTTTTTAGTTGGCTTAATGCCTGCATCAATAATTTACGGAAGCAAAAAGCCGAATTATAATGCTGCGCTCGGAAGCCGGATTCGCATTCGCGCGTTTCGGAAAAATGGAAAGCTGGATACTGTTCTTCCGTTAGAAGGAGAAATTATTCAACGACAAAAAATTTCCGGGTTTACAGGATGGTTTTTGGTCAAATTAAAAACACCAATGCGCTACCTGAAGCTGAACAATGAGTATGTGTTGATTCGCCCGAAAAACCCAACTGATCTCATTGGTACAAACGAAGACGCGATCATTTATTTCAATGCCATCCCCGATCTTGCAACGCTTGAACAGCCGGTAAAAAAAGAAGAAGATTATAAATTTATTGACTGGGCAATCGCTGCGAAGAATACGATGTAATTCACAATATTCATTCAAAACAACAAACAACAAACAACAAACAACAAACAATAACACAGACAGTCTATCCTATGCGAATACCAACCACACAGACAGTCTATCCGATACGAATACCTACCACACAGACGTCATCAATTTGTTCCAGCAATCCTCTCCATGTTTCAAAGGTTTGGAATAAGTTTGTTTTTTGCTCTTGCATCGATTGAGAACTATTCACAAATAAATATTCCTGGAAAGGACGATATTTAAATTTCTTCCCTTTTTCACCACCGAACTGATCCGGAAATCCATCAGTGAAAAGATAAATGGAATCTCCTTTTGCCAATTGAATTGTATGTGTTTTAAAAGGAACCGGGTTGTCTGATCTTCCGATAGGTTGTTTGTTTGCTGTCAGCTCATTCATTTTCCCGCCGGATAAAAACCAGATCGGATTATTTGCACCGGCCCATTTTACCGACAACGTTTTTTTGTCGATCACACAAAGGGAAATGTCCATTCCATCGCTTACTTCCTTTTCGCTTTTTGCAAATGTCTCCAGCACAAGCTCAGAAACTTTATCAAGAATTTTACCCGGATCACGAAGATTAAATTCTTTCACAGAACGATTCAATGCATTGCAGCAAACCACACTTACCAACGCGCCGGGAACACCATGGCCGGTACAATCTGCCACAGCAAAAAGAATTTCGTCACCCGAACTTTCTACCCAATAAAAATCGCCTGCAACAATATCTTTCGGGAGATAAAGAATAAAGCTTTCGGCAAAAACTTCGTTCCACAATTTTTCAGAAGGAAGAATAGCCAGCTGAAGACTTTTTGCATAATTAATGGAATCGAGTATTGCTTTATTTTTTTCATCCACCAGCGCTTTTTGATTTTCTACTTCATACTTCTGTTCCGTGATGATTGTATTTTTTACTTCGAGCGCTTCATTGTTTTTTTGTTTCTGGCGATAACCACGGAAAAGAATGAACGCAATAATTACCATCATTATAAATCCGAGAACACCTGCAGCAGTATACATTT
Organism: Bacteroidota bacterium; assembly: GCA_031412295.1. Classification (GTDB taxonomy): domain Bacteria; phylum Bacteroidota; class Bacteroidia; order Palsa-965; family Palsa-965. The sequence goes on from JANOCU010000026.1 coordinate 111,356, forward strand.
GCTGCTGGCGCACTTCTTCTGCACGTTTTACATCTTTTACTTCGTTCACTTTTGCAATGCGCAGGCTGTCGGCAAATGCACGCTTTTCAAATTCGAACTGGAATATTTTTCTTGAAATGCTTTTTGCTTTTTCCAGGCTGTTAAGTGAATCGTTGAGCGTATTAAAACGGTGCAGGAATAAAAGTGCATTCCTGGAATCTCCGGCGCCTTCATATGCCTTTGTAAGACAATCACACGCATCTTCCTCGACCTCGGGATAACCGGACTCGTTGGCGAAATCAAAGGCTTTTTTGCAGTACGTAATAGCTTCCCCGAATTTTTTCTGCTTTAGCCGAACTACGCCAAGACCACAATAAGAATCACTCAGTCCTTCTAAATCCTCCATGACCACGCGTAGCTCCATTGACAAATTGTAATATTTTTCAGCGCTGTCGAGCTGATTAATTTCCCTGTAGCTTAAACCAAGATTTTCATAATTGTTTGCCAGGATTTTTTTATGATTCAGGGATTTGCTGTAGACGATCGACTTGTGCGTATAATCAATCGCTGTTTCATACTGTTTCAGGTTGCCATAATAGCTTGCAATTTTTAAGTAAGAATCTTCAAGACCTCTTTCATCATGTAAAGAATCCCTGATCCGCAGGCTGGCTAAAAAATAACTCAGCGCTTTTTCATTCAACGCTTCATTCGAATAGATCTGCCCGAGATTACTGTATGCCGCCGCAACACCGGGCATATCGCCAATCTCTTCTTTTAGTCTAAGGCTCTTCTGGTAATAATCAATTGAGCTTACAATATCTCCTTTGTAATTATGAACGATGCCGATATTATTAAGAGACACCGCTTGCCCTTTTTTGTCTTTTAATTTTTTCCTGATCTCATATGCATGCGTGTGATAAATTAATGCATTATCAAGATCATCTTTATTAATGCAGGCAACGCCCATCGTATTGTATGCGTTAGCTTGTCCTTTCAGGCTTCCGCGCTTCTCTGCAAATTGTAATTGTATTTTCGCAAGTGCTAATCCCGAATCAGGATCTGTGAAATTCTTTTGCCACGCAAGATCATGGATGGCATTTATGCGGATGGTATCGGGTAAAGCGGAATTATTAAAAACGGCTAACAGCGAATCCTCATTCAACCGTTTTTGAGAATGGCCGTCAGAAGAAATAAATAAAACAAGGAAAAGCAGAACCGGGAAGAACCTCATAGCTCAAATTTAGGTAAAAGTCTATGAGTTTCGGGTTTCGGGTTTCGGAGTTTTGAGTTCGGAGTTTTGGGTTATTCTTTCCTTAACTTATTCATTGAGCATTGTACATTGTTTGTTTGGCATTGAGCATTCGTATAATGTGAAATTCCCATCGCAAGAAAAAAACAAACAATGTCAACCTAACAATGTACAATGAACAAGTAGCTTTAACCCGAAACCTTTTTTTCAACCTGAACCCCGAAACTCCGAACCCCGAACTAAAAACTCCGAACTCCTTCCTATCTTTGCTGCCTATGGCAAACCAGGACGATCTTTTTAAGAACATTATTTCCCATTCGAAGGAATACGGATTTATTTTTCCATCCAGTGAAATTTATGACGGACTCAGCGCTGTTTATGATTACGGTCAGTATGGCGCGGAGCTGAAAAAAAACATCCGCGAATACTGGTGGAAAGCGATGGTGCAGCTCAATGAAAATATTGTTGGCATCGACGCTTCTATTTTTATGCACCCGACAACATGGAAAGCTTCCGGTCACGTGGATGCTTTCAGCGATCCGCTCATTGATAATAAAGATTCAAAAAAACGTTATCGCGCCGATGTGCTTGTGGAAGAAGCCATGTCGAAAGTGGAGGATAAGATTAATAAGGAAGTGGAGAAAGCGGCAAAACGTTTTGGTGAAACATTTGATGCAGGAATGTATCGCACCACCAATCCACGTGTAATGGAGTATCAGAAAAAAATTGATGATACAAATACACGTTTCAAAGCGGCGCTCGAAAACAATAACATGGAAGAGCTCAAACAGATCATCGTTGATCTCGAGATTGTTTGTCCTGTTTCCGGCTCGCGCAACTGGACAGAAGTGCGCCAGTTTAATTTAATGTTCAGCACGCAGCTTGGTTCTGTTGCGGAAGATTCAAATACAATTTACCTGCGACCTGAAACCGCACAGGGAATTTTTGTCAACTTTTTGAATGTGCAGAAAACCGGCAGGATGAAAATTCCTTTTGGTATTGCACAAACAGGAAAAGCATTCCGGAATGAAATTGTTGCGCGCCAATTTATTTTCCGCATGCGCGAATTTGAACAAATGGAAATGCAGTTTTTCATTCGCCCGGGAACAGAAGATGAATGGTATGAAAAATGGAAAGCAGCACGAATGGCCTGGCATAAAGCGCTGGGATTTCCTGAAACAAAATACCGCTTTCACGATCATCTGAAGTTGGCGCATTATGCAAAAGCGGCCTGCGATATTGAATTTGAATTTCCTTTTGGATTTAAAGAGTTAGAAGGAATTCATTCCCGCAGCGATTTTGATTTGAAACAGCACGAACAATTCTCCGGGAAAAAATTACAGTATTTCGATTCCGAATTGAGCCAGTCGTATGTTCCTTATGTTGTTGAAACATCTGTTGGTCTCGACAGAATGTTCCTCGCTGTTCTTTCGCAATCGTATAAAGAAGAAAAGCTGGAAGACGGAAGTGAGCGCGTGGTTTTAAATTTGCCTGCATTCCTTGCGCCGATCAAAGCAGCTGTTCTCCCATTGGTAAATAAAGATGGTTTGCCTGAAAAAGCGCAGGAAATTATTAACCTGCTTAAATACGATCACATCATTACTTCAGAAGATAAAGATTCCATCGGCAAACGTTATCGACGCCAGGATGCGATCGGAACTCCCTATTGTATTACTGTCGACCATCAAACGCTCGAAGATAATATGGTAACGATCCGTGAGCGCGATTCAATGCATCAAGTGCGCGTGCCGATTGATCAGCTTCCGAAAATTATCGGGGAGAAGGTGAGCATGAATGCGGTATTGCAGAAACTATAATTAAATGCAAAACGAAAATTTATTTCTTCTTTTCGGCGCAATCTTTTTCAGCGCGTTGATCCTTTTTTATTTCCTCGTAGGGAAAAAGAAAAAGAAATAAATTCTCGTTCTGCATTTTTGTTTCTCTACCTGATCACCAATCTTTGTGTGCTCACGCCGGATTCATTGGAAACAGTGATTAAATAAATGCCGGCTTGCAATCCATCGAGATTGATCGAAACAATTCCACCAGCATTATTTTGTTCGCGCAGGCAAACTCTTCCGGAAATATCGGTGAATGTGATCAGCTGTTCTCCTTGTGGTAAAACAAGATTCACGTTATCATTTGCGGGATTCGGATAAAAAGAAAATGTTGTTGCGGCATTTTCCTGTATTCCATTCGTCGCAAGATTTGTAAAACGGTGAACCGCATTCAGCACCGGCGTTCCTGTTGTAGTTGTGTAAATTGAAATGGGTGTGCAACTGGTAGAATCGCCTTGCAGAAAAATTCCCGGGAGAAAAATATAATCCGGATCAGCAACATACGGTGCAATTCCGATTACAGGGCCGGTATTCCCGCCATAGCTATTCGGAGTAACTGAACTTGTTCCGAAATGATATTCAACATCACCTGTAATTTCGTAGATCCAGATTTGGAAGTTGATAAAATCGATGGACAAAGTGTCATTGTAAAAACCAGAATTTTTCCATTCGAATTTTGCGATTCGCGCGCCTGGCGATCCTGTCAGCTTATATGAAATCGGTGAAGTGCCGCTTGTTCTGTAACGCAGATCTCCTGTCCCGGTCTGCGACATAAAATCGCCATAACCAATGAATACAGGAAACGTATCCGGATGGTAGAAAAAGCTGGCGCTGTCAAGACTGTTGTACAAAAGTAATTCGCCATTCGATTCTACCACAACAGAATCATACAAAGTGCCGTATACATTTACCTGGAAACCGATTTCATGCGTCCAGTAATCATCATCCCAGTTTGGTACATTGCTGTTTATTGTATCCGGATTTACAAGATCCAGGTACGGTGCGCTGGTATAGGAATAATTATACTGCGCATTAAGATGTAACGCTGAAATGAAGAGCAGGATAAAAAGAGAAGTAAACGTTTTTTTCATTGTATTGATTTTGAAATTATTTTTTTAAAAGGTTGAATCAGCAATAAGACGCACAAATTTAAAAAAGTGGCCTGTCGCATACTTTTTTGTAGTCATGAAAAAAATTGGCTCATTCATCAAAAAAAGCTTCGTGAGATAAATCGTACATTGTGAATCGTAAATCTTTCACATGGACGCAAAACACTGGGACACGCTTGCAGATACTTTTGAAGATGAAGTGATGAGCTCGCTTCATTCGGATAAAAACAAAGTGTTGCTTAAAGCAATTCAAAAATACGTTGGCAAAAAAGATCATGTTGCTGATTACGGTTGTGGCGTTGGCGGATTTATTCCTTTGCTTCTAACTGTTGCAAAGAAAATTTCAGCCTGCGATTTTTCTCCTAAATGTATTGATGTTGCGAAAATAAAATTCGCAGGTAAAAAGCAGCTGCATTTATTCGTGCACGATCTTACAAAGCCTGTTAAGCTGAAGTGTGATATTGCAATTGCTGCGAATGTTTTAATTTCTCATCAGCCCGACATGTTGCGCAAGATGTTAAAGACAATGTCAGCAACAGTAAAAAAAGGCGGCTATCTTATTGTTGTTGTTCCCGCAATGGAATCTTCGCTTTTTGTTTTTCAGAAGATCATGGAAATACGAATTGCAAAAGGTGAATCAGCAGCCAAAGCAAAAAAATACATTGAAGGAAAAATTAAATCAGATGTCATCTCGCTTGCCGATGGTGTAGTGAAAGTCGGAAGCGTGCCCACCAAACATTATATCGGCGAAGAATTTGAATCGCTGCTCCGGCAATTTAAAATGGAAGCCATCGAACGCAACAAATTGGAATATGATTGGGATACCGAATTAGTAAATCCACCGAAAGGATTAAAAGGACCTTTTCCGTTTGATTGGATGTTTGTGGCGAGGAAAAAGTGAAAGGGTGACAAGTGACACGTGGGCCTTTCACTTTCCTTGAACATTGTACATTGTTTGTTTGGCATTGAGCATTTTTTCTCCCATGAGAACTTCTCTTTGCACGGAACAAACAATGTCAAACAAACAATGTTCAATGAGCAAGTGATAAAGGAAAATAATGTGCTAATCTGCTAATGGGTTAATGTGCTAATGGTTTGAGTTAATCACCATCAATATTACCTCGAACCAATCACCAATCACCTTTCCCGTTTGCATATCTTGATCAAAAGCGGTAAATTATACCCTGATTCACCTAAAATCCCACCGAATCACTGCTATACTGACCCCGCATGAAAGCATTACCATTCAAAATTCCCATTCCCGGAGATACGTCTATTGTTGTTGAAGAAGAAATTCAGCAGCATTTTTATACCTATTTGCACCAGCACCAGGAAGTGCAATTGACGTGGATTTTGAAAGGTGAAGGAACCATGCTCGCGGGAAATTACACAGGGCATTTTGGCTCCGGCGATATTTATTGGCTTGGCCCCAATCAGCCGCATGTGTTTCGTTGCGATCCTGTTTATTTTCAAAATAAAAATTGGTTGAAGGCGCAATCTATTTCTGTTTATTTCGATGTGTCCGAAACGCGGCAGAATTTATTGTCGGTGCCCGAACTCGAAACGTTGAAGCAATTTTCCGTTCGTTCGGTGAAAGGTTTTCGCATCGAGCCTGAAAATTATGTTGCCATGACAGAAGCATTTTTGCGCGTGCGTGTGCAGCAGGGTTTGCCGCGACTCACAGCATTTCTTCAGCTCATCGATCTTGTTTTAAATCACAGCACGCATTTTCCATTGTCCGATGAAGAAGTCGGCCCCGATCTTTCTGAAAAAGAAGGAACACGCATGCATGCCATTTTCGATTTTACGCTGAAGAATTTTGATAAAGAAGTAAGTGTGAGTGATGCTGCTGCAGTAGTGCACATGACGCCCGAAGCATTTTGTCGTTTCTTCAAAAAGCACACACGAAAAACATACGTCACATTTTTAAATGAAGTGCGCGTAGAAAAAGCCTGCCGCAAATTAAAATCACCCGACGATAAATTGATTGCAGAAATCGCTTACTCGTGTGGATTCGGAAATGTATCACACTTCAATCGTGTGTTTAGAAAAGTAACAGGGAAAACACCAAGAGAATACCAGGCACATGCAGCTGCGAGAGTGAAGAGATAATGTGCTGATTTGCTAATGCGGTAATTTGCTAATGTATAATGAGCAAATTTCAAATGTGTAAATGACAAATTAAATGTGAAAAAGAAAATGATTTTGGCAATTGAAATGTGCGTAGTGAACCTCAAAGACTTCAGAGGGCAAGCGCGATGTAGTCTTTGAGGTTTGCGCGGTGATGAAAGTAATGGTGTTGGTGTAAATAAATTTGGCAGAAGAAGTTTGATGAGGAGCTATTCCCGTTTTACGCGCTACATGATAGCTTGCTGCAACCGGGGCTAAAACTTCTTTTCCAATTTCGATCGTATTGCTGTTTTTGGAAGAAACAATTAGTCTGACACGACGATAATTCTGGCGTTTTTCAATGAGAGGAATTCGTTCATTACCTGGTCATATTGACTTTGGTTTAATTCATCAATATTATCATGCATGTATACAGAAAAGCATTGAAAAACCGATCCTTCATAATTATCCTGGGTACAATAAATTTTAATAATCGACTTATCCTTACATAGTATATAAACTGTGTTTTCGGCATTATCACTCACTTTTATACCGATTATTTCAATTTCAGACGACCTGTTATTTCCGCCAAAATCATATCTGTTTAAATCGTTTATTTTTATTTCAGCTGATGGAATGATTTTAAACAACGACGATTCGAAAACCAAACATACTGCTGAGTCGCGGTGAACAAAATACATTACAATATCAGATGGAAAATCTGTTGATGGCTTGTAAAATAGATCTGTAAATTTCAGAATCATTAGAATTTATTTAATCTTTAAAGTTATCAGCTTGTGAGGTACTAAGGCGGGATAAAACCGAACTGATTACCAGCTCCACTTCTTCCGCTTTATTGTAAATCATTAAATGTCCGCCGCCTTTTATGATTACGTCTGCTTTGTTATTTTTTAAGGGAAGTAATTTATCATTGTCGCCGTGAATGCGGAAAAGATTTTTTGTTTCAGCATTATTTTTCCACGAAAGAATTTGTTCGATCGACCATTTCAAAAGTGTCACATTCGCATCTTTTATAATTCCTGCAAGCAAATTTTTATCCTCGCGACTGTTTGCACCGAAGATCCAATCCAATCCGCGATTAGGAAATTTCAAAATTCCGTAGGGAACAACGCGATTTACTTTCACATTTCCTAACTGCCGGAAATACCACGGAAGCTCCTTGTGCGAAATAATGCTTGAAATTATAATTGTGCAAAGCGGATTTATTTTCTTCGCAATTTCCTGCGCCACCACACCGCCGAAAGAAAGTCCGAGAAGAATAATTGGTTTCGATTGATCAATCTCTTTTACTAAGCGATCAATATATGCAGCAAACGTTTCTTTGCGCGAGGGAATTTTCCATGCAATGTGATGTGCTTCTATTGATTGTGGAAAATGAATATTGCTGAAGATGCGTTCGTCAGTTGCGAGACCGCTCAAGATGTATAAGGATGTCTTTTTCAACTGGCATTTTTTTGATTGAGAACCATTGCAAAAAGGGTTATCGCCACAAAGGCACTAAGGCACAAAGTTTTTCTTCGTGAGAGATTGCCTAAAGTTGTTTTTTGCCACAGGGACACAAAGGCACAGTAAAAATGTTCTATGAAAATCTAATCTGCACATCTGCACATTTATAATTTGCACATCTTTTTTCACTTACCATTAAAATTCGTCATCGTCAAACCAATTCCGATTGTTCCGAACGCTCTTATTGCATCTGCACATTTATCCAAACGTTCATCCAGTAATTTTTTCTGCTCGTCATTCCATCTTCCTAAAACATATTCTACTTGTCTTCCTTTAGGAAAATCATTGCCGACACCGAAACGCAAACGCGCATATTCCGGTGTGTTTAATGTTTGCTCAATATGCGTGAGACCGTTATGTCCGCCCGCGCCGCCTTTTGCTTTGATGCGAATTGTTCCGAAAGGCAATGCAAGATCATCGGTGATCACCAATAAATTTTCCGTCTGAATTTTTTCCGCCGACATCCAATACTGGATTGCCTTCCCGCTCAAATTCATGAATGTTGTTGGTTTGATGAGAATAAAATTTCTGCCTTTGAATTTATATTCCGTCACATACGCATGCCGGTCGTGACGAAAAGAAAGATTCGCATTCTTCGCAATTCTATCCAGCACGCTGAAGCCGATGTTATGACGTGTGCCTTCATATTCATCGCCGATGTTTCCGAGACCTGTAACTAAGTATTTCATTTTGCCTGGTAAAGTTAAGGGAGATTTTTCTTTTTTGGGTTGGTGGTTGGTGGTCGTTGAAAAAGTTGGTGGTAGGTGGTAAGGAAAAGGTTGGTGGTTTATTTAATCAGTAGCATTATCGTACAATTCTTTTTACCACCAACCCTTTTCTACCACCTACCACCAACTGCCACCCGCGGAAACAAAAAAAACCGCGGAGAAATTTTCTCCGCGGTTGTAAAAAGCTTCTTGCGAAAACTTATTTTTTCTTCTCTGGCGCTTTTTTAGCATCTGCCGCCGGAGCTGCTTTTGCTGCTGCCGGAGCTGCTCCTGGTTTAGCTTCTTCAACTACGTTACGGGTAACACGAACGGTCACAACTGTGTTGTTCGCGATGTCCAGTAATGTAAGTCCTTCCACTTCAACATCAGAAACGCGAATCGCAGCACCGATCTCCAATTTGGAAACGTCGATGGTGATTGCTTCCGGAATTTTTTCTACTGGTCCACGGACAGTGATTTTGCGCATTTTACGAATGAGCTTACCACCCGAGCGTACGCCGGGAGCAGTTCCTTCGAATTTCACAGGAAGCGCCATTGTCACGGCTTTGCCGGTAATGACTTCAAGGAAATCAACGTGCAAAATTTTGTCAGTAACGGGATGCAGCTGCAGCTCTTTCATGACCGCATTGTAATTCTTTCCGCCGAGCTCAAGCTCAACTACGTGGACATCCGGAGTGTATACAAGCGATTTGAAGTCTCTTTCAGGGACAGCAAATGACACTTGTTCGGTTCCACCATAAAGAATACAAGGGACCAATCCGGAAACGCGCAGCGCTTTAGCATCTTTTTTCCCTACGCTCGTTCTGATCGAGCCGCTAATTGCTACTGTTTTCATTTGGTTTTGATTTATGGTTATTGATAAAAAAATTACATGATAAAATGTGAGCTGATCGATTCATGATTGACGATGCGATGAAACACATCTGCAAACATCCCGGTTACCGAAACCACTTTGATCTTTGAGCTTTCCTGCTTCAAAGGAATTGTATCGGTAACGATCAGCTCGGTGATCTTTGATTTTTCTACATTGTCATATGCTTTACCCGATAGAACAGGGTGTGTGCACATGGCACGAACGCTCAACGCACCGCGATCCATCATCATATCGGCAGCTTTGCAAAGTGTTCCGCCGGTGTCAATGATATCATCGATGAGCACAACATTGCGGCCTTCGATTTCACCAATGGCAGTAATCGAATCAACAACATTCGCTTTTGTGCGTTGTTTGTAGCAAATGACAATTTCACTTTTCAAATGTTTCGCGTAAGCATTCGCGCGTTTTGATCCGCCCATATCAGGAGCAGCCATGGTAAGCATCGGAAGCTTTAGGCTTTCGATATACGGAATGAAAAGTGTAGAAGCGAAAAGATGATCAACAGGAACATTAAAAAATCCCTGTATCTGGTCAGCGTGTAAATCCATTGTCATGATGCGATTCACGCCTGCTGTGTGCAACAGGTCTGCAATAAGCTTTGCGCCGATCGCAACACGTGGCTGATCTTTCCTGTCCTGGCGTGCGAAACCGAAATAAGGAATTACTGCGATGATCTCTTTTGCAGAAGCACGTTTTGCAGCATCCACCATCAACAACAATTCAAAAAGATTTTCGGTTGGAGGAGGAGTAGACTGAACAAGGAAAATTGTGGAGCCACGAACCGTTTCTTCGTAGTTGGTTTGAAACTCGCCATCGCTGAATTTCTGGAACGTAAGTTTTCCCAGTGGCTGTCCGTATGCCGAAGCAACCTGCTCTGCGAAAGGACGGGTTGCCGAACCTGTGAATATTTTAACTTCTGTATCCATACTTTTCCCTTTTTTAAGGGCTGCAAATGTAAGGAAATCAGGGGGATTGGACAATAGCTAAATAGACACGGCTCCAAAATTCGAAAAGTAATTTGAAATTCGATAATTCGAAGATTTGAAAATTTTCGGACTGGAATCTTAATATACTGAAAATCAATTCATTAATTGTTTCATTGTATGTAATATTTCCCTTCGCTGATGATCGGGGAAATTATTAATTTCAGTTTTAAATCATTGGCGGTGAAAAAATGGGAAGATCCTGAAGATCGTTTGGCCAGACGGGCAGCGAAAAACCATCCGTTGAAAAACCTGGTTTATTTTCTCATTGCCGGCATCTGCATGCTGTTTTTCATTCTTATGATCGCGTTCGGATTCAGCAGTCCGGGACATTTTTTCGCGACGCATCAATTTCCGGGAGCGTTTCTTTTCAGCACGCTGGTCAGTTTCATAAGCAGCTTTTTTATAGAGCGTGTGCGGGGCGCATTTGACAGGGAAGACGGAAAGGCATTGCTCAATAACCTGCTGATTTCATTTGTGCTTTCCATTTTATTTTTTGTGCTTCAATTTGTGGGGTGGCAGGAATTGTGGAATTCCAACATCACACTTTTCGGCGTGGGCGGATTTCGAAACACAGATGGTATAAACGAAGGAACACCGAGCGGCGCGTTTCTTTTTGTGATTTCGGGTCTGCACATTTTACATCTCACGGGCGGACTGGTTTTCCTGTTCATCGCCATGTTCAAAGTGGTGAATTCAAGGAGCGATCATGTGCGTAGCGTGCTGTACTTTTCCGATCGTTTAGAGCGCACGCGCCTGGAGATGCTGGCCAAATACTGGCATTTCCTGGGAGGGTTGTGGTTTTTGTTGTTTATTTATTTCTTGTGGTTCTTTGTGTGAAGCGTAAGAATAGGTATTTTCGCATCCCCGAAAGGGAAATGTAAATCTCTACCGATAACAGGATTTGCAGTTTTAAGAGTAGAATGCCCAGATGGCGGAATCGGTAGACCTGCCTGCCTGAGCTAGGGCCCGTGCTGCGGCAGGCAGGCGCGCTTGAATTGAAAGTGAATTGGAATTAAAGCATACATCCTTCTACCGAAATTCGGATGTATAAGTAGAATGCCCAGATGGCGGAATCGGTAGACGCGCTGGTCTCAAACACCAGTGCCTTCACTGGCATGCCGGTTCGACTCCGGCTCTGGGTACTGAACGGACTTCTCAATTTGAGAAGTCCGTTTTTGTTTTTGTGAAATAAAATTAAGCACATGATTTACGTTTACGCACTTAGAAGTCTCAATCACAATTACATTTATGTTAGACAATCCGAAAATGTAATTGTTCGATTTCATCAGCATAATAATGGGAAAGAAACGACAACACATTTTTACGCGCCATTCGAATTGATATTTTCCATGGAATGCAAGGACCGAATTGAAGCAAGAAAATATGAAATGTTTTATAAAAGTGGAAGGGGAAAAGAAGTTTTGAAAAGACTTAAATTCTAATCAAGTTTGCGGAATAGGTAAACGCGCATGCCCGAGCCAGGGCCCCTGATGTTGCACAGACGCGCGGGTTTTCGCGTCTTCAGGCAGGTTCGACTCCGGCTCGGGATACCGAACGAGAGATGCCCTGTTTTCAAGCGAAAGCAGGGCATTTTTTCGTTTATAAACGCCGTTTAAACA
>JANOCU010000027.1:0-71255 GCA_031412295.1 Bacteroidota bacterium
TTTATTGGCCAGAAAAAACTGGAAATGTTCACTGGCTGACCTGGAAAATATCTTACCCCTACTGTTTTATGAAACCAGAAAACGAATGCCAATTACTAAACTGAAAATATTAACTTAACGCCAATGCGATAGCTATCGGGATCAGAATTATTAATCTTGAATTTTGAATATTGAATCTTGAATGATTTCCCCAGTTATTGAACATTTCCTTCCATCTGCTAATAATCTACGCCACTTATTAAAAGGTGCTTTTTACATCCGTTAATCAGGACTAAGTTTGAGTATCAATTCTGGTTAAGGTGTTTGGTTTGCGACTGACGAAATCCTGATAAAGGACCTCCAGCGTCAGAAGGAACTACAGAATCGAAACCTCCGCGGCTCCCAGCTTAGCGGAGGTTTCACATTTTTAAGCAATTCCTGAAATCGTCTCCCGCTGATTTTGATAACTTTGCCGTGCTTTCCTTATAATACGGAAACACCAACTCATGAATACAAAACGCTACCTTCCTTACATCGCTGCTGTTGTTGTCTTTATTATCATAACAGCAATCTTTTTCTCGCCAATCGTTTTTGATGGCAAACGTGTAATACAAGGTGATATTCAACATCATCACGGTATTTCCAAAGAGATCGTGGATTATCGTGCAAAGACCGGTGAAGAGCCGCTCTGGACGAACAGCCTTTTCAGCGGAATGCCGGCGTACCAGATTTCAACGTATTATCCTTCCAACGCCGTTCAATACATTCAACAGTTTTATCTCAAGTTTTTTCCCACCCCGGTTGCAGTAACGCTGCTTTGTATGGTGGGATTTTATTTTTTGCTGACAACCATGAAAGTCGATCCGTGGATTGCCATAGCAGGAGCAATTGCATATGGATTAACTTCCTATATGATCACAATTATTCCGGCGGGTCACAACACAAAAGGTTTTGCTGTTGCGTACATGGCGCCCGTATTAATGGGTGTGCTCATTGCATTCCGGGGAAGATTATTCCTGGGTGCAGCGATCACAGCAATTGCGCTTGCACTTGAGATTTATTCGAATCACTTACAGATAACTTATTACCTCGCTATTGTTATCGTGTTGGTTGGAATCGGTGAAGGAATTCGTTTATTCAAAGAAGGCAGAATAAATTATTTTGCAAAAGCAGCAGGCCTGTTAATTGTTGCTGTTATTCTCGCTGCATTGCCGAACTACACCAATCTTGCAGTGACTAATGAATATGGAAAAGAGTCAACACGCGGACAATCTGATATTACATTAGACAGCAAAGAGCAGAAAAAAACTTCCGGTTTGCCGATTGAATATGCAACACAATGGAGCTATGGCATTGGTGAAACATTCACATTAATGATCCCCGATTTTTCCGGTGGCGCATCTGAAGCAATCAGCAATTACGATGAGAAAGCGCTGGATGGCGTGGATGCTCAGTTCAAAGAATATATCGGCGGACAATCAGCTTATTTCGGTGATGTGATCTTTACCAGCGGACCATTTTATGTTGGCGCGATCATTTGCTTTTTGTTTGTGCTTGGATTATTCATTGTGAAAGATTCAATTAAATGGTGGCTGCTTGCTGCAACAGTTCTTGCTGTAATGCTTGCCTGGGGAAGACATTTAATGGGCTTCACCGAATTTTTCTTCAATAATATTCCGGGATATAATAAGTTTCGAGCCGTTTCGATGATCCTTGTTGTGGTACAATTAACAATGCCATTACTTGCGATGCTCGCGATAAAAGAAATTGTGAAACGCCCGGGTGAAATAAAAATGCAGATCAAAAAGTTTTATGCAGCCTTTGGAATCACAGCCGGAATTTGTTTGTTGGTTTACCTTATGCCGGATACGTTCGTTACGCCGGTTAGCCCGGAAGACAGCGCACAGATGATTGCCGGAATTCAACAGCAGGGAGCAACCCAACAGGTAGCCGAAGAAGTTGTAATGAATTTAGAAATCGCGCGACTTGCAATTGTAACATCAGATGCAATTCGTAGCTTCTTCTTTATTTTGCTTTCAGGTGTATTGTTATTCCTTTACATCCGTAAGCCGTTCCAAAACATTGTGCTCGGTGGTGCATTGGCATTATTGGTTCTTGTTGATATGTGGGGAGTAAGTCACCGTTATATCAGCGATGAAAAAGGAAATACCAATTACGAGAAAGTCAGGAAAACGGAAAATTCATTTGTGAAATCGAAAGCAGATGAGCAGATTTTGCAGGATCCTTCACCTGATTATCGCGTGTTGAATATTGCTGTTCAAACCTGGCAGGATGCTTCAACTTCTTACTGGCATAAATCAATCGGCGGTTATCACGGTGCGAAATTGAAACGTATGCAGGAATTGTATGAGCAGGTGATGGATGCTGAGCTCAATTCAATTCGTACAGGCTTAAATGCTTCTACAAATGATTCAATGATCCGAGGCGTGCTTGCAAATCAAAATGCGTTGAATATGCTCAATACAAAATACATCATTTACAATCCGGATGGTGGTGTATTGACCAATCGTTTTGCCTGTGGAAATGCATGGTTTGTAAGCGAGATCAAAGCTGTTGCAAATCCGGATGAAGAATTGAAAGGAATAAAAACATTCTCACCACGCACCACTGCCCTGGTAGATAAATCGCAGGTGACAGATGCATCTGTGCTTGGTTTTAAACCGAAGTATGACAGCACAGCGGTGATCAATCTCGTTTCATATTCGCCGAATAGCCTGAAATATTCATCCAACGCTTCAAGCGAACAGTTTGCAGTTTTCTCTGAAGTGTATTATGACAAAGGCTGGAATTCTTATATCGACGGAAAGCCTGTTCCGCATGTGCGTGCGAATTTTGTTTTGCGTGCAATGAAAATTCCCGCAGGCAAACATGAAATTGAATTCAAGTTCGAGCCTTCTTCTTATTACAACGGAGAAAAAATTGCATTGGCCGGATCAGTATTGCTTTTCCTTTTTGCTGGTATTGGAATTTATATGGACGTTAAAAGGAAAAAGCAAAACGTTCAACCGACTGCATGAAGCGGGTACTGATCGTAACCTATTATTGGCCACCAAGCGGAGGTCCGGGCGTACAGCGCTGGCTCAAATTTGTAAAGTATCTCCGCGACTTTAATATCGAGCCGATCGTTGTAACTGTTGATGCAGAAAAAGCATCGTATCCTGTTTATGATCCATCGCTTGAAGCGGAAATTCCTGCGGATGTAAAAGTTTACAGAACCAATTCTTTTGAGCCGCTGAAATTATTTTCTTCTGTTTTTAAAAAAGAAAAAGTTCCATACGCCGGAATTCCTGATCGCGATAAGATGAGCTTTATCGGGAAAACTGCGTTGTATGTGCGCGCAAATTATTTTATTCCTGATGCACGAAAAGGCTGGAATAAATACGCGTTCAAAAAATGCTGCGAAATCATTGAATCGGAAAAGATCGATGCGGTAATTACATCCAGTCCGCCGCATTCTACACAGTTGATCGGGCTTGAGCTGAAGAAGAAATACAATTTAAAATGGCTCGCAGATCTGCGTGATCCCTGGACGGAGATTTATTATTATCACAAGCTGCATCACACCGAAAAAGCAAAACAAAAAGATCTTCGTTACGAAACAGAAGTGCTGAACAGCTGCGATATTATTACCGTAACAAGTGAACAAACCGCAGCACGTTTTGCATTAAAAGTAAAAGACAATAAGCAGAAGGTAGCAGTTATCACGAATGGTTTTGACGAAGCAGATTTTCGAAATGTGCCGGTTTTGCAGCAAACACATTTCACCATCACTTTTCTCGGTACGATCAATGCGCAATTCGGAATTGAACATTTTATTGAAGCTATTCTGAATGCAAGGAAAAAAATGCCGCAGGTTCCTTTCCGTTTGAAATTTGTCGGAGTGATGGATCTTGCTACCAAACAATTAGTAGAAACGAAGCTGCCCGATTGTATTGAGCTTATTCAATATATCCCGCATAAAGAATCGATCCGCCATATTTGCTCCTCACAACTCTTGCTGCTGGTTATTCCGAAAGGTCCGAATGAAGGAACTGTTCCGGGAAAAACATTTGAATACATGGCGGCGAAGAGAAACATTTTATGCATTGCCCCGAAAGGAAGCAGCGCAGGAAAAATTATTGAAACAACTGAAACAGGAAAATCATTTTTGCATGAAGATGTTTCCGGGATGGAAGAATATGTTGCGGGGATGATGCAAAGATGGGAGCAGGGTGATGATTGTTCTGTAAATAATAATAATTTTAAGCAGTATTCACGACAGAATCAAACTGCTTTGCTGGCAGGATTGCTGAATTCTAATTAAGAAACATGCTTCTTTTTTTGTGGAAATGTTATTTACGTTTAAAAAATCCGAGCTGCAGGTTACATGCGGATACGTTTACGCGTAATGTAAATTTTGAAGAGCATGTGACGTGTGAAAAAGGCAGCTACATCGGCGCAGATAAAATTGGACGCTATACATTTATCGGCATGAACAGCTACGTCGATAAAAGCACTTCAAGCATCGGGCGTTTTTGTTCCATTGCAATGGGCGCAAAAATTTCACTCAATAATCATCCGATGGAGTGGGTGAGCACGCACCCGTTTTTGTATAACAAGAAATATAAATTCGTTGATGCAAATGTTTCGGTTGCAGGCGTGAACAATAAAAAAACGATCATCGGCAATGATGTGTGGATCGGTGCAAATGTGACGATCCTTGCGGGGGTAACAATCGGCGATGGTGCGGTGCTCGGTGCGAATGCGTTAGTTACAAAAGATGTTGCGCCATATAGTGTTGTAAATGGCACACCGGCAAAGCATGTGAAATTCCGTTTTGAAGAAGATGTGATTAAGAAATTGCTCGAAATAAAATGGTGGAACTGGGAGGATGAAAAATTGAAATCCCGGATTAATAGCTTCCGTGATCCGCAAAAGTTTTTCTGAGACTTGAGATGTGAGACTCTGCCTTTTTTTTTAATCATCAGGCAGGTTTGCGAAACCCGCCTAATGATTAAAAAATCACCAATTACTTCTTCTTAAAGGAATTTATCGCGTTAATCGTGAATTCCGAAAGCACTAATCTTCCACTGATGCCCGCGCGCTCAAATAATAATTTATCCCAATGTTCAGTTCCGGCCCACGCGATTTTTTTTAATTCTGCCATCGCTTCAGGATTGCTTGCAGCTAACTTTTTTGTCAGTGCATTCAAACCTTCATCCAGCAATTCAATTGACGGATAAACATCAGCATACAAACCTTTTTCTTTTGCCCAGTTCGCATCCCGCCATTCAGTTGCATTAATCGCAAGATTCGTAAATGCAGAAGTGCCGATCTTACGTTCCACCGCAGGTCCAACCACAAAAGGCCCGATTCCCACAGCAAGTTCCGACAGCTTCACCGACGCGCTATCCACCGCCAGCGCATAATCAGCAGCCGAAGCAAGTCCGACGCCGCCGCCAACCGCTTTCCCCTGCACACGCGCGATCACGAATTTCGGAGCATTGCGCATCGCATTGATGACGAGGGCAAATCCTGAAAAGAACTTTTCGCCGGCCGCCAGGTCTTTAATGCTGATGAGCTCATCGAAAGAAGCGCCCGCGCAAAACGATTTTTCACCTTCCGACCGCAACACGATCACTTTAACCTCGGGATTTTTTCCCATGACAGTGATTTCTTCCGCCAGCTTGCGCAAAAGATCGCCTGGCATGGAATTGCTTTGAGGATGAAAAAATGTAACAGAACCTATTCCGTTATCGACCGAAGTTAAAATGTGACCATTTTCTGACATGGCGTAAAATTAACAATTGAGATGAAATTCACATTAATAAAGGGTTTCTAATGCTCGTTTGTTTGAGTACTGTTTTCGTTGGAATGCTACAGGTAAACGATTGATTGTTGAAATAACATACGTATAAAACTTACGATGAGATGTTTAATTATTACGATAAATATGAATAAATTACCCTTTAAAATTTAACCATTGTCTAAATAAAGGAAACCCTAATTGTGGGGGAGCGTAAAAGGTTTATTACTTTTGGCCATTACTGATCCGCTTATATGATAACAGAAAATGAAGTAAAAGAGCTGTTGCTTGATCCGCAGACAGATTGGTTTTATCTCGGAGAAATCGATGAAGATCTTATCAGTTCTTTTGTTTCCCTCGTAGAAAGCCGCCCCGACTTTCTGAAATTGCCCCGCCCATCACGTCGCAGGTTGATCAGTGCAGTGGTTGAATCTTTGCAGAATATTCAGAACAATACGCCTGTGATCACCACACCGCAAGCCGGATCAGTAGTTTTTATGCAACGTTATCAAAGCGGTGAGTTTGGATTGCTTTGTGGGAATATTATGAGAACAAATGAAGTTGATGCGCTGCGTCAAAAGCTCGATCACATTAATGCAGCAGATCCGATTTTGTTGCGTGAGATGTATATGAAACAAATGGAAGTTTCCCTCGACAGCGGAAGCCGTACCAACGCAGGATTAGGATTGCTTGAGATTGCACGGGCGGTTACCGGACCCATCAAGTACAAATTTCTTCCTCTTGAAGATGGACATACTTTTTTTAGTGTTGAATTATTTTTGTCATTGAACTAATGGAAAAGCTGCACATCCATCATACCAAAACCACACCTGCGATTGTTTTCGATGCTGATAAGGGTGAATTTAAAATAACAGGCAGGTCAATTCCGGCTGACGCAACTATTTTTTATTCGCCGGCTGATAAATGGGCTGAAAAATTTACCGCTGTTTTTAAAGGTGATACGTTTACCATCGACATCATGCTCGATCATTTGAATACAGGATCTGTGCGTGCGATATTGACCATTCTAACGCGTTTTATCCGCATGAAGCCACGCGGAAAAACGGTGAATGTGAATTGGCATTACGAACAGGAAGATGAAGATATTCGTGATAAAGGCGAGGAGATGTCATTGATCCTCGATCATCCGTTTACTTTTATTTCCTTTAAGGGATCGGAAATGTAAGTTGGAAAAGGTTGGTGGTAGGTGGTAGAAAAAAAGTTGGTGGTTAGTGGTAGAACTTAAACGGTTCTTTTTACCACCAACCACCAACCTTTTTTTACCACCAACTATTTCTACAGGCTCTTCAGCTTTTCTTTCGCCTGCGCTTTGTACTTTCCATTTTTTGCAACAATCTCGTTGAGCAATTTTTTTGCTTCGTCAATTCGTTTCAGCTGGATTAATGCTTCTGCTTTTTTCCATTGTGCGTCGTGGTAATTTTTGTGCGCGGGATTTTTCAGCACTTCATCATACAAGCTTAAGGAAGCAGCGGCTTGACCGGACGCGAGCATCTTATTTGCATTTTCATAAGACAAATCAAGCTCAACATCACTTGGCGTTTTTGTTGTTATACGATAGGTAACAGAGTCCGTGGTAACTGAACCGGTGGTTGGAGTAGAGTACAGATATTCTGAAGAGCTGGTACCTGCAGGGACGGTAGAATTTGTCTGCACAGAAGTTGGTGCCGTTGTGGATAATGTGACGGGCACTTCTTTCGTAGTGTTATCCTTTTCTGCTACACGTTGCTGATCGTTTTTACCTTCTGCATCTTTATTCTGTTTGTATTTGCCGGATTCATCATCCTGTGATGCAGCTTTTTTTGGTTGCGGGGTTGAAAGCTTTTCTTTTTTTGCAACAGAACTTTCCTCGCGCTGTTGTACATCTTCCAATTTAGCGCCTACCACATTCGGATAATCATCCATATCACCATCTGCTTCACCACTTGTGATGCTTTTATCTGCAGCAGATAATTCATCTGCAGATTTTTCCGGCACAAAATAATTTTCATCAGCTAAAGGAGGAGCCACATCAAAAAATCCGGGATCTGCTGTTCCTTTAGGTGCATCTTGTGTTACGATATCATTTGCAGCGCGGGTGTCTGATTCATTGAGTTGTTCTGTTATAACCGCAGGTGGTGCAGGCTTTGCTGTTTCTTCGTTTGGAAGCGACATGCTATCCTTTCTTGAAACATCTGCAAGCTCTTTTGAAAAATCAGCCGATGTTGAAAGTTTTAAAAATAATGTGATTCCAAGTATCAAAACAATTCCGGCAGCAAGCGCATAATATTTTCGATTCGGATTAAGCGGAATTACTTTCGGCTCTTCTTTTTCTTCTTTTAAAACCGGCGATGGAATAAATGCCGCAACTTTTTCACGACGTTTTACTTTTTCCAAACCATCAAGCGCATCACTGCAAAAACCGCACGACAAAATATGCTTCTCAATAAAATGCATATCCGAAGCCTTCAACTTTCCATCGATATAATCGAAAAGCTGCGACTCCGACAGACATTTGTCTTCGGGAAGAAATTTATATGTTGGTTGCTCAGCCATGTTTACGCTTACTCATCAGTATTTTTAAATTTCTTTTTCCATTCTGAATAAAGCTTTTCACTTCATTCAAAGAGAATCCTGTTATATCCGACACTTCTTTATAACATTTCAATTCAAGGTAGAAGAGTTCCAGGCAACGACGCTGATTTTCGCCGAGGCCTTCAAGACTATCTTCCATTTCTCTTAATTGATATTCGGTGTCTGTTATACCTTCAAGATGCAACGACAGGTCAGTTTCCATAAGCCCTGCCATATCTTTTTTTAATTCCTCGTTATTCAACCGCTTGCTTTTACGGCTGCGGATATACATGAGGCATTCATTTTTTGTCACTGTATAAAGCCAGCCTTTGAACTGTTCTATATCATGACGATGCAGGTCACGCAATAATTTTTCAAACACCTGCATCTGCACATCCTGGCTTTCATCTTCATCCGCAAGATATTTCATGCAAACACCGAAAACCAGGTGACGATAACGCGAAAACAGCTCGCCGATGCACACGTTATCGCCGGTCTCTTTAAACCGGTTAACCAGCTCAGCATCTGACATGCCTTTTATATGTGAAGAGAATTCAACCACGTAGCAGACTACTAAAGTACGAAAACGGGAATAGGAGTTGTCATCCGCCGCGGCGGAGCCGGTCGTCAGAGGAATTAGTCGTCAGGAAAAGCAGGTGGATTACGGTGCTGCAAACCTGAAAAATACACCTCGATGAGCTGTATTTAAACTCCGATAATTAACCGGAATCATCCGTCAGACGGAATTTTTTTTAGTGCAACAATTGGATAACTTTGCCACTTATAAAGCTGTCCTCTTCTTAACCTATTGAAAATCAACAGCCTTATAAATAGACAACAACCATCTCCCATCTTCGGCACAATTCGTGCAAATTGCTGGTTGTCTCCTTAAAATCTGATCTATGAAACGTTTTTTTACTCTTCTCCTTCTTGTAGCCGCAACATTAAATGTGATGGCACAAACACCGGCCAACTCCCGTCGCCCGCTTTGGGTTGGTTTAAATATGGGTGGAACCTGGCAGGCCAGTGATATGAAAGGTCTTGGCGGAATTGGCTGGGGCGTTACTTTATCACGTTATTCCAAGCTTGATAAAAACGGCCCGCTTTATTTCGGATGGCGTTTTCGTTTTCTTGATGGTCGTAATTACGGTTACAACTATCACCGCTTATATGGAATAGCTGCGAATCCTGTTCTGTCTGCAGGTGCTACAAATTATAACACTCCGAATAATGATGGTTACGTTTTCAGTAACTATAAAATGCGTTTCGATGAATTTGCTTATGAAATAATTGTCGGCAGCCAGGGATTACGCAAGCATGGCGTATTGCTTTATGCTTTCGGCGGAATAGGAGCAACACATTGGAAGACCACCATTAATCAGCTGGATGAAAATGGTAGCAGGTATGATTATTCTACCGTCGACTTATCTGCCAATGGAAATGATGATGTATTGCGTGGAAATTTACAGGACTTATGGGATGATGGTGATTATGAAACCATCGCACACGGAAGCAAGCCTTCAGGCAAATGGAGTGTTATGCCAAGCGCAGGATTTGGTTTTGGTTACCAATGGTCGAATGCAGTTGCACTTGGTGTAGAGCATCGTACAACATGGGCGCTGAATGATTTGATCGACGGTGTAAATCATGATCACACAGGAGCAAAAACTCCGAACAACGATATTTATAATTACGACGGATTTTTTGTTCGCTGGACATTCGGCGGAAACGGAAACAGTAAATCAAATACAACTTATACGAATCCGCCTGCAAACCCGAATACATATACACCTTCGCCTACACCAACAAATACTGTTGTTGTAACTAATCCTCCGAACAACAACCCGCCAAACAACAATCCTCCGAATAACAATCCGCCAAATAATAATCCGCCGAACAATCAGCCTGCAGGTTATCCACCGCAAGTTCGATTCACCACTCCTTCGGTTGAACCTTATACTGCGACTGTTGTAAACCAGCAATTGGTGGTTCGTGTTGATAATGTTACTTCATCAAACAATATCAGGTTGATGATCAATAACCAATACAGCACAAACTTCACTTATAATCCTTCGAGCAATGTTATGGTGTTTTCACATACCCTTCAGAATGGTGTGAATACGTACCAGGTAACTGCTACAAATCAATTCGGAAGCGCTTCGGATGTTCAGACTATTTATTACAATAATGTAGTAACTACGAACACTACACCAACTCCGTTACCTCCGCAGGTTACGATCACAAATCCATCTGTGAATCCATATACATCGCCGACACAAACAACAAATGTTACTGCGACTGTATTAAATGTTACAGCGGTTTCAGGCGTGCAGGTTCGTCGTAACGGAAGTCCGATAACTAATTTTTCATTCGATCCGAATACACACCAGGTTACTTTTACTGCAAGTCTTCAAAACGGAAGCAACCTGTATGAAGTGATCGGAACAAACAGTGTTGGAAGCGCATCTGATAATACAACCATCAATTACAACCCGGTTGCTACAATTCAACCGCCTGTTGTAACGATTACAAGTCCTTCTGCATGTCCGTTCTCTGTGAAGCTTGCTGCGTACACAGTAAAAGCAAAAGTGACCAATGTTACAATGCCGAGCCAGGTTACAGTTACATTCAACAACCAACCTGTAACTGCATTCAATTTCGTAAACATGGGCGCATATGCAGAAGTAAGCTTCCCTGTTACATTAAATCCGGGTACAAATCCATTTACAATTACCGGAACAAATGCAGGTGGAACAGATGCTGAATCTTGCTCTATCATTTTCAAAGTAACAACTACACCAACTGCATTGCCACCAACAGTTAATATCACTGTGCCATCTGCCAATCCTTTTAATACAACGATTGCAGTATGTGGTGTATCAGCGCAGGTGACTAACGTTACAATGTCGAACCAGATCACAGTTACAAAAGGAATGCAATCAATTCCTTTCAATTACAATCCGGGAACGAACATTGTTACTTTCAGCGCTAACCTGATCTCCGGTGCGAATGTTTACACTGTGACTGCAACAAATGCTGTAGGAAGTGCAAGCGACAATACAACTATTATTTATGCGCTTACAACTCCAACAGTAGTAGTTACACGTCCTCCGAACGGTGATCCGAATACAACAGGCGATCCTGTTGGCCCTCCCGGTGGTGGCAATCCACAAGATCCGAATCCAACACCAACAGATCCGAATCCTGCTGATCCTAACACAAATTCAAATCCTACAGGTCCACCGAATCAAAACAGCCAGGATCCGAATGCTCCGGCTGGTCCTGCGATCACCTTGCTCAATCCATCGTCACAGAATTCAAATGCGACTTCACAATCACAATTGATTACAATGACAGTTACAGGAGCAAGCGCGATCAGTGAGTTTACAATACGTGTGAATAATGTGCTGGTGCCGAATGCAATTTACAATCCGACATCTCATTTGCTTTCTTTCTCTGCGAATCTTGTATCGGGAGTAAATTCAGTCGAGGTTAGTGTTCAGAATGCGAATGGATCAGCGAGCGCAACGTTATCAATCAATTTTGCGCAAACGATCCGCACCGGAAATCCAAATACAGGAAAACCGCGCACAGCAACCAAGCCGACCACAACCAAACCATCGACAACCACAACAAAGCCTGCTGAGAAACCGGAAACAAAACCAGAAGTTAAATCGGAAACAAAACCGGAGACTTCTAAACCGCGAACAGCAACAACTACAACAACTACAACTACAACAACTCCATCAACGACAACAACACCGTCAACCACAACATCTAAACCACGTTAATACATCCCCAACTCCAATAGGCGAGGCGTCATGTTTTAAAGAACATGACGCCTCTGTCGTTTAGCCAATTCAATAACATGAAAAGTTTTGCCCGGAACAACCGGCCGGGGTTTACTTACAGCGATGAATTGTCTGAATCGATATGCTTAATAATCGCCTCTTGAAAATTCATCCGTAGGAATATTTGCCTGGATGATGAAGTAGGTAACAACTCCAAGAATAGCGATTGCGGTAATGCAGATAATGATTCGTAGTGTCATACTACGAATCTATTCCTTTTGCAGAAAAAGAAAATGCGATTTGAATAAGTGATTGTGAATGCTGAAAAACTGCCGAATTTTTAATGATCAGTGTTTGGAATGATCAACTGGCGAACATCCCATTTTCATGTGAGCAAAAAATGTTCAATGCCAAACTAACAATGCACAATGTTCAAGGAAAAATTAACCCAGACCAAGCGCACGAAGCAGATCTTCTTTCTTGCGAACAGACACCGGCACATGTGCGTTATCATCCATCAACGCATAACCGCCATCCTGTTTGATAAATTCTTTCAGATGCTCGAGGTTGATCAAATGCGAATGATGAATGCGAACAAATCCGCTTGGCTCTAAAAGATCTTCGTATTCTTTCAGAGTTTTTGTCACCACGATTTGTTTTCCGCCTTTCAGAAAAAATGTGGTATAGTTTCTTTCTGATTCGCAGCGGATAATATCTGCGATGTTAATGACTTGAACCTTATCAGCGCTGTTGAGTGCGAGGCGTTTTATTGTGCCGGGTGCTGTCGGACGAAGATGTTCGGTAAGCAGCTTAATGTTTTCGCTGATGGATTGTTTCTTCCTTTCCTGCGTGAGTTTTTCCACCGCCGCAACTAATTCATCCGGATCAACGGGCTTGAGCAAATAATCGAGCGCAGAAAATTTGATCGCGCGGATTCCATAATTATCATTGCCGGTGGTGAAAATTACTTTTGTTTCCGTTTCGCCTAATTGTTCCAGCAAACCGAATCCATTACCATCGCCAAGCTGAATGTCGAGGAAAACAACATCCGGTTTTAATTCGCGCAGCACTTTTAATCCTTCGGCCATGCTTCCGGCCTGAGCAAGTAAATGCACATCAGGGCACCAGCGTTTTAAATCGGCGGACAAACTTTCGCGTGCTTCAGGAGAATCGTCAACTATTACGGCTTTTATCATTTAGGGAACGAATTACGAATGGTACGAATATACGAAATCGATGTTTTATTCTTTGTGCCTTCGTGCCTTTGTGGCAAAACAAGCGCGTTGGATTTGTGCGTTATTTAATGATGATCCTTGCGTCATTTCGCTTTACTAATTTACCAAAAGATTCGAGCTTTAATCCTGCAGAATTTGCGACCATCCTGAAATCAGTTTCCCAGCCATTCGCAACGGCAACTAATAATCCGCCGCTCGTTTGTGGATCACAAAGTATGCCGAGACTTTCTACTTCTATTCCTTCAATTCCTTTGTAATAGCCGCTCCAGTTTCGGGTTGTTGCACCAGGCATGCAATTATCGTCGATCAGTTTTTTTAACCCTGGTAAAACCGGAATTTTATCGAAATAAATTTCAGCCGAGAGATTACTGCCATCAATCATTTCACCTAAATGTCCGAGCAATCCGAAGCCTGTTACATCGGTCATCGCTTTTACATAATGAAGCGCACCAAAAGTTTCTCCTGATTTATTTAATTGCAGCATTGTATCTATTGCAAGCTGCATTTCTTCTTTCGGAATTTTTCCAAGCTTCCATGCAGTGGAAAGCAATCCAACGCCAAGCGGCTTTGTGAGAAATAGAGAACAACCTTCTGTTGCTGAAGAATTTTTTTTCAGGTTTTTTATTTCTACTTCACCAGTTACTGCAAGACCGAAGATTGGTTCTGCATTATCAATTGTATGTCCGCCTGCAAGAATAATTCCAGCCTCCGCACAAACCGCCCGCGCACCTTCAAGCACGCGCGCTGCAACTTCTGCCGGAATTTTATCCACCGGCCACGCAAGAATTGCAATCGCGAGCAAAGGTTTTCCGCCCATTGCATACACATCGCTGATTGCATTCACAGAAGCAATTCGCCCGAAATCATAAGCATCATCAACAATCGGCATAAAAAAATCTGTGGTGCTGATGATCGCTCTTCCGTCTCCAATATCGTAAACAGCAGCATCATCTTTTTTATCGTGGCCAACTAAAAGTCGCGGATCATTCGCAGCCGGGATAGAAGTTTTTAAAATAGCATCCAATACTGCAGGAGCAATTTTACAACCGCAACCGGCGCCGTGACTGAACTTAGTGAGAAGAACTTCTTCCATAAAAAGGATTTAATAATCTGGTAATCTCGTAACTTGGAAATTAAAAAAGGAAATGAAAATAAGATAATAAATTGTCTGGCGAGTGAGCAATTACCCAGTTACGAGATTACCAGATTATTAAATCACTCTCAAGGCAATTTCGGATTTTTCAATTTTTCCAATATCAAATCCGCATTCGTTTCAGGATCGCCGGTTTCGCATTCGATGAATTTTACTCCTTCGTATTTTCTTGTACTTTGTGGGAAGTCGTAAGCTTTATCGTAATAATGTAGCGTGATTCTTACTACTTCCGCAAGATCACCATTTTCTAAGGATTCAATCGCTTGTTTTGTAGCTAATCCGCCGAGACGTTTTTGAATTCTTAAAACAGCTTCCGCTAAAATTTCTTTCGGAAAATTTCCATAATCTTTTACCAATCGATGAACCCGCACTTCGAAGGGGATTTGCACCCGATAACACGGTGCTGCGATTTTCATTTCCCAGATTGGTCGCGGAATAAAAACACGGCCGATGCTGCGCGATTCATCTTCAATCCAAACTCTTCGCGACGGATCAATTTTTTGTAATGCTTCGAAAAGATCATTTTCAAATTGTTCCGGCTTTGGTTGTTCCGTTTGCCCGATTGATCCGAAAGACGAACCACGGTGATGCGCCAATTCTTCCAGGTCAATAACCTGCTCGCCATTTTTCGCCAGCGCCTGGAGAATTTCGGTTTTTCCTGAACCGGTTTCCCCGCCAACGACATGAAAATCGTAGTTGAAGGCAAAACTTTCCAAAACATGGTTCCGGAACGACTTATAACCGCCTTTCAGGACGCCGGTTTTTAATCCGGAGGTCTCAAAAAGCCATGCCATGGAGCCACTTCGCATGCCGCCGCGCCAGCAATGGACTAAAATTTGACCATCCCGCGAAGTTTTTTTAGCCTGCCGGACAAATTCTGCCATTTTTGGTCCGACAAATTCCAATCCGCGTAAAACCGCCAATTCCTTGCCCGATTGTTTGTAGATCGTGCCTACTTCAGCGCGTTCTTCATTGGTAAAAAGGGGCATATTGATGGCCCCGGGAATATGCCCGGAAAGGAATTCGCCGGGTGATCGCACGTCCAAAACAGGCACTTTTTGTGCGGTTTCCAGGAATTTCGATATGGATAATGATTCAGGCAATCTATTTTTGGGAGTTGATTTAAAGAAAAACACTATATTTGCAGCCTCAAAAATAAACAATACCGAGATGGCAAATCATAAATCTTCCCTGAAACGTATCCGTTCTAACGATGCTAAACGTGTCGTAAACCGTTACCAGGCGAAATCAACCCGCACAGTGCTGAAAAAGCTTCGCGAGGAAAAAGACCAAAAAGTAGCAGCGACAGCTCTTCCGAAAGTTATTTCTATGCTTGATAAACTTGCAAAGAAAAACGTCATTCACAAGAACAAAGCTTCGAACATCAAATCAAAGCTCACAAAGCACGTTGCCAAATTGGCAAAAGCTTAGTAGCTTAGACTTACCAACTTTACTATTCAGCACTGCTTTCTATAAGGCAGTGCTTTTTTTGTTTTAACCTGTCTTAAAAGATGTACGAATTACGAATTACGATGTACGATTTGAAAAAAGTATAATTATCACTAATCACCAATCATTTAATTACCTATTACCACCTTCTGATTTTCCTTTCCTTTTTTCCCAATTTCTAATTCCTAAACCATATGTACGCTCCGGTAAAACTATCTATCAAAGCATGGGCCGACGATGATCGCCCGAGAGAAAAACTAATCCTGAAAGGTCGCAGCTCTTTGTCCGACGCGGAGCTTATTGCCATCCTGATCAGTTCGGGGAGCAGGAATGAATCTGCTGTGGATCTTGCCAAACGTATGCTGCAATCGGCGGATAATAATCTTGAGAAATTTTCGCGGATGACGGTGGCAGAGTTGAAAATTTTTTCAGGGATGGGTGAAGCAAAAGCATTGAGCATTATCGCAGCACTTGAATTGGGAAGAAGACGAAATTCAAGTGTAGTGGATAGTGATTCTATGAAAATCACTGCAAGCTCAGATGCATACCGGATTATCCGTCCTGAGCTGGAGGATCTGCAGCATGAAGAGTTTTTTATAATGCTGCTTAACCGCTCAAACGTAGTTACTAAAAAAGAACAGGTGAGTCGGGGAGGAATGAATTCGACCATCGTCGACCCGAAAATCGTTTTTAAGATCGCGGTAAGCAATGGAGCAAGCGGAATAATATTGGCGCATAATCATCCTTCAGGAGCTGTAAAACCCAGCGAGCAGGATATTCGCCTTACGAAAAAGCTGAAAGAAGGCGCCGACGTGCTCGATATCGCTTTATTGGACCATATTATCGTGGGAGCGAATACATACTTTAGCTTTGCAGACGAAGGATTGGTTTGATTCTTTTTGATTTATGCTTCATATTCTGACTGTCGTAGGTGCCCGTCCACAAATCATTAAAGCAGCCGCTTTGAGCCGGGCAATTCGTGCGCATTTTTCGGGGCAGATTAAAGAAACAATCGTTCATACCGGCCAGCATTACGATGCTAATATGTCGCAGGTGTTTTTTGATGAGCTGCAAATTCCATTACCTGATTATAATCTCGGCATCGGTCCGCAGGAAAGGGAATTGCAAATACAAAAAATGGTACTCGCGCTGGAAGAATTAATGCTGAAGATAAAACCGGGCGCGATCCTGCTGTATGGTGATACAAATTCTACCAAAGCAGGGGCGGAGGCGGGAAAAAAATTAAATATTCCTGTAGTGCATATCGAGGCAGGAATGCGTTCGTTCAACAAAAGTATGCCCGAAGAGCTGAACCGTATTTATTGCGATGAAGTTTCTACGCTTTTATTTTCGCCGACAAAAACCGGTGTTGAAAATATGCGGAAGGAGAACATTACAAAAGGCGTTTATCATTGCGGAGATGTGATGTATGATAACAGCTTATATTTTGCCGAAGCGGGCGAAAAACAATCCGGCGTAAATTCTTTGCCTGCGAATTATTTTCTTGCCACCATTCACCGCGATTTTAATACAGATAATTTAAAACGCCTGGATGATATTTTTGAATCAATTGAAAAAGTTGCAGCCGAACATAACACGCTCGTAATACTTCCGCTTCATCCAAGGACAAAAAAGCAAATTTCTCTTCTTCCGGAATTGGAAAATAAAATTTACGCTTCAAAAAATATCAGAATAATTCCGCCTGCATCTTTTCTTGAAATGATCGTGCTTGAAAAAAATGCAAGGCTTGTGCTGACAGATTCCGGCGGCGTTCAGAAAGAAGCATTTTATTTTAAGAAACCCTGCGTGATCCTTCGCCCGGAGACAGAATGGGTGGAATTGGTTGAATGTGGCGCTGCAATTCTCGCTGATGTTGATCCCGGTAAAATACTGGAAGCTGTGCGAACGTTATTGCAAAGAAATATCAGCTATCCGGCAATTTTCGGTGATGGACATGCTGCGGAATTTATTTGTTCGAAAATGATTAGCGATCTTGCGCACGAATGAAAAGTGTTTTAATCTATACGCATAAGCTCACCAACCGGGCCCGGTATACGTTCCGCCTGTATTTTGGCGAGCTGCTCGGGCTGGAAGTGAAGATGACCGATAAGACAGCCGAATTTGCCGCCGCTACCGGACCAAAAGTCAGCTACACCTTACAACCTATAAAAGACGAATTGTTTTTTTATTCGCGGAACCTTCTTTTCGAAACCGGCATCAGCGAACAAAATATTTCGGTTTTTAAATGGGA
The DNA here is from genome assembly GCA_031412295.1 of Bacteroidota bacterium. Taxonomy (GTDB): domain Bacteria; phylum Bacteroidota; class Bacteroidia; order Palsa-965; family Palsa-965. The sequence continues at coordinate 18,236 of JANOCU010000027.1, forward strand.
AGGAAATCCTGTGTTTTTTGCAACAGGTAAAACATCTGCTTTTCCTTTTGATCCTTTTGCCTGCGGGTTTTACCTCATCAGTCGTTACGAAGAATACCTTCCGCACATTCGTGATTCCAATGATCGTTTTGATGCGCATAATAGTCTTGCGTACGAACATAAATTTCTCGACAAGCCTGTCATCAATGAATGGGCGTTAATGATCCGTGAAAAATTAGCAGAAAAATATCCGGAGCTTAAATTTCCTGCGCGTCATTACCGTTTTGAGCCAACTATTGATATTGATAATGCATATGCATATCGCCAGAAAGGTTTTATGCGCACGGTTGGTGGTTATGCAAAAGCCCTATTGAATCTCGACTTCGATGATGTAAGAATGCGCACGCGTGTTTTAGCGGGATTCCAGCGCGATCCTTATGATACTTATAATTACCAGCTCGAGCTTCAGAAGAAATATTCGCTTAAGCCCGTTTATTTTTTTCTTGTCGGCGATTATGGTGTGAATGATAAAAATCTTTCTACCCAAAACCGCCGCTTCCGTGAGTTGATCCGCCACATTTCTGATTATGCAGATGTCGGCGTTCATCCATCGTACGGCTCGAATGCAGATCCATCACGGTTACAAGTTGAAATTTCGCGTTTGAAAAATATTCTTCACCGCGATATTACAAGAAGTCGCCAGCATTTTCTGATGCTGAAATTTCCGAATACATATCGCAATCTTCTTGAACGTGATATTACAGATGATTATTCAATGGGTTTTGCAAATGAGATCGGCTTCCGCGCGGGCATCTGCACGCCATTTAATTTTTACGACCTCGATCACGAATCAGAAACAACATTGCGTATCCATCCGTTCGCAGCAATGGACGCGACGTTAAATTTGTACATGCATTTAACACCCGAACAAGCCACAGAAAAAGTAAAAGAGCTGATCACCGCCACAAGAAAAGTCAACGGCGTATTTTCATCACTCTGGCATAATGAAACATTAAGCGACGAAAAACAATGGAAAGGCTGGAAAAAAGTTTATGAGAATATTGTAGAGGAAGCGACGAGATGAGTGCGAAAAACGAAATAAACACAAAAAAGTACGAAAACGAAATGGTGCGTAAAACAAGAATATTGAAAATCGGAAGCGTTCGCGAACTTTCACTTTTCGCCCTTTTTCGCCTTGGTTTCGTTTTTCGTACCCCGCAACTACAATGATAAAGCATCACAGAAGCCATGAAATTGACCGCGAACGATGGGATGAATGCATCCGTAAATCGTTTAACGGGATCATTTATGCTTATTCGTGGTACCTCGATGTCGTTTGTCCGGGTTGGGAAGCTTTGGTGGAGGATGAATATAAAAGTGTGATGCCGCTTACTCCCGGCAAAAAAATGGGATTTCGTTATTTGTTCCCACCGTTTTTTGTGCAGCAGCTTGGCGTTTTTTCGGTGAATAAGCTGACGGCAGACGATGTCCTGAAATTTTTAAAATCCGTTCCTGCTGAGTTTCGTTATGCAGAGATCAATTTAAATACATTTAACAAAGTTGTCGGGAATGAATTTGATTTCCGTCCGAATCTCACGCATGAGCTTGACCTGATCGAGTCGCATGACCTTCTTAAGAAAGTGTATTCTGATAATGCAAAACGCAATCTTAAAAAAGCGGAGCAACACAATCTTGTTCCGACCGATTCACCTTCGCGCGAGGCCATCATCACACTTTTCCGCAAGGGCAGGGGCGAAGACGTAAAAGCTTTGCAGGAGCCTCAGTATGATGTGCTGCGAAAGCTATTACAGGCGTTAGATGCGCGCGGACGATTGCATTCACGCGGTGTGCTGGATACAGAAGGTAATTTGCTTGCCGGCGCTTTTTTTACTGACGCGAATGGAAAAGTGATCTTTCTTTTTTCCGGTCTGAGTGAAAAAGGAAGGGAAACGGGTGCCATGTTTTACCTGATCGATCGCTTTATTATGGCCAATGCCCAGAAGAACCTGGTGCTGGATTTTGAAGGCAGCAACGACCCGCAGCTTGCACGTTTCTATAGAGGATTCGGCGCAAAAGAATGCGTATATTTGCAGGCGCGCTTTAATCATCTTCCATGGTACATCCGTTGGTATAAATCGTAAAACGCGACAAAAGAAAATTCACTTTATGATTAATGATCTCAGCAAACAGTCGTCAGTACTAAATATGTACATGGCGGAATTACGTGATATTAATGTTCAGCAGGACAGCATGCGTTTTCGTACGAACATCGAACGTATCGGTGCGATCATGGCGTATGAGATCAGTAAAAAGATGGAATATGTGGTACAGGAAGTGACCACACCTCTTGGTATTGCACAGGTTCCGGTTTTGAAAAATCAGCCTGTGATTGCAACTATTCTGCGTGCAGGACTTCCGCTTCATAATGGAATGCTGGGCGTGCTTGATAAAGCTGAGAATGCTTTTATCTCTGCATTCCGTCATCATCATAAAGATGGCACATTCGAAGTGCATGTTGATTATATGGCTTGTCCGAATCTTGAAGGAAAAGAATTGATCCTTTGCGATCCGATGCTTGCTACAGGAACTTCTATGGTGCTTACTTACCAGGCATTATTGCGTCGCGGCAAACCAAAACATATTCATGTTGTATCCGTTGTTTCCAGCATGTTCGGAATTGATTACGTCAGGAAAAATCTTCCTGAAAATTGCAGCATCTGGACTTGCGCGGTAGATGAAGAGCTCACTGCACAATCATACATTGTTCCGGGTCTTGGTGATGCAGGCGACCTGGCTTATGGAGTAAAGCTTTAATAAATGAATGAAATTGACATTAAATACTGGCTGGAGGTTTTAGAGGTCGGATTGATTGCAAGCGTCAAATTTCTTTTAGCGCCTTTTGAAGCGGAACGTTACCATTTTACTTTCTGGGAATCATTTACAGTAACTACTATCGGTGGAATTGTTGGCGTTTTTGCATTTTATTATGCAGGAACAAAAATAGCTGCGTGGTGGCGACATATCATGGCATTGATCAAATCGATTTTTTCGAGAAAGTCTGTTGAAACGCTTGAGAAAAAAGAGCCGAGAAGATTTACGCGCGGAAGAAGATTTATTATTAAGGTGAAAAGAAATTTCGGTCTTGTAGGAGTTGCTTTTGTTACGCCCTGCATCATCTCCATCCCGATCGGAACAATGATCGGTGGCAATTTTTATAAAAAGCGAAAAGGTGTGCTGCTTTATTTTATAGGATCGGTAATTCTATGGTCGTTTATCCTTAACGGACTTGCGCAATATCTGTCGCTGTCGCAATACATTCCAACAAAACCTTAACATGTCTTCGTATCGTCACTTGTTTTTTGATCTTGATCGCACATTGTGGGATATGGAGCGAAACGCAAGAGAAACGCTTGCTGAATTGTTTGTGCATTATGGATTGCAGGCAAGAGGAATTGAATCGCCGGAACTATTTATTGAGCATTATAACCGTTATAATGATTTGTTGTGGGATCGTTATCGCCGCAAATTAATTGACAAAGCCACATTGCGTGCATTACGATTCAAACAAACGCTCGCACATTTAGGCGTGCATGATAATAAGCTGGCGGATCAATTTGATCTCGATTATATTTCCGAAGCGCCGAAGAAAAAAAATCTTGTTCCCGGTACGATTGAATTGCTTGATCTGCTCAAGGATAATTTCCGGCTGCATATTATTACCAATGGATTCCCGGAAGTGCAGCATCATAAAATAGCGAATGGCGGATTGAAAGATTATTTTGATATAATTATTACTTCCGAAGGTTGTGGCTTTTCAAAACCGGATCATCGCATTTACAAACACGCATTAAAAAAATCAGGAAGCAAGAAAGAAGAAGCGTTGATGATCGGTGATGATCTGCATTGCGATATTATTGGTGCAAGAGAAGCAGGCTGGCACCAGGTATTTTTTAATCCGGCAAAAGGCTTTCACGGAGAAGAAGTGACGTACGAAATTTCTGATTTGATGGAGTTGAAAAGTATTGTTTTTAAATAGCATCAATTGACTACGATACATTTAAAAACAATCATTGCAGCAAAAATCGATGTTTGTTTTGACCTCGCACGCGACATTGACATGCATATGCTTTCTGCCGGGAAAACTAAGGAAAAAGCAATAGCCGGAAAAACAACAGGACTTTTTGAACCCGGTGAAACTGTTACGTGGCAAGCAAAACACTTTGGAATTACGCAACAGCTTACTGTGGAAATGACAGATATCAAAAGACCATTTTATTTCGAAGACCGCATGCTGAAAGGCGCTTTTAAAAGTATGAAACACCGTCACAGTTTTGAAGAAATGGATGGTAATACGATAATGACGGATAGGTTTGAATATGAAGTGCCTTTTGGAATTTTCGGGAAGCTATTTGATAAAATTATTTTGAAAAGCTACATGATGAAATTTATTTCAGAGCGAAATAAAATAGTAAAGACAATTGCTGAAAATCGTTCTTCTTTGTAAATTCATTCATGGTTTCAATTGAAACATTCCGCCAGCTCGCACTTTCATTTCCCGATGCAGTCGAATTGCCGCATTTTGAGTTGATCTCTTTTCGTGCAAAGAACAAAAAGATATTTGCAACGCTCGACGCCCAAAATAACCGCGCCTGCCTGATGCTTTCTCCTGTAGATCAGTCTGTCTTTTGTGCTTACGATAAAACAATTATTTATCCTGTTCCGAATAAATGGGGAACGCAGGGCGCAACTTATTTCGAGCTGAAAAAAGTCCGTAAAGGTGTTCTGAAGGATGGATTAACCCAATCGTTCAACAGGATAATTTCTAAAAAGTAGCCGGAGTTTACAGCAAAAAAAAGTCCCGCAAGAAGCAGGACTTTCATTTACAATATCTAAACTGACTACTGACTACTGTTTATTTGTACCCGAGCATCATCACCACACATTCGGAGGGTGGCAAAGAATCAGATACAGCCGGCAAGTCATAATCAACAAAGAACTTCGACTTAACACCTTCCGGAATGTAGGTGTGAATTTTTTCTGCAGAAGTAGCAATGAAGGAATACAATTCTTTGCGGCCTTTTGCTTCTTTCTCTTTATTGTAAACCGAAATTTTTACCGGGCGGGTAAGCGCTTCTGTATTCCAAACCACCTTATATTTTTCGCCAATGAAAAGCGGAACTTCCAGCTCTTTCATTGCTACTTTTTTCTTGTAATAAAGACGGGTCAGTTTGCCTGAATCATATTTGTACGGATCAAGCGCAGCTTTTGCATTATCCTTAAGGGTTTTTGCATCGCAGGTATCATCAGCCTGGATAAATGCACACGTAAGCGATATCAAAAGAACGGAAATGGGTAAGAGCAAAAGTGTTATACGTTTCATGAGGGGAGGGTTTGAATGGGGTTATTCGTTTTTTGGGTTATCCGTTTACTATTTTCTGACGGAGGGTTTCAATTTTGGTGATCACGACTTCAATTTCTTCTTTGGTCGGAATCGCTTCTTCAAATTCCAGCTCCGGGTTTGCTTTCAGCTTCTTCATCGTCGGCATAGCGTCAATCGCATCCTGGATGATTTGCATATCAGCAATCAAACCGGTGATGTTCGGATCTTTCGCTTCGTATACTTTCAGTTCTTCAATGATGCTTTTCGAAACTGCCATTTGCTGAAAAAGCGCCTGCACAATTTTATCATTGCCGTCTTTACGGTAAACCTGTCCGCCTATGTACATCGACTCAATCCATGCACCTGCAAAAATAACGCCGTACAATTCGCTCTGCTGATTTTCACCCAGCTGCTGATCGGTCTGAAACTGGATTTCAGCTATGATAGTTCCAAGAGAATCTTCGTTATTAATGTTTTTATTAAAACGCTCGTAAAGGGTAGATGAATCAAATACTTTACCGAGGTTGATTTTCGTTCCTATTTCACGTATCGTTTTAAGAAATTGCAAACCTTCATTCGTCTGCTTGTTCAGCACACAATACGCCATATCCGCACTATAAACTCCCATATTCTGTGCACGCACAAAAGTGGTAGAGTAATTAGAAGCCTTATCCACGCCATTGGTAATTCCCGGCAAATATTTAAGACCCGAACGCTTAAACATAGCAGCCACACGAAGCGGCGAAGGCAGTGAAGAATTCGACTCAGGAGCTTCAACTGTTGCAACTACCGAATCTTCTTTCGGCAATGTATCAGTCCCTTCCGCAGAAGGATCATTGCTGCAGGAAATCGCAAAAAATACAGGAATCAGGGCAGCTAATCGTAGTTTTGTCATAGTGGGGTTGTTTTTAACAGCTGCAAAGGTAGAAAAATCAGCCAATTAGCAAGTTTTTAACGGTGTTTAGGAGGAGTTGGGCGGTTTGATTTTTAGTCCTGTAGGGACGACACTTTTGTAACAAAAACAATCTATACCCTATCCTAAGCCCTGTAGGGGCGAAATTTTCTCCACGCGTATTGCCTGTGCAGGAGAAGTGCGTGATTCGCTTTGCCACGATTTACTTGTAGGTAATTGTTAATTTTTGCCTGAACAGCACTTGCCCGGGCATCTCCTTTTTTTCCTCCTAAACCATTCGCCCCCCGTCCCTTTTTTCCTTACTTTTACCTGCTCTAAAAAAAATCCGCAATACCAAACCATATGAAAAAAAGTGCTCTGCTGCTTGCTCCCCTTTTTCTGCTTGCAGCTACTTCATTTGCCCAGGTTAAAACCACACCGGCAGTTCCACTAGCTACGCCCACCGACGCAAACGATCCTATTCTCATGACCATCGGTGATACGAAAGTTCATCTTTCCGAATTCATGTACGTCTACAAGAAAAATAATAAAGACCAGGCTAACGATCCGGCAGCGCTCGAAAACTATCTCGACCTCTTCACCACTTTTAAAATGAAAGTGAAAGAAGCTGAAGATATGCAGCTCGATACTTCAATCACTTTTAAGAATGAGCTTGCAGGTTACCGTCACCAGGTAGCGCAACCTTACCTCACCGATAAAAAAGTGAACGACAGCCTGCTCATGGAAGCTTATAACCGCATGCAATATGATGTGCGCGCAAGCCATGTCCTGATCCGCTGTGATGAAAATGCGCTTCCTTCTGATACCGTTATCGCATATGCAAAAGCAACGATCATCCAGTCACTCCTCACCGGCAAAGCGAATGCGAAAATGATCAGCGATTACGAAGCAAAGCTGAAAACGAAATTCAAGATCACAAAAACATCTCCGGCTTCTGATACCATGAAGGTTTACAATTTTGTAAATCCACTTCGCCAGCTCGAACGCAAATACCGCGGCAAACCGGCACCGTTTGAAGAAGTAGCTTCAATGACTTCAGAAGACGAATCAGCAAGACAAAACAAAGGCGATCTTGGATATTTTACTGCTTTTTCAATGGTGTACCCGTTTGAAACTGCTGTTTACAATACGCCGGTAGGAAAAGTTGGCAGCACCATTCGCACACGTTTCGGTTACCACGTAGTAAAAGTTATTGATCGCCGCCCTGCAATGGGAGAAATTCTTGTTTCGCACATCATGATCAAAGCGCCGGACGGAATGATTCCGGCAGATTCTATTGCTGCCGCTGCAAAAGCGCAGGAGATCTTCGCCAAAGTAAAAGCGGGTGAAGACTTCGCAACACTTGCAAAGAATTTTTCTGATGATAAACCATCTGCTGCAAACGGCGGACAATTGCCATGGTTCGGTCTTTACAAAATGCCACAATCATTTGAGAAAGCCGCATTCGCAATACCGAATAACGGTGAATACACAGAGCCGATCAAAACTGCCTGGGGCTGGCACATCATCAAACGCATGGACAAACGCGGCATCGCAAGCTACGAGTCTATGAAAAACGATTTAAAAAGCCGTGTCAGTCGTGATCAGCGTGCTATGCAGGGGCGTTCTTCCCTCATTGCAAAAGTAAAAGCGGAAAATAAATTCGTAGAATTTCCTTCTGCAAAAACAGAAATGTACAAATTCGTTGACAGCACCTATTACCAGGGCCGCTGGTCATCTATCCGTATGAAGGGAATGAATAAAGTGTTGTTTACAATCGGAACAACCAGCTACACACAGCAGGATTTTGCAGTGTACCTCGAAATGCACCAGACACGCCGCGCGAAAGCTGATGGAAAAACACTGGTTGAAGAAGCCTACAAGAATTTCGTTGATGAAGCATGTGTTGCTTATGAAGATTCTTTGCTCGAATCGAAATATCCTGATTTCCGCAACCTCATGCAGGAATACCGCGACGGAATTTTGTTGTTCGATCTTATGGACAAAAAGGTTTGGTCTAAAGCAGTGAAAGACACAACAGGTCTGCGTAACTATTACGACGGAAACAAAACCAAATACATGTGGGCTGAACGTGCTGATGCAACGATTTATTCCTGCAAAGACGCTGCAACTGCAAAGAAGCTTCGCAAAATGCTGAAGCAGGGGAAAGATGAAAAAACAATTCTTGCAACGCTTAACAAAGATTCACAGCTGAATGTAACTGCTGAGCATAAAACCTGGAACAAAGGCGAGAACGCAATGGTTGATGCAAATTGGAAAGCAGGAGTTTCTGCAGACCAGGCAAAAGACGGACGCGTTGTGATCGTTTCTACAGCAACTATTATTCCGCCTACTCCGAAATCATTGCAGGAAGCACGTGGCGTTATTACTTCAGATTACCAGAGCCAGCTCGAAAAAGAGTGGGTGGAAAGCCTGAAGAAAAAATATCCTGTTGTCATCAACAGAGATGTTCTTAAACAAGTAAAATAATTTTCCTGCATGGCCGGATGGACCCGCAATTTCCCGGACAGGCAACGATTTAAGCTTGCCAGCGTCTTCCTAAAGGGGACGCTGGTTCTCTTTTTGGCAGGTTCCTGTACCCCGCAGGCAGATGCTCCAAACCAGGTTGACAAAGGAAAAATATTGGCGCGCGTGTTTGAATACAAATTGTATGCTTCTGATCTCAGCAATGTAATTCCGGCAGGGATTCCGCCTGATGACAGTGCCCGCCGTGCCGAAAATTTTATCAATTCATGGGTGAAGGATAAATTGCTCGTGCATAAAGCCGAAACAAATCTTGGCAGTGAGCAGAAAAATGTGGAGCAACAATTGCAGGATTACCGCAACTCGCTCATCATCTATGCCTACGAAAAGGAATTGGTGCGCCAGCGGCTTGATACAATTGTTACCGACGAAATGATCAAAAAGTATTATGATGAGCATCCGAATGATTTTGAGCTCAAGAACAATATTCTGAAGGTTGTTTACGTACGTGTAGATAAGAAAGCGCCGAATATTACAAAGCTTAAAAATCTTATCCAGTCAGACCGGCCGCAGGATCGTGTAGAGCTGGAAAGCTATTGCAAACAGTTCGGACAGAATTATTTTCTCGATGATAATGTATGGCTGCTGTTTGATGACCTGTTGAAAGAAGTGCCGATTGAAACGTATAACAAAGAATTATTTCTTCAGAATAATAAGTTTGTTGAGCTCGCCGATTCTTCCAGCTTTTATTTCGTGAATATCAAAGGTGTGATGACAAGAAATTCGCATTCACCACTGGCGTTTGAAAAAGAAAATATCCGCAACATCATTCTCAACCAGCGTAAAAGAGAAATGATCGAACAATTGCATACCGACCTTTACAAAGAGGCGATGGAAAATAAAGACATTGAAATTTACCGTAAATAAAAAATCATGAATCCTTTAAAGAAAATTTTTGTTGCAGCTGTTCTATTCTTGTCACCGTTATTGGTACAAGCGCAAGGCGTAATGGTTGTCGACAAGATCATTGGTGTAGTTGGAACGCAGATCGTGAAAGAGTCGGAAGTTCAGAATGCGTATGAACAATTTAAAACCGCCGGCATCCCGATCACGGATAGTGTTACCGGTGTGGTGTACGATCAGCTGATGTTCAAAAAATTGCTTGTCAGCCAGGCGATCCATGATAGTTTGGATGCAACAGAAGCAGAGATCACCGGCGAAACAGATCGCAGGATGCGTTATTTTCTGACGCAGTTTAAATCGGATAAAGATTTCGAAGCGTTCTATGGCAAAACAGTTGAGTCGTTCAAATTCGAGCTGCATGACCAGGTGAAAGAATTATTGCTTGCGCAGAAAATGCAATCGGCTATTACTTCCGATATCACGGTTTCTCCTTCGGAAGTAAAAGCATTTTACAACCGCCAGAAAAAAGACAGCCTTCCGTATATCAATGCGGAGGTAGAGCTCGGGCAAATTGTAATTGTGCCGCCTGTGAATCCGGAGCTGAAAGAATATACGCGTCAAAGTCTTGAAGAAATTCGCCAGCGTGTGTTGAAAGGCACATTGAAATTCTGCGATGCGGTAAATATTTACACCGAAGATCCGGGCTCAAAAGCAAATTGCGGAGGTTATGATGATGTGCGCCGCGGGACTTTTGTACCTGAGTTTGACGCCGTATGCTACAGCCTGAAAGAAGGCGAAACCTCCGAAGTTTTTGAAACGGATTACGGCTTCCATTTTGTGCAGCTGCTTTCGCGTAAAGGAGAATTGATTTCGATCCGTCACATTTTAAGAACTGTTCCTGCATCACCGGAAGATCTCAGGTCTTGCAAGATCAGGCTCGATTCTATCCAGGGATTGATTCGCAAAGATTCAATGAGCTTTTGTAAAGCTGCAGCGAAATTCTCCATGGACGACGATACAAAATACAACTGCGGACTTTTTATGAATCCTGAAACAGGCATCACCCGCATTGATGTTGACCTGCTCGGCCAGCTCGATCCTGATCCGCAATTTCCTTTGATGGTAACCCAGATGAAAGTGGGTGCTATGTCGGCGCCACAGCCTTGCATGACACGCGATGGAAAACCGGGTTACCGTATTGTGCTGCTTCGTTCACGCTCCGAGCCACACCGAGCAAACCTGAAAGACGATTACCAGCTCATCCAGGATATGGCACTGCAGGAAAAACAAAATGCGGCTATTGATGAATGGGTGAAGAAACGTCTCGCAACTACATACGTGCGCGTGGATGAGTCGTACAAAAAATACAATTTTAATTATCCCTGGCTGGCGTATGTCAAATAACAGAAATTGGGAAATTAAAAAAATCGGGAAATTGGGTAATTGAGTAATTTAGACGGAATGAGTATCGAGTATTTAGTATTGGGTAATGAGACTAAGTTCAAGAATACTAAATAACAGCACTAACAATCAATTTCAGTCTCAATACTCAATACACAATACTCAATACCAAAAAACTAATCACCAGTACTATATGAACTTTAAATCAGACGTAGAAGCAGTAGATTTTTTCAGGGAAAAGCATAATAAGCTTCGTGCTGAGATCGGGAAAATAATTGTGGGGCAGGATGATGTGGTGAAAGATGTGCTTATTTCTATTTTCAGCAATGGCCATTGTTTGCTGGTTGGTGTTCCCGGACTTGCGAAAACGCTTTTGGTAAATACCATTGCGCAATCGCTTGGCCTGAGCTACAACCGCATTCAGTTTACGCCCGATTTGATGCCGTCTGATATTATCGGAACAGAAATTCTCGATGAGACGCGCCAGTTTAAGTTCATCAAAGGCGCTCTTTTCTCCAATATCATTCTTGCGGATGAGATCAACCGTACGCCACCGAAAACACAGTCAGCTTTGCTTGAGGCGATGCAGGAACGTTCGGTTACCGCAGCAGGAAAACGTTATGAATTAGCAAAACCATTTTTCGTTTTAGCAACACAAAACCCGATCGAGCAGGAGGGAACATATCCATTGCCTGAAGCGCAGTTGGATCGTTTTATGTTCAACGTTATGCTCGATTATCCATCGCTTGAGGAAGAGTTGATGGTGGTAAAGAATACAACTTCCGATCGCAGCGTAAAACTTGAAAAAGTGCTCGACGCCGAAGAAATTATTTTCCTGCAGGATTTAGTTCGCCGTGTTCCCGTTGCTGATAATGTTTTGGAATACGCTGTAAAGCTGGCAACAAAAACACGTCCTAATACTGCGACTGCAACGCCTGATGTAAATCGTTTGCTCTCGTGGGGCGCTGGTCCGCGTGCATCACAATACTTAGTGCTGGGCGCAAAATGCCACGCCGTAGTAACCGGAAAATATTCTCCCGACATCGAAGACGTACGCGCCGTAGCTGCTCCGATCCTTCGCCATCGCATTGTAAGAAATTACAAAGCCGAAGCGGAAGGCGTAAGCGTGGAAGAGATCATAAAGAACCTGCTGTAGTCACTTCTGCTGACAAGAGGAAAATCTCCTTGCGAGGGATCTGGTAATCTGGTAATCTGGTAACTGGGTAATTGAAAAAAATAGAAAAATTAAGGGCTGCAGAATTATTCTGCAGCCCTTAATTTTTAAATATGATGTGCGATTGCCTTTCGTGCGTTAATTACCCAGTTACCAGATTACCAGATTACCAGATTTCAAGTGGGAAGGCCCTTCGTGCGTTAAATTACCAAGTTACCAGATTACCAGATCCTTAATTGGCGGCGTGGTCCCAGGCGTAGGTTTTTTCGGCGACGTTATAGATGAGCGTGCTGGTTCCGGTTTTGTAGGTGACGCTTATTTCGGTGTAGGTGAGTTTCCAGCGGTGCGAAAGCCAGATGGTGCCGATGGTGGGCATTTTTTCTGTGGGAAGGGAAACATTTAAAACGGTTCCTGTTTTGGCTGCTATAACGGGCGGCTTATTTACGATTTTGGTCGTTACCAGATTTCTTCCGTTGGGCGAATAGTACCAGGCGCATTCGGGGCCGTAGAGGATATTTCCGGATGCGTCGGCGTCGGGAAAGGCCCAGATGGTGATGCTTAGGTCGAGGTTGACTTTGGCGAATTTTTTCCAGGTGGAAACTTTCATGTTCAGCTTTGCCAATGCTTTGTTTGCATTAAAAAGCGCGCGACCCATAGAAGCAGCTTGTATGGTATCGAATTTCTTTTTGGAAAGTGTGACCTGGTTTTTGAGGTCGACAATAAAATAGCTTGCTTCTTTGAAACCGGATGAATCGACCGTGCCGGCGACAACCTTCCAGCCTTTTTTGTCCTGGTAGCAGATCACATCTTTCTCCGTGTTCATGGCGAAGGACGAGGCTACACGCTGCCATGCGCTATCGTATTGTAAAAAATACATGGCTTGTAGCTGGTTGGCCTCGAATTTTTTTAATTCAAATCCGGCAGGCAAACCAAATCCCTGTGCACAGACAAGAGCCGGCGCGAAAAAAATCAATACAATCAGGGAATTCCGGAAGTAGGATTGTTTCATAGGGAAGGGTCGATGCACCCATGAGGCAATAAGTATGCCGCAGTGGTGTGAAGCAAAGATATAAAAATGGGGATACAGATTCAGCGTAGTGCTGCTAAGGAAATGGGAATTAAGTGAATGGTAATTAGGTGATTAGGAAATGGGTAATTAGGGGATTAGGAAATTGGGGAGGTTGGAAATTAGGAAATGGGAAAGTAGAAATCAGGAAATAGGAAATGGAATTGGAAAATAGGATTAAAATCGGAGTTGTTACTGACTGAGGAAATGTATGAAGTAGCCCGGATAGCAACGAAAAGCCCCCTGAAGGGACATCCTTCATGTCTCCTTCAGGGGACTTGCAGTGAATAGCCGGAAGAAATGTAAAATTGAAATGTAAATGTTTCTGCTCCTGAAAAAATCCTTCAAAACATTAACGGCCAAACGTCGGCGGATAATTTGAAGAAAAAAAACTGTAGAAGAAGGCGGATTATTTTAATACAACCCAAACTATTTTAAAAAATAGTTAAAGCACCCTGCATGTTTTTGCACACTCGCGGCATGCTTCGGCACAGATGCGGCAATGTTCGATGTACGCATGCTTTTCGCATTCTTGTGCGCAATACAGACAAATTTCTTCGCATTCATCTCTTACCTGGAATGTATTTTCGGAATCTCTTGCGATAAAACGTGCTGTAAGCTCACACATTTCTGCACAATCCATATTCAATTTGATACACCTGGCAAGTCTGTCAAGGTCGGGTGAGGCAAGGCAGGCCTGAATGCAGCGATGACAATCTGCAACACACTTTGCGAGAGACTCGATGACCCGTTCATCTCTGATCTTAGCCATAAAAGTGGATGTTTAAAAACAAATTATCCCGAAAATTATGCCATAGCGGAATGCTCAGAGATACAGTGGGTTCGGAGGAATTTTAATTTGTAATGAAGAGTTTTATCCACAGGGGTACCTCATTTTTGAATCATTTTTTCATGCATTTACAACGTATCTTTGCGCCTTCTTAAATTTACAACCGGGTGAATAGTTCAGAGCTTCCTGAAGCAGCAGAGTACAATAATGAAAAGCAGCTCTATGCTTATCAGCGTAATGCTATTGAAGAAATTTTCAAACGGATCTCGGCTAATTCATCGAAGTATAATTTGCTTTACCAGTTGCCGACAGGTGGTGGAAAGACAGTTATTTTCTCGGAGCTTGCCCGCAGATATATTGAAGCGACCGGAAAAAAAGTGCTCATTCTTACTCATCGCGTTGAGCTATGCCGGCAAACTGCGCAGATGCTGCATGAGTTCGGCGTAAACAATAAGGTGATTGACAGCGCGGTGAAAGAAATGCCTGTGCCGAATGATTACATGTGTTTTGTGGCAATGGTTGAAACGCTGAACAACCGATTGCGCGATAAAATGCTTGACCTCGACAATATCGGTTTGATGATTGTGGATGAGGCGCATTATAATTCGTTTGTGAAGCTGCTGCGGTTTTATGAGAAAGGTGTTGTGCTTGGTGTTACTGCTACGCCGCTGAGCTCGAATATTAATATAAGGATGAGAGATACATACGATGAGCTGATCGTGGGTGAATCTATTTCTTCATTGATAGAAAGTGGTTTTTTAGCGCGTGCAACAACCTATCATTACCACGTCGGGCTTACTTCTTTGAAAGTAGGACGAAGCGGCGATTATACAGTAAGCTCTTCGGAACGCCTGTATAATAATCATGTGATGCAGGATAAATTGATTGCTGCGTACAGGGAAAAAGGCGTTGGTAAAAAAACGCTGATCTTTAATAACGGTATTGCGACTTCGCATTATGTGTATGCCACTTTTCGTGAAGCAGGTTTTGATATCAAACATCTTGATCACACACATACTGCAAAAGAGCGGAAAGATATTTTACAATGGTTCAGGGAAAAGCCGGATGCGATCCTTACTTCGGTGAGCATTCTTACCACCGGGTTTGATGAGCCATCGCTGGAGTGCATTATTTTAAATCGTGCAACAAAATCGCTCACACTTTATTTCCAGATGATCGGTCGTGGTTCACGTGTGTTTAAAGATAAGCGTGAATTTACCGTGATCGATCTTGGTAATAATTTAAATCGTTTCGGACTTTGGGATGCGCCGATTGACTGGGCAAGCATTTTCCGTTCGCCTGAATCTTATTTGTCAACGATTCGCAGTGATGAGGAGATTGAGCATAGCTACAAATATGTGATGCCGGATGAATTGCGTGAGAAATTCGGTAGGTCTTCGACAGTTGATTTTGATACGAAGGAAGAATATATCACGGCAAAAAATAATGGCGAACGTTCAAAAATGGTGATTGAGAAATCGATTGATCAGCATGTGACGATTTGCATGGAGAACAGCGAAGGCATTGATGCAGCATTAGAGCTTGCTGAATTGCTGAAGGAAGAAATTGATTACCGCGTGCGTGTGTATTCGCGTTGCATCAGCAAATCATCTGAAAGTTATGTGAAGTGGCTGCAGGATGAATACAAACGCAAGCTGAAAATTTCGCTGATCAAAAAGAATCAGAAAAGTGTAGAAAAAAATTCGGGCGAATCCGAATCCGGAGACGCCCTGTTTTTTGCACGCGAAGATGATGCGGACAAGGATGATGTTGGTGAGGAAGAATTTTTTCCGGGTGAGGAAGATGAATCAGAAGATAGTGAAGGAACAATCACTGATTAATAGTGACGGTTGATCATTCCGGGATTACGTTTGATATTCTGAACAATTTTCGCCAGGAAAAATACTATTCCTGCAATCGAAAACATGAAGGCAATGAAAATGCCGATGACGGATAAGAATAGTTTTAGTAAGTCCATGATTTTATGTTTTAAGTAAAACAGGAGAGAACTGTACGCACCATAATGTACGCGGTGATCGAGGAGCTAAAGCGAAACGAAGAAACAAGAAGTGTTCCGGTAAAGAATTATACGTTGTAAATCAAAAGCAGTTTCACAAAAACTAGAGTATAATTAAAATAATATTTACATTGCCCCATGCTGCGATGTGCTTAGTGTGTTAGGAATCAGTGATAAGTGAAAAGCTGTTTTGTTTTGATTTTAGAGGGAATGGAACGAAATAGTGAATTTAGTTCCCTCGTTAATTTTACTTTCTACATCAATTTGTCCGCCTAAGCTGGTTACGTGACTGTAAACCAGGTAAAGTCCGATGCCTTTGCTATCGACGTGATTGTGGAATTTCTGATGAAGGGAAAATATTTTGTCCTTTACTTTTTCCATGTCGAACCCCATACCGTTATCGGAAATGATCAGCCTGATTGTTCGATCAGCCTTTTCGGAATAAATGGAAATAACGGGAGCAACGCCGGGCCTTGTGTATTTGATTGAATTGGTAATTAAATTCAGGAACACACTTTCGAGATGCGACTTATTAAAATTGATTTTATCATTTGCAGAAAAGTCAAAATTAATTGTGGTGTTTGAAATTTGAATTAACGAGCTGATCGATTGCAAAACATTTTCAAGCGTGGCTGTCATTCCCACTTCTTCAAAATTTGCATGCACTTTATGTTTTTCGCTGAGCACATCGACATAATTATTCAGCGTATTCTTCAATTTGTCGCCCGCTAATTTTAAAATGGCGATTAATTCAAGTGTATCCTTATCGCTGATTTTTGAAACGTCGAGCATGCTGAAAAGCGAAAGCAGGTTATTTACCGGCGAGCGCAGATCGTGTGATGTGGTATAGGTTAGCTGCTTCAGATCGTTGTTTACTCTTGTGAGATCGGTAAGCAATAAATTTCGTTCTTCTTCCTGCCGTTTTTTGTGCGTCACGTTTTTGGCGATTGCAAAGATCAGGCGATCTGCTTCCACGGGAAAGGAGGTCCAGGAGAGCCAGACAATTTCGCCACTTTTTGTGACATACCTGTTTTCGAAATTTAAAAGAGGTTTTGATCTTGTGAGCTCTTCCCTGAATTTCGAAGTAATTTCTTTGTCGTCCGGGAAAATAAAATCATTGATTGGGCTGGCGTATAATTCTTTCATCGAATAGCCCAGCAACCTTGAAACAGCGGCATTTACTTTTTTAAAGTACCCGTCAAATCCCGCTATGCATAATAAGTCGGGTGAAATTTCAAAAAACAAATCATATTTAAAATCAGGTATTGTATTTTCAGGTTGTGCCGGATTCATTTAATTTATTGTGTAATGCTTTTCATTTTTACATTTCATATTCCGACCAATCGATCTCTTTCGCAAGTGCGGGCTCTTTTTTTACGAATTCAATAATCGCTTCATTGTTGTGGTGAAAATCGTGCTTTTGTTTTGTGAGGCCTAATTCTTTAAAGGTAACTGTATCTTCTTCAATTTTGTAAACAGCGACCATTTGCTGATGTTCCGAAAAATGCGATTCGAAGTTTTTGCTTTCAAAGCCGCCGTTTGTGTTCCAGATTCCTTCAAAAACAAGCAATTCGGTTCCGGTGGTATTTCCCTGGATAAAAGAGAGTTCACCGAATTTTAAGATTGGCTGAAGCACGATTTCAGGTTGGAGCTTTATATTAAAAAGTGTGGCCGAATAAGAAGAGCCGCCGCCAGAATTCAGCAGCGACAGCCAATAACAGTCCGGCGCAGGGTTTCTTATTATTCCGGCCGTGTTGAATTCAAATGTATTGGAGTATAAAGTATCATGACTTGCATTTTCAACAATGCGGACGGTAGTTGTTACATCACCTTTATGAAGTGCTGAAAAGGATTCATGCGATAGAATCAATTGATAACCTTGATTATTGATCTGCATCGGGAAGATTGTATCAATATACGCTTCCGGCATTTCCAGCGTATTTACACTCGTTTGAGATGGATCCGCTGCATTTAAGGAAAGATTCGTCCTATTTGCGTTTTGCTGGCAGCTGAGTAAGAGTAATAACGGAAAAAAAATGAATACAGGAAGCCTGGTCGTGCCCGGGTTGTGCATGATCGTTGTGCGTGGGTTAGTGGGTTAATTGCAATGATAGGATTGAAGCGCCGGAGGAGCTTGCGCAACGATACTACCGGTGTTATTAAATTGTTAAACGAGATTTCTGCATGGAGGTTTCGCAACGACCTGAATTTGCCTGAATTAATTTTTTTTTCTTAAAGTAAATAAGCAGGTTTTACTTTGCGGGATGGTGCGCGCGGATGTTTTTAGCTGCGAGTTCCACTGTATTTTCTGTTCGCAACTTTCTCGTTTCCGGCTTTTTAGCAGTCATGATCCATTCGAGGATCATTTTTTTTGAAGAAGGAGGAAAGGCAAGGAAATTCTTGTGCGCCGTTTTATTTTTATCAAACAGCTTTTGGAGCTCGGATGGAATTTCCATGCTTTCCACTTTTTCCAGCGCTGTCCAGGTGCCGGTTTTTTTTGCAAGATCAACCGTGACTTGTCCGGCCGGTGTCATCAAACCTGCTTTGATCATTTTTGCTACGCGCTCACGGTTAGGTTTGCTCCAGTTGCTTTTCGGTTTACGCGGTGCGAAGGATTGTAAATGACTTTCATCATCATGTTTAATTGCTTTGCTGTCAATCCAGCCAAAACATAATGCTTCTTCAACGGCTTCTTCGTAATTCACACTCACGGTTTTACTTCCTTTGCGATAGATGATCAGCCAAATGGTTTTTTCTTTTGCATGATTTTTCTCCAGCCATTTACGCCAGTGATTTCTTGTTTTTGCGTAAAATGTTTTTGGTTCTTTCAATTCCATGATTGTATTTATCTTTCTATTAATCCAAAACAGCAAACTTGCCAGTGTAAATAATTTTGTTGTCCTGCATTATTTTGACAAGATAAACTCCGGCCGGTAAATTTTCTTTTTTGATCAACACGGTCTTGCCTGAAATATCCGGAAGTTGTTTTACGAGCTGCCCATTGGTATTATAAAAAAGCAAGGTTGCGTTTTTCAAAGCAGTATTCGTGCTTAGTGTTGTTTCAAAAGAAAATGGTGATGGAAAAAATGTTGCTGACAGCGCGGAATTATTTTCGTTGATACCTGAAAGATCACAGGTATCAGGTGTGTATTCCCAAAGATCATTCTGGTAGGAAGAAACGTAATCATTTATCCATCCCATTCCGACATAACCTTTACAATCGATTGAAAATGCTGTTGCGAGCTCTCTCAGGTTTCCGGCAAAATTCGAAACAGGCGTCCAGGTATTCGCCCAAACATCATACTTCCAAAAGTCCGATACACTTCCTGTTCCGACACTAGTAGTACCGGTACCAACATAGGCACAGCTTCCGATTACGAATGCAGTCGCTTCACTTCTTTTAGTACCTCCGAAATTTGCTTTTTGAGTCCATGTATCTGTTGACTGATCGTATTGCCATAGATCGCGGCAATAATCTGTAAGAGAAAGGCCGGTTGCTATAAAACCTTTGTCGCCAATGGAAAAACCAATAGAGGCAACGCGTCCCGAGCCAGAAAAATTTGCTTTCTGCGTCCAGGTATTTGTAAGTTGATCCCATTCCCAAACATCATTCAAATAAGCTGTAGGACAAATGCCAGTTGCAACATATCCTTTCGTTCCAATTGCAAATCGAACGTCAATACGTCTCAGCGGTCCGGGAAAATTTGCTTTCTGCACCCAGCTATCAGTAGCCTGGTCGTATTCCCAAAATTCATTAGAGGAATAAAATTCACCGATGTATCCTTTGTTACCAATGGTAAAAGCGAAACCTTCAGCAGAATCGGGAAAATCCGCTTTCAGCTGCCATGAATTATTTGCAGGATCATATTCGGCAAAATTATCGGGAGCATTTCCGTTGGCAATATATCCTTTGCCACTCAATGAAAAGCCGGGACAACTATAGTGTCCGGGTAAAGGACAATTCGCCTTTTGCGTCCACGTGCCTTGTGAAAAAAGTGCGCAAAAAGAAAATGTGGAAATTAATATGAGCAGGGTTTTTTTCATTAATTATTATTTTGGGGATTATAAATAATCAGTCGGGTTCAAATAAAACATTTTTTTCCAACCCTGTTGATCTGAATCAATTCGCCAGAAGTAGGGAAGGAGCGTGGCAATGGAATAATGTAAATGCGGTGGTTTTCCTTTTGCATTTCCACTTGTGCCAACTGTGCCTATGAGTTCCTCACGACTTGCCCATGAAAATGTGGAAGTTTTAATTTCTTTTAAATGTGCGTAATAATGTATCCGCCATTTGGGACCTAAAACAACGACAACATTTCCACCCATTCCCAGTTCTCCTGTGTAGATGACAAGCCCGCTGACAGCTGAATTAATATTGGTGCCTTCTTTAGCGAATATGTCCACACCTTTATGCGTTCCTGATTTTCCCCATGGATAATACCAGAATGATTTGGCGTTGTAGCTTGTTTTTGTTGCGCCATCGACCGGCATTGAAAATTTTTGTGGAAGAATTAATCCCAGCAGGATGATTGCTATGATGATAAGACCTGCCTTTTTTCTTCGTGTCATTTATTTGGGGGAGATTATTTAAATCAATTCATCTTTTCCCATCTCCGAAAAAAAGGAGAGGTGAATGTTGACGAGACAAGAGGAAGTAACAGTGCAGGGAATGTCAGAAATGCAAATGCAATCCGGGAACCTTTTTTGATTATCATTTTTAAATTGTTTGGTTCTTTAGAATTCAAGATAGCTAATATTAAGATATAGCTCCGCGGACCAATCACTGCTTATTTCACATTCGCAATAACACGCCACACTTGCATCAATGAGCTTTCTGACTCGGCGTTGTATTTTCCGTGTCGCATTTCCGCTAGCTCCATAGCCGGTTTCGGATCTGCGCCGTATTCTATGAGGAGTTTAGCGATTGCTGCGAATTCTTTGATGTCAAATTCTTCAAGCAGCGAATTTGAAAGGCAGGATACGACTAAAGTAAGTGGAGTAGCGGGTTGGTGAATTGAATGATCTGCACCGGCGATTGCGGGAAAGACCTGGTTAGGGTCTTCTCCTGATTCTAAATAATATTTTACAGTTCCGGCATCATGAGAAATGATCGCGGCGATTAATGCTTTTTTACCTTGCTCTTCCATCTCGTTTGTTTCTTATCAAAAGCCGGTTACTTAATTTCAAAAAAAACTCCCCTGTTTCCGGGAGAGCTTTTTGTAAATTTTTATTCTGTAATTGTTATGGCTTGGTACAAAAATGCTGGATCGATTTTATAAACTTATCCATTTGATCTTTGTCTTTTGCCAAAACCATTAACGTAATTGTTTTGGTGATCACTTCAGTATCGCTGCCGTGCTTATAGCTCAGGTCGCTTGTAAAATGGATCTTCAACTCAAGCAGATCAGGATGCCCGGACGACACGATAAATTCAAAAATTCCCATGTCGCTCCACGGAATTTTGTAATAGCTGTTTTCGAGCGGACTGCCGAATCTTTTTTGATGCGGTTCTCTGATTCGCTCAGTCACCAGGATCGCACTTTCTGTAAATGAAACTTTGACAATGTTATGATAAACGCCATCGCCTGTGACGTATTTCCGTGCAACTGCATTATTAAGCAGGTTTTGTGCTCCTAAAAAAGCGGACTCTTTTGTATCGGTAAATTGTGCATTCAGGTCGGAGGAAATAAAAGCAGTCCCGATAAATACCGGGATCAGCATAAGGATTAATTTTTTCATAAGTAAATTATTTGACACACGCTCCCGTTGTTTTTCAGTGGGTTCTGGACTCCACTTTTTAATCCATAAAATCAAGGGGGAGATATGGCGAAAAAGCCATGCTTAAAGTTAGGTAAAATTTAATAAGTAATAAAGTTTTCTATACCGCCCCTGTAGCTTCATTTTCGTATTATTTTATTTCAACTTTAAAAGTTCCTTTCTTCCTATAAGAGATTTCATTTGAATAATAGCAGTGCAGTTTAATTGTTTTAATCGTTCGCTCTGCATTATTCCCTGGTGAATTAGCAATGCGTTGATACTTTCCATGTTAGACAGCACAACTAACTGTTCAATGGATGCTTCATCGCGAAGTGTGAGTTTTGTTCCCGGATTTTCTTTTTTCCATTGTCCTGAAGTCATGCCGAATAAAGCCATATTCAACAGGTCGGATTCATTTGCATAAATGAGCCCGATTTCTGCTTTGCTGAGCTCTTTTGGAATCAGCTTTTCTTTAATCGCATCAGTGTGAATGTGGTAATTGATCTTTGCTAACGTCCGGTGGAGGTTCCATTCCTGTTCGAGACGATGATTTTCTTCTTCTTTAAGCCGTTGGAATTCTTTGATCAGGTAAAGTTTAAACTCCGGGCTAAGCCAGGAACCAAATTCAAAAGCAATGTCTTTGTGTGCGTAGGTTCCGCTGCCGTAACGGCCTGCTTTAGCCATTAAGCCAATTGCATTCGTCTTTTCAATCCACTTTTTTGCTGATAGGGTAAACCGGTTTAAACCCGCCTCATTTTTAATTACCCCGAATTCGGGGGAATTAAAACCCGGATTGTTCATTTGCTCCCAAATTCCAATGAATTCGATCGTGTTTTTATTCCGCAGCCATTTCTCCATTAATACAAAGCCGTTTTCAAATCCTTTTACCATATCTGTTAAGGAAATGAAATCATCTTTTCCTTTTTGCATTATTGAGATAGCTGTTCCTTTTACGGTTATTGTTTTGTTCTTTGTCATGCCACTTATATTCTGGAATTATTTTAAATAATGATTTTCATTTCAATTTTATAATCTCTTTTCTACTCAATAATGATTTCATTTGTACAATAGCAATTCCATTTAATTGGGTCAAACGTTCAGTCTGTTTCATTCCTTGAAGGATCAAAACAGAATTCAGACTTTCTAAATTGGAAAGCACCACCAATTGTTCTATCGTAGCATCATCACGAATGTGCTTTTCCTGGCCAGGAAATTCATCACGATATTGGTTTGCGGTTTTACCGAAGATGGCCATATTCAACAGATCGGCTTCGCTGGCATAAATGAGACCAATTTCTGACTTGCTGAGCTCTTTGGGAATCAGCTTTTCTTTGATGGCGTCGGTGTGAATATGGTAATTGATCTTCGCTAGTGTCCGGTGAAGGTTCCATTCTAAATTTAAATTGTTACTCTCCTCTTTCTTGAGACGTTGAAATTCAGTGATCAAATACAATTTAAATTCCGGGCTAATCCATGAGGCAAATTCAAAAGCAATATCCTTGTGAGCAAAAGTGCCGCCATATCTCCCTGATTTTGAAATTATTCCTGTGGCATTGGTAGCGTCAATCCATTTTTGCGGAGTGAGAGAAAAGCTGTTTCCTCCTGATTCATTTTTAAACGCATCGAATTCGATGCGTTTAAAACCGGGATTATTCAACTGTTCCCATAGGCCGCAAAAGTCTATTGCATTCCTGGTTCTAAGCCAGTTTTGGATAATGTAATTGGTTCTTTCCTTGTCCCTGTATCGGGCCATATCCGTAAGTGAAATAAATTCTTCCTCGTGTTTTGAATAAAGGACGATTTTAAAATTCTCAACTGTAATTGTGTTGTTTTTTGTCATGACTGTACCTGTTTGCTATTTCGCGCAAACGTAGCCTACAGCTTTTCGAATAGTCGGTAATAAGCGGATATAGTCGTTTGTAAACGTTTGTATCGGCTTAAATAAAAAAAAACTCCCCCGCTACCAGGAGAGTTTTTTTGAATTTTTTTTGAATTTTCGAATCTCGAATTTTCGAATTCTACAAAGCATTAGCATCCGCCTTCACAACATCCACCCACTTGCCCGCCTTTCGCGCATTGATCGTGTGATCATACATCGCTTCACAATAGAAAGCAGGCAGATAAAAATGTCCTGCATACGTTGCATTCAATTGTACCGTGTATGTTCTAGAACCTTTACGTGGAATGTCGAAATAAGTATACACACGGTCATCACGGATATCCTGGTAATCGAAAGACGAATTTGCGGTTTGTGAAGGACCTTCTTCCATTCTTTCATTACGGATTTCCCAACCCGAAGGGAAGATCTGTATGAGCGCCATCTCCTGATAATCGCCGCGCACTCCCGGGTTGTAAATGGTAACCGTTGCAAGGAAATCTGTTCCCTGTTCGATCTTCGCCGGATCAAGCACGCTTCCGTTCATAGTGAGGAATTGTACCGTCATGCCCAACTCGCTTTCGGAATCTTCTTCTTTTCCGGCTGCAGGAACACCTTCGAGTACCATTCGTACGAACAACGTATTTGTGCCATTATTTTTCACAGTTACCTTACCGGGTTTTGTATTTGTGATCTTCATATCAACGGAAGAAAGTGGTTCTTTGCCATTGATCTTTCCTGAAATTTTATTCACGGTATAATCACAATCTATTCCACCGGAAGTTTTATCTGCGCCTGAGTATTGACACAACGCGATAAGACTATAAGCCGTAGTTTGTGTGCTCAGCCAATTCGATTTGTTCAATGTTTCTGAAATTTGTTTCGCAAGAGGAGCTGCTTTCACACGCATCGCATTACCCATGAGACTCATTGTTTCAAGGATCATTGCTTCGTCGCGGTAATTATTTCCGTAGCTGTATGAAAGCTCAACGTAAGCAGGAACTGTTGTAGTAAGTCCGGCAACAATCTTTTTTGCGGTCTCACCTTGTCCTGCTAATTGATACGCTGCTGCAAGTCTCCATTTCGCCGCAGTACTAAGCGTTTTTAATTCACGCAGCCTGTTCATTGCACCAAGCTCCGGCGCTTTTGCCAGCGCGAGTGTATACAAACGATACGCCTGCATCAGATCATCATTGTAATAATAATACGTATCGTAACGTGCTGTCCAATTCAACGCACGCTCTTTCTGGAATTTTTTCCAGTTTTCAATTAATCCTGCG
Source organism: Bacteroidota bacterium (assembly GCA_031412295.1). Taxonomy (GTDB): domain Bacteria; phylum Bacteroidota; class Bacteroidia; order Palsa-965; family Palsa-965. Next base: position 43,235 of record JANOCU010000027.1, read on the forward strand.
GGAAGCGCAAAACCTTTTGTTTCCGCTTCAAGTAAAAAATGTCCGGCGTAATTGCTTCCCCATTCGCTCGGAGTGCTTTCTCCCGGCCAGTAAGCTAGTCCGCCTGATGAAGTCTGGAAATTTTTCAGCCTGTTAATTCCTGCGCGGATATTTCTGTCCATTTCTTTTTTCTTATCCTCGCTTACCTTCATCAAATCGCCAAGATAAAGCTGTGAGAATACTGCAGAAGTTGTTTGTTCGACACATCCGTGCGGATACGAGATGAGGTATTTCAATCGCTGACCTAAATTCAATGGCGGCACGGTGCTGAACTCAAGCGTTCCTGCATTCGTTCCATTCACACCAATCGGCGTATAGTCGGACGTCCAGCTTTTTCCCGGGTCGAGCACCACTTCATATCCATCGGTGTGAACTGTATTCGGATTGCGCACATCCAGCTCGATGGTGTATTCTGCGCGTTCTCCACCGCCCATCGCAACAACTTTCACACTTCCCAGGCCGGAAGCATCTCCGACTTTCAAACGGAACGTAACTACATTATCACCGATATCTTTGAAAGTGGTTGTTTTTGTGGCGCCGTCTTCAAGAGAAAATAAATTATTCGGTGTGACTGTTACGGTAACATTTTTTACTTTTTTCTCCATTGCAAAAACATCAACAGGAAGCTCAACAGTTTCTCCCGGTCCGACTACACGTGGTAAAGTTGCAAGGATCATCAGTGGTTTTCTTACCGGCACAGTTTTTTCTGCACTGCCATAAGCGGTATTCATTCCTGTGATCACCATTACGCGGACAGAACCAACGTATTGCGGCATCATAAATTTCTGCGTTTGTTTTTCGCCCGGTTTTAATTCGAATGGTCCCATGAATTTTACCATCGGCTTAAAACGATTTGCTTTTTGTCCTCCGTTATTTCCATTTTCACCATCACCACCAATTCCAAGCACACGTTCCATTTCTGCACCGTAAGCGCCGATCACCATATCGTACATGTCCCAGGTTTTTACACCAAGCGCTTCACGCGAATAAAAATTATTCCATGGATCAGGAGTTTTGAAACGTGTGAGATCAAGCAAACCTTCATCTACAACAGCAAGTGTGTAGGTCATTGCTTTTCCATCTTTTTCAGAAACAGTTACACTTGCCATTTCTTCCGGTTTCCAAACTGCAGCAGTAAGGAGCTGCGGATTTAAGTGTGTAGCAGGATCCTCTACTTCAATTGGAATGACGCCATACATTCTTATCGGCGCATCGTTGATTGTTTGTGCATGTGGCTGGATCAATGTGACGTTTACATAAATATTCGGTGCCATTTCCGCTGTGACCGGAAGCGTGTAAGTGATGTTACCTTTTTGTTCTGTCGAAGCCCAGAAAGCGTTAATCACTTTCGATCCGTTTTCAATGCTGATGAGCGCGCGTCCATGTCCCGGTGAAGGAATAGTAAGCGTCATTGATTCACCAACATTATATTTTGTTTTGTCCGATGTGAATTGGAGCAAGCTTGCAATGTCCATTTCATTTGCGCCTGTTCCTTCCCAGTACGGCCAGTCCATCCACGCAAGCGTAGAAGTAGAATGCCCGCTTTCTTCATCTGTTACGCGGATTAAATAACGGCCGTAATCTTCATTCGCTACATTGAGATTGAATTTTCCGAATCCATTTTTTGTTTCAATCGTTTGTTCGAGATACGGACTGTAATATTCGCTGCTTACATAACGTGCGAGATTATCATAATCATCGCTCCACCACCAACGCCAGTCTACTTTATAAATCTTGACATTTACTTTACCACGGGAAACAGGTTTTCCGTTCTTATCTACAGAGGCAACACGTACGCCCCAGTCTTTTCCTGTTTGCAGCATTCCGCCCCAGCCATCACCTTTCGGAATAAGAATTCCAACGTATGAATCGTAAGGTGAAAAATTAACAGTGAAACGATCGCTGCTGAATGCGCCGCCTTCTTCAAACACTCTTGTATTAAACGATGCGCGCAACATTCCCGGAGCATCCGTTGCATTCAGCTCCGGAGAAAATTCAGCACGGCCGGTTTCATCCAAACGCCCATCGAAAATGGTTTTGTTCTCTGTATTGAAATTGGTTGCGATATCATCGAAGAGATAACTTTCATATCCTTTGAATGTTGTTTTTGTTTGATACAAACTAACATCAACCTGTGTCTTCAGATTTTTTGCGATCGCACCATGCAACCAGCGCGATTCTATTTTTACTTTTTGATCAGGACCATTTGAAAGTGCAGTTGATTTTCCAACATCTAAAAGTATTTTCAAACGGTTCGGCATTACGGTTTCTACTTTCAGATCTTTTGTGAATGTAGCACCGCCCACTTTCACCCTGCAAGACCATGTTCCTGTCGGCGCATCCGGATCTGTAACCGTAGTGAAATTATAAAAGCCATTCAACGATTGCGATTTGATAACCCTGCTTACTAATTGTCCGCGGGCGTTTGTCAATTCGAATGTGACAGGATGTGTGGCTGGAAGAAGTCGTTGTTTATCTTCTAAAATAAAGTTCAGGAAAAGTGTATCACCCGGACGCCAAACGCCGCGTTCGCCATAGATAAATCCTTTTAATCCTCTTTGTACGCTTGCGCCGGAAACATCGAATGCGCTTACAGAAAGCGAAGACCCATCATCAAGCTTGAGGTAACCACGCTGATCTCCGTTTTTAGCAACCAATAAAAATGGTTTCTTTTTCGGTAAAGCAATTTTCGCAAAGCCATCAGTTCCTGTTTTTGTTGTTGCAAGCAGCTTGTGCTGGAAATCATAAACTAAAAGTTCAGCACCACTAACAGGAACAGTAGAAAGAAGATCATTGACAGCGAAAAGCATTCCACCATCATTCCCACGTTTTGCAAGCAATCCAAGATCGGACGCGATGATATTGCTGGTGACTGATTTTCCATAATAATATGAATTGTCACAAGGGTCAGTATTATTACCATCACCATACCAGTAATAATCGCCATCATCATAATAATCGCCGCCGTAATAACCGTAGCTGCCCACATTGCCATAATCATCTTCAAGATCCTGTTCGACAGGTTCAGGTGCTGCTTGTGTTTCTTCTGTGTTTGTTGAATCCGAAACACAAGAATAAACAACATAATTTTTATTGAAGCTGATCGAAACCCTGTAAATAGCGCCAGGCTCTGTTTTGATCAGGTCGGCCATATCAAGCGAATAATTACACCAGCGTCCGTAATCGGATTTGCTTTTGATATTGAGATCGATCTTTTTCTTAAGCACCACTTTTCCGACGCGATATAATTCACTTCCACCACTCAGCGAATTAACCTGGAGGAATTGCGGAATATTATTTTCATAAATCCGAATGATCTTTACATCAACCGATTTTAATCCGACAGCTTCGAATGGGAATAATAATCCTTTGCCGCTGTTCGGAAGAATAACTCCTTTGCCGATAAGCTTAACCTGAGGCTTGAGCTCTTCGAAGGAAAGTGTTTGGGTAAATGTATTCGGCAAAGGAAAACCAACAAGATTTTTTATTCCCTGTGAAACAGTTATGGCGTATTTGCCTGTCAATGTATTTCCCGGGTAAACTTTAATATCGTTATCCTCTACAGTAAATCGTAATCCGCCATCCACACCTTTTAATGTGATCAATCCATCCAGGTTTTGTTTTTCCGCGATCGGATCAGAAAACTCAACGATGATACATTGTTCCTGTCCCTGCATTACGCGGACATCCGTTACTTTAAAATCTTTCAGCGACGGAATAATTATTTTTTCAGATTTCTTAATATCAACACCCAATTCTTCACCGTCCCACGCCAGCTCAATCGCACCTTCTTTATCACGGCGCGTAATGCTGTCTACGGTAAACGTATGCGTTACATTATCTCCTTCATGTGTCCATTTAATTTTGAGGTTTTTCTTATCCTGTGTTACTGCAAGCAATTGCTCTACCAGCTTCGGATCAGCAGCATCGGCGGTTAATAATGTTCCGCGTAATTCCTGGCGACGCATTGTCTTTTTATCGGTCGTGCGCATCTTGTCAACTGAAACGGTTACACCCTGTTTCATTGTGCGGAAACCGAATTTCATTACTGCTAATTCAGAAGTGAGATCCGGAATTAATTTTCCGAGCTGAAATTCTGCATTAAAAACCTGGTCTGAATTCAGGCGTTTAGCAGGCCTGAATTCCACCGTGCGGCTGTCGAGCCAGTATGTTTTTCCTTCAATAGCAGGATCAAAAGAAAAATAGGCTTCTTCGATTGGCTTATCAAGGATGATCGGACCGGTATAATCAGCGGCAAGGCTGACACGGATATACGATTCATTTGAAATAGTTCCGGAAGTAAAGGCCGAAACATAGGCGCTGAATGCAGGATCTACTTTTGTAAGCTGAACGGCAGAATTGCTGCGGGTGGCAATAAAAGGAATTGCAATCATTGTAAGAACAACGATTGTTGCAAGGACCAGGATAACGCGTTTGGACATGTTTTTAGATTTGGTACCACGAAGCTATTGTATTACGGGAGACGGGAACACATGCTGTAGGATGTTTTTTAGCAAGTGTTGGATTTTGACCAACAATTGAAGATGGCGATCGGAGGTTTGACCGCAAAGATCCCGGGGCAGAAACATACCGGATAATTTCGACCATTCATTGATTTCAATCGTCAGAGGCTATAACCTTATCAATACAATTTACGTTTTATGGGATGGCCATCAAGAATTTAGTTTATCAGCCAGTTATCCATCATCGTAACCCGGATTATGAAGCTGGTTTACCTTGCTGAAAATTTCACCGGTTTTAAAAATAACTGTAGAAAACAGATGTCTTGTAAGTCAAAAAATGGGAATGGTCGAAAAAGCCGCTCCTAACCCGTTAATTATTTAAATTTATCATCATAATAGCCCTGAATAAACCCTTAATGAAGAAGTTAGCGGTATCCCAATTACTGTTGTTTCTTTGCTTGATCTTTTGCTTTTCATCTGCAAACGCCCAGAGCATAGCAAATTATGCGGTGACAAGGACTACTGCTGTTGCTTATTCTTCTATCTTTTCTACGGGCACTCCATGCAACAGCTGGAGAAATACAGGCGCTTTCATCAACGACGATAATCGCTCAAATCCTGTCGAGATCGGTTTTGATTTTTGGTATGACGGCGTTCGTTATACGGAGCTGAGCATTTCTACAAATGGATTTATAGATTTTTCAACCAGCACTGCCAATGGAGGTCCGACAACAGGCCCTTACGGGTATTCCAATACACGATTTTCCGGGATTGGCGGAACGGTTCTGAGTCTTGCGCCGATCTATGATGATATTACAACACAGGGCGCAAATAATCCGCTTGGAAACAGTATCCGTACCCTCCTTTCCGGTACAGCGCCCAATCGAAACCTTACAATTGAATGGTACAATATGGCGGTGTATCAAAATACAACTCCAGATTTAAATTTCCAGGTTAAGATCTATGAAACAACCGGGCGGATTGAATACCGTTACGGAACAATGACGCCGGGGACCGCAAATTTTTCCTACACCTGCGGAATAAATGGTCCGGTAATCAGTTTTATTCCCCTGGTCGCAGAATTAAAATGCCAGCAGGCTGCTAATACTGCGACTTTCACCAATGGAGCTCTGAATAATTTAGGAGCATTACCTGCCACTAATTCGCAGCTGTCATTTACGCCTCCTGTTCCTGCAAATCCCCCGGGTGCATTGACATTTACCGGTGTTCAGACTTCGCAGATGACGTTGAATTTTGCGAATTGGGCAACGAATGAAGTTGGTTATGTTGTGTATGTTTCTACTGATAATGTCAATTTTGAATTCATTACTCAAACCGCGGCAAACGCGACATCAGCAACAATTACCGGTTTGTATGCGAATACAACTTATTACTGGCGTGTTCATGCAGTGACTGAAGGATGTTTGAGCAATCCGTTGAGCGGTACCCAAATAACTTTACCGGGAACTACTTATATTTCGGTGGGCTCAGGTAATTGGGGAACTGCAGGAACATGGAACATCGGAGCCGTGCCGGGGCAATTTGATAATGTTGTTATTGCAAACGGGCACACGGTAACTGTAAACGTTAATGCATTATGCCATAACCTTACAATCAACCAGGGAGGCGCTGCTTCTGTATTGCAGGTAGGAAGTAATAATACTGTAAGGTCAGTGACTATTTACGGCGCAACAACAGTGGGAGTAAACGGAACATTCCGCGCTAATACGGGCTCGAACACAACACACCAGGTAAATGTGTATGGAAATATTACAAATAACGGCATTGTAAACTTTTCGCCTGATCTGAACAGTTTTTGTAATGTTACTTTTTTGCATGACTTCTCTTTACAGCAACTGAATGGTACAGGAACAACGAACCAGTATAATTTAATTACAGTTGATAAAGGAGAAAACAGCTCGCGCATTGTGGAAGTTACAACCTCCACATTTACTCCTGCAGCAGGTTTCCTGAATTTAGTCAATGGAACTTTTAAAATTTCTACTACCGGTGCAGTTATCGTTACACCGTATAATGCAACATCAACCATTCCTGCAACCAGCCAGCTTTGGCTAAACAGCGCCACTGCCACTGTAAATACAACAGGTGGCAATATCAACCTGACAGGCAAACTTTTGGTGACGACTGGCACAATGAATATTGGAAATGCTGCTAATAATTCGCTCATTTCTGATGGCGGATTGTTTGTAATGAACGGAGGAACTGTAAATATTGCAGGCAGACTAGACCGACAGGATGCTGCAACGCTTACCAGATTTACAATTACCGCCGGAACAGTAGTGCTGAATACAATTGGTTCAACATCTACTACAAATGCGCCGTTTATGATGGATGTGACCGGTTCGCAGTTTACACAAACAGGCGGAACAATTATTATCCGCAGAAGTGGCGCAAATAATCTTGGTTTTTTATGTACAGGTGGAAATATTAATTCCATCTCCGGGGGATATTTACAAATCGGGGATGCACTGACGCCGGTTGGACAAACTATCCAGGTTAATACAGTTTCTCCTGTTGGTGGGTTTCGTGTATCGAGCGCAAATGCAACAGCTTCTCTTGTAACAAATCCACTTATCGTTTCTACAGATGTTCAGATACAGGCAGGGATTTTTCTTGTAAATAATCTGAATGTTACCGTCGGAAGAGACTGGAGCAATACAGGCGGTACATATACTTCCGGCACGAATACGACAACTTTCAATGGAACTGTTGCGCAGACGATCTCAAGAACCGCCGGAGCAGAAACTTTTAATCACCTTGTTTTTTCTAACGCCGGAATAAAAACATTTGGTTCGGCGATCAATTGCAGGAATCTTACCATTAACACCGGCGCAACATTAAGCGCGGGTGTAACTGGTTTTTTAATTTCCATGCGGGGCAATTGGGTAAATAACGGAACATTCGACTCCGGAAGCGCAGGGACCGTGTTGTGTAATGGAACAACTGCACAAACTATCGGTGGATTGCTTGCGACAACTTTCAGAAACTTAACAATTCAAAACGCTACTGGAGTAAGTATTACACGTGGCGAACAAATCCGTGGTACGCTGACACTTACTACCGGGATGTTTACTACAACCGGATTTAATTTCACTTTGCTTTCTGATTCAAACGGAACTGCGCGCATCGGGCAAATTACCGGTGGCGATATTACAGGCGATATCATCATGCAGCGTTATGTGTTTAATGGCCCGACGCAATGGCGACAATTAGGCGCGCCTGTTTCTGCTGTTACAATGCAAAGTTGGGATGATGACATAATCACTTCCGGATTTCCCGGATCAGATTATCCGAGCTTCAGCTTTTATTCAATTGCCCGGTACACAGAATCTGTTGCAGGTCCGAAAGAGATGGGATATGCTGCACCTTCAAACATTACCAATGCAATCAATCCGCGAATTGGTTATTTTGTTTACGTCGGACCATTGCCTGTTCCTGTTGATGTGAAAGGTCCGCCGTTAAAAAACAATCAAACATTTACATTGACAAGAACTGTTTCTGTCGGACCGAACCAGGATGGCTGGAACATGGTTTCAAATCCATATCCGTCAACGATTGACTGGGATTCTCCTTCCTGGTTGCGTACAGGAACGGATAATGTTTTGCAAACCTGGAATCCTGCGCTTGCACAATATTCATCTTATGTTGGTGGAGTAGGAGTGAATGGCGGAACAAGATATGTTGCTTCCTCGCAGGCATTTTGGATCCACGCGATTGCTGCGAATCCGACTTCATCAATAGTTGAAGCAGTAAAATCAAATGTCGATGCAACGTTCATGCACAGCATACAGCAAAACAACGTAAGCAATTTATTAAGTCTTACACTCACCGGTTCAATGGGCGCTGATCAATCGATCGTACGTTTTGATCCTGCAGCCACGGATACTTTTGATGTGAATTTTGATGCGTATAAATTGGCGAGCATGGATACAACGATGCCGTATCTGTCAAGCACAATGGATTCAGTAACGGATCTTGCTATCAGCACACTTGCAACGCTGAGCTCAAATGTGGTAGTTCCATTGCATGTTACAGTTGGTGTAAGCGGAAATTATTTCTTCCGCCGCGATTCTATTTCCGATCTGCCTGCAAGCACTTGTGTTATGCTTGAGGATTTGCTGAACGGAACAATTACATCGCTGACACAGAATGCAATTTATAGCTGTTACATTTCTGATACTACATCAGCCATTCGTTTCCTGCTGCATTTTGGTCCGTCGCTTACAATTGGTGATGTGGCCGCGAGCTGCGGAAATTCATTGGACGGAAAAGCATTTGCAAAAGGAACCGGGAATGGTCCATGGGATTATACATGGAAAGATCTTTCAGGAAATGTAATTGATGTGCACAATGCGATAAGCGGAACAGATACTGCATTTGGTCTTGCGCCGGGAAATTATATAGTTGAAGTAACAGGTAATGATGGCTATTGTTCGTTCCGCGCGGATACAGTTGAAGTGCATGGACCTGATCCCGTTCAGGCAGGTGCAACAATTATTCCGGCAACTTGTTCGTATACCAATGACGGAGAAATTTTCCTGAATATAATTACAGGAGGAAATTCGCCTTACGCGATCACATGGCCCGATGGCAGCAGCGCAGATAGTTTGCAGCAGCTTGTCCCGGGAAGTTATGCACTGATCATTGCTGATTCGAATGGTTGTATTGATACAGCGCATTTTTTAGTTGGAACATCTTCAACACTTACATCTGGGTTTACTGCAACCCCTGATACGGTGATTTTAAATTCGCTGGTGAGCTTTTCAAATTATTCGAATGGCGCAATAAATTACAGCTGGGATTTTGGTGACGGTTCTCCAAACGATTTAAATCCTAACCCGATTTATTATTATACAATGCCGGGCGTAATGACGGTGACACTTATTGCTTCGGATAGCATTTGCAGTGATACCAGCGCACAAACGGTTTATGTTTTTAATAATGTAGGTGTAATTGAAAGTGCATTGGAAGGAAATGTTTCTGTATCTGCAGCAGAAAATTTAATTGGCATTCAGTTTAATCTTCTTGCTGTCGAGCACGCGGTTATGCAAGTTTACGACGCAAGCGGAAAGCTGATCGTTCAGCAGGAAGCATATGTAGGGCAGGAAAGAGTAGAGATCAATATGGAAGGAAAAGCATCCGGAATGTATTCTGTCTACATCACGCTTCCTGGAAAAACATATTCCACGAAAGTAGTCGTGCTGCATTAATCATTATTATGCAATTACTGATTACAGGATTACTGATTACAAATTACCGATTACTGTCTACTGGCAACAGTCTACTGACTACTGACTACAGGCAACAAAATCTCACCGCAGCATCCGAATGAATTTTCGTAGTATCAAAAACCGGGATGGGAACATCACCTTGTTTGATGAGCAATGGAATTTCAGTGCAGCCTAAAATAACACCTTGTGCTCCCTTCAGAATGAGCTTATTGATAATAGAAATGTATTTTGAATTTGATTCAGCAGAAATAATTCCCCGGCCCAGCTCTTCGAAAATAGTCCAGTGAATAAATTCACGATCAGCATCGCCCGGAATAATTGCTTCAATGTTTTTGGCCTTCAGTTTATCCGTGAAAAAAGTTTTTTCCATGGTGAACTTTGTTCCGAGCAGGGCAACTTTATTCAATCCTTGTTTTGAAATTACATCAGCTGTTTCAGCAGCGATATTAATAACGGGAAGCTTTACTTTTTCTTCAATGCGATCTGCCAACAAATGCATCGTATTTGCACAAAGCACAATCGCTTCCGCACCGCCGGCTTTCATGTTTTCACAAGCTTCAGCCAATAGCCCAAATGTTGCATCCCAATTTCCTGCATCATTATTTCTTTTGATCTCACCGTAATTCATCGAGTGAATGATCAGCCGCGGGTATTCAAGTCCACCTGATTTTTCATATACACCTTCATTGATATAACGATAATAATCCTGTGTTGAATGCCAGCTGATGCCGCCAATGAGGCCTATGATTTTCATAAGAGGTTTAGTGTTTCTACCGTTTTGAATTTTGTCGCGTCTCCCAATGTAGTTAAAATGTTTTTCAACTCAGATAAAATCTTATCAAACTATTTTTTAAGCCATTTCTGATATTTCTTTCTGACATCCGCGTGCGGAGTCACTTTGCCATTTCTTGCATCATCTATTCCTTTGTCTACTGATTTTTTAACCTCATCAGGCAATTCATTATACCAACTGACTTTTTTCATTAATGCAAAATCATCACCTGTTTTCTTCCTAATAATTTCCCACCCTGGAGCACTTCCACAATATAAAATCCATCTGTCCAGCGAGCGGTTTCTAATTTTGCTTCTTCACCTGTCATGGTTTCGGAAAACATAATTTTTCCATCTGCATCATACACATTTACCAAAACAGCCTCATGATTTTCTGACGTCCAGTCGATGGTCAGGTGATCACCTGCAGGATTCGGATATGCAGAAATCATAGGTGCTGGTGAAGGAAGCTCATTCACACCAATCAAAACCTGTGATACGCCCATTGCAAAAGCATATTGTCCGAGCTTGAGGGAATCAGCGTCTACGTAACCATATTTCGAGCTTGCAGACGGACCGAAAACAAACTTCGTGTAATATGGATATTCCTGCCAGTCTTCCGAAGCATCGCGACGGTAAAGTAAAATTACACTATCACCATTCGCAGGGATAAGCAAATTATCCAGCCAATTTGATGGACCGGCTGTTGAACCTGTGCGACCGTCATAGGTAAATCGCGCTTTGGAAACAAATGTGGATGGCAAAATTCCATCTACTGTCCAATAACGTTCTGTTGACAAACGATAATTATTTACGTTGTTTTGAATCGGATCGGGCGCAGCGTAATTATGTTCGATGCGAATAAAAGCAGAATCAGTAATCGCGCTTACCGTAAGGTTGCAACGTGCCAATACATAATTATGTACGCCGGTGGTTTTGATTATTTTCTTTTCATCCGTTATCGCATCGCTGATCTTTTCTTCAATGTCGACTGCGATCATTACCGGGTTGAATGGAAGTGTTGCAGTGAAATTTCCATTTGCGCCTGAAACAAAATTTCGTTGCGTTACTGAATTCCAATTTGCATCGAAAAATGTAAAATCCATTGGCATATTGGTGAAATAATTCGGCGCTCCTCTTAACTTTTGCTTTACATAAAAAGTCACATCGAAATTGGGGCCGTTAGGAACAGAAGCAAAGGAATCAACAGAAACATGTGGCCATCCCGCATTAAAAACCCAATCGTTAAAATAATCATTCAGAAAAGTTTGTCCTGTCGCTGCGATTAAATTATCGCGGAACTGTGCGCTTGTTACATCTGTGAACTGACTGTTCGCTAAATGATATTGAAGGCCAATCCAAAAAAGTGAATCACCCATATAACCGCGAAGCGTATGCGCAACATCTGAACCACGCAGGTACACATTGTCGCCATACGTATACTGATGCGGAATGCTGTCAAGCTCTAAATATCCGCCTTCGCGCAAATGAACAAGGTGAACCATTTCATCATGATTTGCACGAACTGCATCAGAATACGCACCGTGACCATACACCCATTCTGTAAAAACGTATTCAGAATAAACAGCCCAGCCTTCATTCAGCCACATTTCTCCTTCATGATTGCAGGTGGCAAGATCGCCCCACCAGTGATGAGAAAATTCGTGCGCCATAATTGTTTCGTAGGTAAGCGAACCATTCGCACAAACCCGCGGGTAAGAAATATTTGTTGCGTGTTCCATCGCCCCGCTGCTGAACGGTACAAGGCAAAAACCAACACGCGGCCATTCATACGGACCAAATCGTGTTTCATACGCATCGATCGCATCTTCCAAATGAATGAAAGAATTTTTCATGTTCGTTGTATCCGCAGGCAAAGCTGTCAATACAATCGGGTAAGTACCGAATGCCCCGGTGTGCGATTGATTTACATGTGTGTAAGTTGCCGTAGAAATAGATGCGAGGTAGGATGGAATATGTTCTTCCAGGTCCCATGTTCTCCAGCGAACGGCATTTATATCCGTAGTATCGGCCTGTAACATTCCGTTGCAGTAAGAAGAATAGCCGGTGTTTGTGCCAATGATAAATGTGTATGCTGCACGCTCAACAAAATTATCGAAGCACGGATGAAAGACACGTCCGAAACAATGCGGATCAGAATTAAAGCTTACGCCGAGATTGTATGCGTAAGGCGGATTGAAATAAAATCCACCCCAGACATTCGGCCCCGGATCCATTTGCGGGCGACCGTGATACCAGACGGCAATCTCTGAAGTGTCGCCGGTATTCATTGTTGCAGGAAGAGAAATTTTCAGCAACGTATCGTTGTAAGAATACGAAAGCAAACCTGAATTCAAAACAATTGAATCGATCCTCATGCGCAACAGATCGAGCGGTAGTTCAGCTACACCGTTTATACGCGGAGTAAATTTTACCATTGTTCCACCGCGGATGGTGTCGGTGATCAAATCGGTGATATTGAGCTTTACTGTGTAATGCAGAATATCAATTGTATCGCTGATGGAATTTTGTGCTTGCGTTTGAACGGGTTCGGAACGGTGAGTGGATTGTGCATGCAGAGAACAAGCGATAAGAAAGCCTGCGACAATAGAGGAGAGTTGTTTCATCAGAATGTATTGCTGGATCATTAAAGATAATGAAATTCCTGCAATGAAACGATTGGATGGAACACGGATGAAACGGATTGAACGGATTTACGCGGATAAATTATTATCCGTTTTTATCCATCCAATCCGAGTTAACTGTGTTCTGTATTTGTAAGGCTTATTCTTCCTGTGAACGGTTAATATCAAATACCAAACCTACATTCAGGAATGAAGTTTTGTAGCTGAGCGCTTGTGAATTTAGTTTTTGCGAAAATCCGAATTGTGCCTGCAGCTTTACCCATTTGTATCCGCCACGTACAGTTAATGCCGGCTCGATGAATGCCCATACCGGTTCATTGATATTATAAAATTTTCCGTCGATCTGATCTTGCGTAGAGTAATTGGTTTGCACATTATTATATTTTCCCATTGCAAAACGCGGAGTAAGCGCAGCTTCGAAATATTTTCCTGCATAACCAAAGCTTGGCTGAATAAAAAAGCGCATTCCGTCAGCCGAAAAATTTCTTACCACAGTTGTATTATTCTCCTGTCGGTTTTCACTGAACTTTACTCTTCCCATTCCACCGCCTGCGTAGGTTTCAAAAATAAATCCATTCACCGGAGCAAAATAACCGATACCTAATTCAACCAATCCGCCACTTCCGCTGATCGTATTATTATCCGTTTCAGCTGTAACGCGAAAGCCATTTGCCATAACACCGATATGGTCTGTAATAGCATAAGCGAATTGTGCATTGGACGGATCCACATAAGCACGAAATTCTCCGTGATTATTTAAGAGCGGTGTATTAATTGCATTCGGTTCGTAAACCGTTTTGCAGGAATTAAATCCAAGTAATGCCCCGATGCTGATTGCAGAAAAAAGTAAGGAATGTTTCATAAGTCAGGTTAATTTATATTGCGTTAATCTCGGAAGAAGAAGTGCTGTCGTCTGGATTTTTCGATGCAATGAGTTATTATCCTGATCGATTGTTTCAAAGTGATGGAGGAAAACAAAAACCGGGATATACATTGAAGCATATCCCGGTCAAAATTGCTGAAGGATTATTATTGAACTACAATTCGCTTGCTGCTAACAACGCCATTATTTGTAACTCTCAACAAATAAACTCCCGGAGCAAAAGTTTGCGCCGGTGAATAGCTGAAGCTTGTTCCTGAGAATGTAAACGCATCAACTTTCTCGCCGAGCAAATTGACTAATTCTGCTTGGGCATTTTCTGCTGACTCATTGAGCTGAACCGTGAATGCTCCGTTGTTCGGGTTAGGGAAGATCTCAAAAGTAGTTGCTGTTTTTGGAGAAACTGTACTGACTTCCGTTCCTGCTTGTCTGCAGCCATAACAATAAACTCCGGATTGATTAACAACTAAAGAGTATGTTGATACACATCCGCCATTATCAATAGTGCGTGTAACGCGATAATAACGACCATTTGTGAAATGCCCTAATGCGTAATATGTAGGTGAAGTCCACGGTGGAGTAAAGTCTGCATCGTAATTAAAAAAGTAAATTGGGGTGTACCAGTTAGCGACATTGCTCCAATTTGCATTTGTATACGTGGTTCCCGAAATAACTGTAAACGGATCAGTTGTAATATCTACTTCCTGGACTGTAAAAACATCCATTGCTGCTCCGTTAGCAGACGGGCGATTCGCGCTGAATTTGAAATGCCCTGCATCTACTGCTCCAACGTTTGAAATATAAAAATTTGCATCTATATAATTATTAGTAACAGGAAGGAAAGCTGAGCTGGATTGACATCCGTTTGCATCCGTTACAGTTACCCATACATTATTAAAAAACATTGCCGGAATAGTGACACAATTCGATGTTCCTGTATTCGCCGACCATTGAATTGTTGATCCTGATAATGCTTCCCAGTAATAGGTCTGACCGGTTCCCGTAAGGTTAGTGACGCAATAGGTTCCTGTGCCGCAGACGGGTGATGGTCCGGTAACTACTGGTGTTGGATTTACATAAATAACGCTTGTAAATGTAACGTAGTAATTTGGTGTTCCTTGTTTTAGTACATACAAAGTAAGCAGTGCATATCCACCACAAAGTTGTGATGTTACAGTAGAGGGAATTGAATAGTTGCCATTTCCTCCTGTGAAAGTTGATGATTGATGAATTGCCGGTCCGGATGGAACTCCCGCAGAATTGCTGGGTGTAACTGTCCAATAATGTTGTATAGGAGCAGGCCTTGAAAAATATTGTGCTGAAATCGCCATAGCAGCGTTGCAACAATAAGGCGTGTACGTAACAATAGTTTGTGCTGATACCATTGTGGTAAACAGGCAAATGAGTGAGACAAAGAGTAATTTTTTCATCTTTTTTAATTTTTGTATTTAATGAATAGAAGAATTAGGGATTCATCCAAAAGTGGAATAATTTCAATCGCACCATTGCCGCAATTTGCAGAATGCGGGTTTGGGTTTGTGGAATGAAGCTTTTGACTTGCAGGATAATGACGTGATTGCCAATAATTGTTCGCTTTATGGAATTGCTCCACAAATTATCCGTGCAAGGATTAGAAAAAACCGAGGGCAGCTAATTTATACGCTGATATTTTTCAACAGCTCTAAAAATTGGTCTTTGTTTTTTCTTGCAATTTCCGCTGTTGATCCATCTGTCATCTGCGCAAGAAAACCATTATTGCTTATAAACTTTACGACTTTATCAAGGTTTATCAAATGGGAATTATGACAGCGGTAGAATAAAGCCGGGTTAAGCTGCTGTTCATATTCTTTTAAGCTTTTGGAAGCAATTTGTTTTATTTTATTATCGAGATAAAAAGTAGTGTAGCTTCCTGATGCTTCCAGCCTGATGATATCGGAGGCTTTAATAAAAATAATTCCATCCTTTACTGCCAGGGGAATGGTGGCAGAGAAAGAGATTTTATCCTGTGAATTTGGTTTTTTCCCTTTCAAGATTTTGGCGATGCACGCTTTCAGCTCATTCACGTCAATGGGTTTCAATAAATAATCACACGCATCATGTTTGATCGCCTGTATCGCGTATTCTTCATGTGCGGTTGTGAAAATGAGATTGAAATCAGAATACTTTAACTGTTTAAGCAAAGTAAAACCATTTATCTCCGGCATGCTGATATCGAGGAAGACAATTTCAGGTTTGTAATTTTCAATAAGCGAAATGCCTTCAATTGCATTTGTAGTTGTTGCAACGATTTTTATTTCTTCAACATGTTTACTGATTAATAATTCAAGCGCACTGATTCCGGAAGATTCGTCGTCGATGATAACCGCTCTGAGCATAGGTGTTAATTATAAATTGGCATTCGAACTGAAATAAGTGTACCTGTAGGAATACCCATTGAATCAGTTTTGTCTGTAATGGTTAAGCTGTAATCGCCACCACGCATTCGTTTCATAAGTTCAAGACGTTGTTTAATAAAATGGATGCCCAGAGATTTGCTTTTAGTAAGCGGATCAGGAACTTTTCCAGGATTATATCCTATGCCATTGTCCTCTATTAAACAAGATAATAATTTATCATTTATAAATTCAAATTTCACCGCCAGGGATTTATCGCCTTTTTTTTGTAATAATCCATGCCAAATAGCATTTTCTACAAAGGGCTGAATAAGCATTTGAGGGATGCGTGCGTTGGAAATGATTAATCGTTCATCACAAATTATTTCATAGTTGAATGCCTGGCTAAAACGCAAAGCTTCCATTTCAATGTATTTATTAAGAATGTCGATTTCATTTTCCACTGTGATAAATTCTTCTGTATTGCTCTCTAATATTTTTCTGAGCAACCGGGAAAATTTTACGAGATAAGTATTTGCGGTTTCAATATTTTCTGCCAGGATAAATTTTTGAATTGAATTCATTGAATTAAAAATGAAATGCGGATTCATTTGCGCTTTTATTACTTTCATTTCCATTTCATACAGCTGGCTCTGGAGAATATTTTTTTCCTTTTCTTGTTCCAGCTTCAGCTTTAATCTTCTTACAAACAACATTATTATTAAACCGATGCACACAATTACAAGCACGCCTTTTAGTATCCATTTAAAAGCTGTGCGAAGCCGGTTCGGGTCAGCTTCGTTGAACAGCGCATTAATTTCCTCCTGTGAAAGCACTTTATTGTAAATATTGATATCGTCGACATTACCATTTAAGTACCGTGAGTTTTTAGTATTTGCAGAATTACCAACCATTACTGAATCGCCGCGAAGAAAATGCGAATGAAATTTTTTATTTGCCCGGTTCTCCAGCTTTCCGTCAATATATAACGATATTTCGTTGTCATCATAGGTCAGAACCAGGTGATGCCATTCTCTGAGTGAAAGAGGTTGTGGTGAAGAGATACTGATCTGACTGATGGAATCACGTGTATTACATCCCCCGAGCTGGCCTGTATTCAACAGGTATGCCATTGAATACGCCTCAAAAAAATCATCACCGGCAACACATTTTGTAAGTATGATCGGATTCCATTGGGCGCCACGACCTGCATGAATTGGTATGCCAATCTTTACCCACAGTGAAATGGTCCCTGTTGCAGGTTTAAGTTCATCTCCAGTGCCCAGGTTTAAATAGCTGTTAATATTTCCATTCAGGTAACAGCTGGATGACGCGTTGCCGAAACGGTCATCGTCGAATACAATGCCTGAAGCCTTAATGGGGAATGCAGTGAGATCATTTTGCGCAATGCCTTCATTAAAATAATATCGTGCAACAAGTCCGTCCGGATTTTGTGCAACGACGATGGTCGAAATAAAAAGGCAACGCAGGATTAAAAGCGACCTTAAGAGTTGCATACGGGTAACGCACAAAAGTGCATAGCATTATACAAACAAATCTACAATTAAATTTATATGAGCGAAAAATTTACAAATTATGTTTCGGTTTAATCTTTTGGAGAATACTTTCAAATGAATAAAAAACCGGGATACGCAATTCGCATATCCCGGCTAAATCAAAAGAGGGGAGTTTGATTTATTCTATAATAACCTGCTTATTCAATTGTTCGCCATCCGCTGTGATACGCAGCATATACACACCTTTTGAAAGCGAAGTTTGTGGTGTGAATTTGTACGTATTTCCGCTGAAGGTAAATGTTGCAACGCGCTCACCCAGCACATTGATCAGCTCTGCATTTGCATTTACAACTGCATGATCAAGATTGATTTCAAAAGTTCCATTGCCCGGGTTAGGGAATGCAGTGAATGCATTCTCTGTTGTAGTATTTTCAAATTGTCCCTGGCGATCTGTTGGCGGAATGTAACGGCAACATGCATCCGGGTTGCAGCACTGGCGGAAAGAAAAATCATCAAGACCGAAATCAACACCTGCCGGATCAGTTTCGAGATTGACAATGCGTACAGTAACTTTTGTATTCGGCCCTGAATTCCAGCACGGAACACCATACTCATCCCAGGTCCATGTTCCAGTGTATGGAATTCCTGTTTTCGTATTTACAATCACATTACCGGTTGCATTACCGATAAAATGCATTTCATAGATCGGCTGTTTGTAATCTGCACGTGACCCGAAGAATGAAAATTTGTAAGTGGTAAATTGTGCAACAGTAATTGTTTGTTCCCACAATACCGTTACGGGCGAACAACCATCCACATGCATGAACATATTGTCGGCAATAGGTGTGTTGTCAGGGAAATTCGGATCATACACATTGCTGAACCAACCCGGTCCTACAAAATAATTACATGGATTGTAAACAGGCACGTAGGTATGTCCGCTGGTGAAACCGGTATTACCTGCGCTGAAATCTGCATTCGTAAATAAATTCATTCCCATTCCGGTCGGCGCAAATACCGTATAGCTTGATGTGCAGCATTCGCGGAAAGAAAAATCATCCATTCCGAAATCATTTCCACCACCTGCTGTGGCGTTGTTGATCACCTGGATAGTTACAGTTGTGTTCGGACCCGCATTCCAACAGGATGCTATGAACTTTTCCCACTCCCAATATCCCGGGTAAGGTGTTCCTGTTTGCGACAGTACAATATTATCACCGGTAACATCACCGATAAAATGCACTTCGAAATCCGGCTGAACCACATGTGCTTTGATTGCCTGAAATGAAAATGTATAATTGCTTCCGGAAGTTACATTTATGGTTTATTCCCATAGTAAAGTTGCCGGTGAGCATCCATCTACCGACATAAACATATTGTCTGCAGTTGGTGTAGCGTCGGGATATGCAGGATTGATCGGGCTAGCAAACCAACCCCCTCCTACGAAATAATTGCAAGGTGAATAAACTGAAGAATAAGTTTGTCCGCTTATAAATCCGGTATTGCCTCCAGAGAAATCTCCGTTCACTACGAGCTCCGGTCCATTCAAAACTGTAGCAGTAACGGTGTACGAGCCAGGAATTGTTGTTGTTGGTTTGCAATAATCGGGTTGCTGACATTTGCAGCGGGTGCCCAGAGATAAGAATCAAAACCAGGCGTTGCGTTTAAGTAGGTGACATTGCGCCTGCAATCTGTGTAAGGATCTGCATAAATAGTTGGACAGCCGGTATAGCCTTGTCCGATAAGATTTCCGCTGACGAGTACCAGCATGCCGAGTAATTTTTTCATGATTTTATTTTTATTAATAAGATGAATAAAAAATACCGGGGGAACATTTTACGTTGCAATGATTATAAATACATCAGTTTGATTTTAAATTCCGAGGGTCGCGTCAGTGTGTGCCGGGGCATCAGGGGAGGTTTGGTGGTTTTTTCATATGTGGCGTGTTGGTTTACGTCAAAACTATTGCGACAAATTCCGGCGAACAATAAGAAATGCGTAACAGGTCGAAATACTCGTGGTTTGCAGTTTTTTTGCGTGTTTAACAAAGCGTCACCGAAATGCGCATAAAAAAATGCCCCGGCGTTAACCAGGGCATCATAATTAATTAAAGTAGCTGATCAGGCTTTCACCTTTTTCTTGCTGCTGCCCGTATTGTAGATCGCTTCACGCTGCGCTTTTACTTCAGGGTCACGGATGTATTCATCGTACGTCATCATTTTATCGAGCGTACCATAAGGAGTAATTTCGACAATGCGATTTGCAACGGTTTGCATCAACTCATGATCATGCGATGTGAAAAGCACAATTCCCTTGAATTCTTTCATGGAATTATTCATCGTCGTGATCGATTCGAGATCAAGGTGATTCGTTGGCTCGTCGAGGATGATTACGTTCGCACCATTCAGCATCATGCGTGAAACCATACAACGTACTTTTTCTCCACCGGAAAGCACACTTACTTTTTTCAATGTTTCTTCACCGGAGAAAAGCATCTTGCCTAAAAATCCGCGAATAAATGTTTCGTCTTTATCTTTTGAATATTGACGCAACCAATCCACAAGCGTATCACTATTATCAGTGAAATATGTGTGATTGTCATTCGGCAAATAAGCAGTCTGGATGGTTTGTCCCCATTCTACTTTACCTGAATCAGGTGTATCTTCTCCTGCGAGAATGTCGAAGAATTTAGAAAGCGCAACATGATCTTTTGAAAGGAAACCGATCTTATCACCTTTTTTCAAACGCAAATTAATATTTGAAAAGAGATGTGTGCCGTCAACGGTTTTAGAAATATTCTCCACGTTGAGGATCTGGTCGCCGGGCTCACGTTCCATTTTAAAAATGATGGCAGGATATTTACGTGTGCTCGCCGGCATATCATCGACGTTCAATTTCTCAAGCAATTTTTTACGGCTCGTTGCTTGTCGTGATTTAGAAGCATTCGCAGAAAAACGCGCGATGAAATCAATTAATTCTTTTCGTTTGTCTTCTGTCTTTTTATTCTGATCACCTTTTTGTTTCTGTGCAAGCTGAGAAGCCTGGTACCAGAAATCATAATTACCGGTGTAAAGCGAGATCTTTTTGAAATCGATATCGCAGATGTGTGTACAAACGGTATCGAGAAAGTGACGATCGTGAGAAACTACGAGGACGATGTTTTTATAATCGGCAAGAAAATCTTCGAGCCATGAAATTGTTTCAACATCAAGATCGTTTGTCGGCTCATCGAGCAGGAGAATATCAGGGTTTCCGAATAAGGCCTGCGCAAGAAGCACACGCACTTTTTCCTGACCGTTGAGCTCACTCATTAATTTCTCATGCATCCCGGCGGTAATGCCAAGCTTGCTTAACAGATCAGCGGCTTCACTTTCTGCGTTCCAGCCATCCATTTCCGCAAATTCTGCTTCGAGCTCCGATGCTTTAATTCCATCCGCATCGGTAAAAGGATCTTTTGCATAGATCGCTTCTTTTTCCTGCATCACTTTCAGAAGCTTTTTATTGCCCATGATCACCGTTTGCAAAACAGGATACGCATCGAATGCAAAGTGATCCTGGCTCAGCACCGACATGCGCTGACCGGGCGTGATATGAACAGATCCTTTCGTAGGCTCAATTTCGCCTGAAAGGATTTTCATGAAAGTAGATTTGCCCGCACCGTTCGCGCCGATTACACCGTAACAATTGCCGGGTGTAAACTTGAGGTCAACTTCATCAAACAAAACACGTTTGCCGAACTGAAGATTAAGATTTGAAACTGTGATCATTGTATCTGAATTGTATCTGAAAATCGGAGTGCAAAGGTAGCCATCCCGATTGAATAAATCGGGACAGATTTCACAGATTCACGGGGTTTTTACGAATGAAAGTCACTTTTTCGGCCCCATTTCTGCGTAATCTGTGTAATCTCTGCCTGCCGGCGCGATTGTACTTGCACAGGCAGGCAGGCGTGGCTACTTTTGCAACCATGAACTCCCCAAAATTTCAAAAGCTGCTGCTTTGCAGCCAACTCACGCTGTTATTCCTGGTTTTTAATTCGTTTTCAGCATCTGCTCAACGAAATAAGCCGAAAAATGATTCGCTTGCCCTTCGCGATTCGATTCGGGAATGTATGTTCCAGGGCGCTTTATTGTCGATGGATGCGTTGCAGGCGAAGTATGAATCGCAGCGAAGTGTGGAAATGGGAATCAAGCAGCAAAAAGCAGGGGAGGCTGGCAATCTTTTTTTTCAGTCGCGCGCTTATTACCGGAAAGCGATTGGGTTTGATGAAAATTATTACCCGGCCTGGACAAATATGGGAACTGCTTATTATCTGCAGGATTTACCGAAGGCTGCAATTCCCTGTTACCGCCAGGCGATTTTAATTAATGCGGATTATTCCTCGGCATGGTTTAATCTTGGAAAAGCGTATACCATGCTCGATTTAAATGATTCTGCCGCATTTGCTTTCCGCCAGGCTATCCGTTGCGATTCATCTGCAGTTACATCTTACCAGGAGCTGAGCCGCATTTTGCTTTTGAATGAAGATACCGGCTCAGCTATAAAATTGTTGCGTCTTGCAGCGTACTACAAACCATCTTCTGAAGTTCCATGGGTTTCGTTGGCGACCATCTATTTTACTTATAATGATTCTGCGAATGGAATTGCATCATTGGAGAAAGCTGCAAAAATTTATTCGGGCGATGTAGAACGTCTGAAAAAGCTTGCGGTTTATTTTAGTCAGAAAGGCGACACGAAAAAATCTGCTTATTATTCCACTCTTCTAGCTATCGAAATTAAAAAGCAGGAAGTTCCGGCAGATAAAAATCCCGACAAATAGCCGCAGTTTCGCAGATTAAAATGCAGATATTATAAATAGAAAAAGGGTGATCACACTGATCACCCTTTTTCTATTTATAATTTTGCCTTATAATTTACACTTTATAATCTGCGTAAATCTGCGCAATCCCTGCCTGCAGACGCTCGGGCAGTGCTGCGGCAGGCAGGAGCGGCTAGAGTTTTACTACACGCTGCACGCATACTTTATCATTTGCTGTGATGCGGATGAAATAAACACCAACCGGTTCAACTGATTTACGCAGATTTAATAATCAACAATATGTAAATTAAATAGAAAGGGTGATCAAACTGATCACCCTTTCTATTTATATCAAATTTTGCCTTTATAATTTACACTTTATGATCTGCGTAAATCTGCGCAATCCCTCCTGTTTTCAGCATTGGGACACCCTGAAAATTTTTATTGACAATTTGATACAGTTCCGCTTGATCGTCATCCATTTTTAGAAGCGTTGATTTAGTGTGCTTAGATTCAGGAAGCATATATGTGATCTGATACATGTTGTGTGTTAGTTCTGCTGCTTTTTTCAGAGACAGTGTTGATCTTTCTTGATAAAGCACCCTTTCCAGATCCTTATAAATGCAATAGGCTGTAAACGATATGCAGATGTGAGCTTCTATGCGATGTTGCAAGCGGTGATAAATAGGGCGTATTCTAAGATCTGTCTTTGACATTCTGAAGGCCTTCTCAATTTGCCAGAGGTTTTTATAATTTTCAATGACCTGTTTGTCATTAAGCTTTGTGTTTGTGATGTATCCCTTGAGTCCATCCCAGCGCCTGTCATTTTCAAACTTGTCGTAATCAATTTCAATGGATACATCGCCCTGTAATTTGAGATACTTGTTGTAGCCTTTATTGTTGATGTTCGATTTGGTGAGCTTACCCGATTTTATTTTCTTTTCCAATCGTTGCAATCCTCTTTTGCGATTGTGTTCATCCTTGCTCGCTCTGTTGCTTGCATAGGCAACGATAAGCTTTGTGTCATTTGCCTTTTTGATTTTCATTATCTCTCCATCACGAAGTTGCCTTGCAAGTATTTCCCGCTTTACGCTTTCCGTTTCATTCTTCACTCTTGCCCCGATGATGTATTCATAGTTTTTTTCTTCGAGCGCTTTTATATTGGCATTTGACAATAACCCGGCATCAGCAACTACAATGGGTTTGTTGAGTTCAAATTTTGCTGTGATCTTTTCTAAAAATGGAATCAGTGTATGGCCTTCATAAATGCTTCCCTCGAAAATATCGTAGCCAATGGCATAACCACCCAGACCAACCAACAGACCCAAATAAATCTGCGGATGTTGATGCTTGCCATCCTTACTAAAACCTGTTTTTCTTAAATCGTCCTCATCACTTGCCTCAAAGTAAAGCGTGGTCATATCGTAAAACACAATGCTGATATTCCCCTGTAAAACTTTTACCGTGTGTGCAAATGCTATTTTCTCAACCTGGGTTTTCAATTCACTATTAAGCTTATCCAGAAAACGGTAAATCGCATCTATATCCAGCATCAGTCCCTGGAAGCGATACAAATAGTCGATAGTTTTTAATTTGCTCAACGGAAAAGCCAGACGCGCAATTACTAAATGCCGGAACAATTCTTCCTTAATTGCACTGAAGCCAATGCTGTCGTATATTTTGCCGAATATGATTTCTGGACCAACGGTTCTGATGCTTGTATTTTTCAGCGTGGAAAAAACCTGCTCAATCATCAGGTCATTTTCCGATGCAAATATCTTCGACTGATTGCTGAGCCTTTCAATTTCCTGCTTGCCCAAATAAATCAGCTTTTCTGTTTCCTGATCGTTGCTGCTGCTGCCAATTGTTTTTACAACTTTATATTTCCCTGATGACTTGGAAATGATTTGTACGGATACAGTACCCGAGGAATTCTTCTTTTTTCTTAAAAACACACCCAAAATTAACCGCGGGACACCCATTTTCAAAAGCCGGCTCAATAAAATCAAGGGGTGTAGAGCCTGTTTTTAAAAAGTGCGGAAAACAGGAAAGGGTGATCAAACTGATCACCCTTTCTATTTATATCAAATTTTGCCTTTATAATTTACACTTTATGATCTGCGTAAATCTGCGCAATCCCTGCCTGCAGACGCGCGGGCAGTGCTGCGGCAGGCAGGAGCGGCTAGAGTTTCACCACACGCTGTACGCTTACTTTATCATTTGCTGTGATGCGGATGAAATAAACACCAACAGGTTCAGCTGTCATATCTACAGTGATCATTTTAGACTGCTGTTTATTTTCGCTGCGGATCAATTTTCCATCAACAGCATACACTTCAACGATTACATCACTGTTCAATTCAGCAGTTGTTGTAATGTTGACTGCGCCATTTGTCGGATTCGGGAAGATGCTCCATTCAGTTGTTGCAAGTGTTTCCATT
This sequence comes from Bacteroidota bacterium, assembly GCA_031412295.1. GTDB lineage: Bacteria > Bacteroidota > Bacteroidia > Palsa-965 > Palsa-965. Next base: position 68,413 of record JANOCU010000027.1, read on the forward strand.
CCGCTGCAGCTTTCAACGAAGATGCTGTCTGCAGTGCTTCCTGTGCAACCGTTTACATCCGTGAATGTGTAGGTGATGTAATGCATTCCCATTCCTGCAGCAAACGGATCAAATGTGTTTCCGGATACAGCAGTTCCGCTGAATGTACCACCAGCTGGTGATCCGCCTGTCAGATTAACCGTATTAGGGAAATTTCCACAAGCAGTATCCATCGGTAATGAAAGTGTAACTGTCGGTGCACCCGGATCATTGATGGTTGCATTTGTAATTGCAGTACATCCGTTAGCGTCAGTAATTGTAACGCTGTAAGTACCTGCACCTATCGCAGTGAGATCTTCGTTTGTATCACCATTGCTCCAGAGGAATGAATAACCTGTTGTTCCGCCTGTAACAGTGATGGAAATTGATCCATCTGTTCCGCCACAAACTGTTGGATTAACAGTAGAGTCCACGCTTGCTGAGAGTATAGCCGGTTCAGTGATCAGGAATGTTGCAGTTGTCGTACACAAGTTTGCGTCACTAATTGTAACTGTATAATTGCCTGCAGTAAGTCCGGTTGCCGTCGCAGCATTTCCGCCGGAAGGAGTCCAGAAATAAGTGAGTGACCCTGTACCACCAGAAGCTACTACTGTTGCAACACCATTACTTCCACCATTGCAGGAAACGTTTGTTTGTGAAGCTGTGAATGTAACTGCAGTCGGATCAACAAGAACGAATGTTGCTGTTGCGGTACATCCGTTTCCATCTGTAACAGTAGAAGTATAGCTTCCTGCAACAAGATTAAATTCGGATTGACCTGTTCCGCCAGAACTCCATGAATACGTGTAAGGTAATGTTCCGCCTGTTGGCATGATCATCGCATCACCGGTATTAGCCCCAGGACAAGTCGGATCATTCTGCATTGCTGTTGCCACTAATGGTGTTGGTTCAGTGATGGAGAATGTTGCAGTTGCAGAACATGAATTTGCATCAGAGATGAGCACAGAATAATTTCCAGCTGCTAATCCTGTTTCCATATCACTTGTTCCGCCTGAAGACCAAACATAAGTATATGAACCTGTTCCGCCTGTTGCAACAACCATTGCAGTGCCGGTATTTCCACCATTACATAAAACGTTGGTTTGTGATTGTGTGAATGTAACTGCTGTTGGTTCAGTGATGGTGAATGTTGCAGTTGCAGTACAAGAGTTCGCATCAGTAATAATTACCGAATAATTTCCTGCAGCCAAACCTGTTTCAGTATCCGTGTTTCCACCTGAAGACCATGCGTAAGTGAATGATCCTGTTCCGCCGGAAGCCATCACCATCGCGCTTCCGTTAGTTCCGCCGAAGCAGGAAACGTTGGTTTGCATTGTGGTGAATGTGATTGCAGTTGGTTCAGTGATGGTGAAGCTTGCAGTTACTGAGCAGGAATTTGCATCTGTAATTACAACCAAATAATTTCCTGCTGACAAACCTGTTTCCATAGCTGAAGTTCCACCGGAGCTCCATAAATAAGTAAGCGCACCTGTTCCACCTGAAGCCATCACCATCGCGCTGCCGTTATTTCCGGCATTGCAGGAAACATCAGTTTGCATCGAAGAGTAGGTAATTGCAGTCGGTTCAGCAATTGTAAATGTTGCGCTTGTTGAACAAGTATTTGCATCTGTAATTATTACCGTGTAGGAACCTGCTGAAAGATTAGTTTCCATATTGGAAGTTCCACCTGTAGGAGACCATAAATACGTGTAGCTTCCGGTACCTCCGGTTACCATTACCATTGCATCGCCATTATTTCCGCCATTGCAGGAAACGTTTGTTTGCATGGTTGTGAATGTAAGAACCGGTGGTTCAGTGATTAAGAAAGTAGCGGTTGCAGAACAAAGATTTGCATCAGTAACAGTTACTGTATAGCTTCCTGAAGCAAGTCCTGTTGCTGTTGCAGCATTTCCACCTGTCGGAGCCCATGCATAAGTAAATGCACCGTTTCCACCTGTAGCGATAACAGATGCTGAACCATTCGATCCGCCGAAGCAGGATACGTTGGTTTGTGAAGCAGCAGTTGCAGTGATCACCGGAGGTGCTGTAATTGTAAACGTGCGTGTTGCAATACAGTTATTTACATCAGTAACTGTTACTGTGTAAGCTCCTGCTGTAAGTCCTGTTGCTGTTGCAGCATTCCCTCCTGTTGGTGCCCATGCGTATGTAAATGCACCTGTTCCGCCTGTTGCTACTACTGTTGCACTACCATTCGATCCGCCGAAGCAGGAAACGTTTGTTTGTGTTCCTGTGGTCGCAATTACCGGTGGTTGTGTGATTGAGAACGTGCGGGTTGCAGTGCATCCATTTGCATCAGTAACTGTTACGGTCCATGTTCCGAAAGCTAATCCTGTGACAGCGTTTGTTCCGTCACCTGTCGGATTGCCTGGCGTCCAGTTGTAAGTGAATCCACCTGTTCCGCCTGTTGCAGTTACAGTTGCAGTTCCATTTGATCCGCCGAAACAGGAAACGTTTGTTTGTGTTCCTGTTGTAGCAATCACCGGTGGTTGAGTAACTGTTGCAGACACTGTTCCTGTGCAACCGTTTGCATCAGTAATGATAACGGTATACGTTCCTGCTGTTAATCCTGTGCGATCTTCCGTTGTCGGACCTGAAGGCAGCAGTTGAATGTGTACGGACCAGTTCCTCCATTCGCAGTTAAATTGATTGCGCCATTTGATCCGCCGAAGCAAGAAACGTTTGTTACAACTGTTGTTCCTGAAACAGGACTTGTAGGTTGTGTTACCGTTGCAGTTACAGTTCCTGTGCAACCATTTGCATCGGTAATGATAACTGTATAAGTTCCGGCGATTAAACCTGTGCGA
>JANOCU010000028.1:0-16762 GCA_031412295.1 Bacteroidota bacterium
GCTGCACTATGGGGCATGCCTTCATATTCTGCCGATGCTTCGTCCTGCGCAAAAGTGATACCTCCACGTTCTTTAATGGCTTTTAATCCCTGTGTGCCATCAGATGCAGTGCCAGATAAAATAATGCCTATGGCATGTTCCTGGTGCACTTCGGCCAATGATTTAAAGAAAAGATCAATAGGCAGGTTGCGTTCGTTTTTACTTTTTTCAGGGCGCTTTGCAAGCTGTAAAACCCCATCTTTGGCCACCATCATTTTATTGCTGGGTATTACGTAAATATGATCCGGTTGTACTTTTATATCATCCGTAATTTCCAACACAGGAATTTTAGTAACTTTTTGGAGCAGTTCGGGCAACATGCTTTCATGCTTAGGGTCTAAGTGTTGCACCAGCACATAAGCCATGCCCGAATCTTCAGGAATGGCTTTCAGTAATTTTTTAAATGCATCTAACCCGCCTGCTGATGCTCCAATGCCTACTACAGGAAAAAGATTGGGAGAAAGTATTTTGGGTTTATCTGTTTCTTTTGAGGACATGAGCGGTGTTTGTATTAGTAAGCAGTGATGCTATTTTTAATATTTAAAGTTAGGCGGTGCTAGACTGAGAAAATTAAAAAAAGTTTCTTCCTTATATCCATAGCGATCAAGAAAGATATGCTGGTTTTCAAGAAAGCGGGCCTGCCCCAAAGATGCTTCTTCAAACGCCTGTCCTATAACCGGCCAGGCCGATAACCAACACTCTTTAAAATCCTGGCCCATAGAACCAGGATGTTTATCGCCGGTTATTGGCAAATAACCATCGTTATAAATTTGTACCCGGTGCGGACCCCATACAATGTCGATGGGAAAATTAGAGGCAATACATAAACTTATCGTTGTGCGTAAACTTTGTGGCCAGGTATCGGGTGAACCTAATGGCGTTTTAGACCAGTCTTTGGAGCGAATAAGCTCACCCATCTCACCGCCACCTGAAAGAAAATCAGGGGAAGCTTTATTAGCTTTTACTTTTTTCATATAAAATATACAAAGGCGTTAACAGGCAGCCCAAAAATCAAATAGGTCAGGAATTGACTTTAAAGTTGGCAGTAAATTTTTCCCTTGAAGGCCGGGCAAAATTTGATTGTATTATATCTGTAATAACTTTTTGCAGTAATAGTTTAAGTCCTGCAAATTCACATTTTCCAACATAATAATGGGCACCCTTATTGTATAATATATCCGCTATAGTACTATTTATCGAAGTAGAATAAATAATTACGGGAAGATCTTTTAATTTATCATTTGACTTTATCTCCGTAAGACATTCCGAACCATTTTTTTTCGGCATGTTCAAATCAACAAACGCGATGTCGGGAAGTGAGTGGGAATTTTGATCGAGATAATTCATAAGTTGTGCTCCATCCCGAACAGTTATCAAATGACTTGGGAATTCTAAAGTTTCAAGCGCTTTTTGAAAAAAGAAACGATCGTCTTGATCGTCATCAGCCAGTAATATATTTAATATTTTATTTCCTTCCATCTTACTATTAACCAAAGGTTGCATCGGTCATTTGTAAAGTTAAGCAATTTCAAAAATTAATTGCTATTGTAGTGCTTTCGCCCATACGAAGTTGATAGCAGATCAAACTTTTGGCTCACAGGGCAATCTCATTAAGTTAAGCTTTATCACCCTAGATTGACAATGAGAGAATTCCTTTAACAAGGGAATTTGCTTCATGGAACAGGTCGCACCTACGGCGCTTATAAGTTTTGTAGGATTAGTTTATAGATAGAGCATCTATATCGCTGATAAAAGTTCACTAATCGATTTAGCGCCGTAGGTGCGACCTGTTCTCCCGGTTACTGAATTGATCGGGAAGCAAAAATGGGCTTAACTTAATGACATTGCTCACAGGGAGTATGGACGTATCGAGAGAGAGCCTCAAATGTTGTATCCTTAAAATGCTAACCGCAAAAGGAAATCCAGCTTTCAATTTGGATGCTGGATTTTTATTTATTGAACAGTAAAGACAAGAGCGATAATTTATTTCCTAATCCCAATCCTTTCAAAGAAATCCATTTTGTATTGTTCGCCTAATGGAATTTTATATTTGTCAATTAAAACCTGGTGAGCGCCAACAGAAACAATTTCTTTTGATGACACTATAAACGAGCGGTGAACCCTTATGAAATCAGGACTTATTGCTTTTAATTCCTCTTCAAATTTTGATAATGGAATAAGTGGCAGGTATGTTTTATCGTTCTTTAAAACAATTTTTGTGTAGTTTTTTTTAGCTTCGCAATATAAGATCTCATTCAAAGAAATGGGATAATTTTTACCTTCTGATTTTATAAAAATATTTTGCTCTTCACCTTGTTTTATTTCATTTGTTAAAATCGGCTTGCCTTTTTCTATGAGGTCAATTGCTTTAAAAGCCGCTTTTGTAAAACGTTCAAAAGAGAATGGTTTCAGAAGATAATCTACTGCATTGAGCTCATAACTTTCAACGGCATATTCAGAATAAGCCGTTGTAAAAATGATCTTAGGCGGTGTATTTAATATTTTCACCATACTCATGCCACTTAAATTCGGCATGTTAATGTCTAAGAAAACAATTTCAATACCGGGATCTTTATTTAATATTTCAAGCGCTTCAATTGCATTTTTAGCCTGTACCGAACATTCTAAATTCGGAAGCTTATCAATATAGGCCTGCACAATTTTTCTTGCGATAGGCTCATCATCAACTATTAAACACTTGTATATTTTACTGTTCAAAATAGCCGTTATTTAATTTAAGTTTCAAATTCACCGTATGAAATTTTTCTTCTTTTATAATTTCAAGCTGATGAAGATTGCCGGGATATAATAAGTGAAGCCGTTTTTTTACATTCACTAATCCAAGCCCCCCGGCGTGAGTATTTCCATCATTAAAGTAATTATTTTTCACTTTTAAGATCAATACATTTTCATCCGTCTGCGACAAATGAATTTTGATCTGCACCGGCTCGTTTAATACCTGCCTTGCATGCTTAAATGCGTTTTCAATAAACACCATCAGGATAAGTGGTGCAATTCCTGCATCTTCATTTTCGTCAACAGTAGAATCGAACTCAAGATCAACCGTACTTTCCAGCCGTATTTTTTCGAGCTCAATATAATTTTTTACATAATTTATTTCTTTAGAAACCCGCACCAGGTCATTTTTGGTTTCATACAAGGAATAACGTAACAGGTCCGATAATTTTATCATCAGGTTTGGCAGCTTGTTAGAATTCTCAACCGCCAATCCATAAAAATTATTCATGGTGTTAAACAAAAAATGTGGCGAGATCTGTGCCTTCAAATTATCAAGCTCCAGCTTCATTTTTAATTGCTTCTGCTCATTTTCATAATACTGATTTATGAAGCTGTCCTTAAAATACTTTGTGAAAGTAATTACCAGTAGAGTAAGGAATGCAAGTGATAAATTACTAAAAAACCAATCGCCCATTGGTACATCTTTCCTGATGCCGGCTATTAAATAGTGTTGCAATTTTAAAACAGACAACATATATAGCAGGGATAAAGCAGTACCGGAAATAAAATACAGGACATGCTTTTTTCTATAGATTAATAATTTATAAAGTAACAGGATAAGATAGGTGTAAACCACAAAAAACACCAGGTCTCTGATGAGCATAAAATTCAAATATTCCCGGTAATCAATAAGTGTAATGTAATACGACCACGCGCGATAGACAATATAGCCCAGCCAAAAACAAAGGTGCCATGCCCACCTGTTGTTAATTAGAAAGACGGTTAAATTAATTGATCTGTCTTCTGCTGCTTTCATAATGTAATTTACAAATATCATTCAATAAAGCAGATGTCTTTTTATTTACCGGACATAAACCAATATTTTAAGGACAGAATAGGAAGAAGAAATAAAATTTAGCATGTTTCAAAAAATAGTATCTCCTGTTTAGTCCCGCATTTTTCGGTTATGTCCTGTTAATTTCCATTCAGGCACATAAATTTTTTTCACACTTAATTATGTGATTGTTTTGTCCTGAATTTATAAAACAATTAACATGAAAAAATCGATACTTATTTTAGCAACCCTGCTGCTGGGTGCTCTTCAATCACAAGCAATAACTTTTAAAGGACATTTATTGTTTGCTTCAAAATTAGATGGCGCGCAGGTGGTGCCGTCCGTTTCATCGAATGCAAATGGCGTTTCCAGCTTTATGCTTAATAAAAACAGAGACTCTCTGACAATTAATTTAAGTATGACCGGCTTATCAGGTCCTGCGGTTAATGTAAGCTTATACCAGGGTAACGAAGGTTTTAACGGTACATCACTCATTAACCTGACATCATTTCTAAACGGAAATAAATTAACTACTGATTTAACCGGAACGAATGTTACTGCCATCATTTCAAAATTGATGAGTGATAATTTATACCTGCTTGTAACAACGGCAGCTAATCCGAACGGCGAGATAAGAGGCCAGGTAAAATTAGAATCGGATTGGAATTTTGTTGCCGATCTGAGCAGTGTGGAAACTGTGCCAATGATGATGAGCAATGCATTCGGGCTTGGTTCATTTGCATTATCACTTGACAAACAAAAATTAGATTTCAGAATTGTTTGTAGAAATTTAAACGGTCCAATTACAAATGCCGAATTACGTTTTGGTGATTATGGTGTAACAGGAAATTTAGCTGCAGATATTACCGGCTTTGTTACAGGTGTTAGTAATACTATAATTGCAGGCAGCATTTCTACAAACACACCAATGCTTGACAGCTTATTCAATGGCAGGGTTTATTTAAATATTTCAACATCAGCAGTTCCAACCGGTATTGTACGCTCGCAATTAATTCATCGAAAAGGTTTGTCGTTTGATGCTAATGGAACAGGAGCTCAAATGGTACCTGCCATTACAAGTATCGGTCAGAGTGTTTGTGTGTTACGATTAAGCACCACACTGGATACACTTTTTTTTGATGGTCTTGCAGATAGCTTATCGTCCAATTTAGATTATGCGCATATGCATGTTGGCAATGCCGGTTTTGCCTATGGTGCCGTGCAGGTTGACTTTACGCCGTTTATTGTTGGTACCAGGGTAAAAGGAATGGTCACGAATTTTTCCGGATCAACAATCTATAAAATGCTGATAAGCAATTTGTCTTTTGTTTTTCATACTGCTAACAGACCTAATGGTGAACTAAGAGGCCAGATCATTCGTTATGCACGCGAAGGTTATACGATTAATATGACCGGCGACCAGGTAGTGCCTTCTGTTACATCATTGGCTTACGGAGCAGGTTTTGTTTCAACTGACAGGTTTGATGATAATGCGCATTATGTATGGAACGTCGGAAGTCTTTCTGCAACAGCAACAGGAGCTCATTTTCATAAACATGTAACAGGATTTAACGGCGCGCAAGTTTATGATATGACAAGTATAATGCTGACATCAGGAACAGACGTTTCTGCTGAAGGATTCTGGAAGAGCACAGATGCAACACCATTTTTACCTTTGAATTCTTTACAGTTTAGCAAAGACAGCATTTACCTGGATATTCATAATTCCGCTTTTCCCAATGGAGAGGTCAGGGGCCAGGTAGATGCGGGGTATAACTCTTCTGCTACGATGATAGCTGTTCCAGAAAATAACATTGAGATCAGTGTTAGCTTGATGCCTAACCCAACTCAAAATCAAATTACAATAAACACGATCAACAAACCTATTGGTTCAATTGAAGTAATTTCAATTTATGGCCAACTAGTATATCAGCAGCGTTTTAATACAACAGGTACCGGGACAACTGCTACGATCGATCTGTCAAATTATGCCAATGGAATATATTTTATCCGGATCAGTGGAGATGATTATTCTGTTTTGGAGAAGGTAATAAAGGAGTAATTTGAATTTTACATCTTCAAAGAAAAGCCCTCTTTTAAAATTTTGGAAGAGGGCTTTTTGTTTTATATGAGCTAAAGATTTTGTTTTTTCTGCATTGCTGAAATAATCTCCTAAAACTTAATCCTCAACATCACCTTCATCTCCGTCTTCGTATTCCTGTTGATCTCTGTCAACGATCCTTCACTGATGATTTCCTGGTTGTAATAAAACGTCTGTGCGAGGCGGAAATATAATTCCATCTTCCGGTTGATATCCCAATTCACCAGCACATACATTCTTGATCCTTTGTAATAATACGCCGGAACAGAAAATGTATTCGGCATATCATTTTCAAATGCGTAGATCGCTGCGTTATAGCTGTCGGTTTGGAATAAGGCATAACGCGCGGAGAACGAAACGGGCATGCCCAGCTTTTTGTAAGAGATCTCCTGCCAGATCACAAACCCGTTTTCTGATTTTCTGTTTGTCTGGTGATAGATAGAATATTCAACACGATTGCGCAGACGAATTGAATTGCCAACAGGATATTGAATATTAAAACGCCAGTTATCCTGCGTCAATGGAATAATGTAACCGATAGAAGATTCATCATCACCTGAATTAATAAATTTATCACGGTGACGGTAACGGAAATACATATCTGTTTTTTTATCCGGTGTATAATTTACCTGGAAAAGAAAATCAGATCCTTCCGAAGGCTGATCAATTTGGTAACGAAGCCACGGGAAAAAATAATGATCGATGTAAGTGCTGATGGTTACACGTCGATGAGGTTTTGCGGTGACACCGACATACACACCGCGTTCATTGGCAGGATTTATTCCTTCAGCAAAAACACTTGAATATAAATTCTGGAAATCGCGGCCGAGCCATCTTGTGTGAACCGTCATTGCTAAACGCGGATCAAGACTGATGAGCACACCGTTGATAAAAGACATTCCGCCATTCGCGCTTCGTGAACCTTCACCGAAAAAATGAAAGTTGCGAAAGCTCCAGTCATAATCTGCACCAATAACAGTATTTGATTTCGCTGAAAATTCAAACTGGTTATAAAGTGAAAGATTACGATTTAGATCCGCGCCGTAATCAGCGTGCATAGCGGTTACACCAACTTGCAAACGTTTTCCTTTATAAGCGAAATTTCCGCCATAGATCATTTCTGTAATTGCATGCCTGTCTGAAATTTCTGCAGGCGTTGTATGAAGACCTGTTATTTGAAAGCTGCTGATCTCGAGAATTTCAATATTGTTTCCTGTTGTATCAGAAGCAGCAATATTCGCATCTCTTTTTTTATAAGAGAAAAATGCAGACGATTCAAATTTTCCAAAACGTAATGTTGTTCCGGCACCGCGCAAAAATTTATTTTCATCTACAGAAGTATACGGACGAATGCCCATCCCGTTTTTCTTCGTGTTGAGCGCCATCGAAGTTTTTCCGAATGAATAACCCGTCCATGCCGTTAAACCTTGCCCGAAGCTCACCTGGTAATCGCCGATCACTGCAGATTTAATTATACCGACATTTCTTAAGCACAAATGCGCGGAATAATAATCAAAACCATTCTTCTGTGTCCCGCGAAAAAATTCTTCACCCGCATCTTTATCTGCAGTAATTCCTGCGCTGACGAAATTTCCATAGGTATATCGATAACGCACATACAAATGATCTTTTGATCCGAGATAACGCGCATTCGGATTTTCAGCAAGCCCTGCACTATCAATCGGCGAATAGCCTTTCTGATCTTCTAAAATCCGTTGGTTGCGGATAATGATTTCGTTTTTTCCATACTTTCTCATCTCCGCAAAACTAAAATGACCTGCATTGCTCATGTCAGTCACTTTTACATAAGGAAGCAGCTTATAAATGATGGCAAGATCAAAACCATCTATTGTTTGCAATTCATAAATAGTCAGCATTGCGCCAAAGCGTTCACGATGATCAAGCAGGTTGTTTATTTGCAGATCTGTGAGCAGCATAAAGTCTTGCAGCTCTTCGCGTGTTGCTGAATTTAAATTGAGCGGATGTTCCGCATAAAAATGAAGATTCTCAACCAGCGTTGTCAGATCCGCATTTTCATTCCCGATATTTTCGGAAAGATCTTCAATCTGTTGCTTCAGCGGATCATCAACAAAAACAGAATCTTTTTTCGGAATAGTATCGGTAACAACCTGCGCAGAAATTTTATTCGTTACAAAAAGTGTAACAGATAAAATGAAAAAAAGTCGGAGGAGTAATTTACTTTTCAATCTGCTGTAAATCTAATCTGTGTAAATCTGCGTAATCCCTGCCTGCAGCAGCACGTGCTGGCGCGTCGGCAGGCAGGAGCGACTCTAGTCAATTCCATATTGCAATCCGACAGAAGGAGAAAATCCAAGCTGCGAATGGAATGTAGAAGCAATATCAAGCCGCAATTTTTTCATAACAATTCCGAATCCGAATGCCATTAATCCCGGATTAGATGCAGCACCCGCACGCAGGTAAAAATTCGGAACAGGACGATATTCCAGTCCACCGCGAATGACAGGTTTATAATCCACATCTTTTTCCGCTTCGAGCGAAACAAAAACCTGGTCGGAGAAACGATACACAGTTCCTAAACGCATTACAGTAGGAAGTCGCTCATTCAATCCGCCGCTGAGTTTGCTGCGTGTCGGATTATATAAATGAAAACCGATAGTTAAATTTTTCACCGGAATCGCGATCAATCCGAATTCGCCGGATGCAGTAGAGGAGGAGCCGTAATTTTCTGCGATGTGCGTATTGAAATAATTGATTTGAACAGAAGCAGAAAATTTCGGACCGAATGTTCTTGCATAAGCAACACCTACTTTATTTTCCGAATATAATTTTCCAAGTCCGAGCGAAGTCACTTCCATTGCGAACACGCCGTATTTTGTTGGCATTGCAGCCGCAACCGCTTTCATTCCGAGATCATTTACAAGAAATCGATTTTCATAAAAAGCGCCGGCCTGGAAATTTTTAATGAATGCAAGTCCGGCCTGGTTATTTTGCGCATTCCAGAGATCGCCGGTGAGCGCAGTTCCGCAGCCCGCCATTCCGAGTGAGCGCGCGCCTAACACGGGATTATCACCTGCCTGCAGCGAAGAAAATAAGAAAAGGAAAACCGGGAAGAGTAGCTTTTTCATGCTGTGCTAAATGTACTCGGGAATCTGTGAATTACCAAACGAACTGTGTAAAGTAATTGCCATATTTTTTATATTAATGTTTGTTCAGTTTTGAGATAAGTTCTGCAGAAGTGCTGTCGGCATAAACACCATATCCATTGACCAGCACACCTTTAATATCATCCAGCTTAGAAGAAATTGCATAAACAATATTAGAATCTCCCGGATCTGTTTTCCCTTCAAAACGATGAACTTCATCAATCTCAAATTCATCGGCTCTCAAGCGACATTGATTTTGTTTACATTCAACAAATTCCGTTTCCAAATTAAAGTCGTAGGTATATCCTCTTTTTTGAAGATCGTTTACCGCTTCCGACATTGTTTCATAAGTTTTCATGGCAAGTTATTTTTAATTTTTAAAATAAATTATCAAAACATTAAACCTTTTTTTACTTTTCCCAACCAATCACCAACCTGTCTACCGAAGCTCGCGCAGGTAGATCACCAATCACCAATCACCAATCACCAATCACCAATCACCAATCACCAACCTCTTTCTCAATATATTCCCTTGCTTCCTCTTGTGTCAAAACTGAAAAATTCCGGTACCTGTAATGCACATCAATTATTTCTTCAATCGCGTCCTGCACCAGCTCTCTATTTTCCCACGTTTTTAAATCGGTGATCACGGTTTCAAGACAACCTTTTTTATAAGAAATTTGTCCGATTACATGCACCAGCGTATTCCTGACTCTAGCGGTTTTATCATGTTGCAGTTTACGTAAAAGTGGCAGAATATCTTGCGGATGCGTTCGTCCGCGCAATTCAATTCCATGACATATTTCTCTTCTGATTTCCTTATCATGATGCGTTAAATATTTTTTCGCAAATGCCAGTACAGGTTTCGGGTTTTTCTCACCTGCTTTTTTCATTGAGCCGATCACTGCGTTACGAACAGAATGATGCGTATCAAACAAACCTTTATGAAAAAAATCTTCGACTGATGCAAAATCTTTCATTGCAATTTCTCCTGCTGAATTCACAACAGTTTGCCTGACCTTCGGATTTTCATCTTCAGATAAAACAATTAACAACTTTAAAACCGGGTTTCGGAATGTATCTGTCGCATGATAGATTTTACCGATAGAAAGATAGCCTGCCTTACGGATGTACGTGTCTTCGTCGCTGAAATAACGGATTGTATTCTTTTTCCTTCCGGTTTTAATGTCAGAAAAAATTTCTTTCCCGATTTTCTCAGTGAGCAGAACGCGTTCGTCTTTAGGGAGCGAATAGAATGACATGACAGACTTAATTGCTGATGTTTAAAAGTAGTGAAGATTTAAGAGCGAATTTAGGGTTGAAATCTGGTATTAAAATTTAATTTTGCGCAACTTAACCACAACTTATTATGCAAGCAAAAGTCAGTATTATAATGGGAAGCACTTCCGATATGCCGGTAATGCAGGAAGCAGCAAAAATTCTTGACCAATTTAAGATTCCATTCGAGATCAACGCACTTTCTGCCCACCGTGTTCCGGAGCAAGTGGTTGAATTTGCAAAAGGCGCTCACAAGCGTGGCATTCGTGTGATCATCGCAGGTGCCGGTGGTGCTGCGCATTTGCCCGGTGTTGTTGCTGCATTAACTCCCCTTCCTGTTGTCGGAGTTCCTTGCCGTTCTACAATTTCCCTCGATGGCTGGGATTCACTTTTGTCGATCGTACAAATGCCCCCGGGAATTCCGGTTGCAACTGTAGGTGTTGACGGCGGTCAAAACGCAGGCATCCTCGCAGTACAAATTCTTGCTGCCGGTGATGATGCAATGATCGAAGAGGTTTTGAAATTCAAAGAAAATCTGAAATCAAAAATCCTCAAAGCAAACGAAGAGCTCAAAGCCCACAAATTCCAGTTCCGCGTAGGATAATTTGCCGCAAGGAATCTGGTAATCTGGTAATCTCGTAAATTGATAATTGCAATAATTTCAAAATACTTGATTGTGCGTTTGCACGTGGGGATAATTTCCAAGTTACCAGATTACCAGATTACCAAATCCGTCAGCTACGACAGTTTCTCTCGTCGGTTGACATGATTTTCCCAAATAATTCAAATTTCCCTTGACTTGTATTGGTTTTATTCTGTTACTTTGCCGTACAAAGTAAACGCTAACGTATGAATGCAGCCGAAGATCAATTAAAAGCGCTCAGTGAAATGCGCGACCTGATGAACCGTTCTTCGCGATTTTTATCATTGAGTGGATTGTCCGGAATTTGTGCGGGAGTTTTTGCGTTGATCGGTGCGGGATTTGCCTGGCAGTATTTGTATTCATATGACGGAACATCGCATAGCAGGATGTTTTCTGATTCCTTTCTTTTTTACTCGTTTTTCATTGTCGATGCCGGGCTGGTGCTTTTCTTTTCACTGATCGCAGGATGGTATTTCTCCAACAAGCGTGCAAAAAAAGCAGGTGTTCCTTTATTCGATGAAACTGCTTTGCGCATGCTTGCTAATCTTTTCATTCCGCTTGCAACCGGCGGATTATTTTGCATCGCGCTTCTTTATTATGGTGTTGTTGGTTTGATTGCTCCTGCTACACTTATATTTTACGGACTCGCGTTGCTGAATGCAAGCAAATACACAGTAAAAGATATTCGCTTCCTCGGCATTTGCCAGATCATCTTAGGACTCATTTCAACAATGTTTATTTTCCATGGATTAATTTTCTGGGCACTTGGATTCGGAGTGCTGCACATTATTTACGGAACAGTTTTGTATTACAAATACGAGCGTGCTTAATTGACTGGGATGGGGAACGACTACTTGCTGAAATTCAATAAAGCGTTTGAAAACCGGGTTCGCCTCGGGGTAATGTCTATTCTTATGGTCAACGACAGCGTGGAATTTGTGCGATTAAAAGAGCTGCTCCAGGTAACAGACGGAAATCTCGCGAGTCACCTTTCCGCTTTAGAAAAGGAAGGTTATGTAGCAGTAATCAAACAATTCGTTAACCGTAAGCCACAGACTTCGTATGCCGTTACTGCGCCGGGAAAAAAAGCATTTAATGAACATCTTAATTCACTTGAAAAGCTGTTAAAAGCAAGAAAGAAATAATAGAAACCTTTTTTTTGCGTTTATACTTTGTAGTTCAAAGTACTCTGTTATATGAAAATTAGAGATCACCTCATTTCCTTCAACGTTCACTACCTCGCATTGCCGGTAGTGAAAAAGTTTATTAAGCCCGAGCTGATTCCGTTGACCATGGAAGAGTTGGAGCAATTACCACAAAGAAGTTTAGGAAACGAATTGTTTCATTTCCTCACGCGCAATCATTTCACTTTTCTTCCGCATTTCGAAACACATGATGTAAAGCACGTTTTGCTCAATTATGGAATCAGCGGCAGGGATGAAGCATGTATGCAATATTTCTATATCGGAAATGGTCATTATTCAATTGCAACGGTTGCTTCAGCCATTGCAAGCTTCATTTTGATGCCTGATTGTTTTTTTGCTTTTCGAAAGGCATTCATACGTGGGAAGAAAGCTTTACCAATTGGCAACCTGGAACTCCACAAACTTTTGCATTGCAATACAAAGGAATTACAAATGCGTTTTCAAATCCAGGAAATTTTTAAAACTAACAATTAACAATAGAAAAGATGTTCATACTTGTCGGCCCTATCTATCTCAGTATTTTGGTTCTTACAATCATTACTATAATAAAAAATTGGAAAAAGTCGACCCAAAGTGAATTTCGAAATGACAATGAATTGTCTGAGTGGATCATTATCCTGGGTGGTCTATTCACCACGCTTGCTCCGTTGATTGGATTTATTCGTTATGATGCATATGGCCCCGACATACCTTTTTCTAAAAATCATGTCCAGGTAATTGAATTACTCGTAATCGTTTCTGCAATTTGTTATTGGGTTTCCAAGTTTTACAAAAAACAATTATCACCAATTGTAAATATTTTATTGCGTGCCGGATTGATCCAGGGAATTATACTCGATTTCATCGTAACGATCCATTTTACAAATTATTTGGGTTGTGGTCTCCTGGTCCCTTTTATGGGTTTTGAATTGCTGGCTCCACCAATGGCAATGCTGTTTCTTTTGTATGAGCTGCATTGCAATTTCAGAACTCCAAAACTTACAGCAGAGCCAATTCTTTCTTCCCAAAATTATATTCCTATCCAGGTAGGATTTGTAATTGCTTTGGTAATAGTTGAACAATTGATGCTTTTACCAATGGGTTTCCATTGGAATAGCATCGAACTGGCTTTTACCCAAAGCAAAGGATTTGTTTTTAGCATGCATTCCAGGTTTAATTTCTGATAAAAATTTTCAGGATCAATGAGTTGTTGAAAATTACAGTTACTGCAAAGCTCAAATGAAAAGCATAAAATAATCCACCCATGAAAATCTCCGACACACTTTTCATCATCTGTCCTGTCCCAATTGCGCATGCTCAACAGGACGAAGAAAAAACAATCCTCTCTCGCATACGCAGATGGATTGTAGCTTTTATGGTTTTGCTCATACTAAGCGGAATCACAGCTTTCTCGGTTCAAACAGAATTGCATTTTCTTTTGCATCATCAAAATTTCATCCCGGATTTTTTCATTCCATGGTTGCAGATCATCAGCGATGCAATAGATGTAATGGCTGAAAAATATCCTTACCTGCTTTACGGTTACGATTGGCTGGCGTATTCACACATCATCATTGCATTATTTTTCATCGGCGTTTACCGGAATCCTGTGCAGAACGCGTGGGTGTTGCGCATCGGCATGGTGGCTTGCTTAGGCATTTTTATTCTTGCAGCGGTATGCGGACAAATTCGCGGCATTCCTTTTTTCTGGACGCTCATCGATTGTTCATTCGGCGTTTTCGGAATTATTCCATTGCTCATTGTACAAAAGCAAATCGGGAAGCTCGAAGATTTTCATCACGAATACAAAATGATTTAATCCCACTACTTATAAAAACACCTATGAAAAAGACCGATTGGATTTTCCTTGCAAGTGTATTGCTCTACAGTTTTCTCTTCTGGAAACAAATGCCAGGACTTAATATTTTTATTTTCTCCGGATTGTTGCTGACCGGACAAATCGTGCTTGATCCGCGCATTCTGAAAATACGATCGTGGCTCTTAGCAGCGGTCGGAACGTTATGCGCTTCATTTTGTGTTTTTTATTATGGAAACACGCTGAGCCTTTTGGCAACGTTCTTTTCCCTGTTACTCAGCTCGTATTTTGCATTCAACCAGAAAGGAACTGTGCTCGTTGGTATTTTTTCTTCCATCGTTTCAGTAGCAGCTTCTATAGGTTTTATGATCGCGCGCCTCTTCGAACGTAATACTGAACGTGTTGAAGAAACGAGTGGACGCCGAACATGGAAAAAAGTGATGATCGTTATTGCAGCTTTGATTGTAACGCTCATTTTCTTTTTTATGTACCGCGATTCGAGTGTGCTGTTTTTAAAGCTGACACAGAAAATAAATTTCGATTGGATTTCCTTCGGCTGGATCTGCTTTACATTTCTCGGCGCGTTGATCGTTTACGGATTTTATTTTCACCATACAATTCCGGGAGTAGAAAACTGGGATGGCGCACAACCAACAAAACTTGATGCGGAGAAAGCACCGAATTGGACAGACCGGCTCATGAGCATGGACAGCGAACGGTTTTCAGGAATTGTTCTTTTATCGCTGCTCAATATTATGCTGTTGGTTGTGAATGTGCTTGATCTTAGCTTCATTTTCGCAGGCGATGGAACTTTGCCGCAAGGTGTTTCGTGCATGCAATATGTTCACCAGGGTGTTGGAACGCTTATTACTTCCATCGTGTTCGCAATGCTCATCATCCTGTTTTATTTCCGCGGCCGAATGAATTTTGCTGCGAATGGTAAAGCATTGCGCGTGCTTGCACTTATATGGATTGTTCAAAATGCGTTTATGCTTTTTTCAACTGCATGGCGGAATGAAGTGTATGTGCTGGTGTTCGGACTTACGTACAAACGAATCGGCGTTTACGTTTATCTCCTGCTCACACTTATCGGTTTGCTTGTCACCGCATGGAAAGTGCAGGGCAAAAAGACAAATGCATTTTTAGTAAGAATGAATTCGTGGCTTTTTTACAGCGTGTGGGTGCTAGCCTGTTTTGTGAATTGGGATGGATTGATCATAAAAAACAATTTAAACACAAGACTAAAGCCGGATTTGAATTATATCAATTCACTTTCAGGAAACATACTGCCGGAGCTTGTAGATTATTCAATCAAACATCCCGGCGAAACGTCTGCTGCACAGCTTGCATTGGCAATTCCTAAACGTGTTTATCTTTTCCTGAATTACCAAACACAATTGCATGCGGATAATAAATGGCCGTCGTATATTTTAAAAGCAAATAATAATTATACAGATTTAAAACAGCGCGCAACATTCGGAAAGAGCAAACGACTTGCAATTTCCAACAGCGACATACAAACGATCTATTACTATAATGGATTTGAAAAGATCGTTGCACTTGAAGCTGCTAATAATGATTTGCTAACGATTGGTGAAGCAGCAAAATTTCCAAACTTACAAGTGCTCGACATATCCTTTAATCCGCAGATCACATCTATAGCAGGACTTGAAAACGCTTCGAAGTTGGAATACATTAACCTGTATGCTACCGGCGTTACAGACTTTTCTCCATTGCTAAAACTGAAAGACCTGAAGCGAATCGTATTCAATGGAATGAGCATTGAATGGCAGAATAAATTGCATGCAGCAAATCCTAAACTCATCATCACAACTCAATTTTAATCCGAATGAATAGCACATTCCAACTACCAAAAGCCGAATTGCGAAAAACACTTTCCTGGCTTACATTTTTCAGCATCGCAATGGGGTATCTCGAAACAGCCATCGTTGTTTACATAAGGAAATTATATTATCCCGAAGGATTTACTTTTCCGCTGGTACCCATTTCGCACGATATTGCAGTCACAGAATTCTGGAGAGAAGCCGCAACAATAGTCATGCTTGCAGGAATCGGAATTCTCTCCGGTAAAAATGCATCACAACGTTTTGTGTTTTTCCTTTACGCATTCGCCATCTGGGATATTTTTTATTACGTTTTCCTCTACGTGCTACTGCTTTGGCCACAATCTTTATTCACCTGGGATATTCTTTTTCTTATTCCTGTTCCGTGGGTTGGCCCTGTCATTTGTCCATGCCTGGTTTCGCTTACTATGATCGCGCTCATGTGTTCAACAGTTTATTGGCAGCAAAAAGGAAAATCCGGAAAACTTTCATGGAAAGAAGGTGGCGTTTTATTTTTAGGTTCAGCCATCATCATCACATCTTTCATTTGGGATTATTTCGAATTCGTTCGCGGCAATCCCACAGGAAAAAGCACATTCACGCTTGCACACAACAAAGAATTATTCAGCGAAGGAGCAACGTATGTTCCAAAAGAATTCAGCTGGCTCATGTTTTGGTGCGGACAGGTAATGATCATCGGCGGTGTTTTATTATTTCACTTACGCATGCGACGGGAGAAAAAGTTGTCGGTTGTCAGTAGGCAGTTGTCAGTCGTCAGTAGGGAAGAAGCAGAAGGAAATGTTGTGTTATCCGGAAATTAATGTGGGCGTCCATGAAGGAAACACGAAGGTGTTCCTTCATGGCGCGCTTTCGGGAGTCGCTTTTTTCTTTTTTTTTATCATTAGGCGCGTTTAAGAAACGCGCCTAATGATAAAAAAA
>JANOCU010000029.1:0-39653 GCA_031412295.1 Bacteroidota bacterium
GCCGTCACCTTCCGTTGATTCTATCCAGATTTCACCCAGGTGCATTTGTACGATCTTTTTGCAATTAGCAAGCCCTATCCCCGTTCCCTCATATTCCTGTTTGGAATGCAGCCGTTGAAAAATTTCAAATACTTTATCAAAATACAAAGGGTCAATTCCGATCCCCTTGTCAATAACGGAGAATTTCCATTTATCGCTGAGTTGCTGCGCGCAGATCTGGATCTCAGGTGCAATCCCGGGTTTATGGAATTTAATGGCATTTGTGATAAGGTTCTGAAACACCTGGCGGATCTCCACCTCATACAAATGTAATGAAGGCATTTCATTCACACCAACAGTGGCGTTGGAGGTTTTAATCATGACATCCAGATCCGCAATTACGTCAACAATTACTTGCTTACAGTCAACAAGGGTAAGCTTTTTATTATGGCCTAAATAAGAAAAGTCTAAAAGAGATTTTATCAGTAGACCCATCCGCTTGACGGCGCTTTTTACGGAACCAATATATTTACCCGCATTTTCATCTAAAGTGTTCCCATACTCCTCTTCAAATGCAGCCATATAATTAGAAACGGTGCGAAGCGGCTCCTGAAGATCATGTGAGGCCAAATAGACAATTTGAGCCAATTCCTGATTTTGCTCTTTTAAAATGGCCTTCTGAATTTTTTCTGAGATATCAACGATTGATGCCAGGATCATTTGGCCCTTTTTCATTTGAATCAGATTTAACCGAATTTCAACCCTTATTTCTGTACCGTCTTTGCGCACTGCCAACCGGTCCGGGCCAGCCCAGGATGTGACGCTTTGCGGCTTCCAGAAAAACATCTCACTATTGCCATTGTCGTAATTTCGAAAGCGTTCCGGAATTAGAATCTCAAGCTTGCTCCCAACTAATTCATTTCTCTGATAATCGAAAAGTCTTTCTGTTTCCGCATTAATCAGCGTTATAACACCTTCAGCATTAATAAGCACCATGGCATTAGGAGCTGATTCAACCACCAGCCTGAATTGCTCTTCTGCTTTGACAAGTTCACCGTTTGCGAATAACAATTCTGCCGCACGCTTCTCTTTTTCAATATTTTGAAAAGCCAGTTCCCGGTTGGCAATAACCAATTCAGCAGCACGTTTTCCCTTTTCATCATTCTGAAACGCAAGCTCTTTATTGGCAACAATTAATTCCTCTGCACGTTTTTCCTTTTCGTCATTCTGAAACGCGAGCTCTTTATTGGCAACAATTAATTCTCCTGCTCGTTTTTCCTTTTCATCATTCTGAAACGCAAGTTCTTTGTTTGCAATACCCAATTCAACAGCACGTTTTTCTTTCTCATTATTTTGATAAGCGAGCTCTTTATTGGCAATGAGCAATTTTTCTTCCTGGGAATGCAAAGCTTCCATATTCTTATGAATTAATAATTGGATTTCCAACCTCTTCAATGGGCACGCGGCGCTGATCTTTTAATTTTTTAAAGTGTGAAGGTGAAAGGCCGGTAACCTTCTTAAATTGATTTGATAAATGTGCAACACTGCTGTAATTCATCTTCCAGGCAATTTCTGTAATATTCAAATCGCCGTAAATGATCAGCTCTTTTATACGTTCGATCTTATGACAAATAATAAACTGCTCAATCGTTGTTCCCTGGACTTCTGAAAACAAATTCGCCATGTAAGTATAGTCATGCGATAATTTTTCGCTGAGATAATCCGAAAAATTAATCTTGATCATTTCATCTGAATGGTGAACCATCTGGATGATCGTGTTTTTTATTCGCTCTATCAATACCGCACGTTTATCGTCCATTAGTTCTAATCCTGATATGAGCAAATTGCTTTTCAGCTTCTCACGCTGCTCTGCGGAAATATCTTCCATTATTTCAACTTCTCCGAGATCCACTACAATAAAATGGAGACCAAGCTCCTTAAGCTCTTCCTTCACCACAATTTTGCAGCGGGCACTAACCATGTATTTGATGTATAATTTCAATCTGTATTATTATTCCAGGATGAGCAAAGATTTAAAATTTCGACGCGGAATGTTTTATATAACTTTTAAAATAAGTTATATAATTCACACATTGACTGTGTTGCATTTTGAAGGAAGCTTAAAAAATTAGACATCGAATTGGAATAAGCTTCAGCAGATTCCCTTACACTTAAAAGGTACATATAAAACGCGGGATAGCGCCCGTTTTTCCTCCAATAACATTGTAATTCACCATTATAGATGCTGAAAACAGGATTAATCAGCAATTCAGCGTAAATTTGTAATGTTATTTGCGAAAAGGCAGTTATCCTCCTGAGCAGGGAGGATTTTTTATTAACCGTTCAATCAGCAACAATGGATCTCAAAAAAATACTTTCCAATTTTAATATCGAAGCGCTAAATGAAATGCAGAAATCTGTCATGGAATTGATTCCGCTCGGAAACGATCTCATCCTGGTTTCTCCAACCGGCAGCGGAAAGACACTTGCATTTTTACTTCCGATGCTCGAGCTGCTCAAGGCGGATAAAGAAGGTGTGCAGGCATTAATTCTTGTTCCATCGCGCGAGCTGGCGCTGCAGATCGAATCCGTTTTCAAACAAATGAGCACGGATTTTAAAATTAATTGCTGCTACGGCGGACACGCAATACGTATTGAAAAAAATAATTTTCAGCATCCGCCCGCTGTGCTTGTTGGTACGCCCGGAAGAATTGCATACCATTTACGAAATGAAAATATCGTTGTTCGCGAAGCACACACGCTGGTCCTCGATGAATTTGATAAATCACTTGAATTCGGATTTAAAGAAGAGATGTCATTTATCATGCAGCATTTGCCGAAGCTTCAAAAAAGAATGCTGACATCCGCGACTGTGCTGAAAGAAATTCCGGAATTCGTGCGCCTGCATAAACCTATTGAGCTGAATTATACGAAGAAGGAAAATCAGCAAACCAATGCTGCGTTACAGATAAAAGAAGTGCGCGCGGTTGGTCTTGATAAATTAAGCGCGCTGCTTTTGCTCATTGGTAAATTAGGTTCGCAGTCGAAAATTATTTTTTGCAATCATCGTGATGCGGTAGAACGGATCAGCGAATTATTGACAAGCAGGCATGTTGATCACGGAATTTATCACGGCGGATTAGACCAGATCGATCGCGAAAAAGTGCTGATCAAATTGCGCAACGGAAGCATTAATTGTTTGCTCACCACCGACCTTGCTTCACGCGGATTAGACATTCCCGAGATCGAAGCAATTATTCATTACCAATTGCCGACAACGGAAGATGTGATGATCCATCGTAACGGAAGAACAGCAAGAATGAATGCAGATGGAACTGCTTATTTTTTATTGGAAGAAAAAGATTATTTGCCGCCATTTTTAAAAGTAAAACCCGAAGTAGAAACGCTTCCTGAAAAATTCATTCAGCCGCAAGCCTGCGAATGGAAAACGCTTTATATCGCAGCAGGTAAAAAAGACAAGATCAATAAAATGGATATTGTAGGAATGCTCTTACAAAAAGGCGGACTACAAAAAGAAGAGCTCGGAAAAATTGAAGTGCTCGATCATTCCGCTTACGCCGCGATAAAAAATAATAAAATCGGTAAAGCGCTGGAGAATATCCGGAATGAAAAGATAAAGAACAGGAAGATTAAAATGGAGATTTCTTCTTAGAAAAGGGTTGGTGGTAGGTGGTAAAAAAGGTTGGTGGTTAAAAAAGTCAATAGTCTTTCAACAAGCCATGACTTTTAAATCGTAATTCGTACATCGTAATTCGTACATCTTTTTACTGAACATGCTGCGTAACATGAATCGTCATCTCATGTTTTTCCAAATCGTAATAATCGTGCTGCGCCATTACGTGGACTACTAAATTTTTAATAGAGATCGGCTGACCCATTTCTACTTCGGTGATGTTGGTGTCTTTGATGTGTCTTCCGTCTACTAAAATCACAAGACCCGAACCGATCGCTTTCATGTGACGGCCATCGGTAATCAATAAACCTGTGTCTTCTCCTAAACCGATTCCAAGTGTTTTCGGATTGCTGTCGACGGCCTGGAATAAACGCCCGATCCTTCCGCGGTGAACAAAATGCGTATCAAAAATTACATCGTCGATAAGTCCGAGCCCGCTGGTAATTTTTACTTCGCCTTTTAATAATGCTTCACTGCTTGAGCCTTGATAGATCATGCTGCTTGATGCTGCTGCAGCACCTGCCGATGTTCCGGCAAAAATAAAATTATCATTCTTGTATTTTTCCAGGATCAGATCATGCATTGGTGTTCCTCCTAAAATGGAAGTCAAGCGCAATTGATCGCCGCCGGTAAACATAACAACATCAGCCTGGCGGATCCTGTCGACAATATCATAATCGAGCGCCTGCTCACGCTTATCGATATCCATCACCGCGACATTTTTTGCGCCGAGATATTCAAATGCTTTTGCGTATTCGGGACCAACTTCTTTGGGAATTTTGGAAGCTGTTGTAATGATTTCAATGCGCGAATTTTCACGCAGCCTTGACTCAAAAACCAAACGCTGAAGAATACCTTTTTCGAAATAGTTCAGGTTTTTCTCGACCTCTTTATCGAAATTCTTTTCAGTAAAACTGCCTTTATTTACAGCGCCACCGATCACAACAAGCTTTCCTTTTGGAATCATAGTATAAAAATATCTTAAATACCAATAAGCATGCCCGTGTTTAGCAGAGAGTTATTAAAACGTTATTGGTGATTAATTCTGTATAACACCTTTACTATTTTAGCCGGTAAATGCCGGAATTGACAAATCTTGAAAATTCCCTTTATCTTACGGACAAAGATAAAGCACATACCATTATCAACTTTAATACATCCACCAGTGAAAATCCTAAGCATACAAGCCCTTCGCGGACCGAATATCTGGAGCGTAAGACGAAAAAAATTAATCCAGATGCGACTGGATCTCGAGGAATTAGAGCAGCAGCCAACCAATGAAATTCCCGGCTTCAGGGAGCGACTTGAAGCATTGCTGCCTTCCATGATCGAACACCGTTGTTCGGAAGAAGTTCGCGGCGGATTTTTTCAGCGTATCGACCGTGGCACCTGGATGGGCCATGTGATTGAGCATATTGCGCTTGAAACACAATCGCTTGCAGGAATGGAAACCGGTTTCGGAAGAACACGCGAAACAAAAACTCCCGGAATTTACAACGTGGTTTTCAGCTACGTGGAAGAAAAAGTGGGACTTTTTGCCGCAGAATCTGCTGTGAATATTGCACAGGCTTTAGTTAATAATGAGCCGTACGATATTGCTGCTGATCTGAAAAAAATGCGCGAAATCCGGGAAGAGGTACGACTCGGGCCAAGCACAGGAAGTATCGTGGACGAAGCGGTGGCAAGGGATATTCCGTGGATCCGTCTCGGAAAAAATTCGCTGGTGCAATTGGGTTACGGCGTAAACCAGGTTCGTTTCCAGGCAACTATTACATGCAAGACAAGCAATATCGCTGTAGACATTGCCTGCAACAAGGAAGAAACCAAACGAATGCTCCTTGACGCATCTATTCCTGTTGCTAAAGGCGACATTTGCACCGACGAAGAAGAACTGAAAACAACCATTGACAAAATCGGTTTTCCGATCGTTTTAAAACCGCTGGATGGAAATCACGGAAAAGGTGCTTCGATCAATATCAATACATTCGAAGATGCGTTGCTCGGATTGGAATTCGCAAAAAAATATTCGCGTAAAGTAATCGTTGAGAAATTTATTACCGGCCACGATTATCGTGTTCTTGTTATTGATAATAAAATTGTCGCAGCTGCCCAGCGTGTTCCTGCAAATGTGGTTGGCAATGGAAAAAATACCATCCAGGAGCTGATCGATGAAACAAATAAAGATCCGAGGCGCGGTTACGGTCATGAAAATGTGCTGACAGAAATTACTGTCGATCGCGATACGATGGATCTGCTTGAGAAAAAAGGTTACACACTTGAAACTGTTCCGGCAGAAAAAGAAGTGGTGTATCTGAAATCGACAGCGAATCTCAGCACCGGCGGAACTTCCATTGACGTGACAGACATGATGCACCCGGAAAATATTTTTCTTTCCGAACGGATTTCGCGCGTCATCGGTCTTGATGTTTGCGGCATTGACATCATGGCGAAAAACCTCACGCAGCCTTTGAAAGAAAATGGCGGTGTGATCTTAGAAGTAAATGCAGCACCCGGATTCCGGATGCATCTTGCGCCATCGGAAGGATTGCCGAGAAACGTTGCAGCGCCTGTGATCGATATGCTTTATCCCCCGGGGAAACCATCGCGCATCCCGATCATCGCTGTCACCGGCACGAATGGAAAAACGACAACAACACGTTTGATCGCGCACATTGTAAAAAACAACGGATTCAAAGTTGGCTTTACCACATCCGATGGAATTTATGTGCAAAATCACATGCTTGAAAAAGGCGATACCACAGGTCCATTCAGCACAGAATTTATTTTGAAAGATCCTACGGTAGAATTCGCTGTGCTTGAAACTGCACGTGGTGGAATTTTACGTTCAGGATTAGGTTTTTCAAGATGCGATATCGGAATCATTACCAATATCCAGGAAGATCATTTAGGCATCAGCGATATAAATGACTTGAAAGATCTTGCGCGTGTGAAAGCGGTTGTGGTTAACAGTGTAAAAAAAGACGGCTGGGCTGTTCTGAATGCAGAAGATGAAAATTGCGTGGAGATCGCGAAAAACCTGGATTGCAAAGTAGCTTACTTTTCATTGAACGAACATTGCGATGTGATCGTGGATCATTGTCGCGCAGGTGGAATTGCTGCTATTTGTGAAAATGGTTTTATCACTATTAAAAAAGGCGACTGGAAAATGCGTGTAGAAAAAACAATACACGTTCCACTGACCTTAGGTGGCAAAGCAAAATTCATGGTAGCGAATGTGCTTGCTGCAACACTTGCTTCTTACCTCTGGGGATTTAAAACGGAAGACATTAAATTGTCACTCGCTACATTCATTCCGAGCGCCGCACAAACTCCGGGTCGAATGAATATTTTCACTTTCAGAAAATTCAAAGTGCTTATCGATTTCGCTCACAATCCTTCCGGCTACAGGGGTGTTGAAGACTTTTTACAGAGTGTAAAATCAGATCATAAAATCGGAATTATTGCCGGTGTTGGTGATCGCCGCGACAATGATATTAAAGAATGTGCTACGATCGCTGCAAGAATGTTTGATCATATTATCATCCGCCAGGAAAAACATTTACGCGGAAGAACAGAAGAAGAAATCATCAACCTGATCGTTGAAGGAATTAAATCGGTGGATAAAAAAGTAACCTACGAGGTCATTCCAAAAGAAACCGACGCCATCAAACACGCGATCAGCAATGCAAGAGAAGGAACATTCATCACAGCCTTAAGCGATGTTATCACGAATGCAATTGAAGTAGTTCAGCAGCATTTGGATAAAGAAGCGGAAGAATAGGAAAAAAGTTGGTGGTAAAAAAAGTTGGTGGTTGGTAGTCGTTTTAATTCGACCACCAACCATTTTTTTACCACTAACTACCAACGTTATTCGCTTTTCTCCTGCCTCACTACATAAATCCTCAGCTCATTTCTCATGCGTTTGATCACCATTCCGAAACCGACGGCAAGCGTGGATTTCTGAGTAGCTGTCTTTTCTTTATCCAACGCATTCACGATCTCTTTTGAAAGCGCATTAACATCCAGTGTTGCTGCATCGGCACGGACCATTGCGATACTTTCAACGTATTCTGCAGAACGTTTGCGAAATAATTTTGCACCGCGTGAAGCTTTTACAATTCGCTGCTGCGGACTTCCTGCATAATATTTTCGTTTCTGCTTTTTTTCGTCGTGCACTACTTTTTGATTCGCTGCCATATATTCTGCATGATGTTGCGCAGCCTTAGAAAGTGGTTTGCTCTTTTTTACACTTGCAGAGCTGTATAATGCATTTTGCAGATCGGCAGTTGTTTCCTGCAAGTCAAGCTTTACGTATTTCGCAGATGCAGAAACGAATTTTCCGTCTTTCGATTTTGTTTGTGTGGTAGTTGTATTGCTTGCAGTAGTAGTGACAACTACTGGTTCTGGTTTTGTCACCACTTCCACATTTTTCGGTTGCGGCGCAGGCGCGGATGCAATTGGAGAAGGCGTTGCTGTAATCAGTGTGCCCGGAAGTGGCGCAGGCATTGCAACGATCGGCGAATAAGAAGGACGTCCGAAAAGATCTGTTGCCCACACGCGCTCACCCGTCACAATTGTAAATGCAACGCCATGCACGCGGCTCGATCCATTCAGCATATTATCATTGTGCCCCGGAGAATTTTTCCATTGTTGAAAAGAATATTCCGCAATATGTTCTGCGTTTTTCGCAATCGTTCCGTAACCGGCAGAAAAATTATAAAGCGCATTTTCACCCGACCAGCTGCACTTGCCTCTATTTTTTGCTGCATAATCATAACGATCTCCCGGAGTAACGCCGCTGAACGATTTTGTTCCCGCTTTTTGCATATGCGCCAACTCATCATTTGCCATCATCCACATATTATGGTTGCGCGAAGCGAGCCACAGCGTGTCGTCCCATCCGAGGGTGTTTTTCCCGTTAGCCACACGATGTGCATTGATCTTATCGTGAAAAAGGATCGCAGCAAGGCGTTCGATCTTCTGGATAGAATCGAGTGATGCGTTTTTTAAAATCGTTTTGAGCTGAGAATTTTCAGCAATTTGAGCGTTGAGCGCAGGACATAGTCCAAGCATCAAAACAAGCAGGTGCAGCCTTTTCATGAATAGGGAGAAATTGGTTCATGTAAGAATGCTGCATAGAGGGAGATTAATTATAACTAATAACGAAGATGTTAGTCATTTTGTTACGTAATAAAAGTTAAAAACAACTTGATCCGGCAGAAATAATTTTTCTATCGTTCTATTAACGGCTACAAAAAATCGACAGAAACTCGCCTTACATCGAACTTCTCTGAATATGAAAAAGGTTAAAGGTATAATTGTAAAAAGAATTTAAACCCGAATGTTATGGAAGCGGATAAACAAAGTTTACAAGTACGAAACGGAATCGTAATCGGCATTGTAACCGGATCTATACTAATTATATATTTTGTAATAATGCGATTGCTTGGCCTGGCAGATGTGCTTTGGTTAAGAATGTTGAATGTCGGGATTCTCTTCGGAGGTATTATCTGGTCGTCGAACAGGTATGCGCATATGACAAAGGATAATTACAATTTTTTCAATACGCTCGGTAATGGCTGCATCACTGTCCTATCAGCACTTACTTTATTCTGCATGTTCCTGTTTATAGAATTATCGCTTGACCCGCAAATGATGAGCGTGCTTCACCGTGACGCGTGGTTCGGAGATTTTCTAAATCCTGCTCTTGCAGCCGGTGGTGTTTTCATTGAAGGTGCGGCATCAGGAATGATTCTTTCTTACATTTTGCTTTCCTACCTGCATCACTACAGAAGAGGTAATTCTCAAACTACCCCCGGGACTACAGATGTAGGTCGTAAACCTGTTCGTGAACATTAACTGAATATTAATCAAATAGAACCCGTGCAACCGACGTAATCCATGGTAGAAATACTTAGGGTTACGCCGGTTGCACGGTTTTTTATTGACGCAAACGAGTTTCCTGATTCGGTTAGTGAGTGATTTACGCGGTTTTGTTATATTGTAGGCTGGTTCAAAATCCGTAAGCATGAAATTTTCCTCACCCTCATTTTTCCTTTTAGCCGCAACTCTTTTTGCTCTGGGATGCAAACCGAATCTCGATATTCCTGAACCTGCTTCGGGTGATGCAAATTTTTCAAAAAGCATTGCAATTGGTGGAAATTATATGTCGGGATACCAGGATGGCGCACTATACAAAGACGGACAAACAAGAAGCATTCCGGCTTTGTTAGCGATACAATTTGCATTAGCAGGCGGAGGAGAATTTAACCAGGTTTTGGTTTCAGATAATAATGGTTTCGGATGGAATCTTAAACCGTGGGAAAGCTGGTTTGTAAAAGCCTCACGATTAAATTACCGGTTTGATTGTGAAGGAACACGTTCGCTTGGGCCGGTGAAAGATTCATTGAGCAGGAATAATGCAGCAGCTTTATATGCGAATAGTTATTCTGCAGCGAATTGTAATTTCTCTATTCCATTTGCAAGAACAGCAGAATTATTTTATCCGGCGCTGGGATTAGACCCGGGAATAAATTATTCGAATCCTTTTTATTTCCGGATTGCTTCTGCACGCGGAAGCTCAACTGTAATTGGTGATGCGCAAAATGCGAATGCAACTTTTTTCTCTGCATGGCTGGGAATGGAAGATATTTATGAATATGCGCGACAAGGTGGTGAAGGAACAACGATCATGTCGCCTGCATTATTTTCAAATTATCTTGATTCCGTTTTTATTCGATTGCAACAAAATGGCGCGAAAGGTTGCATTGCAAATATTCCGGATTTCAGAAGCTTTCCTTATTACACATTAATACCATGGAACGGCGCAGATCTTACCGCAAGCAAAGCAGATTCGCTTACGGATATTTACGAAACCGCGGGACTCACGCATATTGTTTTCTCCGAAGGCAATAATGGATTTATCATCAACGATGCCAATGCGCCTTCGGGAGTAAGACAAATTCATTCGGGAGAATACCTTACACTTTCTGTTCCGCTTGATTCAATGAAATGTGATTTCCTCGGTGTGCTTTTCGCCGTTCTTCCCGACAGGTATGTGCTCGACAGCAGTGAAGTTGCATACATCGATCAAATGACAGCTTCCTACAATGCGATCATCGCGCAGAAAGCACAACAGTATGGTTTGGCTTTCGTAGATGCTAATTCATATTTCGCTTCCGTGCAATCAGGAATAAAATGGAATGGCGTTAATTTCACAACTGAATTTGTCACTGGCGGATTTTTCTCCTTAGACGGATATCACCCAAATCAAAACGGATACGCGCTGATCACGAATCAATTTATCAAAGCCATCAACCTGAAATTTAAAGCAAGCGTTCCGACGTTGAATTGTACAGATTGTAATGGAGTGTTGTTTCCTTAGGGAGATTGCTTTGTCGCCTTCGATACGCTTCGCTACTCAGTCTGACAATGGGGAAATGCTGCATTGTCGTCCTCGATACAATTTCGTATTTGCTTTTATTTCTACCGAAATCACTCGGTCTGTCAAGGGGGAAAACGTTTTAAAACCATGATTCAAGAAAATCTCTCTCTTGTCAGACTGAGTGTTTTTTGCCAGTGAAGCTTTCTTTTTGCCACAAATGCTGATGGCAAAAAATGTATCGAAGGCGACAAAGCAGAAAATTTCTCTCTTGTCAGACTGAGTGTTTTTTGCCAATGAAGGTTTCTTTTTGCCACAAATGCTGATGGCAAAAAATGTATCGAAGGCGACAAAGCAGAAGCGAGTTACATTGCTAATCTCCATAAAACAACATCGGGCCATTAAAGACTATGCTTCAATGACCCAATTTATTTTTCAATTACCCAGTTACCAGATTACCAGATTACGAGATCACGGCTATTGGTATTTCTCTATTCAATAACTTCCTTCAACAAATAAAACCCCTCCCCCACATTCACTTTGATCACATACATTCCGGGAGCGTAATTTTCTGTTTTCATTATTACTCTTTCATTTCCTAATCCTGTTTTTGAATCAACCAATTTTCCCATTGCATCAAACACTTCGATGGAGAAATTTTCGCCCGCAAGTCGTTCGAGATTTACGGTGAAATTTGCGGAAGCAGGATTCGGGTAAACTTCAATGAGTGATGATAACGCAGGAAGATTGTTTACACCATTCGGATAGTTAAGCGGATTTGAATAACCACAATCAAGTTGATCGCCGCAAAGAATATGCACCAGGAAATTTCTTGAGATCACAAGTGTGGTATCGTAATAGGCAATAGCAGTTGTGGATGTTCCTACCTGCGGAACGTGATCGCGGTTCTCGTAGGTTTCCATGCAATTTTCTATTCCTAAATTGTCAAGACGAGTTGCAACAGATGCAGATCCGTCGACTTGCAACAGCGGGTAAGTTCCGAGCAAATAAATAATTGCAGATCCATAAGGAACCGTGTTGTCATTATCACCATGAGAAAGCATTGCAGGCATATCTCCCGGTGCAATCCATGAAGTATCGCCGAGTGCACCGCAATTATCAAGCACCGCGCGGAACGAAGAAGAATAACCAGGGTTGCCGCTGTTTCCTTCCAGCCCGCCGCTCAGTCCATAATGATTTGCAGTGTCTGCATACAATGGAAATTCGCTGATGTTATCCATATACGCCATGTGCAACGCTGTGATCGCGCCTGCAGAAATGCCCATCACAAAAATATTCGATGTGTCAATTCCGTACTGATTTCCATTGGTGACAAAATCCTTTTTGAAAAAACGAACAGCTGCTTTTCCATCATGCACAGCACGGATTACTGAACCGGCAGCATCAACACTATCAGGAGTTCCCAACGGAAAGTTTGTCATTCCAACGCGATAATCAATGGACGCCACAACGTAACCCATCTTCGCAAAATCTTTGCTGAACTGCAATACATCCGTTCCTGCTTTTGATCCGCCAAGAAAATTTCCGCCGTGAATTAAAATGATCAGCGGACGTTGTGTTGCATTGTCTGCTTTCGGCAGGTGAATATCCAGCTTCAGGGAAGTTGTTGCATTATTATAATTCTGGTTAGAACCGTAAACAACATTAGAAACGGTGCTGTCCGCGAACATAAAATCACGAAAGCGAATTCCGTTACAAGGTGTTTGTGCAAAACCAGCAACGGCAATACAGATCAGTAAAAGGGAAGAGTAAAGTTTTTTCATTTTGGATTTGGTTTGTTATTTCAAAAAGATACTCCGGATGACCGGAAGGGTTGTTTTTTTATGAATTTGTATTGAATACCTATAGATGGTGCAACAACACGTGATTTATAAGTTCCGGAAAATCCTGTTGCAAGATTTGTATCAGAACGTTTCATTCCTTCAATGTACAACAAAGCGACATCAGCAGAAAATTTTTCTCCGAAATGAATAGATGTTCCGCATGTAATTCCCAAACGATTAGCATCTGGCCCTTCCGGGGTGAGATAACCGTCTTTCACAGGAGAAACATCATAATATATTCCTGCCCGCACTTCAATTTTTTCATTCAATTCATATTGAGCGCCAATTCTCGCAATAAAAACATCTTTATAACAACGTGCATCATTCACATCATCGAGCTTATCTGTATTTGTTGCAAAATCAATTCGCAATGTATCATACGTATGCCAGCCAATTACATTCACATCCACTGCATATTTCCATTTGTCCTTTGAATAACCGATTCCTCCACTTATAACCTGCGGAAGCTTAATGTATGTGCTGAAAGTATTTACCGGAAAATATTCTGCCAGCGAAGACGGAACAGTAAAATCTGCGCTGCCATCCTCCACATTTACTTTCACTGAAGAACGATAAGAAATTCCCGCCGACCAGTTTCCGGAATTGAAATAAACACCCGAATTAAATCCAACACCACTTGCGTTACCATGCAATTTTGCTTCACCGTATTCGCCTGAACCATCCTGGACAGGAACACCTTTTCGCAAATCAAAACTTCCTGTTGCATAAATGAATCCAACACCAATTCCGATTTTATCACTGAGCCTCCACGAAACGGTTGGCTGAATAAAAATCGTTTTCAAATTAATTTCACGAATGAGAAATTGACCTTTCCAGTCATCCGGCCATTGCGCGCGACTACCGAATGGGGTATAAACTGCAAGTCCGAGCGAAAGCTTTTCAAATTTTTCCGGGTTCCACAGCGCATACAAATTAAAAGGCGTTCCGATATTATTAACCATGCTGGAAGTATAAACTCCCGGCGATGGTTCTACATATTGAGTGCGTGGAATTAAAAATGTTCCGCCGGCATTTCCAATAAATTTATAAGGAAGAAATCGCGCCGCACCCGGATTGAAAAAAAGCAGGGACGCATCAAAACAAAGCCCGGTCCCGGTGTGGCCCATTCCCAATTGTTTTTGTCCCTGCGCGTTCACCTGGAATCCGCCTGCGTGTGCAACAAAAGGGAAAATGAAAATGGGAATGTGGAGGAGTAAACGTTTAAGCATTTCTCAAATTTAATTAAAAACTGTAATGAAAGGACTTCACATTTTGTAGGTTTGTTAAATGCAATTCATTGATCGTCTGTTGTGTTTTTTCCTTTTACTGGTTACAGCGTCATTAAGCGCACAAACCCATGAGTTTTTAATTTCTGATACGGCGTTCGTTAAGATCTATTATGATATTGAGAGTGATAGCACTATCAGCCTTAACAGAAATGTACCTCACATCGGTAAAATAATCGTTTATTATGACTCTGCTCACTTGAGTAAGGCCTATGAAATTGAATATAAATCAACCTGGATTTATTCTTCCAGCCAATGGTTTTCAAACGGACAGCTTCACGCAGTACAAAATCGTTTTGGCACTGTCTTGTCAGAGTATGAGGGGAAAGAATGGTATGCAGATGGAAAAATGAAAATGGTACGCACCTATTATCCCGATTCTTGTGTCACGGAATTTTATTATCACAGCGGAAAGCTAAAACGAAAGGACCTCGATTTACCTTCTCCTTATAGAAGTGAGCTGGTGTGGGCCTATACGGCGGAATATTATGAAAATGGGCGGGTAAAATTTACTCCAACCTTTATAATGACCGATGGAATGGAAATCATCAATTATTATGAATCAGGTGGAAAGCAACTGAGAAAAAATTGGTGCGGCGGGATGGTCTATGGAAAATGGGAGGAATGGTATGAAAACGGAACAATAAAAACAGAAGGGCAGTATGCAGAACGTGATCCCGAAAAAAAAAGACAGTATGTTATTTCAAAAAAAGTAGGAACCTGGAAATATTACAACGAAGAAGGGAAATTAGTAAAGGAAGAATTTTATAAGGATGGAAGTCTTGTTAATACGATTTCCTATTAACAAGCACTGACCTTATGCGCAGTATTCGCCTTGATTCGTAATTCCTTCCCCGCTAGAAATATATTCGCAGTATTCGTTTGATTCTCCCGATAGCTATCGGGATCGTTCCCCCATTTACGAAACGTCCGAAAACAAAATTTCCCGCGCGAGGCGGGAAGTTTTGTGGCAAACACATGAAACACATGTATAGAGGAAGAACGGCTTTCGGGAGAAAACTCGCCCTTCAGGAGTACAAATTTAGCGGTGATGCTTCGCTTTCACCGAACGCGTGCTACCCTGGTAAGCATCGCATCCACCTTGTTTATGTTTGCAAGAAGGAAGTGTAGCTAAAACAAGACCAGCGATGATCAATGATTTAGTGATGATTCCTTTTTTTGAAACTAAAGAAGTGATTGCTGCTTTCATTACCTGGGGATTAAAATGTTTAATTAGCGCGTTTCTGGTAATTAGGGCAGGAAAAGCACAAATTCCACACGCACTTCACAAACTTTATTCGAAATAATCTAATACATGCTGATAATCAGTACATTAAATTTTATGCAATCTTAAAACGCCCTGAAATCAAGGGTCGAACAGCATTTATTTTTCGATCATCTATGGAAAACGGGTGTTTTAAGGCCCTTTAAAGCAAGTCAGGGTTTGCACTTTGCAAAATATGTACTACTTTAGGATTGGCATTACAACACATCGTTTAATAGTTAATCTTACTACAGTGCGTTTACGCTTTCTCTGGCCTAAAAAGGAAACCCAGCTGAGCGATCAGGAATTAATTGAGAAGTATAAAACCACTTCCAATTCCTGGTACGCAGGCGAACTGTTCCGTCGTTACACCCAGTTGATCACCGCGGTTAGTTACAACTACCTGCAGAACAACGTGGATACTGAAGATGCCGTTATGGAAGTCTTCGAGATTATCCTGCGCGATCTGCAACACCACGAAGTCAACAATTTTAAAACCTGGGTTTATTCTGTAACGAAACACCTTTGCTTGAAAAAGCTCAGGAAGGACAGTATGGTAGTCACCAATGTGGATCAAGTGCTCCACAATATGGCTGCTGACGAGTCGCCAAAAATTGAGGCGGCACAGCTGGAAGAACAACTCGAAAAACTCCAGGATGCGCTTATCAAGCTATCCGAAGAGCAGAAAAAATGTATCGAGTTATTCTATTTCAAAGAGAAGAGCTATAAAGAAGTATCAGATATCACGGGGTTCTCCGTAAACGAGGTAAAATCTTATCTCCAGAACGGAAAACGAAACCTCAAAGGATACCTGGTCACCACTGAATAATGACCCAAAAAGACCTTAAACGCATATTCTCGAAAGGCGAGTGCCTCTCACTCGACGCGTTACGGCTTTATAATGAAGGGAAGCTCTCCAAAAAAAGCATGCACGAAATCGAGATGCATCTTCTCGAGTGCAATCTCTGCTCCGGGGCTGTCGACGGACTAAATACAAAACGGGTTTCTGAAGTCAATAAATTAGCTGAGCATATTCAGCGCAGACTTGCTGTATACATGAATACGCCCCCGCGCGTTCCTTTCTTCCAGCGTTTCGGACTTGTGCTTATTACCGGCGTTGTTTTTCTGGTAGTCGGCGGAACCTGTGTTTATCTTGCTATCGGCAATAAAAAAGAAAAGCCGGTTTTATCCGACACTTCCGCTACTAATAATCAGAAAGATGTTTCGTCATCGCTGCAGCTGGAAAATAATACGCAACTCGTTTCTACTCAATCAGATTTAGCTGTTCCGTCACAACCGGAGGGGAAGAAAAATGAGAATGATCAAACAACTACAGCAGCAGTTTCAAAAGAAGTAATCACAGCACCTGAAGCAACGGTTCAACCTGCAAGCTTTTCAGCACCTGAAACAACAACGAATACAACAGCAAAAACAGCCGAAACAATTCCCGGACCAGGCGCAACAACGCGTTCTGAAAATTCATTGCTGCGTGTGAAGACTGTCCAGGTTTATCCTGCCGTAACACACAACGATAAAGTATCACGTAAAGAAGCAAAAGACGGACAGCTTGGAAAACCATCAAGCAATTCTTCTTCGTTTGAGCTGGATGAAATGCCTGCTTATCCCGGCGGAAATGAAGCGTTACGATATTATATTATGACGAATTTCAAAGCGACAGGTGCGGAGAAAACCAAGCTTACAAAATATGCAACAGGCGTGCGGTTTATTGTTGATTCGAAAACCGGTAAAGTTTCTGCCCCTGAAATTTCCGTGAGCATCTCTCCTGAAATTGATAAGGAAATTCTTCGCGTAATTAATTCACTCCCGAATTATATTCCCGGCAAAAAACGCGGTGAAGTTGAAATAGTAATCGGGATTACTTTCGAATAATCATTTATTTTACTGCTTCTTTCTATTTATTCACTCCCGAAATTCGGGCATTGATCGTTTTAGAAATAACGTTCGACTGAGAAATTGTATTTCCCCTCTTCCTTTCCACTTTTCCTCGCGTATCTTTTGAGTGGGTTTTTCGTTACATAAGTAATATTTATGTTCCCTCGCCTCCCCCTGGTTGCATAAAAAGACAATAACCCGGATTTTTCACGCGACCCAATTCCCTCCTTATGATCCCGTTAATCTTATTCCCGATCAAGCCAAAAGTATTGACAGGTAAATAGTTTTACATTTTTTGCCGTCCCTGTACATCGTTAAAGATTATTTCTTCAATGATCATTTCCTGTTGTGCAATCTTTAATCCGCTCTTCCTTATAGACTAATCCAAACGTCATCCTGAGATTTTATTATCTTTGAGTAGACTTATTTAATAAATAAGTTAATTATCACAATCTAACCAACCCTTTCCCCTTCAAACTTTTCGCTATGAAAAAAATTTACAGTGGTGTATTTTTCATTTTATGCAGTGCCATTGGCATTCATACTAATGCACAAACAACTACTTTTAATTACACAGGTTCAGTTCAGACGTATACTGTTCCTCCTTGTGTATCATCCATAAATGTAACGGTGCTTGGTGCAAAAGGCGGCGACGGTGCATCCATCAGTGGTGGATCCGGAGGATTTGTGCAGGCAACAATTCCTGTTACAGCCGGCGAAGTTTTAGAAATTTATGTTGGTGAAGCAGGAATAAATAACGTCGTCACCGGACCGACAACTTTTAACGGAGGAGGAAGCGTGTTTTCTTATTCTTCCGCCGGTACAGCAGGAACAGGTGGCGGTGCTTCTGATATTCGCAGAAGTCCATATTCTGTAAATGACAAACTTGTTGTTGCAGGCGGCGGCGGCGGTGGCGGCTATCAAAATTGTGCCGGAGGACATGGCGGTGGATTAATCGGACAAGACGGTGTGCCATTTCCTTCCTGGCCGAATGCGGGCGGAAAAGGCGGTACACAGTTGACAGGTGGAGATGCAGGAATTGCATGCTGCTCCTGTCCTACTTACACTACATCAGGATCTTTTGGTCAGGGTGGAAATGGTTCCGGTGATGGTGCTGGTGGCGGTGCTGGCGGCGGCGGATATTATGGCGGTGGCGGAGCGTGTTTTTCAGGCGGCGGCGGCGGTAGCAGCTATACCGATCCAAGCGTAACCGGCGTAACACATGTGCAGGGTTTTCAAAACGGAAGTGGACAAGTGGTAATTACTGTTGGTGCAACCGGTGTTCCTGTAGCTCCCGGCGCAATAGCAGGCTCTACAACCTTTTGTGAAAATGTACTCGCAAGTTTTTCAATCAATCCGGTAGGTGGCGCAACTTCCTATACATGGTCGGTTCCTTCGGGCTCAACCATCACATCCGGCCAGGGAACAACTGCTGTTACAGTTACATTCGGTTCAACATCAGGAAATGTTTCAGTAACTGCAGATAATATTTGCGGATCAAGCACAGC
Source organism: Bacteroidota bacterium (assembly GCA_031412295.1). Lineage (GTDB taxonomy): Bacteria > Bacteroidota > Bacteroidia > Palsa-965 > Palsa-965. Next base: position 18,850 of record JANOCU010000029.1, read on the forward strand.
ATCAAATCTTGCTATCACCGTTGTTGCAGCTCCGACTGTAACAGCGAATACAACCGCATCAGCAATTTGCGCCGGAAATAGTGTAACGCTTTCAGGCGGCGGTGCTATTAATTATTCCTGGACAGGAAGCGTAACAGATAATGTTGCCTTCACTCCTGTATCAACGGACACCTACACGGTAACAGGAATTGATGCGAATGGTTGTTCTGCCAGCGCAAGTGTAACTGTTACGGTTAATCCTCTGCCAACAGTAGCTGTTTCATTCCCTATGGATACAGTTTGTTTAGGCGGCGGAATGGTAACCTTAGCCGGCGAATCGCCATCAGGCGGAACCTGGAGCGGAACGGGTGTATCAGCAAATATGTTTGATCCGATGGTTCCGGGTGTTGGCTGGACAGCGATCAATTATTCTTACACAGATGGAAACAGCTGCACAAACTCAATAACTGATTCGTTGAACGTGGATGTGTGTGCCGGCATTGCTGCACTTACTTTAACCGGCAGTGTGAGCATTTATCCGAATCCGAACGAGGGAACATTTACAATACTGCTTAATTCAACTATCAGCGAACTGGTAATTACAATCACAGATATGCAGGGACGTGTCGTTTATTCTTCCATTGAGAATAATGCATTTACCGGTTATGTAAAACAGATCTCGCTTGAAAACGAATCTTCCGGATTGTATTTGCTTCACATCAATGCAAATGGAGAACAGCTGGTGGAGAAAATTTCTGTGCAGAAATAATTTAAAAAAAGTGGTTAGTTCGGAGTAGTTAGTTTGTAGATAATTTTCTCCGACTAGTTGCTCCGGACTAAACACTATCCCGGAATAATATTGTGCTTAGTTTTTAGTGTTTAGTTCGGAGTAATTAGTTCGGAGATGTTCCGGGGGATGTTTTTTTACAGAAGTATTGCTTGCTTTTAATTCCAACCAATTTTCTCCGAACTAAACACTATCCCAAAATAATATTGTCAATCAACCGCACTGCACCCAGGTGAACAGCAATGCACGCCACAACATTTTTCTTTTGATCAGGTGCTGCCGGTTTTAATGTGTCTGCATCAGCGATCTCAAAATATTCTAATTTCAGCTTTGACTCCGAATTGATAATCGCGGTTACTACTTCTTGCGTTTCAGTAATGGAATGTTCTTTCCAGGATTCTTTTGCTTTGAATAATGCTTTGGAAATAACAGGAGCAATCTTTCTTTCTTCTTCGGTCAAACGCATATTACGCGATGACATGGCCAATCCGTCGGCTTCTCTTACAATCGCACACGGCACAATTTCAACCGGCATTTTCCATTCCTTCACCATCTTCCGGATCACGGCTAGCTGCTGAAAATCTTTTTCGCCGAAATAGGCTTTGCACGGACCAACCGCATCAAATAATATTTTTACCACCTGGATAACGCCTGCAAAGTGCCCGGGGCGATGTGCGCCTTCCATGACCGTATCCAAATCCTCAAGATTGATCGGTGGCACTGCTTCTGATGTTCCTTCGGGGTACATTTCGGCTACTTCAGGAAGAAAGAGAAAATCGCAGCCGGCTTGTTCGAGCATTTCCCTGTCTTTTTCAATGGTTCGGGGATAATGAACGAGATCTTTTTGATTATTGAACTGTGTGGGATTGACAAAAATGCTTGCGACAACAAGCTCATTTTCAGCCTTTGCTTTTAAAACTAATGCGATGTGCCCGGGATGAAGTGCGCCCATTGTCGGAACAAAACCGATCGATTTTCCCTGTGAACGAATGAGGTTCAGCTTGTCCAGCAGCTGGTGTCTTTTATCGATTGCTATCACGCTGAAATGCTTGATGTTATTAGGAAAAAGGGGGGCGAAACTACGGATTTTTTGTAATTAACGGATTTTTTTTTATTATCTTTGTACTCCTTTCGAAAATATCTCCCTTCTACTATGAATAAAAAAGCCAGAGTACTTTACGTGTCACAGGAAATCACACCTTACCTGGACGAAACGCCAATGGGTCATATTGGTCGTTACCTGCCACAGGGCATTCAAGAAAAAGGGAAAGAGATCAGAACTTTCATGCCGCGTTACGGATGCATCAATGAGCGCCGCAACCAGCTTCATGAAGTGATTCGACTTTCAGGTATGAACCTGATTATTAACGATACAGATCACCCGCTCATCATCAAAGTGGCTTCCATCCAGGCGGCACGTATGCAGGTGTATTTCATCGATAACGAAGAATATTTCCAGCGCAAATTCATTCTTACCGACAAAAAGGGAGAGTATTTCGCTGATAATGACGAGCGTATGATCTTTTTCGCACGCGGAGTGATCGAAACCGTTAAAAAGCTTGGCTGGGCTCCTGATGTGGTGCATTGTCATGGCTGGTTTACAGCGCTTTTACCACTTTATTTGAAAAAAGCGTTCCGCGACAACCCACTTTTTGCTGATACACGCGTCATATACTCAGTTTATGATGACGAGTTCCCGAATCCGCTTAACAAAGATTTTTCTAAAAAGATCCTTGTTGAAGGAATTGAAAAAGGTGATGTTGAAGCAGTTGCTAAAGTCCCTTCCTTTGCCAATCTTAACAAACTGGCTATTGACTACTCGGATGCCGTTATCAAAGCTTCACCGAAAATCAATAGTGATGTTGAGAAATACATTAAGAAATCAGGAAAAAGCGCGCTTGAATTCAAATCTCCTGAAGAATATGTCGCGGCTTATTCCGAATTTTACGACGCCGTTTTGGCTGAAGAGCCTATGCTCGCCGAATAATATGAAATTAAATCCATTCTGCATTTTTCACCGCGTTTTGTCCCGTCAATTTGACGGGACGAAATTTTTTCTGATCGCCGCTATTGTATTGCTGGCTTCGTGTAAGAAAGAAAGTGAGCTCGGCTCCGATATTCAGCCCGAAGGCGATCTTATCGATCTGCAATATTCTGATTCGCTCTCCCTTTTCAGCTTTACTGTAAAGGAAGATTCGCTTCGCAGCGATGAACCGGGTATTGTTCAGATCGGAAATACCAATGATCCTATTTTCGGAGAAACGAAAGCGAGCCTTTTTACTCAAGTTGTGATCCCGGGAAATTTACTGGATATCAATTTCGGAACCGGCGCGGTGCTGGATTCCTGTGCGCTGAATCTCGCTTACGATTTTGAATATTACGGTGATACGGCAGATGCGATGGCGTTTAATGTTTACCAGGTAACGGAAAACATGTATTTCGACAGCACGTATTATTCCAACCAGGTGAAAGAATGTTACCCGACTTACGCTTCACGTGTTTCTGTTGGTGATACAACGTTTGCTCCGCGTCCGCACAGAAAAACAATTGTAGGGAACGATACCATTGCTCCTGTATTGCGCATTCCGATTAACATGAATTTCGCTGAGCAGATCTTCAGCCAGGGGAATACACCGAATCTTGCCAGCACTGCAAATTTCGTTCAATACATGAAAGGGCTTTACATTACCGCTGAGAATACAGGACTCAAAGGTTCTCTTTTGCGTTTCAATTTAAAGGACACCAGCACGAAGTTCATTTTCTATTATCACAACGCTTCGGACACCACTACCTTTTCTTTCATCGTAAATAATTCAACTGCACATTTCAGTCATTATGAGCATGATTATTCGAGCATCACAATGGGAAGTCTTCCAAATCAGTTAGCTTCTCCTTCGCCAAATGCTTACGATGAAGTGTATGTTTCTGGAGCTGCGGGTGTAAAAACCAAAATCCTTTTCCCTTATCTAAACGATCTGAAAAATCTCGGATATTCAATTGCGATAAATAAAGCCGAGCTTGTTTTCAAAGCAGATGCTACCACTGCTACTACCGACGGGGATATTTTCCCGATCAATAAACAGCTGTACGTGGTTTCTATTGACAGTACGGGAAGACAAATTCTTTTGCCTGATATGTTCGAAAGCGCAAGCTATTTCGGTGGCGCTGCAAATACAGTTACGAATGAATACCGTATTAATATTGCGCGCTATTTTCAGCAGCTGATGGAAGGCTCGAAAGAAAATAACGGACTTTTCCTCAAAGAATTTGATCCGAATGGCCAGGGAAGACGTGTTGTTTTGGGGAGCGGAAATCCTTCTCCTTCCAACACTTATAAAATGTACCTTCACTTAGTGTACACCCGTATTAACTGATTTAAGATTTTTGCATTATGTGTGGAATCGTAGCTTACATCGGTAAACGCAAAGCTTACCCTATCCTTATCAAAGGACTTCGTCGTTTAGAATACCGTGGCTATGACAGCGCCGGTGTTGCAATGATCAACGAAAATTTGCATGTCTATAAATGCAAAGGGAAAGTTGACGACCTGGAAAAATTTACTTCCGGGAAAGACATTGAAGGAAGCATCGGAATTGGTCATACGCGCTGGGCAACGCACGGAGAGCCCAATGATGTAAATGCACATCCACATTATTCAGGAAGCAAAAGGATTGTACTTATTCACAACGGTATTATCGAAAATTATGCGCCGCTGAAAGAGGAAATGAAAAAGCGCGGACATAAATTCGAGAGTGATACGGATACCGAAGTGCTTGTTCATCTCATCGAAGATATTCAGCAGCGTGAAAAGGTTGATCTGCCCGAAGCTGTCCGCATTGCATTGAACAACGTGATCGGCGCTTATGCGATTGTTATTCTTTCACAAGACGATCCGGATATTCTTATTGCTGCGAAAAAAAGCTCGCCGTTAGTTATCGGCGTTGGTGAAGAAGAATTTTTTGTTGCTTCGGATGCTACACCGATCGTGGAATACACTAAGAATGTAGTTTATCTCGAAGACGAAGAAATTGCTGTTTTAAACCGCAAAGGGAAGCTGCAGATCAAAACCATCCGTAATAAAACCGTTGATCCGTATATCCAGGAATTACAGATTCAGCTGGAAGCAATTGAAAAAGGCGGCTTCGAACATTTTATGCTCAAAGAAATTTATGAGCAGCCTCGTTCGATCAAAGACAGCATGCGCGGAAGAGTAAATGCGCTTGAAGGAATTGTGGCGCTTGGTGGAATTCACGAACATCTCCAGAAATTTACCAATGCAAAACGTATTCTTATCATCGGCTGCGGCACTTCATGGCATGCAGGATTGGTTGGAGAATATTTATTCGAAGATCTTGCTCGCATTCCGGTTGAAGTAGAATATGCTTCTGAATTCCGTTACCGTAATCCGGTTATTTACGAAACCGATATCGTGATCGCGATCTCTCAATCGGGAGAAACTGCTGATACGCTTGCGGCAATTGAGCTGGCAAAATCAAAAGGCGCTACCATTTTCGGCGTTTGTAATGTGGTAGGCTCAACCATTCCGCGCACCACGCACGGAGGCTCTTACACGCACGCAGGTCCTGAGATTGGTGTTGCTTCGACAAAAGCCTTTACTGCGCAGGTAACAGTGCTTACGATGATGGCTTTATTGCTTGGTCACCGCCGCGGAACGATTACACAAAGTCATTACCACGAATTGCTGAGTGAGCTGGAAGCAGTTCCGGCAAAAGTTGAAAAAGTATTAAAACTCGATGATCAATTAAAATACATTGCTTCTATTTTCAAAGACGCGAAAAATTTCCTTTACCTCGGACGCAGCTACACATTTCCTGTTGCGCTTGAAGGTGCGTTGAAGCTCAAAGAAATTTCCTACATCCACGCTGAAGGTTATCCTGCAGCAGAAATGAAGCACGGACCGATTGCGCTCATCGATGAAGAAATGCCGATTGTTGTTATTGCAACAAAAGGAACTTCGTACGAAAAAGTGGTGAGCAATATCCAGGAAGTAAAAGCGCGTAAAGGCAAGATCATCGCCGTAGTAACAGAAGGCGATACCGTTGTAAAAACAATGGCCGATCACGTGATTGAAATTCCGGAGACGGATGAAAAGCTGGTGCCGCTGATTTCTGTTGTTCCGTTACAATTGCTTGCCTACCATATTGCGGTAATGCGTGGTTGTAATGTAGATCAACCGAGGAATTTGGCGAAGTCGGTTACTGTGGAATAAAAAGAAAAGGGACGGGGGACGAAAAAAAGGGGACGCGGGACGGAAAAAATAAAATTGAATTGAGACGCGAGATATTCGCGTCTTTTTTTTGCTCAGGCCGAGTTCACGGAGTTCGCAGAGGAAAAAATATTTCACGCACCTGCCTGCTGCTGCACAAGCCCGCGCATTGGCAGGCAGGGATTCTAAAAGATTTCGCAGATGATTACTGATGTGCTTTTTTGTCCCCTCGCCCCTCTCGTCCCCCGTCCCTTTTTAATCTATCCACATAAAAATCTTATTATTATTCTCGTACTTCTTCAGCTCTTCTTTATCGGCGCAGAGGATCGCTATGAAATCGATAAGGGGAAGGATCATGCCACCGCCGGCTGTTACTAAGTATACAACAGGAATCCATGGTTCGCATCCGAGATAAATGCGGTGAAGTCCGATAAATCCGAATGGAACGGGGAAAGCGAGAATGGCAGCGATAAGCTTTTTATTTTCTTTTTTGGTGAGATGAATTTTGCGGGGATTTTCTCCTTTGACGTGCAAGCTATCGGTGTGTGTTGTATCAGGAGGCAACATACATTGATTCTTCTCGCAGGAAGCTCCGTGCAGGACCGTTGAAGCGCAGAAAATAAAAAAGGCAAACAAAAATTTTTTCACGAACTGTGTTTAAGAAAAAAACGGGAAACCATGAGGCTTCCCGTTTTCATTTCATTGACAATTATTTAAACGCCGCCAAAACGATAGTTCAGGCCAAAAGCCATAAAATACGTAGGCCCGATTGCGAATTCTGCATTAAATCCGACAGACGGAATAAAGAAGTAACGCATACCTAAAATAAACTGTGGTTTGATAGGGCTGCCGAAACCGTTTACGAAATCCGTTGCAGCATTGTCTGTACGGTGCGAGCTGAAATTCCAAAATACGTAGCTGAAACGCGCGCCTACATAAACATCCATGTCTTCGTTGTCACCAAAGTGAAACATGGGACGAAGACCAATGCTCTGGCGTGAAAGACGATCGGTAAAATCTCCGGTAAATGTGATGTTATTTCCGGCAGAATCAGTTGTGGTGTACGAGTTGTACTTTGCTGTAATGCTTTGGTACGTATAGCAAGCGCCCACGCTGAAACGATCGGTAAGGCCATAATCTGCCGCACCCCAGATTACAGGAGTTTTGGTTGAGGTTACACCTTCACCGTAATTGAGACCATCCTGGAGGCCATTTAATAGAATTCCAACAAGGCTATATCCCACGCCACCTGTCACTACCACTTGTCCTTTGGCTTTTTGAGCATTTGCCTCAGTCGGCTTAAATGTTGCGCACACCGCGATGAGCATAGCGGCTGCAAAAAAGGTTGATTTTTTCATGAATTTGGGTTGGTTTTAAGGAGATTTAATCAGGCATTCTTCAAACGGCGTGCCACTTCATCCCAGTTCACTGCATTCCAGAAAGCAGCAATGTAATCGGGACGGCGGTTTTGGTAGTTCAGGTAATAGGCGTGCTCCCACACATCCAGTCCGAGGATTGGCGTGCCTTTTACATCAGCAACGTCCATGAGTGGATTATCCTGGTTAGGCGTTGAGCAGATGGCAAGCTTTTTATCCTCACCAACGATAAGCCATGCCCATCCGGAGCCGAAGCGTGTTGCGCCTGCAGCTGCGAATTGTGTTTTGAATGTATCGAAGCTTCCGAATGCGCTTTCGATTGCAGCAGCTAGTTCGCCTGTTGGATTTCCACCTGCGTTTGGTGCAAGGACGGTCCAGAAAAGCGAGTGGTTAAAATGTCCGCCGCCGTTATTACGAACAGCAGGAACATGTTTAGAAATATTCTTGCAGATCTCTTCGATCGTTTGTTTTTCAGCTTCAGTTCCTGCGATTGCGTTGTTCAGGTTAGTGATGTAAGCCTGGTGATGTTTTGTGTGATGGATTTCCATCGTGCGTGCATCAATATGCGGTTCAAGCGCATCATAAGCGTAAGGTAGCTTTGGTAATTCGAAGGCCATATTTTTTGTTTTAAGATTAAACTTATGCGCTCCATTCAGAGCAGCTAACGGACAAATATAGTAAATGAGGCCTGTGGTTGGATGAAAACGGGTGGTGAATTAACAGGATGTAGGGATAGATAAAATTGATGGGGATGGGTTTTGGTGAAGGAAAGGGTTGCCGGTTTATAGGACAATAAATCCCCCCAACCTTTTACCACCTACCATCTTTTGACTAATTTAGCAGCCGAACCAAAATAACATCCACGCCTGATGAAAAATTTACTTTCATTTACTTTTGCCGCTGCACTTTGTCTTTCTGTGATTTCCTGCGGACCATCTGAAGAAGAAAAAACTGCTGATTCACTTCACCTCGACAGCACTGCTAAAGACATGGCAGATGAAGGTCAGCGTATGATCGATTCAATCAACCGTGTTGATTCTCTCAGCAATGCGAGAAACATTGTTATCGGAGATTCTCTTCGTCATGTTCGCGAAGCTGATTCTATTGCTAAATTGAAGAAAAAATAAAAGGGAAAAAATGTACGAATTACGATGTACGATGTACGATGTAATTTTATAATTATAGAAAAAGTCCGGAGATCGATCTCCGGACTTTTTTGCTTTTTAACCATTTAAAATCGTAAATTCTCCCTCGCCACCGCTATTTCCCAAGTGAAGCCACAGCTGCTTCCAGGAACTTATCTCCATTATTCCACACTTGAATATAACCGGCATCTCCCCAGGTATTTCTTGCGAGGGCGGTTTTCATGTATTTTTTGATCAGTGCGGAGGAACGTTTTTGCTGCGGTTCATTTCTTGCTACGCCGTTTTTTTCTGCGATTTGCATCAGCTCATTTACCTGCGCTTCTGAAATTGTAAAGTTGGCGATGTAATTTTTCAATCCCGTTTTTACCAGCTCTGCATTGTGCTTCTCCGCGTAATTCAACGACCAGAGTGTAAATACATTTTTATTGAAAAGATCACTCAGCAAATTTGATCCGCCGGAAGTATCGAGCGGGATAAAAAGATCGGGCATAATTCCGCCGCCGCCGTACACTACTTTTCCGCCCGGCGTTGTGAATTTCAAAGAGTCGGGAAACTTAATGCTATCCGCGGTTACGAATTCACCGTGCTTGTAACGTGTTACTTCATCCGCCGCATACGCATCAATTCCTTTGTCGTACGGTTTCTGGATGCTGCGACCGGTCGGTGTGTAATAACGTGCAATCGTTAAACGGAATGCGCTGCCATCGTACAATCTTTTTTCTTCCTGCACCAATCCTTTTCCGAATGTGCGGCGACCGATAATTGTTCCGCGGTCATTATCCTGGATTGCGCCGGCAAGCACTTCACTTGCTGATGCAGAATTTTCATCCACCAAAATTACAAGCGGTGTAGTTTCCAGCAAGCCTGTTTTTGTTGCAAGAATTTTTTCTTCTCCGTCTACTCTTCCTTTCGTGTACACAATCATTTTTCCTTCCGGCAAAAATTCATCCGCGATATTCGTAGCAGCATCCAAATAGCCGCCGCCATTTCCCCGAAGATCCAGCACCATCTTTTTCATTCCCGCACCAAGCAATGTTTTCGACGCTTTCATAAATTCCTCGTAGCTCGTCTCCGCAAAACGATCGAGCTTAATGTAGCCGACATTTTCATTGAGCATATACGAACCCTGCACGCTATAGATCGGCACGCTTCCTCTGGTAATTGTTATATCCAATACTGCTTTTTGTCCCGGGCGGCGAATCTGCAATTTGACTTTCGTTCCCTTGGGTCCGCGCAATCTTGAACGGATAAATTTTTCACTCGCACTTTTTCCGACCATCAACGTATCATTCGCACGGATAACGCGGTCGCCGGTTTTTAATCCTGCTTTTTCAGAAGGGCCACGGGGAATGATTGCCATTACAACAAGCGTATCGTTGATAAAATTATATTCGATTCCGATGCCTTCGAAGTTTCCCTGCAGCGGCTCACTCATTATTTTTGTTTCTTCCGCAGTAAAATAATCAGAGTGCGGATCGAGATGCTGCAACATATCTTCGAGTGTCAGATCAGTAAGCTCTTCCGTATTTACCGTATCGACATAATGATTCTCGACATAATTGAGAACTGCTTTTATTTTATCATACGTCTCGCCGGTTTCACCAAGATTATTTCGCGAGCCTAATTGCGCCCCGAGAAGTATTCCCGCGCCGATAGAAAGTCCGATGATAAAAGGTAACCAGGTTCCGAGCTTACGCATAATCAGATATTGACAGGTATTTCATAGCGTTCCACATTCACTCCGAATTTTCTCAGGAAGTCAACACCTTCGTCAGATGGAATTCCTTTGTATTCGGCGTACGAATTTTTAAAAATAACGCGTTTGATTCCTGTAGTAAAAATAATTCGAGCGCAGGAAATGCAGGGAGAAAGTGTAACGTATAATGTGCAACCTTCGATGGGAACATTATTTTTTGATGCGTAAAGAATTGCATTCATTTCTGCGTGTAAGGCCAGCGAGCACGAGCCTTTTGAATCACGCGGACAACCTACGCCGGGCCATTCGAGATCGCAGTTGTGTGTTCCTGCGGGCGGACCGTTATAGCCGAGTGAAATGATGCGTGTGTCTTTTGTAAGCACTGCGCCGACTTTCGCTTTTACACAATGGGAACGAAGCCCGAGATTTTCCGCGAGGTCCATGTAGATCTCGTCGAAAGAAGGGCGTTTGGAAGTTAAGGTCATTTAGAAATTACTAGGGCGTAAAGGTCGGAAAATATACGGTCTGTACAGGGCCAAAAAGTCTTAATTGGGAGGATTGATTGCGACGGGGGAAAATTTTGCTGTGTAGGCGCTTCCTGTATGTTTGGCTAAAGCCCAATGTCATTAAGTTAAGCGCTATTTGTGCTTTTCCATCAGTTCGGTGAATGAGAGAACAGGTCGCACCTACGGCCCTCAAGGGTTTTTGTAGCATTAGTTTTATAGACAGGAAGCACCTACGGCGCTAATTTATTTCTGAAATTTCCCAGCGCCGTAGGTGCGTCCTGTCTATAAAAAAGCACCGATCTTAAAGTAAAGCGCCGTAGGTGCGACCTGTTCTTCCAAAGAGAAATCCGATCAAGGCAGAATCCTCTCTCTGCTTCCTGAGTAGCTTAACTTAATGACATTGGCTAAAGACCGATAATGTCTTACCGCATAAATATATGTTGGAATAAATTCACGAAGAGAAAGTGTGCAGAAAATTCTATGAATTAAAATGCAAAACGCAAAATCAATGATGCGCCTGCGGCATGAAGCGGGTAGACTGCACGAAGCTGTCTGCCTGATGGTCCTCCTGTTATTGTATTATAACTGTAACCATCCACAAAGGTTATATTCCTGCTATTGCCGGGCACTGTCGAAACTTTCTCCTGGCCATTGACAACATAACTTTCCATAAATCCTTTTTCAGGCGACCAGCTATGCAGCATAAAAAATCCTTCAATACCGATTCCGAAATGTTTGCCAAGGCTATAGGAAGCTTCGACTTTTCCTTTCCAGCCATAGCTCATGCCACCGGAATATTTCCAGTAAGTATTCCTGGTGCCGGCAGGATCGAAAGCTTGAATTTTATAATACGCTTCATTATAAAGACCTAACACAAAATCATTATGCACGGCCATCCTGAATTTGGAAAATGTTTTTGCAATAAAGAATCCGGTTAAAATTCCTTTCGTGTTTACACGCATAAACCTGTTTTCCTGCTCCATATTTTGCGAATAGTATTGGGCAGATAACAGAATATCGTTTCCCCAATTTGCAAAAGCACCAGCTTCGATCCCGATATCTTTTTTGATCTCAAAGCTTACCACCAGTGAACTAAAAATTCCAGCTCCGAATGAACCGGTAATTATCCGCGTAGAAAAATTATTCTGGCCATCATCCGAGGTATTATACCCGATTATATCATTGGTAGCAGCTAATCCATATCCACCCGAAAGCGAGATGGCCCAACGATTAAATTTTAAAGTATCACCGGAAGCCTTGCTGATCAAGGGTGATGAAAGCAAAATAATAAAATACAGGAAACGTTTCATAGGGAGATCTTGGTTTATGCCGCGGAAAGTTAATGAAAGAAGTACCGATAAGACAAAAACAGTTTTCGGTTAAATCTGAAACGCAAAAAACTTTAACTCAACTACCTGCTCACATTTAATTTCCCCGTTGAGCTGAAACCATCTGAGTCTGTAATGCGATAAAAATAAATTCCTGCAACGAGATTAGAAATATCCACGGATGAATTTGTGATTGATTCATTCTTCGAAAAAATCAATTGACCCTTGCTATTGAACATTTCCAGCAATACATTTCTATTTTCCGGATTGTTAAGCGTGATGAAATCTGAAGCCGGGTTCGGAAACAATGAATATATCGCCGGCAATGGAACTGATTCAATTCCGAGTACGGTTGAAACACTGAAAGCGATCGTATCATAATCATACGGCTGGAAACCTGCTGAACAATTTCCGGGAGGACCGTAACCTGCATCTAACGTATAATAGAAATTGTAATTGCCCGGAATCAATGGCGGCACAACAATCGTATCGACATCATAACAAATCGACATTAAATTTCCCATGCAATGAAAAGAATAGCCGTAAATATCATTTCCATTGACGTACGCATTGGCAACATCTGCACAGTTTCCCTGCGGGAACGACAAATAGATGTAAAACTTAATCGTATCAATTGCTGAAGGATTTGCAGGGGTCATCACAATTGAATCGCTTTGTTGAGCTTTAGCTGCAAATGAGAAGCACAGCAGAAATAAAAAGCAGATTATCCTGCGCTGAAGCTTCGGGTAACTGGTTGCTTTTTTCATGATGAGTAGTTTATTTTAAGATAAGCCATCCAGCCACATCAGACCAGGTGTGATATTCAAAAGAAATTTACAAAAATTTTTGGAACAAGGAGAAATGTCCCGGGCAGAAAAAAACCTTTACGTAAGAAGGTATTTAGATCTCTAATGCCATTTGTCCGCGAACATCAGCGGATTCGGCTAAACCGTTTTTCCCGATATTAAAAACCGGCGACTCTTCGTAACGGCTGGCAACCATCACTTTTGTATGCGATGCATTTGCTGAAAATAATTCCTGCACTAATTCAGGTGAATTATTCTCTTTGGATAAATGCGCTAAAAATAAATGGGAAAGAAATTCTGAACGGTGCGTTGTAAAAAGTTCGAGCGCCTGTGCGTTGGATAAATGTCCGTGGCTGCTGCTGATGCGTTTTTTCAGGTAATATGGATACGGACCTTTCTCGAGCATTTCTTCACAGTAATTTGCTTCGAGAAATGCAGCGTGACATTGGCTGAAATGGGAAGTAAGCTTTTCGCAAACTGTTCCGATATCCGTAAATACGCCGACACGGACTCCGTCATATTCAACAGTGAAGCTATGCGGATCAGCGGCATCATGCGATTTGAAAAACGGAATTACATTCAGTGAGCCGATTGGAATTATTTCTTCATCCAAAAAAGAATTCACACGTTCATCAACCAATTTCACTCTTCCGTTCATCAACGTTTTTTCATTGATGTAAACAGGAATATTATATTTTTTGGAAAGCACTTCTACTCCACGGATATGATCGATGTGCTCATGTGAAATAAAAATCGCGCGAACTTTTTGAATGCTCAATCCGGCCCGCAGCATTCTTTTTTCAATCTCGCGACAAGATAAGCCAACGTCGATAAGCACAGCATCTTTATCGTTGCCGACATAATAGCAATTCCCGTTGCTGCCCGAATTTATAGAGGAGATGAATAATGACATTCGGTTGCAAATTTAAATTTCCTTTCCGGAACTATTCGCACAAAATGGAAAACTTATGAGCAAAAGGGGGAACGAATTACGAATCAGGCGAATGTACCAATGTTACAAATCTCTATTCGTATAATCGTTTTGATTCGTAATTCGTTCCCCCCTTTTACGCCGCAACCTCTTTATTATACTTATTCCGATACTCAACCGGCGACAAACCTGTTGTTTTCTTGAAGATCGTGCGGAAGGCTTTTGTATCGCTGTAGCCAACTTCGTTCATGATCTCGGCGATGTTTTTATTGCTGGATTCAAATCCTTTTTTCGCGGCTTCAATTTTTACGCGCTGGATATATTCGACAACTGTATTGGAAGTTGCTTTTTTAAATCTGCGTTCGAGGCTTCTGCGGCCGAGGGCGAATTTATCTGCTAATTGATCAACAGTAATTTTTTGCCAGAAATTCTGCTCGATAAATTCCTGCGCTTTTTTAATTGATTCGTCCTGGTGATCGTGCTGTCCGTTAAAGATCACAAAAGAAGATTGTGTGGTACGATCAATTTCTATTGCAAAATATTTCGCTGCAAGAATTGCCATCTGCCGATCAGTATATTTTTCAAGCAGGTAGATCAGTAAATTCCAGAATGAATTGGCACCGCCGCTTGAATAAATTCCTTTTTCATCGGTGATCACTCTGTCAGAAACCAATTCAATTCCCGGAAACATTTTTGCAAATTCATTGACAGAAGCCCAATGTGTCGAACATTTTTTTCCTTCAAGCAAACCTGTAGATGCAAGAAGAAATGCACCGACACAAAGACTTGCAACCTGCGCGCCGTTTTTATGCTGGTCAATTATCCACGGAAAAAAATCTTTATTTGATTCAATCACTTCATTCATATTTCCATTGACAGCCGGAATAATAATGAGATCTGTTTTGTTTGTTTCCTTAATAGAAAGATCAGGCCTCACCGAAAAAAAGTGATCATACACTTGTGCCTCTTTTGAAATTCCCACAAGCTGCACTTTAAACAACGGATCTTTTCCTAACGATGCTAAAAAATCATTCGCTTTAGTGAAGGCGATATATGATCCTTCAATACAGCTCAATGCTGCAGCGCCTTTTGGAACGAGAATAGAGATGGTTTTCATGCTTCAAAAATAAGGGATTCTTGTGTCGGAATCAACCCCTTAGATTGCCGTATTTGCACCCGCTTTAAGTTAAAGGCCTGCAATACTTTTGTGTCGGACATTCTACTAATCGACATGACAACACTAAATCCATACATCACTTTCAACGGAAATTGCCGGGAAGCGATGACCTTTTATAACGGATGCTTCGGGGGAGAGCTTACACTTCAAACCGTTGAAGGCACACCTATGGAACAGCAATGTCCTGCCGGAATGAAACACCAGATCATGCACGCGATGCTGATAAATAAAAGTCTTGTGCTGATGGGATCTGACATGATGGGAAAAGATGGTTTCATCCGCGGGAATTCAATTGCATTATCGGTCAATTGCAGCAGCGAAGAAGAAATTAAAATGTTCTTTTCTTATTTATCAGAAGGCGGAAAAATAAATGATCCGTTAAAAGAAATGTTCTGGGGCGCATTATTCGCCTGCCTGACAGATAAATTCGGCTTAACATGGATTTTAAATTTTGAGAAGGCTGTGACAAGTGACTTGTGACAGGTGACAAGTGGCAGGTGACGTGTGAAAAAAACTCTTCGCATTCACAGTTACCCTTCACCTGTCACCCCTCGTCCCCCTTTTCAGGCAATGGTGATTTTATGATATGCCCTATGGTTGAAATTTTTAAAACGAACGTTCAGAAAAAGGATGAAACAATTATTATCATCCAAAAGCTGCATGAATATTGTCCGCAGGGAAAGATCAATTTTGACCTGGAGGATTGTGATAAAATTTTAAGAGTGGAAGATGTGTTTGTGCCGAAAGTGAAAATTGTTCTTTTGCTTAATTCATATGGTTATCATTGTGAACTACTCGCTTGAATTTATAACGTAAATAATAATCGTAATGCGTAAAACAACTAAATCTGCAATTCCGAAAACGGTGGATGCTTACATGGAAGCGCTTCCGGATAAAGAAAAAGCTGTTCTTGAAAAGTTGCGTCAAACCATTAAAAAAACGGCACCCAAAGCGGAAGAGCTTATCAGCTACGGAATGCCGGGATATAAATATTATGGAATGCTTGTCTTCTTTGCAGCTTTTAAAAATCATTGTAGCTTTTTTGGCGGGAACAGCACCCTTACCAATGAGATGAAAGAAGAATTGAAAGACTATAAAACTTCTAAAGGAACCATTCAATTCACTGTTGAAAAACCGTTGCCGTTAACGCTTATTAAGAAGATCGTAAAAACAAGAATGAAACAAAACGAAGAAAAAGATTCTTTGAAACCAACTAAACCTATAAAATAAATCAAATGAAAAAGATCACACCTTTCTTATGGTACGACGGCAAAGCAGAAGAGGCCGCAAACTTTTACACATCCATTTTTGAAAAATCAAAAGTGTTGGGCACTTCTCCCATGTCAGCATCAATTGAAATTGAAGGACAAGAGCTGATCCTTTTTAACGGCGGGCCGATGTTCAAATTTAATGAAGCATTTTCTTTATCTGTGAATTGTGAAACGCAGGAAGAGATAGATGAAAAATGGGAAAAGCTTATTGCAGATGGCGGAGAAGAATCGCGTTGCGGATGGCTGAAAGATAAATATGGCATGTCATGGCAAATTGTTCCTTCAATCTTAGGAAAATTGCTTGGCAGCCCCGACAGGGAAAAAGGGCAGCGCGCTATGAATGCAATGCTCAAAATGAATAAAATGATCATCAAAGATCTACAGGACGCTTACGACGCCCGTCCGAACGATTCATCCGGGCGGGGAAAATAATTTTCTATATTTCTTTATTAATATCTAAATCATTAAAAAAATGGCCACTAAAATTTTTGTGAATTTACCTGTGAAAGACTTAAATCGTTCTGTAGAATTTTTCACTAAGCTCGGATACAAATTCAATGCTCAGTTTACCAATGAATTCGCTACAAGCATGATCATCAGTGATGATATTTATGTGATGTTGCTCACAGAATCCTTCTTCCAAAACTTTACCAAAAAAGAAATTGTTGATGCTACAAAATCAGTAGAAGCAATTATTTGTTTGTCGGCAGAAAGTCGCGAAGCTGTTGATGCGCTTGTGAAAAAAGCTGTTGATGCCGGCGGAACAACTCCTTCTCCTGTGCAAGATCATGGCTGGATGTACCAGCATGGTTACCAGGATATCGACGGACATCTTTGGGAAATTGCATTTATGGATCTGAGCGCTATGCCTAAGTAAGATTCTAAAAAATAAATTCCAAACTCCAAATTCCAAAAAAATAAAAATTCAAATTAAAAATTCAAAATTCAAAATTCAAAAAAAATAAAATTCCAGGTTTAAAAATTCAAATTCAGATTTCAAAACAATCAAGAGCGTTTTAATTCTTGTTACTTTTGGAGTCTGAATTTTTTATGTCAGTTTTTTATGTCCAAACGCGCTGCACTTCTTTCTGTAATCCGTCTCTCACTCAATGGCGAGGAGCAGGATTATACGCAGGGAAGCATTCGTAAAGCGGTATTCCTGCTTGCGATTCCGATGATCCTTGAGCTGAGCCTTGAAAGTGTTTTTGCTTTGGTCGATATGTTTTTTGTCGGCAAGCTGGGTGAAAATGCAATTGCAACTGTTGGTCTCACAGAATCAGTAATTACTATTGTTTATTCGCTTGCTATTGGTTTAAGTGTTGCGGCAACAGCAGTTGTTGCACGAAGGATCGGCGAAAAAAATCCGGAAGCTGCAGCGCATGCAGGTGCGCAGGCGATAATTATTGCATTGCTGGTGACCGTATTTCTGAGTGTGGCAGGCGTAATTTTCGCACCCGATATTCTTTCACTTATGGGTGCAAGTGATGAAGTGGTAAAAGACGGCGCCGTATTTACACGCATTATGTTCGGCGGCAGCATTGCGATCATGATGTTGTTTTTAATCAACGGGGTTTTTCGTGGCGCGGGGAATGCAGCGATGGCGATGAAAAGTTTATGGATTGCCAGCGCAACAAATATTATTCTCTGCCCGATCCTCATTCATTTTTACGGATTAAAAGGTGCAGCCATTGCAACTGTGATCGGCAGAAGTTCGGGTGTAATTTATCAATGCTACCATTTATTTAAAGGCAGCGGCATTTTAAAATTTCATGCATTTCATTTTCGTTATGAAGGTGCGATCATCAAATCATTGCTGAAGATTGGCTGGCCTGCCACGCTTCAATTTATAATTGCAAGCGGAAGCTGGATCGTGCTTGCAAAATTAGTTGCTGAAACTGGCGGAACAGAAGCATCAGCCGGTTACCAGATCGCAATGAGAAACATTATCTTTTTCATTCTGCCTGCGTGGGGACTCAGCAATGCAGCTGCAACACTTGTCGGACAAAATCTCGGTGCGAAAGAAATCGGGCGCGCGGAAGAGAGCGTAAGGCTCGCCGCAAAATACAACGCCATCTTCATGAGTTTTGTTACCGTTGTCTTTTTGCTTTTCGCAGATCCGATCATTCATTGTTTTACTAAAGATGAAGTCGTTGCCGCATTCGGTGTACAATCGTTGCGAATCATCGGCTCAGGTTTTATTTTCTACGGCATCGGCATGGTGATGACACAAGCGTTGAATGGCGCGGGAGATTCTAAAACTCCGACGATCATTAATTTTATTTGTTTCTGGCTGTTTCAAATTCCGTTTGCTTATTTGCTTGCCAAAGGATTTCATTTGGAATCGACCGGCGCGTTTATTGCAATTCCTGTTGCAGAAACAATGATTGCCCTGTTAGGCTGGTTTTATTTCAAAAAGGGGAAATGGAAAGAGGTGAAGGTTTAAGTATGGTAAAAACAGTGTAAATGCTTAAATTCGTCTTTTAAGATTACAGCCCTTTAGCTATTATTTTTTAAGATTTTGAATTTATGAAACCTGAAAAAGTAAAATTGTTCATCGTAGATGATGATCCGATGTTTATTATAAAGTTGGCGCATGAATTTCACCTGCACTCTGACTTTACAATTGAAACCTTTCCAACAGCCGAACTTTGTATAGAAGCATTGTCGCACAAGCCGGATGTAATTATTCTTGATTACCAGCTCGACAGTGTCGACAAGAGCGCGATGGATGGATTAGCCGCGTTGGAGATAATTAAAAAGATCCATCCCGGTATACAGGTTGTCCTGCTTTCTGCTTCGGAAGAAACGGTTAAGAAAGCTGTGGAAGAAATGAAGGATGATATTTTTGAAGCGGCAGTTAAAAATAAAACTGCCTTTGCCAGCCTTCAGAATATTATCGCTTCCATTTTCAACCATAAAAAAACCAGCAAAGAAGTGGCGCTGATTTATGGAGATGACAACATTCCATTTTTGCTTTCGATTAAAAGCGTGTAGCAGGAATTGCGTTTTCACAGGATGAATCGACCCGGATTTATTTTTCCGGGTTCACTTTTTTTCCGCCTTTAAAGAAATTCCATAATTGCACATGTTTATTCGACTGGAAAAAGTGGTTAATTAATTCCAGCGCAATAAATCCGAGCAATATTGCGAACAAACCCTGCAGCCATTCCGGTATTGTATTTACTTCCACCTGCTTTCTTTTTACAAGTCCGAAAAGATTTTTAATGCTTTTCCGCTCGAGCACATAATGAGAAAACAAAGACGTGACCCACATCCCGACAACAAAACCGATAAAATTTCCAAGTGCTAATTTGACGATGTAATTTTTAATTCCACGAGCAGAAAATTTTTCGCGTAATGTTAGCGGCACATTAGGAGTAGTTCCGCCCGGATCATCCCACACCATTTTAATTCGCTTAAAAAACACTTTATTCTTTTCACTTTTATTCAGCCAGTCTGCGAATAAAGATTTTTCCTCTTCATTCTCTTCACCGGCTAAATGTTTAGATATCATGTTCCAGGTTTGCACGTCTTGCATTGGTATTTTTTAAGTGCTAATTAATTTTATTTCAAAAAATCACATAATTATTTTCCGCCATGCACAACTTCACTCGCTTCGGGATCATCTGTAATATAGACATGTTCTGCTTTACCGGGAATGATAACCAATACTTTGCCTGAAGGAATATTCAATTTGTGATCTTTTGTTTCATTCCATTGTCCTTCTCCGGAAACGGTAAAGACTTCACCTTTTTCTAAAATACCTTCTTTGTAACGAAGCGTTTTATGCGCGCCAAAGAAACCTCTGCTGTCCACATCATGTTTTGCAAGGTAACTTTCAAGTGATGAAGTCAGCGTATCTGACGAATCAGAAAACTGTATGACATCTTCCGTTAAAAAATTTTTCGATTTATTCGGATCAATAACTGCGTACCCCGAATTATCGTGCATTACAATATCGCCGGCACGCTCTTCATCAATTATTTTAATCCAATGATAAGATTTGCCCTGGTACTTGTATTGTTCTACGATAACACGGTAATAAACGCATTTCCGTTTTGATATCGGCGCAAAAACGGTTTCGCCTCCATACACCACACGCCCGGTAATTTTTCCGACATCATTATCCTTGAAATCGCTGATCTTTTTTAACCCGGTAGTTCGTAATGCACGTAGTACAATTAGTCTGCGTTTGTAAAAAAATCGCGCAAAAATCATCAGGGCTATTACAAGGAATCCAAAGAGTGCACGACCGTCTGTTAAAATTAAAAATGATTTTGTCATTTCATTATTTCAAATTATTCCTGGTTGACGCATTACAAAACAGTAAATTAATCTCACGTGTGGATTACGCTTACAGTAACCAGGTGTAAACTTAATTCAAATTGTCGCAAAATCGCGAATGTGTCGGTTTGATTTTTATTAGTCCCATAGGGCAATGTCATTAAGTTAAGCTAATCAGTAAGCAGAGAGAGGATTCTGCCCTTAATCAGATTTTTCTTGGGAAAGAACAGGTCGCACCTACGGCGCTTTACTTTAGATCGATGCTTTTTTTATAGACAGGACGCACCTACG
>JANOCU010000030.1:0-41584 GCA_031412295.1 Bacteroidota bacterium
AACAATACAGGGGATTACACTCTGCGAGTAGCCAACCAATAAAATCGACACGAGGTGCAACCAAGGGTTTCCTTTAGCGTTGTTGGTATAGAATTGTGTATTCTCGTCCGTAGGTCCCGAAGTATTTACAGAAGAAAGAAAAAGTAATTAAAGCAATAGCCATCGAAGCAGAAAAGTGCGGCCAGCCCTTCGTGCGAATTTGTAAATCTATTTTAAACTAATCGGAACAGAAAAGTGCCGCCAGCCTGCGTGCAAAAAAACTCCCAACTACTGAATTGTCAGACCGAGAGTCTCGTCAGAGACAAAACTCAATCTTCAAAACAAATCCAATTCTGACGAGATGCCTGCCTGCCAATGCGCGGGCTGAGCAGCAGCAGGCAGGTATCGAAGCCTCACTTCCCCCCAATCAGCTTTTTAATATCATTCAGCTTCATCAACGCCTCAACTGGCGTCAGCGTATTAATATCCGTATTCAAAATCTCTTCACGGATATTTTCCAAAACCGGATCATCCAATTGAAAAAAGCTCAGCTGAAGATCTTCATCCTTCTTCAACGGTGCACCAAGTGTAGATTTCCGCTCATTCATCAGTTCCTCACCGCTATGCGATTTTTCCAGCTGAATCAAAACTTCCTTCGCACGCTCCACCACTCTTCTCGGCATTCCCGCCATCTTCGCAACATGAATTCCAAAGCTGTGCTCACTTCCACCCGCAACTAATTTGCGCAGGAAGATCACTTTATTATTTACCTCTTTCACACTCACATTAAAATTACGCACACGCGGAAAACGATCCGCCATATCATTCAATTCGTGATAATGCGTTGCAAATAAAGTTTTCGCTCTTGCTGTAGGTTGCTCGTGAATAAATTCTGCAATCGCCCATGCAATAGAAATTCCATCATACGTGCTCGTTCCTCTTCCGATCTCATCAAGCAGCACTAAGCTTCGCGCAGAAAGATTATTCAGAATGCTCGCTGTTTCATTCATCTCTACCATGAACGTCGATTCACCCGAAGAAATATTATCGGAAGCACCAACGCGCGTAAAGATCTTATCCACCAACCCGATCTGCGCATGCGTGGCAGGAACATACGAGCCCATCTGCGCAAGCAAAACAATTAAAGCAGTTTGACGAAGCAACGCAGATTTACCCGCCATGTTCGGACCGGTGATCATTAAGATCTGCTGCGAATCCGGGTCGAGGTAAATATCATTTGCGATATAACTTTCGCCCACAGGAAGCATCTGCTCGATCACAGGATGTCGTCCGTTTTTAATATCGATGATGTAGGAATCGTTAATGTGCGGACGAACATAATTCTGCTGCTGCGCAAGTTTTGCAAAACCAATCAGGCAATCAAGCTGACCTAACAATGCTGCATTACGCTGCACCGGCACGATCCATTCCGAAAGCGAAAGCACAAGCGCAGCGAAAAGCCGTTGTTCAATAGCAAGAATTTTTTCTTCCGCGCCGAGAATTTTTTCTTCGTACACTTTTAATTCCGGCGTAATGTAACGTTCAGCATTTACCAACGTTTGTTTGCGGATCCATTCCACCGGAACTTTATCCTTATGCGCATTCGAAACTTCGAGGTAATAGCCGAACACATTATTGAACGCAACTTTCAGCGAAGGAATTTTTGTGCGTTCCACTTCGCGGTGTTGCAATTGCAGCAAATAATCTTTTCCCGAATAAGCGAGTTGCCGCAATTCATCGAGATCAACATCCACGCCATCCGCCATCACACTTCCTTTGTGTACAAGCATAGGCGGATCAGGATGCAATTCTTTCGTGATACGATCGCGCAACACAGCACACAGATTTATTTTCTCACCGATCTTTTCAAGCTGTGGTTGTCCGCTCGTTAAACACGCTTCACGAATCGGGATCAAACTATCCAGCGCACGACGCAGCGCCTGCATCTCGCGCGGATTAATTCTTCCTGCCGCAGCTTTCGCAACCAATCTTTCCAAATCTCCTATATGGCGAATTATTTCAGAAAGCTTTTCACGCAATTCAGCGCGCTCTAAAAATGCCTGCACACCTTCAAGCCGCTCATTGATCGGTGCAATATCTTTTAACGGTAGCGCAAGCCAGCGTTTCAATAAGCGCGCGCCCATCGGAGAAACCGTGCGGTCAATTACATCGGTTAATGTTTTAGCATTCTCATTCGCCGAACCGAATAATTCAAGATTGCGAATGGTAAAACGATCGAGCCAGACATATTTATCTTCTTCGATACGCGACAAAGCAGAAATATGCTGAATGCGCTCATAATTTGTTTCCGTTAAATAATGCAGCGCAGCACCTGCAGCAATTGTTCCCGCAAGCATTCCATCCACACCAAAACCTTTCAGCGAATTCACCGAAAAGTGTTTCATTATTTTCTCCGTACTAAACTCTTCCGTGAAGATCCAATCCTCTTGTCCGAAAATATAAAACTTCTCACCAAACGTTTCAGTAAATAATTTCTTCTTCGATTTTTGATACAGCACTTCGCTCGGACGAAAATTCTGCAATAATTTTTCAACGTAAATAATATCGCCTTCCGCAGCTAAAAATTCGCCGGTAGAAACATCAAGAAAAGAAACGCCGCACGTATTGCCATCCATAAAAACCGCCGCAAGAAAATTATTCGAGCGGTGATCCAAAACTTTATCGCTGAAAGAAACGCCGGGAGTAACCAATTCGGTCACATCGCGCTTCACAATCGTTTTCGTCAGCTTCGGATCTTCCATCTGGTCGCAAATTGCAACACGCATTCCCGCACGCACAAGCTTGGGCAAATATGTTTCTAAAGAATGATGAGGAAAACCGGCAAGCTCAATATACGCCGCCGCACCATTCGCTCTTTTCGTCAGCACAATTCCTAAAACAGCAGAAGCTTTTATCGCATCATCACCAAACGTCTCATAAAAATCACCTACACGAAACAACAGCAGCGCATCAGGATAACGCGCTTTTATCGAATTGAATTGTTTCATCAGCGGAGTTTCCGTCACCCCGTTTACAATAGTTTTAACCTTGGCCATCTACCTCAAAAATACCCCGTAAACCCCATGAAATCGGGGAAAGTTTTTAACAGAATTGCAACAATGTTAATTCGTTGAAGGAGCGGGAAGTAGATTGGTGTTTAGAAAAATTGCAACCGGCTATCCGCTGCAAGTCCTCCCCTGAAGGAAACATGAAGGATGTTCCTTCAGGGTCCGGGCTTTACGCTGCTATCCGGCCTATTAAGGGAGATTATCGTTTCAATGAGAGCACGCACAAGGCCAGCCCCACACAGGTCGCACCTACGGCGCAAATTTTATTATTTAAATTTACCAGCGCCGTAGGTGCGTCCTGTCTATAAAAAAGCATCGGTCTTAAAGTAAAGCGCCGTAGGTGCGACCTGTTCTTTCCCAAGAAAAATCTGATTAAGGCATAATCCTCTCTCTGCTTACTGATTAGCTTAACTTAATGACATTGCCCATAGGACTAAAAAAATCCAAAACAATAAAAAGCCGAATCAGTTTCCCAATCCGGCTATCAAATCACATCTAAAACAATTTCAATTCTAATTTTTATATTCTTTATCCTTATTCCACATCTCAATTACCCAGTTATTAAATTACCAGACTTGTCCTGAGCCTGCCGAAGGGTTACCAGATCCCCTACAAGTGAATATTTATCCCCGCACTAAACGGATAAACCTGCGGACCCTGGTTCTTCTTAAACAATTCCGACATTCCATAATTAGCAAACAATGTATATCGTCCGAATCCAACACGCGCAACCAAGCTGTAACGAAACGGGTTGATATTAAAATCATCTTTTGTTTTGCGTTTTTGCTCTTCGCCTTTGTACATGTATTCCTGCTTCTGGCGGTTGCGGAAAATATTGTACCCGATCTCCGCACCTACTGCAATGTGAAAAGATTTGTTTTCGTCTTTGTTCGTATTGAATTCAATCATCAACGGCGCTTTCACCCAGGTCGATTTCAATTTATTTTTTGTAAAGTCAATTGAATCGTTCATTGAAGAAATCGTATTCACATCAGTAGCAAGCGTTACATTTTGTTTGAACGCATAGCTGTTCCATTCAAAACCTGCTCCGGTAACAAGATTGATGTAATTTTTATAAATGTGGAAATTGTATTGCGCTACATTCCACGAAAAGCTGCGCGAGCGTGCATAATCCAATTCGAGAAACGGAAAAGTCTCCGGTGTGGCAATGCTGTTTTTAGTATTCAAATATCCATTGACACCAATATCAAGTCCCTGCCAGAACTTAAATGAATCGTCGATATTAAATTTACAAGAGAGAGAATCTTTGCAAGCCATAACAGGAGCTGCAGAAAGAAAAATGGCCGCGATGAGTGAGTAAAATTTCGTTTTCATGATATGTAGTTGTTAGGTTGTTATCGTTTATTTGGGAGTAAGACGGTGCGGGATGAGGAATAGTTACAGGGGGGGAAAGGGTTTGTTGTTTGTTGTTTGTCGTTCAAAAAATTATCGGAATGACCTTAAAGAACACAACAAAAACTAACGAAACAACAAACAACAAACAACAAACCACAAACAACAAACAACAAACAACCAACCCTTTTTCTCTAAATTTGACAATGCGAAAATTATTGAATGAGGAGCTAGAAAGAAAAACCCCTTCAGAATTCCGGAATGCGGAAAAAAATCCTGTTATCATTTTACTTGATGATGTGCGAAGCATGAATAATGTCGGCGCGGTTTTTCGTACGGCTGATGCGTTTCTTATTGAAGCAATTTATCTCTGCGGATTTACACCCGTTCCTCCGCATCGTGAAATTCAAAAGACAGCTTTGGGCGCGACAGAAACTGTAGTGTGGAAACATTCCGAATCCGCGCTGGAAACAATTCGTCAGCTGAAAACTACAGGCTGGAAAATTTACGCTATCGAACAAGCAGAAAAAAGCATTTCACTTTCCGATTTTATTCCGGCAGAAAATGAAAAGCTGGTGCTGATCTTCGGCAATGAAGTAGAAGGCGTGCGACAGGAATTGGTAAATGAAAGTGATGGTGTGATTGAAATTCCTCAATACGGAATGAAACATTCGCTGAATATTTCTGTAAGCGTGGGAATTGTGGTTTGGGATGTGCTGGAGAAAATGAAGAAGCGAGTTTAATCAACAGTAAACTTAATCAGCGGCTTGTTTTACTGTGCAATATTATCGTGGCTTTTTTCCTTGCCCGTACGGCGTTGATTTCTTCGGTGAAGATGGTTTTGTGTTTGGTTTTGAAATGGTAGAATCAGCACCATTCAATTGTTCTTCTTTTCGTTTGATCACATAATATTCGTGATACATTTTCTGCAGGCCGGCATTTACTTTATTGGTATAAGCAGCATCGTAAGTAAACGATTTGTCATAAGCTTTGAAGGCAATCTTTGCAACGGGTGAGTCAAGCACAGATACATCCAGCCCGCTCACACTTTCAAAAATATCAATATCATAAGTGAAATCGAAATCCTTTTTCGCTTCGTTGCTTACATGGGAATCGATGCTGATGCTCTTTTTTACAAAACCTTTTTTTGTGAATGACATGGTGAACTTCCGGTCAAGCGGCAAGCGGATATTCAGGCGACCTTTGGAATCGGTGATCCCGCACCATACTGTTTTGCCGGCTTCATTGATCACAGATACTATCGCGCTGTCTAAAGGCTTCTTTTCATCCGCACGTTGCTGTCCTTCCGATTTCAGGATACGGCCGCGCATTTCAAGGTAATTCTGCCCTGCCGGAACCAGTGAATCATTTCCCCAGGCAAAAAGTTTTGTGCACGGGGCTGCTGCTAAAAACAGCAGGAAGAGAAGCTTAGAAAGATACATTTGATTAGGGGAAACTAATTTGGGTGTGCAAAGCTACTCTGAAGTAACCAAACCACAAAAAAAAATCTCCCGTTTTTCAGCGGGAGATTTTTCGTACCAAATAGTCCTGTATTAGTTTACGATTCCTTTGAACTCAGAATCTTCACGGTATTTAAGGAATTCAACATCTGATTTTGCATTCGCTTTCAAAGAAGGATCTTTTTCGATAGCGATTTTAAGATTGTTGATCACATTGTCTTTGTTGCCTTTACGTGCAGCAATTACTGCGCGGAGGTAATAAGACAATGCGTCTTCTTTTTCTGCGCTCTTATCTAAGATTGTCAAAGCTCCGTCATTATCACCAGAAAGCATTTTTGCAAGAGCAGCGTTGAATGTAGCATTGCTTCCGAAATAAGTAACCGCTTCAGCATACTGACCGTTCTGAACTGCAATGATTCCCTGGTTATAAGAAACTTCCGGACCAGCAGCGCCTGATTTGTCTAGCTGAGCTTTAGCATCTTTACGATTGCCTTCCCAACGCATTACGATCGCCTGGTTGTTCATGATGATCGGGTTGTTCGGAGAAATACCAGCTGCTTTGTTGAACTGTGTTTTTGCATCAGCAAGTTTGTTCTGCATCAAAAGAATTGCTCCAACGTTGTTTGAAGTTCTCCAGTCAGATGGATACATACGCTCAGCTGAACGGTAGAAGCTCAACTTTTCGTTCATGTCATTTGTCAATGTAGCAGCGTAAAGAATTTCTTCAACAGAAAGACTGTCAGCAGAGGTACGTGCAAATTTCAGGATCTGCTCATCAGTACGGTTGTGCTGAATTGCATTTACTGTTACAACAGAACGACGTAACTGTGGAAGAATGTCTTTTGCAAGCTCTTCGTAAGTAGCAGCCATGTTCTTGATTTCCTGCTCACGCTTCTCACCATCAGGGTAAGTAGAAAGAACACGAAGGATCAAATCTTTGTCTTTAATGTTTGAAGCAGCAACTGCAGCCTGGAAACCAGCCCAATCTTCAGCTGTTGTTTGTTTCTGGTAGAAACCTTCTTGTGTTGCAGGCTCGTAACCGGTCTTTTTGTCTTTGTTAGCACCTTGCAAATCTGATTGTGTTTTTTTCAAACGATCTTCAGCCAATTCAGCGTTCATGGAAGACTCTCCGTCCGGTGAAGCATAAGCAGAGATAGAAATGTTTTTCAGCTCCATGTTCGGGTTGTTGCGGTGTGCTTTCATGAATTCCATTACTGGCTTCATATCATCACCTTTAACATCCTTTTTAGGAGTATAAGAAGTGCTGCTGATTACGAAAAATGCTTTTCCTTCAACAGTCTTCGGAATTGTTTTTACAAATTGATCTTTTCCGATGATCGCTTTGTCATCATTCTTAAGCAAATAAGGTGTGATGATTGTACCATGACCGATCACGCGTGATGGCATGTCTTTGGTTTTCTTTTTAACCTGGCCGGTAGCGCTTAATGTCAAATCAGCATCTTTCATGTCTGATGTGTAAGCTACTTTATCGGTGTAAGTAAAAGAACCGCCTGTTTTGTAATTGATTTTTGTTCCTGTTCCAACTGCTTTCTCTCCAAGAAGAGTAGCTGATTTGAATTTATGATCACCAACCTGTGGCGTTACTGTCAATACCACTTTTTTACCAAAATACTTTGGCGGGTAATTAACGTTAATAGTCACCATCACGCTGTCATTGTGCATTTCGAGCGGATTAGGTGTTACGGTGTATTTCACCAATGCTTCTTTCTTGGCCATTTTGCCAAGTCCGCTGCATGATGCAAAGCCCATTGCTGCTATTACAGCGAGTCCGAGGACGTAAAGTTTTGATTGTTTCATGATCTGGTCAGGATTTTACTTTTTTATGGTACGGTGGCAAAAGTAAACAAATTCCCAAAAAAAGAAAGGAAAATCGTGTTTACCGGTTAATTCGCTCTATATCATCCGTTAATGAGGCATTTTAGCATACCGCTGATGTCAAACTTTTGATCGTAAGAATTTTCATTGTGTATAAATAAACGAATGGTGAGATTGCAGAAAGGAACGGAATGCATTTCTGTTTCAATCAATAGGTCAAACGTAAACTGCGCGGTATTGGTTCCATTTGGAATATGAATCCATATTTCTAACCTATCAATAACCTATGATAACAGGTGAAGACCTTTGGAATAGGACTTTTTTATTAAATTCAACACTTCCTGCAGCAATGCTTCCGGACCATAATCATTCGTCAGCCAAAGCACCGGCATCCTGTTCTCCGACGCAAAAAAATCGCGGTAGCCTGCCCCTACTTTCGCCAGGTACTCATGCGGAATAGCCTGTTCAAAATTCCTTCCGCGGCGGCCTATCTGGGCCAAAAGTCGTTCCGGCGGACGATGCAGGTAAATAACTAAATCGGGCACGGGAAGCTGGCTGACGAGCACATTATAAAGTCGTTCAAACAAACGCAGCTCTTCACCCGAAAGCGTTACGCGGCCAAAAACAAGCGATTTCTCCCAGAAATAATCCGAAACAAGCGCTCCTTCTTTACCTGAAGCTTCACGGATCTGCCTGAAACGTTCTTCAAGGAAAGCAAGCTCCAGCGTAAAAGCATACCGTTTCGTGTCTTCATAAAACGAATGAAGAAAAGGATTATCTGCAAAATTTTCGGGCAGATAATTAGCACCGGTTCGTTCTGCAAGCAATTTTGCAAGCGTACTTTTTCCTGCACCGATGTTTCCTTCGATGGCGATATACTTGTATAAATTATCCATTGGAAATACCCGCTTGTATTGCTTTAAGAACGGTTAATTTGTCGGGACATTCTTCCAGCAACTGAGCGATATTCTTTTTAAAAACGGGGTGAATAAATTCCGGCGCGATTTCATTCAAAGGAACTAAAACAAAATTCCTGTTGTGCATTTCCGGGTGCGGCACATGTAAATGCGACAGATGAATTATTTCTTTATCGTAAAATAAAATATCCATATCAATGCTACGCGGCCCCCAATGATCATTCCGGATACGGCCCATTTTTTCTTCGAGATGCAGCAGCGATTCCATTAATGCAGCAGGCAATAAACCGCTGCGGATTTCAATTACCATATTGAGAAAATCTGGCTGATCAGTATTTCCCCATGCAGCCGTAGTGTACTTACCTGATTGGTTAACGAGGCTCGTTTGGGGAAGCGATGCAATCAGCTTAATTGCTTCCTGCAGGTTATTTTCACGCGCACCCAGGTTGGAGCCTAAGGAAATAAAAACAGTTGCCGGCGAAGGGTTCATGGCACAAATTTACCGGAAACCCTTTCGTTTTTACCAATAATCTTTTATCGCTGTCCGTACATCTTCATTCCAATAGACACGCTTGATTTTTTTATATCTTCGGAAAAAATCTAAAGCTATTAATATGAAGATCTTACGTTTACTTTTATTCGTTTGCCTTATTTCGCCTGTTTCTGCGGTTTACGGACAGGTTTATACCACCACGCAACTTTGTACAGGATTGGATATGCCTGTTGCTTTTGACTTTTCGGGTGACGGAAGAATTTTCCTTACACTAAAGGGCGATGGCAATATTCCTGCATCTCCCGGAACAGCGCTTATCAAAACCTATACAACCGCAGGTGTTTTTGTCGCAGATTTTTATGATCTCTCCGATTCAGTGAACTCTGATTTCGAGCGCGGACTTTTAGGAATTTGTGTTGATCCTGATTTTGGAATCAATCATTATGTGTACGCTTATTACAATCACGAATATGCCGGAAGCGAACGTATTCGTATTGTGCGTTTCACCGAAGTTGCAAATGTCGGAACACTGCCAACAGTGATTTTCGATTTGGATATTACTTCTTATAATATTCCCGGCAATCACGTTGGAGGAAACATTCGCATTAACCCTAACGATCCTACTACTATTTATTTATCAATCGGCGATCTTGCGCATAATCAAACCAGCGCTGGAAATTATGCTCCGCTGCTGACATTGCCATTCGGAAAATTCCTTCGCATCGGCAAAGACCCGATCATTCTCGGTAACCCGCTTTATAATGTCCATTCCGTTGGCGGATTCGGTTGCAATGTTCCGTTGGATAATCCATTTTATGATGATGGAAATCCTTCTGTAGGAAATTGTGATATTATCTGGAGCTACGGTCACCGCAATTCATTTGATTTTAGCTTCAGCCCTGTCAATGACTCTTTGTACAGCACAGAAAACGGATTGAATACCTGGGATGAAATAAACATGATCCATCCCGGCGCTGACTACGGATGGAATACCTGTGAAGGTTTTTTCAACAGAGGTTCGACAACAATTCCATGCAGCAATGCGAATTCTGTTTTGCCACTTGAAGACTGGTCAAGTCCTCCGGCGCTTACCGGAATTTTGCATTATTCCAGCAATGTAATGCCGGAGTTCAACAATCATTTACTCGTTGCAGATAATGACAACGGAAGAATTTATGATTTGACAATGGGCAATGCGCCTGCTTATGATACAATGTTGTCGCGTGTTACCTGGCAGGATTTTCCGGCTGGTGTTGGACTCACTACATTGATGCAGGGAACTGACGGTTGTATTTATGCGATGAAAGGTGGTTACACTACATCAGGACTTATTTACAGGATTTGTCCGCAGGGATTAGGCACGGAAGAGTTTAACAATCCGTATTTCACTTTGCAGCAAAATCAGCCGAATCCATTTTCAACCACAACAACGCTGAACTATTCGATCAAACAAAACACACAAGTGAAAATTGTATTGTACGATATGTTCGGTCGTGAAGTAGCTGTTCTTTCAGACGGAATACAGGCAGCAGGAAATCACACATTAGAGATCAACGCCCAGGAATTAAATCTTGCCCCGGGAAATTATTTCTGCTCCATGCAGGGCGAAGGTGCTGCACAGAGTGTGAAAATTTCTGTAGTGCAATAAGGTAGATTTATTAGAGCTTTTTAAATGTTGTCTCCCACGATCGGGAGGCAACATTTTTAATTTAAAGAAAGCCTATAGCAATAGCAATTTGGTACAACTACTAACCATACATTCAAACCTCTTCATTTTTGCAGTGTTATCAAATCGCAATCCCTACCTTTGCACCAATGCGGGAAACAATAACTCCTTATCATTCGTCAGACGGAAAAAAAGAGCAGGTCGCGGAAATGTTCGACAACATCGCGCCTAAGTACGATTTTCTTAACCAGCTTCTTTCTCTTGGCATTCATAAAGGCTGGAGAAAAAAAGCGGTAAAGCTTTTAATTCCGCTCGCACCGAAAAAAATGCTTGATGTCGCAACCGGCACAGGCGATTTTGCCATCGAAGCAAACAAACGTTTGAACCCGGAGCGCATCACCGGCGTCGACATTTCGGAAGGCATGATGAAGATCGGTCGCGAAAAATTAAAAAAGCTTGGCCTCGATCAAAAAATAGAATTGCTCATCGGCGATTCAGAAAATCTTCCTTTTGCTGATCATTCCTTTGATGCAATAACTGTTGGATTCGGCGTGCGTAATTTCGAAACGCTTGAAAAAGGAATGGCCGGAATGTTTCGTGTGCTCAAGCCCGGTGGAATGTTAGTCGTGCTCGAATTCTCACGGCCAAGAAAATTTCCGATCAAGCAGCTTTTTAATTTTTATTTTAATCGTGTTACACCGTTTGTCGGCAAGATATTTTCGAAAGACAATCGTGCGTACACCTATCTGCCCGAAAGCGTAAGTGCATTTCCTGACGGAGAGCAATTTATTTCGATCATGAAAAAAACAGGTTTTTCTGATTGCAGCTGGCAACCTTTGACGTTTGGCATCGCCTCTATATATACAGGCAAAAAGCCTTTGCAGTAAGAGCAATAAATTTAATTTTGCATCGTTAACAATAATATATGCGCGTCACTCGTTTTAAAACCTTCGTATTTTTTTTATTGCTGACAACTTCCCTGTTTGCTCAAAAAGGCGGCACAGGAAATGGCGGAGCACAAAATCGTCATGAATATTACAACGACCAGATTCACTTCGGATTTTATCTTGGCATTAACCGGACGAATTTCGTTATCACCAACGTGAACAACTGGCAGGCCATTGCAGGTGATTCGTTAAAAACAATTCTTTCATCACCGGCAACAGGATTCAATCTCGGTATTGTTTCTGAATTGCGTTTGCATCAATATGTCACACTTCGTTTTCTTCCTGATATTGCATTCGGACAACGCAACCTGGAATATCATTTTGCAGGACGTGATACATTCGATGTTGTCAAAGTTGTTGAATCTACTTTCCTTGATTTTCCTTTGAATTTAAAAGTGCGTTCGAAACGTTTCGGAAATTTTGCTGCTTATATGGTCGGCGGTGGAAAATATACATTGGATCTTGCTTCACAGAAAGATGTAAATAACACCGGTCTTCCTTTATCGCAGCAGGCAATTAAGCTGAAGAAAAATGATTTTGCAGTAGAAGCCGGCGCAGGAGTTGATTTTTTTCTTCCGTATTTTAAATTCGGAATTGAATTAAAAGCATCGCTCGGTCTGAACAATATGCTGATCCAGGATGGCAGCAACAGCATTCTTTCTTCCACGATCGACCGGCTGAATTCAAAAGTATTTCTCATTTCCTTCACCTTCGAAGGATAACCACATGATCCATTCGCTCACGCTTGCGTTGACTCCGCAGACTGCATTTGAACAGCAGGAGCTGCGCATGCGTGTGTGTGAGGAGCTCGCAATTTATGATGAGCAGCTGAGCGGAATCAAAATTCACAAACGTTCCATCGATGCGCGCGGGCGAAATATTAAAGTGCATATCGTGCTCGAAGCGTTTGTGGATGAGCCGATGCCCGAATCAAAATTCAAATGGGAGCCGAAAGATGTAAGCAAAAGTGCAGCGGTACATATTATCGGCGCCGGTCCTGCAGGAATGTTTGCGGCGTTGCGTTTGATTGAGCTCGGACTAAAACCAATCATCATTGAACGCGGAAAAAATGTTCGTGATCGCAGGAGAGATCTTGCGAAGCTCAACAAAGAACATATTGTAAACCCGGATTCCAATTATTGTTTTGGTGAAGGCGGCGCAGGAACATATTCTGACGGAAAATTATTTACACGTTCCGGAAAACGAGGCGATGTAAATAGAATTTTAGAATTGTTTGTCGCGCATGGAGCTGATGAAGTAATTCTCGCCGATGCACATCCGCATATCGGAACAAATAAGTTGCCTCAGATCATTGTAGCAATGCGTGAAAATATTCTTGCAGCAGGCGGAGAAATACATTTTGAAACACGCGTTGTTGATTTTGAAATTGCAAACGACAAAATAAAATCAATCGTCGTGCAGCAAGGCGAAAAGCAAATAAATTTCCCCTGCAATCATGTGATCCTCGCAACAGGACATTCCGCACGTGATATTTTTGAATTGCTAGATCGCAAAAAAATAATGCTCGAAGCAAAACCATTCGCAATGGGCGTGCGCGTCGAACATCCGCAAGTGCTTATCGATTCCTTGCAATATCATTGCCGCCCTGAAGAAGTTGAAGCACGCCGTGAATATCTTCCGGCTGCGCCCTACTCGCTCGTGCACCAGGTAAATGGAAAAGGCGTTTATTCTTTTTGCATGTGCCCGGGCGGAATCATTGCACCATGTGCAACAGCGCAGGAAGAAATTGTAACCAATGGATGGTCGCCGAGCAAACGAAATAATCCTTACGCAAATTCCGGGATTGTCGTCGCAGTTGATCCGCTCGAATTAACCGAATATAAAAAGTTTGGCGCCTTCGCAGGATTACGTTACCAGCAGGATTTAGAACGCATCGCATGGGAAGCAGGCGGCAAAACACAAACAGCACCCGCACAAGCTTTGCAGGATTTTGTCAATGGAAAACTTTCCAAATCCTTACCTGAATGTTCTTACCAGCCCGGAGTTTTATCAGCACCATTACACGAATTACTTCCTGAATCAATAGGAAAAAGATTGCAGGAAGGATTCAAAGCGTTCGGCGAAAAAATGCGCGGTTATTTATCCAACGAAGCGTTGATCGTCGGCGTAGAATCAAGAACATCATCGCCGGTAAGAATTCCGCGCGACAGAGAAAAGCTGCATCATCCGCAGATCACGAATTTATTTCCCTGCGGAGAAGGCGGAGGATTTGCGGGAGGCATTGTTTCGGCGGCGATGGATGGGGAGCGATGTGCTGAGATGATTAAGGGGTTATCCTTTATTTAATTAATAAATCATATCGGTGTATATTAATTCTTTAAGTACCTTATTGGTTCCTAATTAATAGATTTATGGTATCCGATTCCGAAAATCAAAGGCAATATGAGGAACGAGTTAAAAGAAGAGTGTTGATATTAAAGAAATTAATAGAAGAAAAAAAAATAGTAACCCCTTCAGATTCTCAAAGTATCCAAAGCCTATCTGCTGTTAAATTTGATATATCTGGTCAGCCAGATCTTAAAACCGTAGATGGATTTGTTCGTTCAATGGCATTGATAGCCGAACAATTTCATGATCGAGGCGAAATTAAAAAATCTATTTCTTCAATTGAAATCCAAAAAAGATATTTCCAATATCTCGAAAGTAATTTTGGAATGTTTTATGAAAAGATGCTTGAGTTTAAATTAAACCCACATCAGGCTGCGTACAACATTGCCCACGGCAATGAAAATATTGACTTTTTAGATAAAAATATTGAATTAGTATTAAATGACATATTTGATTTTTGGGAGATTCATAAAGAAGCTGCGCTTATTCATGCTGAGGATGATTTTGATTCAATTAAAGCCATTTTTGGAGGTGATTTGTTTCCTTCAAATAGTGAAAACATAGCTTCGAAATGCGGAATTTATACGGATACAATAATTCTGCCTTGTCCTTTTATTCGTTCAAAAAATTTATTCAATAAATGGGACAAGAATCAAAGAGTTTATTATTTGCTTAAGCATGCTCTTAATTGTTTACAATATAAAACCTTAGCACTTGCAGAAACAGACAAACCAATAATCATTATCCTTCCAGATAAAGAAATGATGGCAGAATTAGATAGAACAGAAGTAATAGCTTTAGGGAGAAAAGATACTGTGTTTCATGCTAATAAAATATTCGGAAGAAGTTTTGAAAGTCCTGAAGAGCTTTTTGATTTTGCAAAAGAATTTGATACCGTAGAAAAAGTACTTAAGGTCATTAAAGATGACAGTAAAATTTTATTTGATTTAGATAACACAGGCTCCATCGGCGAACAATTAAAAAATGAGATTGAAAATGGTGTGATGTTTCAAGTTTTAGGAACAAAAAACCCAGGCACTATTGTGGCTTCATTAGGTCTCGGAAGAATGACTGTTTGTAATGAACTTTTATTAAAAGCTCAAAAACTTAGAGGGATTCCTTTAATTGAAGCCCCAACATCATGGCAATATTTCAAATGGAAATTAGAATATGATACGGAAAGAACTTACAGGAATAAAGACTTCAGTAAATTACATATTGTAAAAGGCCTAAATGGATTATCCAATACACCACTACAGTGGATAGGAAAGATTCCACCTGAAGGATTAATAGAACTCAGAAGAACCGGTGCAATAAATGAACTAAGAACAATTCTTTCGAAAGGAATAAAAGATTTAGAAAATGCTAATGAATTTGACTTTAATGCAACATCAAATAAAGTATTTGAAAATTTAAATTTGGCATTTAGGCAGCATACGGACAATATTAGAATTTTAAAAAATAAAAAATGGAAGTTTGCCGGAAAAGATATTGGCTCTTGGCTTGCAATTGGCACAATTGAGGTGGCAGCTGCATGTCTTGGAACCCCTTTATTGGGACTCAGTTCAATTGTAGCAAATCAATTACTTGATGCGCCAAAAATTAAAGACATCCCTGCATCAATTAAAAAATTACAAAAGGAAGATTCCGATCTAAAAAAATCTCCAATAGGAATAATGTTTAAGTACAAAAAATAAAAACCTTTGCTAACCTTAGGAACAAAATGAAGCAAATATTTTTATTATTATTTATTGTATTTCTTTCGTTTAAATCTTTCTCTCAAACCAATTCACCAAAAAGAAAATCCATCTTCTTCGAATTAGCCGGCAGCGGCGGAATCGCATCCATCAATTACGAAAAAACATTTCTCAAAAAAAACAATACCGATTTCACCTGGCGCGCCGGATTCAGCATTGCTCCTATCGATAGAAATAATGGTGTAGGATTAGTATTTCCTCTAATGGTAAACGCGCTCATTGGTAAAAACGCACACAAAATTGAATTCGGAATAGGACAGGGAATTACAATCACCACAAAAGGAAATTTCTTTTTCATGGGATTAGCAACAGTCGGTTATCGTTACCAGCGCGAAGACAAATATTGGTTTTACCGCGCAACTTATACGCCATTAATTTCCTACCTGTTCGATTTCCAGGTGCAGCAATGGGCAGGACTAAGTATTGGTTACACATTTAATACCGCAGCCAAATGAAGAAATTAATGCTGTTATTCATATGCGCCATCTGCGTAATCTGTGGCAACCGCTGCAGCAAAGAAAAACATTTCGACGGACCTGATTTTTACCAGGATGGTTTTGAATCCTATTCCACATTAAGCGAATTGCTTAAAGACGATGATGTGAAATGGTCATTCACACAATTAACAAAACCAGAAAACAGTATTTCCGTTGATTCAACATTCGCGCATTCCGGAAATAAATCTTTAAAGTTTGTTGCTGCAAAATCAACAGAACAACTTTCCAAATGCAGCATCGCAAAACAAAACATGGCTTTCTGGGAGGACGAAACGATTCGTGTAAGTGCCTGGTATTATTTGCAGGGAACACAAACTGCCGAATGGTTATTTCTTTTTGACCTGGAAGAACAAACTGCAATCGGCGCAGGTCCGGGAATGCGTTTGGCATTAGTGAAAAATAAATTGAGGGTAGAATATAAATTTAACGAACGCGACATTACGCAAACCGAAGGACAGGAAATTGATTTTCCAAGAGATCAGTGGGTGGAAATAACCTGGGAAGTAAAACTTTCGCAGAAAGACAAAGGATCAGTAAAGCTCTGGCAAGACGGTCAATTAATTCTCGACACAAAAAATAACAGAACCCTTCCGAAAGATATTTTATACTCGTTACAAGGAACAAAAGGAATGTACAGCAGCATAGAAATCGGAGCCACCGCAAATTCCAAAGACAGCGATTTAATTTTATGGGTAGATGATATAAAATTCGAGAAAGCAAATTAAAAGGGTACGAAAAACGAAAAAATGCGAAGAAAGCCAAATCAACTTTCGCATTTTCGATTGTTTTCGTTTTTCGTAACCTTCGCCTGCTTCCTTTAGCCCCGATAGAGCCGAGCTCCTGCGAGGTGATAGCGGGAATAAGCTCCAAAACAAAAACATTTTCATCCTTCTTTTTTTCCCCGTCCCTTCTTTTTCACCCGTCACCCGTCCCCTTTTTTTTCACCCGTCCCCTGTCACCTGTCACTCGTCACGTCCCTTTTTTTCACCTGTCACCTGTCACTTGTCCCGTCCCCTTTTTTTCACCCGTCCCCTGCCACCTGTCACCCGTCCCCTCCCCCTAAACAATACAATCTCTAATCCCAATCAAATTCCTCTAAACATCCAAAGGGCCCCAACCGAAGCCAGGACCCTTTGTTTTTCGGACCGAGAAAAACGCTACATAAAACCCGGTCTTCTGTTCCGCATCGCCGAGCGGTCGGCGATAACGGTATGCTTTGATATTTTATCCCTGGTAATTATTGATGTATCCCGAAAGCTCATCCACGCTGCTTGAGAAAGTAAACGCGTCTGATACTTGATAATAATTATTTCTGTCAACAGTTCTGCCATAAGCATACTTCGCAATATCAAGCTTGCTGCTTTCGAAAGTGAACAATCCAATCAGCTCTTTCACTTGCGCCGCAGTAAGATTATTACTGTTGATCGCTTGTTTTGCAACGTTGAGCTTGCTGCTGTCAAACGATTGTGCATTGATCGAAGTCTTCAGCGCTGAAAAATTTTCTGTCGACATTCCATAGTAAGATGGATAAGGTGCCGGATTTCCATAACCGTTGTTCGGATAATTTCCATAACCGTAAGGATTGCCATAAGGATTATTGTTTCCGTAAGGATTATTATTTCCGTAACCGTTATTTCCATTGCCATTATATGCATAAGGATCATACGGATTATAATATTGAACGATCGGAACAACACTTACAATATTCATCAGCGACATACTTGCAGGCATAGCGGTTACTCTTGAATTTTGCGGAACGTTAATCCATCCGTCAAAAAGCAACATTGGCATTCCGCAAGCGCCGTTCATTTGTAAAGGCACACTTGTCATTCGCACCCGGTGATTTCCCGGAAGCACATTCGTCACATTATAAGTAGTCGATGGCGTCGCGTAAAAATTGTTGTCGAACGTCAAAGTAAATTTCTGTTGATTCGCCAATGTAAGACTCAATTCAGAGCTGATGGCTTGTGCCGGCATAGCGATTATCGCAGCGAGCAATGCAGAGTAGATTAGGGTTTTCATATTGTATTTCCTTTCCGGGTTTAGTCCCTTGCAAGCTGTTATTTCAAAGCCTGTGCCATAAATTAGTTTTGAGTTCGGAGTCCGCCTCGGCGGATGAGTTCGGAGATTAAGTGGTTGGGATTTGTTGGTAACTGGCGTGCGTAATTCAACTATTATTACATTTGGAAAAAATAACCCTACAATTGGAATACGAGGCAGGTCTGCACATTCTTTGCGAGCTACGATGCGGCAACGACAGCTTATTAAAAAAAAGCGATCCCTTTAGAACTTTTATTAACCTTCAAACTTCAGCGCTTGCACTTTCGCAGGTCGGCGAAGCGTATCACGAGTTTGCGGGTGGCGGATATACTGCTGTTATCTGTTTGACTGAATCGCATATTTCTATTCATACATGGCCTGAATTCGGTCTCGCAACATTTGATGTGTTCCTTTCTAACTTTAAAAGGAATAACGATGCAACAACGCGAAAATTATTTGAATTGGTTCGTGAATTTTTTGGTGCAGAAGTTCATAATTATCATGAAATAAAAAGATAATATGAACGGCTTCTCTTCTCCGTCCTATTTTTCATGTTCTTCCTGTAGCAAGGAATTGCGTTTTATTTATTCCAATTGCAACTGGATCACCTGCTCGCAATGTGGATTCCTTACAGAGAGAAATAACCTGCACGAATCTTTTCCAAATAAATTACCGGGTGAAGACGCTTCTTTTATACAGGCTGGAACCCTCGGCACCTGGAGGAAGGATAAATTTGAAGTTACGGGACGCATTCAATTTACTTTAGCGGATGATAGTTATGTCAATTGGTGGCATCTTGCTGCTTCAAACAATTCATTATGGCTTGCTGAATCATACGGCAGCATGCGAATCATGAAAGAAGATGTTTTAGTTTCGCCTGTTTCTACACTTGAAGTCATGAAGCCCGGCGATAAAATAAAAATGGCTGATAAAGGAAACTTCCAGCTCGTTTCATTTTCAGTTGCGCTTACATGGGAAACCGAAGGAGAGTTACCTTATAGACCGGAAGAGAAAAAGTTCATGTGGATAGAACTTTCTGAAGAAAATAATTCAGGATATGATGTCCACATTTTTGACCGGTCGTTTGCAAAAGGTTATCTCGGCGAAGATGTTGACCGTGAAAAAATCAGTTTAACCAAAATACGAAATGTAAATGGCTGGAACTGATTTGCCGATTCAACCTTTAATGCAGGAATGTTCGGAATGCAAAACCTCATTCAAACGTTACACGCATAATCAGTCGCGCTTTTTCGGATGCTCTGTATGTGGATGCTGGTTTCACATAAAACCTGACGGCACTTTGACGCGCGACAGGAAGGTGATGAAAAAAACGATCATCCGTAAAGATCCATTCCAGCCGGGCCGGCCAATTACTTTTGGAGAAGTTAAATACATTATGATCTCCCGTGCAGAGAAAGCGGACAAAAGCGCGATGCAATATAAATGGAGGGAATATGGCTTATTTCATCCGCTTCATGGTTATGCATGGCTCTCAGAGTATGATGGTCATTGGGTGCTATTAAAAGAAACAATTATTTCACCAAAAAAGAATTCATCAACAGAAGTTGTCTTCGATGCAAAACCATTTCATCTTTTCCAGAAATATAAATCTGCTACGACCAGCGCAGCAGGTGAATTCCATTCAAATGTATTAAACGAATCGGTAAGCTATTTTGAATACATAGCGCCACCGTTTTTACTTTCATGTGAAAGCGGAAAATCGTACACAAAATGGTTTTATGGTGAATCCCTGTTTCCTGAAGATGTAGCTAAAGCAGCGGGAATAAATAAAAGCGAACTGCCTTCTCCTTCAGGTGTTGGTGCAGTGCAAGTCAGCAAATCAAATTTTTCACATCGTAGTCTTGTGATACTTTCTGCAATTGCAATCGGGTTGCTTATCGCAATTCACCTGGGGACAATTGCGAATATGGAAGAAAGAGAAGTTGTTGCTATGAACGAAACTATTTCCGATAGTCTCATGGGAACAACATTGGCTTCGCCTTCCTTCGTGCTTCCGGATAAAAATGCGAATCTTGAATTTTCGTATTATTCTAATGTCAGCAATAATTGGGCGGAAGCAGAGATCCTGCTGGTGAATGATAATACAAATGAAATGCGCGGACTTTCGCTTGGTGCCGAATATTATTCCGGTTACGATGATGAAGGTTCATGGTCAGAAGGTGACTTGAATACAAATAAATTATTGAGCAGTGTCGGACCCGGAACATATCACCTCAATGTAAAACAAACTAAAGGAGGGAATGGAGGAGGAAATAATTTCAGTCTTAATGTAAGGTATGATGTTCCTATCGATTCCAATTTTTACATTATGCTTTTAATTATGACTCTCTTTCCGGCAATCAGCTGGTTAAGACAACGGCAATTCGAAAAATCACGATGGATGAACAGCGATTATTCACCATTTAATACCTGGGAAGATGAATAAAAAAGATATCAAAGGCTTGCGATTTATTATTTCAGCATTTTCCATATTGCTCATCCTCTTTACCTGGGCAACACTTTCAGGTTACCGTATGCTGGATGTTTTCAGTTCATCTGAATGGGAGCCGGAAGGAAATGCATCAGGTACACATCATTATAATCACAAATAAAAATTAAAAACCATGAACGAATTCATCAATGCAAAACCCATCATCGGATCACTTATTTTCGCAGTGGTCGGTATTCTCGTACTTGTTTTTTCTTTCTGGATTGTAGACCGTCTCACACCCCACAATCTCTGGAAAGAAATTATTGAGAAAGGAAATATTGCACTCGCAATCCTTGCCGGATGTTTCATGCTTGCAATGGGCATTATCGTTTCAGCTGCGATTCACGGCTAGAAGATAATGAAGCTACTGCTGCTGATTTCTGTTTTTGTTGTTGCCACCTGTGGACTCATTTATGAGCTGGTAGCAGGAACACTCGCGAGCTATTTACTGGGCGACTCGGTGACGCAGTTTTCCATCATCATCGGTGTGTATCTTTTTTCGATGGGCATCGGTTCGTGGCTCTCGCGCTTCTTTGAACGAAATCTTCTTGGCTGGTTTATACAGGTTGAAATCCTTGTGGGCGCAGTTGGTGGTGTAAGCTCCACGCTTTTATTTCTTCTGTTTCCTTATGCAGAATCTTTCAGAGTTATTCTTTATTTATTAGTTGGTTTAACAGGAACACTTGTCGGACTGGAGATTCCATTGTTATTGCGCATACTAAAGGACCGGTATGAATTCCGTGATCTTGTTTCGCGCGTTTTTACATTCGATTATATCGGCGCATTACTTGCCTCAGTTATTTTTCCGCTTATCCTGGTACCATTTCTCGGACTAATCCGCACCTCTTTTCTTTTCGGAATTTTAAATGTGCTTGTAGCATTATTGATTTGTTTTCGTTTTGCAGAAGATATTCCATGGTCAAAGTATCTTAAAACATTTGCCATTCTCACCATCGCAGGATTACTGATTGGTTTTGTATCAGCAGATAAATTAATGCGCATTAGTGAAAATGCAACTTACCCGGATAAAATTATTTTTGCAAAGAGCACTCCGTATCAACGACTAATCCTTACAAAAAATGACCATGAGCTGCGCCTTTACCTGAATGGAAATTTGCAATTCAGCTCCGCAGATGAATACAGGTATCATGAAGCGCTTATACATCCCGGGTTAGCCGCGCTTCCTAATCCTAAAAACGTGCTTGTGCTTGGTGGTGGCGACGGACTTGCGCTTCGTGAAATTCTAAAATATCCATCAGTCACATCCATAACGCTTGTCGATCTCGATCCGGAAATGACATCTCTTTTCACCAACAATAAAATGCTCACTTCGCTGAATCAAAATTCCTTTAAAGCAAAACAAGTTAAGGTGATCAATGGAGATGCATTTGTCTGGCTGAAGAAGGAACAAAAACAATATGACTTTATTGCCATTGATTTTCCTGATCCGGCTAATTATTCCGTTGGTAAGCTGTACACAAAAACATTTTACGATGTTTTATACAATGTACTTTCTCCCGATGGAATTGCAGTTGTACAATCTACCTCGCCTTATTTTGCACGGAGCTCCTTTTGGTGTATCAACAGGACATTAAAGGAATCAGGCTTTACAACAATTCCATATCATGTCAATGTTCCTTCATTCGGCGAATGGGGTTATACACTGGCAATGAAAAAAAATAATTACCGCATCCCTGATAAATTTCCGGAAGGATTGCGCTATATCGACAAACAAGAATGCGCCGGAATTATGAAATTTCCAAGAGACATAGGCTTTATTGAAACAGAAGTAAATCGTTTAAATAACCAGGTGCTTGTACACTACTTCGAAAATGAGTGGTCAGCCGTTCAATAAAATAACACGACGGGAATTTGTCGGGCTGACACTCGGCGGATTATTGCTTGCCGCATGTGGTGTAAAAACAACTGCAGCTAAAATTCCGGGGAAGCTCATTACCCCGGGAGCTGAGCTGGGACATCTGTTGCGTGATAATAAATTTCCGGCACCGATTCGAACGGAACATCATCCTGTAGTTGTGATCGGTGGTGGTATCAGCGGACTCTCAGCTTGCAGGCAGCTTACTTTGAATGGACTAAATGATTTCGTTTTGCTTGAATTGGGAGAAGAGCTTGGCGGAAATTCTGTTTCAGGAAAAAATGATATTTGTGAATTTCCATGGGCAGCGCATTATCTCCCGTTGCCAAATGCCGGTTTACAAGCGCTTAATACATTTCTCGAAGAAGCAGAGGTCATTAAAGGATATGATGCAAATGGTTTACCCATAATAGAAGAAACGTATCTCTGCTTTGCGCCACACGAACGTCTTTTTATAAATGGAATATGGCAGGATGATATTGTTCCTGAATATGGAATTCCAATTGCTGACAGAAGTGAAATTGCTGCATTTTTCAAATTAATAAATTCCTATCGCGACAAGACTGGGAATGATGGAAAGGCAGCATTTGCAATTCCTATTGATTATTCTTCAGCGGATGAATCCATTCGTGCGCTTGATAAAATTACAATGACAGAATTTCTTCAACAGCATAATTGGACATCGCCCTATTTGAAATGGTACCTTGATTATTGTTGCTCCGATGATTATGGCACATCCGTTGAACTAACCTCTGCATGGGCCGGCATTCA
This sequence comes from Bacteroidota bacterium, assembly GCA_031412295.1. Classification (GTDB taxonomy): domain Bacteria; phylum Bacteroidota; class Bacteroidia; order Palsa-965; family Palsa-965. The sequence goes on from JANOCU010000030.1 coordinate 23,501, forward strand.
TTATTTTGCTTCCCGTCGCGGAGCTGCAGCAAATGCAGAACCCGGAACTGTGCTCACCTGGCCCGAAGGAAATGCATTTCTTACCAATAAGCTTAAAGCACATTCAGAAAATAAATCGCGGAAGGGACATGTTGCGTTTAAAATCAACCAGCAAAATGGAAACGTTTCCATTTCCTGTTACGACAGTTTGAAAAAAGAATCGTACACCATTATTGCCGATCGTATTATTTGTGCAGTACCGCAATTTGTACGTGGCCGGCTTTTGCAACAAACCATCAGCGAAGTGAGCTATTCTCCCTGGGTGGTAGCCAATCTTTCTGTCAGCGACTGGCCGGAGGGTAATGGAAAAACGCTGAGCTGGGATAATGTCATTTACGGTTCCAAATCGCTTGGTTATGTTGATGCGTCTCACCAGCTTATTCGCTCGTCAGAAAAAAAGAAAGTGCTTACATTCTATTTTCCATTTACAGGAGCATCGCCATCAGAAGCACGCACACTTTTAAGAGCAATGGATCATGAACAGCTCACAAAGCTCATTGTTGATGAACTTTGCAAAGCGCATCCTACTGCTGCTGCTTCAATAACCAATATTGATATCCGCGTTTGGGGTCATGCCATGGTGCGACCAACAAAAAATTATATCTGGGGCGATGAACGTCAAAAATTAAAAGCTCCGGTGAATGGAACTATTTTTTTCGCGCATTCTGATCTGGCAGGCGTTTCTATTTTTGAAGAAGCATTTTACCAGGGTCTGCGCGCTGCTGATGAATTACTAGAATCGCTGAAATGAAAAAGGAAGGAAACCAGCCATGGATCTATGCTGCAATTCCCGACAGCATTTTTATTCTGTCGCCGCCTTTTCTTGTTTTAGCAATTATTCTTTTGCTTCCCACCTATTTTTTTGACGGCGCTGCAGTTTCACCTGTTGTATGGATTGCACTTGTGCTTTGCATTGATGTAGCGCATGTGTACAGCACATTGTATCGCACTTACTTCGACAAAGAAACATTCAACGCAAAAAAAAACCTGTTTATTCTCACACCATTTATCGTTTTGATATGCGGTATAATTATTTACAGCATTAGTGGTTCGCTCTTCTGGAGAATTGCAGCATACCTTGCCGTGTTCCATTTTGTTCGCCAGCAATATGGATTTCTCAAAATTTATTCGCGAAATCAAAACACCGGCAGGTGGAGATCGTTTCTCGACTCTTTGCTCATTTACACACTTACTCTTTACCCTATTCTCTGGTGGCACCTGCATGGTCCGCGCGAATTCAGCTGGTTTGTTGATGGCGATTTTATTTTTATAAGCGCAGCATGGCTTCATCAGCCGCTCAGCATTGCATACTGGACAATTATTTCCGTATGGTCAGTGGTTGAATTACGCAGCAGCATCGTTCAAAAACGCTTTAATATTCCGCGCTTCTTCATCGTCGCAGGTACCGGCTTATCGTGGTACATTGGAATAATTGTTTACAATGGTGATCTTGTTTTCACTGCGCTAAATGTAATTTCACACGGCATTCCTTACATGGCGCTGGTGTGGATGCATGGCAATAAAAAATTCACCAAAGCAGAAGCGGTACCCGGAACAGAAAAAAAAGGCATTGCATTTTTCTTTCGTCCACGCAACATTTTGGTTTTCGTTGGCCTGCTCATTCTCATCGCTTATCTCGAAGAAGGTTTGTGGGATACGCTGGTCTGGAAAGATCATCCCTCCTATTTTAAATTTTTTCATTTTCTCCCAAAGTCAACCGATTTTTATCTCGCGTTTATCGTCCCCTTACTCACAGTTCCACAGCTTACTCATTATGTGCTCGACGGCTTTATATGGAAAATGCGCAATGACGAGCTCAAATGGAAAAAGGTCACGTTGGATAAATAGTTCGGAGTTTGGAGTTATTAGTTCGGAGTTATAAGAGTAGTTCGTAATTTATTCGAATTAAACACCACGAACTAAACACTATTTTCATTTCTCCGAATTAAACACTCTCAACCAGGCACTTTTTTATTTTCTCCGAACTAATCCGCCGCGGCGGACTCCGAACTAAACACTATTTTTACACTATGAATTTCATCATCCGGATTCTCATCTCAACTCTAGCCGTACTTGCAACAAGCTGGCTCCTTCCCGATACCTGGGTGCATGTCGATAATTTTACAACAGCAATTATCGTCGCCATCGTTCTTGCATTTCTAAATTCAGTTGTCAAGCCTATTTTTATTTTGCTTACAATCCCGGTTACTGTTGTTACCATGGGATTATTCCTGCTTGTCATCAACGCCATAATCATCCTCATCACCGATTATTTCATCGACGGTTTCATCGTCCACGGATTCTGGTCTGCATTAGTATTCAGTATCGTGCTCACAATTATCAACAGCATCTTCAACGGCATACAAAGAAGAGACGAAGACAGAACAAGGAATGACCGTTTTTAAATAGGGAAAAGTGACGAGTGGCAAGTGACGAGTGAAAAAACTATCTTAGTACTCCATTTTTCACCTGTCACTTTTCACTTTTTTTCTTCACCTGTCACCTTTTAATTTATGAATTGGAATACTCTCTTTTCAGAAGCAAGAATTGGTGATAAAGATCCTAAAAGAGTTTCTTCTCCTGATCGTACGAATTTTGAACGCGATTTTGATCGTGTGGTTTTTTCTTCTGCGTTTCGCAGGCTACAGGATAAAACACAAGTCATTCCACTTCCCGAAAGCGATTTTGTGCATTCACGCTTAACGCATAGCCTTGAAGTTTCCTGTGTTGCGCGCTCGCTCGGAAAAATTGCAGGAAAAACAATTATCGAACGATACAAATTAAATGATCTGCATGCTTCCGATTTCGGCGCTGTGTGTGCGACGGCTGCATTGGCGCACGATATAGGCAATCCTCCGTTCGGTCATTCAGGCGAAACGTCTATCAGTAATTATTTCGCCAATGGAAATGGTCAGCGTTTTGAAAAAGAAATCAACGACGCGAATAAATGGAGCGACTTTACAAATTTTGAAGGCAACGCAAACGGATTTAAAATACTCACCAATTACAATGAATCGTCCGGTGGAAATGCAAACCTTACTTATACCACGCTCGCAGCATTTACAAAATATCCAACGCGTTCCAATAAGCTCGACATTCACGCCGATTTATTCAAAGGAAAAGTAAGCCAGAAAAAATACGGCTACTTCCAATCGGAATCTGAAATTTTTCAAAAGCTATTTACGCACCTCGAAATAGATGCGCTTACCGATTATTCTTTTCTGCGTCATCCACTCGCCTACCTGGTCGAAGCTGCCGATGATATTTGTTACCGCATCATCGACTTCGAAGACGGTATCCGCATCGGACTGATCGATTTCCGTACCGGCGAAGAATTATTAAAATCCGTCATCGGAAAAAGTTTTAACGCCGAACGTTATGAAAGAGTCGGCGATCAGCGCGAAAAAATTTCTTACCTCCGCGCAGTCGCCATCAACATTCTCATCAACGCCTGCACCGAATTATTTCTCGCAAAAGAAAAAGAAATCCTCGAAGGCAAATTCGATTCTTCTCTCGTTGATATTCTCGATAAATCCATCGCCGATCCGCTGAATGAGATCCTGAATATTTCCCGCGAGCGTGTTTACAAAAGCAAAACTGTTTTACAAATCGAAGCAGCAGGATTCACAGTCGTTGCCGAATTGCTCGATCTTTTTATCACCGCAGTAAACGATCAGCATATTTTCGAAAAAGAATTCCGCAAAAAACGTCCGTACAGTGAAAAAGTGCTTAGTCTTTTACCTTCACAATTTATTCTCAACGATTCCGACGAAATTTATTTACGCATTTTAAAAGTCTGCCAGTTTGTTGCGGGCATGACAGATACGTATGCAGTTTCGTTGTTTAAGAAATTGAAGGGGATTGAATTGGCGAGGTAGAGAAATTCAATTATTCAAAATTCAAGATTGAAAATTGAAATGAAAATGAAAAATGGATTACAATAAAAAAATATGGCACAAAAGGAAAATTAAAATCCAGTTTAGACAAGTCAGCTTCTCGAATATCCAAAAAGCAATACGATAAAGAAATCAATGGAGCTGTTGCCCAAATTGAAGAAGGATTTTTTGTAACACATACAGATGCGCTAAAGGAATTAGCTAGATGGTAGACTATTTAATTGTTATCCCATACTACGGTGGTATCTTATTCATGCTCGTTTTAATTTTAAAGTTCAGCTATGAATTGATCACGCGTAAAAAGGAGAAGTATCGCAAATCGTTGCGGCTGATTATAAACTTCGCAATTCTTCTTTTTTATTGTTTGGCTGCATTTGTAAGTATTTTGATTTATGTCCAGTTACCATCTTCGGAATGGATACTTAACAGGGAATTAAAATCTGCAGGCGGTGGTCTTTGTGTGATACTTTTTCTTGCCGGCGTAAATTATTTTTACCTGGTTAAAATTGAAAAAATCAAAACGCCCGGACCTGTAATTAGGTTATCAATTATAAATTGTCTGATCCTGACACTTCTAATAAGCTTAATCCATTTATACTATTGGGATTGGCAAAATTCAATTTCCCTTGGTATTGAATCTTGAATATTGAATATTGAATTCCCCCATTAAAAAGAAAATCCAACCTTTCAGCCAAATTTCCTGTAACCTTTCCCCCTTTTAAGCTACTTTAAGCATAACAAGGAACAGTTAAAAAATGGCCGACGCCCTACACGAGGAATTTTTGAAGCTTTACCAGCCAATTCACACGCGGTTTGTGCGCTATTGCAGCAATCATGCGTATGGATTAATGGAGACGGAAGATCTTGTGCAGGAAGCAGTGCTCGCAACGCTCCAACGCTTTCATACAATTCGCGAAAAAGAAAAGCTGCTTGGATATTTGATTGCAACAGCAAATAATATTATCCGGAATCATTTGCGGCGGAAAAAATTCAGCGGACAATACAATGAAAAAGATTCAAGGAAGCTTGAATCGAAAAACATTGATGCGGAAACCGCGATGGATATTCATCACCTCCATCTCGCATTGAATCAATTGCCGGTGAAAGATAAAGAAGCGATTCTGCTGTTTGAAATATCAGGATTCTCGATCGAAGAAATTGCAGTGATGCAGGAATCTACAGCGGGAGCAACAAAAACTAGATTGAGCCGGGCGAGAGATAAGCTGCGTGGATTGATGGAAGACGGTCAAACAGAAAAAAGAGTTTCAACAAAAAGACTATTCACACTATTATAGTAACCCTAATGAAAACGAACAGAAATACAGACCAGCTTTTCGAGCACATGCGCAAGATGCCTGTGGAGGTGCCGCTCGAAAACGTGGAGAAGTTTGTGATCGCACAGGCAGCGCTGGGCATTACAGCAGTGGGCGCATCGAAAGGAATTTTCACCAAAGCATTTTTGAAATTTCACCTTAATTCTATCATCATCATGACTACTACATTCACAGCAGCGCTTGTAAGCTTTTTCGTTTGGAATGCTAACGGAGATAAAATTGCCGCAACTAAAAATCACCAACCCAAATCTGAATTTTCTTCCAATGCGTTTGTACCGGATATTGAAACAGCTGCTGATACACCCCGGACTACAACAACAAAAGTTATTGCAGATGGTCAGAGTGTTTCTGTAACAACAATTGAAACTGAAAACGGAACAAAAATTAAAGTGATTGATAACGGCGGCACTACTTCGGTATATTATAATACAACAAACGACAGCTCGTATGTGTATGCCTATTCAAGCACGGATGATGCAGCTGCACCTCCATACCCGGCTGTTCCTGCAACTCCTGCGCATGAAGGTTTCAGCTTTACGCACCCCATCCCGCCGGCTCCACCCGCACCGCCCGCAGGATGTTGCAGCCATCCAAATGATACGCTCACTTCGATTATCGGGAAAGCATTGCTGAAAGATGGATTGATAAGTGACACATCCACTTTCACTTTCAAGCTGAATAATCATTCGCTGATGGTAGACGGAAAAAAACAAAGTAAAGAATTACATGCGAAGTACAAGAAAATTATAGAACAAAATTCATCGTATAAAGTGAACCCGCTTTTAATCATTTCAATTTGCAGGGATGAAGAACAAAATGCAGTAGGAATGATGGAATCACTTTCGCCGATGCCACCGATGCCTCCCATGGCACCTTTGGCAACAGAGCTTGCGCAAATGGAAATGGAGCTTGCCCAGATGAAAGATGAAATGGTTCACTGGAGCTATAATGATTCGCTGATGCAGACCATTGAAAAAACATTATTCAAAGACGGCCTGATCAAAGACACTGCACATTATATGTTCAAGATTAATGGCAGCTATATGAAAGTGAATGGTGAAAAGATGAGCAAAGAGCAATGGAAACGTTACAAAGACTTAATTGAAAGCAGCTCGATGAATAAAGTAAATAAAAAGTTCAGCTACGCGATTGCGAGGGATGGTGAAGAGATTAATATCAATGTTGAGAATTACGTTGATTAGAAATTTGAAAATTTGAAGATTCGAATTGTTGGAGAGGCAATTATATATTATCCGCCTACTTTCCCACCACTTCCCAAAAGAAATAAAATTCTCAAAAAACAACCTATCAAACCTACAAATGAAAACACTATGCTGACGAAATAAATTATGGCCTTTTCTTTCGCGCTCTTTTTTAGTTGGGTGGCAAATAAGACAACAAGGTTGAAGAACAAAATAGAAAGAATGAAAATCACAGTAGAATTATTTTCCGCTTTCCAACGTTTCATACCTAAATACTGCATCATATCAAGGAGTAAATCTTCACCGTAGAAAAGCCAGAATCCCGCAAAAAGCATACAAATGATATAAGTAATCACCGGTTTCATTTTGTTTCAGGTTAATTTCGAATCTTCAAATAATCGAATTCTCCAATACCTCGAATATCTTCACCATTCCCAGCGTATCCAACTCACAATATTCTGCCAGTGCTGTAAGCTTTTCCGCCCGCGAAAAAAGATCTTCTGATTCCAGCTTTTCGTAAATCGCCATTGCGTGATTTCCATTTTGGATGGCGAGTGAATTATAATCCATCCCCGGAACCAGCGCAGGCAAAACACTTTTCAATGAAATCGATCCGTTCATTTTCGGATGGTGATACCAACCTTGCTGAAACGGCTGCATCAGGTCACGCAAACGTTTTGAGCGTTTCTCCAGCGCAAAAGCATACTCAGGAAATTGCTGGCGTAATAAATTCAGCGACATTCTTTCTGCAGTGATATCGTAAGCAAGAATAAGCGCTTCACCTTCTGTGTCGGCGAGAAATTTCTCAATGAATTCTTTCCGCGGATCAGGACCGGCTTCTGCGATGAACGAATGATAGACTAATGTTCCGTCAGCCTTTCGCTCGTGTAAGGAATATGCGAATGGCAAAGCGGCAAATGGTTTTGTTCCGTCGTATTTCGGAATTGCAGGCTGAAAATTTTCGATGTCGAGGAAAAAAATATGCGTTCCTAAAGGTGCAATGAATGTTTTTAATTTTTCTTTATCGATAAAAGCTTCATTCGACTTTTTCGTTTTCACCTGCAGCTGGGCAAGCATTGGAATTTGTTCTGTATCGGGAACAAGATCTGTTGTAGAATAACCGGCTTTAAATAAACGCGCTTGTTCTGAACGGTTCACGCCTGTTAATTCAAATACACTTCCTGCCGGCAAATGTTTCCAGCATTGTCCGCGGTAATCGCATTCGTAAGGAGAAAAACATTGCTCCCCGATTTCCACTTCCGGAATTTGCACACCGCCTAAAACTAATTTATGTGAATTAACTTTTTCAATGATCTGTGTCAATTGTTCCTTCACAAATTTCAAAACAGAAACCACCAGGAAAAATTTATCCAGTTCCAGCGCACCATTCCGAACGTAATCTGAATTAACATGCACAAGGGAAAAATCGCTCAAAGGCAAACCACAACCATGCAGCACATAAAATTGCAACGCCGCATCATTGTAATAAGATTTGCTTAAGCGCAAGGAACTTTTCACTTCGTACGCTTTCCATCTTTCCCCGTCGCGAACTAAAACATCCACGAGCACCAATACTTCATCATGCACAAAAGCTGCTTCGTAAATTACATTCTCTCCCGCATCCATTAATTCCTGCGTACGCTTCACCGCCTTCGAAGATTTCGCTCCCACTTTGTAAGTAGCATCGGTCCCACCCGGAAATAAATCGCGCGCCAAATTCCCAACATCATGTCCACGCGTAAACAACGCCTGCCGCGCAGGAGGAATCGCATCACGCAATTGAGGATAGTGACGATAGAAAAACAATGCTTTAGAACATTGCAATCCTTTGATGTAAGAAGTTTTGCTGAGAATATAATGTGACAAAGTCCGCAAAGATACAGTGTTTTCCCCTACTGTAGAGACGCGATGCCTCGCGTCCCTGCTATGAAAAAGGTCATTTTAAAATTGAGCTGCCTCACGTCCCATCAATGAAAATGTTTCATTTTTAAGAACGATGCCTCGCGTCCCTGCTATGAAAAAGGTTCTTTTTAAATTGAGCGATCCATTGCGTCAATGGTAATGGAAATGTGAAATGATGTCCAAACCGTGACACACATCACAACAAAAAAAGGCCCCTAAGAAATTATTTCTCCGGAGCCTTTCGTTAACCAAACTAAATCACAATTTTTTAATTCGTCACGTTTTCAATCTTCCCAACCATTTTAGAAGTTTTGATTTCAAGCGACCTGGAGAAACGCAGAAGACGATCAATGACATGCTGTCCCGGTTCTTCCTGTTGCTCTCCGCTTGCGAAGTGAAGAAGATCTTCACTGTTGATGCCGAGGTTCATAATTTTAGGAGTAGATGTTTTATTCATTCAGGAGATGTGTTTTGAATTATACAAGTAAAACGCATCGAAAGAAACAGTTATTGTATGACCTCTTAAAAAAAACGAAAGTCGTCCTGAAATTAATCAGAACGACTTTCTCATTGCTGGTGTTGAAATCGCCTTGAGCCAGCTTCTCGAGCGTCCTTTTGAAACTAGGCCGACAAGGCAATATGTTGTTTTTGAAGCGACTTTTTCAGGTTGATCAGCGCATAACGCATACGTCCCAAAGCCGTGTTAATGCTGCAATGCGTGGTATCAGCGATTTCTTTAAAGCTCATATCCATGTAGTGACGCATAATCAAAACTTCGCGTTGTTCGAGGGGCAGCTTTTCGATGGCTTTACGAACGTCGGAACGGATCTGGGTTTTTACCAGGCGGTCTTCTACATTTCCCTGGCGCAGTGTGAGCACAGAAAATATGTCGAAATCTTCGCCTGCATCGACAAGCGGCATCCGTTTTACGCGACGGAAATGATCGATAACCAGGTTATGAGCAATTCGCAGCACCCATGGAAGGAATTTCCCTTCATCGTTGTAAGCACCTCTTTTTAACGTTTGGATCACTTTAATAAAGGTGTCCTGGAAAATATCCTCGGCAAGATGACGATCGCGAACAACCATCATGATGTACGAGAACACACGTTTCTTGTGACGGGAAATGAGAACTTCTAAGCAGGGTTCGTCTCCTTTGATGTACAGGTCGACCAGTTCCTGGTCTTGTAATTGGGCATTGCGCATGTTAACCTCCTTTTAGGGTTTTTCGTGGTCAGACTGGTGAAAAACGTAGAGATTTGCGCTATACTTTACCTGTATTATGGCCTGTTTTAGTTGGGCCGTGAGACAATAATTGAAAGACTTGTTCGGTATTTAACGTTAGTTGTAAAAAAATGTTGTGTTTGACACAATAATTTTTTCTGGCAACCGGACGAAAATATGAGCGTCTTGAACAAATATACTATTTAAATTAGTTAAGTCAAACGCTGTGCCGAATTTTAACAATCTTGTATGCGACTCCTGATTTTACTGCTTTTATTACCCCTTTCCGTCATTTCCCAGGAGCTTCCTGATAGTACAATAGCATCAAAGCTGGGGGTAAAAAAGCTGATCGTACTCCAAAAAAGTAAGGGGAATCCGCTCGATACAGTTGCTATTTTTAAACTGGACGGGGAATGGAAAGATGAAAATTCAGTTGATTCGTCGGAGAGCAGAAAGGTAATTATTTCAAGCGACAGCAATGGCCGTTCAGTATTTATCAAAGACGAAAATACCGATCGCAAATGCAAAAGTGATTCTGTGGGAGTTTTGCATCGGTATGACCGGGAAGGTAAATTGACTCACTGGGTTTATTATACCTGCGACTCAAAAAAAATCTACAGAGACTATTATTATTATAATGGCAATGGAAAGTTAGCATTCATTCTTTCACCGGTGAAGGATGGAGTTGCCGGCTTTCGAGAAGAATATATTTATGATGAATCGGACCGTCTTGTATATATAAATATATGGTATGCAGCAAATCCAATAAGTCCAGATCGTATTAAAGGTGACTACAGACATAGCAGGACGACCTATTATTATGATAAGAATGGATTGATAAAAGAGTCTGTATTAGAAGATCCGGAAAATATTACCGGCGATAATTATTCAGAAGAAAATGAGGATGGTGATCCGTTACCCAATGTAAAATTCACTTACATCTATATTTATAACTAATAAGATTCGATAAGTACATCAGCCAATGAAATCCTCTCTTCTGTTTTTTTTACTTTTTATATTTCCTGCATTGGCCACTTCACAAGAGTTGCCCGACATTAATATAGCGAGTCAGAAAAATATTAAGAAATTAATCATTCTTGCTTGTTATGACAGCATTCCGTGCGATACTCAAAATATTTTTGTGCTTGACAGAACGTGGAAAAATGCAAATGGCGTTCCTCCTATTGAAGATCAAATACGTGCAGACACAAGCCGCAACAAAATTATTTACGATGAAAAAGGGCGGGTGATCTTTACCGGTCCCAAAAATAAGATCAAACACTGCTGGATGGACAGCGCACATTGCAGGACTTATCGCTATGATGATAAAAACCGGCTAATTGCTGAATCAAATTACACATGTGATAAAGGAGTGAACAAAATATATTATCACTATGATAATGAAGGAAAATTGATCCTTAAAACATGGTACCCGAGACCTGATATCCCTGTTACTCGTGAAGAATATTATTACAATCAAGAAGGGCAGCTTGATTCCACAATTTCCTGGTGGGCGATGTATCCCGACAATCCTGTGCGCGATACAAATGACACAAAAAGTTGCAGCATCATTTATGAATATGAAAATGGCCTGATCACAGGAGCAATTGCAGATGATCCGGCACGATGTAATTATGCTCTTTTTACTTACTGGTATGGTCCGGATAATTACATCGAAACTTCTTCAAAAGTTGTTTTCCATTACGTTTATATCTATTAGTCTTTTCCACTGCGTTTTTTAGCAAAAGTTACCATTCAAAATGCTCAATTTTGGCTACTTTTGCAGTCCCTAAATTCAGGGAAAAATCATAAGGGGAAATTGAAATTGGCTGATCCTATAGAATCATATAATCCGAAGCAGTACATCATTATCAAGGGTGCGAAAATGCATAACCTTAAGAATGTTGATCTTGCTCTTCCGCGGAATCGTTTTATCGTTATTACCGGGCTTTCCGGTTCAGGAAAATCTTCGCTTGCGTTTGATACGTTATTTGCAGAAGGTCAACGCCGTTATGTAGAAAGTCTTTCGGCTTATGCGCGACAGTTTTTAGGAAAAATTGAAAAACCGGCTGTCGAATATATCAAAGGAATTTCACCTGCGGTTGCGATTGAACAAAAAGTAAATACACGAAATCCGCGTTCAACTGTCGGGACTTCTACCGAGATATTCGATTACCTGAAATTACTTTTTGCGCGTGCAGGAAAAACATATTCGCCTGTAAGCGGAAAATTAGTGAAGCGTCATACCGTAACGAATGTTGTGGATACAATTCTTGGTTTGCCCGGCGGAACAAAATTGATATTGCTTTCACCGCTGAAAATCAAGAAGGATAAAAATTTAAAAGAAACACTCGGACTTTTATTGCAGCAGGGATTTACACGCATTCTTTACAAAGGCGAAATTCTCAAGCTGAACGAGATCAACGTTTCTTCGCTTTCACTGAAAGAAGAAATAAATATTGTCATCGATCGTTTTGCTGTGAATCATGAAGATGAAGATCTTGCTTCACGCATTGCAGATTCTGTGCAGACTGCTTTTTACGAAGGCGATGGTGATTTGATACTGGAGAAAATTATTGAAAAAGAAGCAGTGGTTGAAGAAGTTGCTCCTGTAAAAAAAGTTGCTGTAAAAAAAGTTGCTGCCAAAAAACCTGCTGCTAAAAAAGTAAAAGAATCGAAAGAAGGCAATATGCTTTCGGATTCGAATCGCATTCATTTCTCCAATCGTTTTGAAGCAGACGGAATTCAGTTCGAAGAGCCGAGTGTGCATTTTTTCAGCTTCAACAATCCAATCGGCGCGTGTAAATCATGTGAAGGATTCGGAAGTGTGATCGGCGTTGATCCTGACCTGGTTATTCCGAATAAAAATCTTTCCATTTTCGAAGAAGCTGTTGCTTGCTGGAAAGGTGAAAAGATGAGCGCATGGAAAGATCGTCTGGTGATGAACGCTTATAAATTTGATTTCCCGGTTCACAAACCATTCGGCGAGTTGACTGCTGCTCAAAAAGAATTGGTGTGGACAGGAAATAAATATTTCAGCGGACTCCATGATTTTTTCCGCGACATTGAATCGCAGAGCTATAAAATTCAATACCGCGTAATGCTTTCCCGTTACCGCGGAAAAACTACTTGCCCCGATTGCCGCGGAACACGTTTGCGGAAGGATGCGAATTATGTAAAGTTCGCAGACAAATCGATCAGTGATATTGTGCTGATGCAGGTGAAAGATGCTTATAAATTTTTCACCGGGATTAAATTAACAGAAGAAGAAAAAAACTTAACAAAACGATTGCTTACAGAAATCACAAATCGTTTTCGTTTTCTTTCTGATGTTGGTTTGGGCTATCTCACAATGAATCGCCTCTCCTCTACCCTTTCCGGCGGCGAATCGCAACGTATCAATCTTGCGACATCATTGGGAAGCTCGCTTGTCGGCTCGATGTATATTTTGGATGAGCCGAGCATTGGTTTGCATCCGCGCGATACTGAACGATTGATTCGCGTGCTGCTTGCTTTGCGTGATATCGGCAACACTGTAATTGTCGTAGAGCACGATGAAGAAATTATGCGAGCAAGCGATGTGATGGTCGACATGGGACCAATGGCAGGAACGCTTGGTGGTGAAGTTGTTTTTGCCGGAACGCATAAAGATTTACTTTCAGCACAAAGTCTGACCGCAAAATATTTAACCGGAAGAGAAAAAATTCCGCTGCCAACAAAACGCCGTAAATGGAAATCGTATGTAGAGATTCGCGGCGCAAGAGAAAATAATTTAAAAAATCTCGATGTAAAATTTCCTTTGGATGTGATGACGGTCATTACCGGTGTCAGCGGATCAGGAAAATCTACATTGGTAAAACGCATTCTTTATCCTGCATTTCAAAAGCATCTCGGTGGTTACGGTGAACAAACCGGCCAGTTCGATTCGCTTAAAGGAGATTTCAAACATATTGCTTCCATCGAATTCGTAGATCAAAACCCGATTGGAAAATCTTCGCGTTCGAATCCTGTCACCTATGTAAAAGCGTATGATGAGATCCGCGCGTTGTACGCAGATCAGCCGTTATCAAAAATGCGTGGCTACAAACCTTCCCATTTTTCTTTTAACGTGGATGGCGGACGTTGTGATGTATGCGAAGGCGAAGGCGAAGTAATTGTAGAAATGCAATTTATGGCTGATGTGCATCTGCTTTGTGAAAATTGCAAAGGCCGTCGCTTCAAAGAAGAAACGATCGAAGTAATTTACAATCCGAAGCCGGAAGATCCTTCCTACGGAAAAAGTATCGCCGACGTGCTCGACATGACCGTTGACGAAGCAATTGAATTTTTCACAGACGGAACAAATCCCGGAAAAAAAATTGTAACGAAATTAAAACCGCTGCAGGATACAGGTCTCGGCTACGTTCATCTCGGGCAATCGTCGAGCACACTTTCCGGCGGTGAAGCGCAACGAATCAAGCTCGCATCATTTCTCACACAAGGAAATAATCAGCCACCCACACTTTTTATTTTCGACGAGCCAACCACCGGCTTACATTTCCACGACATCCGCAAGCTGCTCGACGCATTCAACGCGCTCATCGCACAAGGCCATTCCATGCTCATCATCGAACACAACATGGAAGTCGTAAAGTGCGCAGACTGGGTCATCGATCTCGGTCCGGAAGGCGGTGACGAAGGCGGAAATTTAGTCTTCGAAGGAACGCCTGAAGAAATGGCGAAGAGCAAATCGGATACGGGAAAATATTTGAAGGAGAAACTTTCTTAGTTAAAATAGTTTCGGGTTTAGGGTTTCGGGTTCTGAGCTTCGGGTTTCGGTTTTTTTCGGTTTTTAGTTTATTTCCTCCTTTTTCCCTTGTTCATTGAACATTGTTTGTTTGGCATTGTACATTCGTGTAAAGTGAGATGCTCATCCTAAAGCAAAAACAAACAATGTCAAACAAACAATGTACAATGTTCAATCCTTTTTAACTCAGAACCCGGAACCCGAAACCTTTTTAACCCCGAACCCGAAACCCGAAACCTCTTAACTTTTTTTTGATGACCTTTCCCCGATCCCGACATTAATATTCAAAAACCCCGTATGACAGACGAACAGATCATACAGGCTTTGCAGCAGGGAGATCAAACTTCTGCGCTGAAAAAGCTTTATCAGTATTATCCTGCGGTGCGACAAATGATTTTGCAGAACAGCGGCAATCGCCATGACGCGGAAGATATTTACCAGGAAGCGCTGATCATTCTTTGCAGGAAAGTAAAAGAAAAAGATTTTAAGCTTACATCAGCGTTAAACACTTTTTTGTTTTCGATTTCAAGATTGCAATGGCAGAATGAATTAAGAAAACGCAAAAAAGATGTTTCGGCTTCGCTCGACATACCGAATGAGAAAGAAACGGAAATTGAAAAGTTGAACGGTTATCTCCACGAAGAAGAAAAATTCAAAAAAGCAGAATCAGCTTTAATGAAGCTAGGAGATAAATGCAAAAAGCTCTTACAACTTTTCTACGCGCAAAATAAAAGCTTCAAAGAAATTGCAAACGAGCTTGATTTCTCCAATGAGAAAATAGCAAAGAATCAAAAGTACCGCTGCATGGAAAAAGCGCGTGAAAATTATTTGCAACTCTGATTTTTTATTTTTTTTACTGTGTCCCTGTGCCTCTGTGGCAATAAAAGCTTGTATAAAATATTTCACTCATGGAAAATAACCTCTCAGATAAAATAGATCAATACCTCGACGGTAAAATGAACACGGAAGAAAAGGCTTCTTTTGAAAAAGAACTTTCTTCCAATGAACCATTACGTCAGCAAGTAGAAATGCAAACCAATCTCCGCCAGGGAATTGAACGCCTGAATTTAAAATCAAACATCTCTTCGCAGTTCAGGAAGATGACAATCAAAAGCAAAATCTATAAATGGGGAATTGCAACAATCGCCATCGCAGCAATCGGAACAGCAACTTATTTCGGATACCAGCAAATAAAAGGAAACGCATCCGACAATTATGAATTACCTGGATTAAACGAAGAAGGCAAAGCAGAATGGGCAGACGCAGATAAAAACTTACCAACACAACTATTCGAAATAGATCCGGCAAAAGATACTGTTCTTGAAACCGAAGGCGGAATTGTATTCGCAGTTCCCGCAGGAGCCTTTCTGGGTGCAAACGGACAAATTGTTTTGGAAGTCCGCGAAGCATTAAATCCGATGGACATAATCAACGGTGGACTTTCCACAACAAGTGATGGCCAGCAATTAGAAACCGGCGGAATGTTTTATCTCAACGCAAGAAGCGGCGAACAATCGTTGAAAATAAACCCGGAGAAACCTGTTTATGCAAATGTTCCCACGAATGAGATCAAACCCGGAATGATGCTGTTTACCGGCGAAAGAAAACCTGACGGAAGCATTAACTGGAAAAATCCGAAACCGATGGAGAAGCAATTGATTCCTGTAGATATTAATTCGCTTGATTTTTATCCGAAAGGTTTCAGGGCGAAGGTTGCGGAGTTGGGATTTGATGCGAATGATAAGAGGGTTACGGATAGTATTTATTATTCTTATTCGGGGAGGAGAAATACCTTATCGGATTATGCAACATTTTCGGATGCTAATGAAGGTATTTTCGGAGATGATTCTGATTTTATCGATAGAATATTTGAGTATGGTGATAGCTCAGCAAAGTATAATACAGGCAGTGTTCAGATGTCGCAAATAGATGGAAAAGCACTTTTCAATGCAAAATGTGCTTCCTGTCATAATGCATCAGAAAAAAAATCAACTGGACCGGGATTAAAAGGAGTGCTTCATAGAATCCCTGCTGGAGATTGGAAATATAATTGGATTCACAATTCACAAAAACTCATTGCATCCGGGGAACCATATGCAAACAAAATATTCTCTGAAAACAACAAAACAATTATGACGCCATTTCCTCAATTATCAAATATGGAAATTGATGCCATTCTCTTTTATGCAGATAACAAAGGTTATGACGCATACACACTTGAAATAAACCCTTCTCGCATTTCGGCAATTTGGAATGATAAATTTCAAAACACAATAATTGCCACCCAAGAATTCGAAGATCGCTTGCAAGTGATTTTTAAATATGGCCAACCGCAGATACTTGATTTATACATAAATAATCTTGACAAAAAAATGTATGAAATCGATAGTATGGCTTCATTAAATCAAGGGGAACTATATATGCCAGAGTTTCATGAGTTCTATTTACGTCACGACGGCGGCATCGCCATCAAAGAAACTCACATGAAAAAATTGCAGGACTATTTCAACAAAAAACGTGAAGCAACAGAATCAGCAGCGCAAAAAACCTACAACGATCGCATCGCCAAAGAAACAAAAGCAGACAAAACTCACGGTGATGTCATTGCTAAACAATCTGAAAACGATTCAAAACGCGACCAAGCCAATTTTCAAAAAGAATACGATGTTAATCTTACAGAAGCATACAAGCAGCTGGGACTTGAAAAAGTAAATCCACCCGCAAACGCCTATTATGCTTTTGCAATTCCTGCAACAGGATGGAACAACGTAGATAAATATGTGCTTGAATCAACTGTAACAAGAACAACGCTTGATTACACC
This sequence comes from Bacteroidota bacterium, assembly GCA_031412295.1. Classification (GTDB taxonomy): domain Bacteria; phylum Bacteroidota; class Bacteroidia; order Palsa-965; family Palsa-965. The sequence goes on from JANOCU010000030.1 coordinate 40,706, forward strand.
GATCCGAATTCCGGCAAAAAAGCAGTGATTAAATATGAAGCATTATCAATTACTGTAGAAAATGAAGCTAACTATGAGCAGGTAAAAGTCTATCTCATTCCTGATAGTCTCAACAGCTTCATGCGCGTAAACAAAAGCGGTGCTGCTTATGAAGAAAAGCTGAATGAGCTGTTTAATTACACGATTGTAGTAGTCGCACAAAAAGACAAAAAATGGTTTTGGGTGCAACAATCCAACACAAAACCCGGATCAACAAACGTGACATTAAATGAAATTGAAGAAAGCGAATTGCGCCTCAATCTCAATCGTTCATTCACAAAACAAGCAGGGCAAGATTTCAGAAATGACCTTGATGCAATGATTGAACAGCATGAATATTCCATCCAGCTCAAACAAAGAAAAAAGCAGGAGGAAATTGATAACGCAATTATGCCGGTAATCTTTCCGTTTTATTCCGCTCCCGCAAGGCCATTTGGAGCCCCAGCGTCAGTTAATTAAACTCCAAATTCCATTAGCAAATTAACCCATCATTATTGTCCGGTTAAAAATAAAAATTCATAAGCATTAATTTTCATGAAAGGGCCAACCTCAGCGGGTTTGCCGTTAAGAATTCAACAGGAAAAATCTGCGTGGGCACTTTGAGCGAAAGAAAACCAGAGAGTTCGGGTGGCCTTTCGAGCGTGAGCACGGCTTGGTTTTCGCTCTATTTTTCCTGTTGAATTTAGGCAAACCCGCGTCAGATGGCGATTCTTTTGCTTCTTTTCTACTAAAGAAAAGAAGCAAGCAAGAAAATAATCGGTCCAAAGGATTCCCTTGGAGCGCATTGATAAACTCCATCAAAAGATCGCGGACAGTAATGTTTAGCAAATTAGCACATTC
>JANOCU010000031.1:0-171386 GCA_031412295.1 Bacteroidota bacterium
AACAATAATTCGCATTAAATATCAATTAGTTATATTTTGGAAATTTAAAGACTATCTTTGAATATAAGGAGTCGAAAAAGAATCATTTGCCGCAATCCTTTTCAAAATTAAGAGATGAATAGCCACGCCGAATTACTTGTAGCCAACAATAAACTTGCCCTTCAAAACAAGGAAAAGGAAGCACGTGCCGCTGAATTGGTTATTGCCAATAAAGAGCTTGCTTTTCAAAATGACGAAAAAGAAAAGCGCGCTGCGGAATTAATTATCGCCAATAAAGAGCTTGTTTACCAGAATGATGAAAAAGAAAAACGGGCAGCTGAGCTGAGAGTTGCCAGCTATGCGCGTAGCCTTATTGAAGCAAGTCTTGACCCGTTATTTACAATAAGCCCTGCAGGAAAAATTACCGATATGAATAAAGCATCGGCAGACATTCTCGGCATGACGCGCGAACGATTGCTTGGCTCCGACTTCTTCGATTATTTTACCGAACCCGTGAAAGCCCGCGAAATTTACCAGCAGGTTTTTGCCAACGGATTCGTTGCTGATTATCCGCTTACCATTTTAACGCATAAGCTGACCGATGTTTTGTTTAACGGTTCTGTTTATAAAGATGAAAGCGGAAATGTGCTTGGTGTTGTTGTGGTAGCACGCGACATTACAGAACAAAAAATATTTGAAAATGAATTAACTGAGGCAAAAGTTTTTGCTGAGCTTGCAACTGAAATTGCTGAAGAAGCAAAACGCAAAGCAGAAAGCGCTACCCGTATTGCAATCGATGCAGTAAAAGCCAAGCAGCAGTTTTTATCAAACATGAGCCACGAAATCCGTACTCCGATGAATGCGATTATCGGTTTTACGAAAGTGGTTTTAAAAACTGAATTGACTTCGAAGCAAAAAGAATATTTATCAGCAATTAAAGTAAGCGGCGATGCATTAATCGTCCTTATCAATGACATCCTGGATCTTGCGAAAGTGGATGCAGGTAAAATGACATTCGAACAATCGCCTTTCAAAATGTCGGCATCTATTTCAGCCATGTTACAGGTGTTCGATACCAAAGTACAGGAAAAAAATCTAAGTCTTATTAAGGAATATGATCATACCATTCCTGATGTGTTGGTTGGTGACCCTATTCGCCTGCACCAGATCATTCTTAATCTTGTAAGCAATGCGATTAAGTTCACCACACAAGGAAAGATCGTTGTAAAGGTAAAGTTGAAAAGTGAGGATGAAAAAAAGGTTACAATCGAATTTTCCGTTTCGGATACAGGTATTGGAATACCTGCTGATAAAATTGAAAACATCTTTGAAAATTTCCAGCAAGCCACAAGCGGCACTTCAAGGTTATATGGTGGAACAGGATTAGGTCTTGCGATTGTAAAACAATTAGTGGAATCGCAAAACGGAACGATTACTGTAAACAGTGAAGTCGGAAAAGGTTCGATCTTCAGCTTTACATTGGATTTTACAAAGACATCTGCAAACGCTGCACCAACATCTATTCATGTTGAAAAAAATGATGAGATAAAGCACATCAGGATTTTGGTTGTAGAAGATATTGCATTGAATCAATTGCTGATGAAAACATTGCTCGACGATTATGAGTTTGAGTGTGACATTGCCGCAAATGGTAAAATAGCCATTGAAAAGCTAAAGGATAATGTATATGATATCATTCTCATGGATCTTCAAATGCCTGAGATGAATGGATTTGATGCAACAGAATATATTCGCAATACATTAAAATCTACTATACCGATCATTGCGCTTACTGCCGATGTAACAACAGTCGACCTCGCAAAATGCAAAGCAGTCGGAATGAATGATTACCTCGCAAAGCCGGTTGATGAACGATTGTTATACAGTAAAATTGCAGGACTGGTTAAACGACCAGGGCAACCACCTGCATTGGTAGAAATGAAAGCAGCACCTCTCGTAGCTCCGGTCGTTCGCTGTATTGATCTTGGTTATCTCACCAGCAGAACAAGATCAAATCCACAGCTGATGAAAGAAATGATCGCGTGTTATCTCGAACAAACACCACCGCTGGTTGTTGCCCTGAGAAAAAGTTTGCAGGAACGAGATTGGGAAACATTGCATTCTGTTGCCCATAAAATGATCCCGTCGTTTTCCATTATGGGAATGAACATTGATTTTGAAAATATGGCAAAGCGTATCCAGGAATATGCCGGCTCGCAATTGCAATCAGAAGTAGTGACTGAGATGGTCATGCAGCTCGATAATATTTGTACGCAGGCTTGTAAAGAGCTGGAAGAAGAACTGATGAATTTAGAAAACCCACAAGCATGAATACCCCTGATAAAGTAAAATTATTTCTTGTTGATGATGATGCTGTTTTGTTAAAGTCGATGGAGATCGATTTTCTGCAACGCGTCGACTTTGAAGTGCACACCTTTGCTACCGGTGAGCTATGTATCGCAAATTTGGGTTTGAAGCCGGATATTATCATTCTCGATTATCAGCTTGATGGAATCGAAAAGAAAGCGATGGACGGAATTCAGACGCTTGATAAAATAAAAGAATACAATCCGGATATCCCCGTTGTAATGCTTTCTTCACAGGATAAAATTGAAGTAGCAGTAAATTGCATGCATCATAAAGCATTCGATTATGTGGTGAAAAGTGAAACTGCATTTTTGAGATTACAAAAAGTAATCGAAGCAATTTTCCAATACAAAAAGATGGAAAAGCAGCTAAGCTGGTATATGGAAAGAATGTAGAAAAAAAAGGTGACAAGTGACAGGGGACGGGTGATTTTGTCCGTATCAATATCTTTTAATCGCGCGTAACTTTTCACCTGTCACCTGTCACCTGTCACCTGCCACCTGTCACCTGTCACCCTTTCCCTTCCCCCAATGTGATAATTATGTAACTTTTTCATAAGGTTATGTAACACGTTTTTCCTCGTTGAATTGCATTTTTGTTGGTAAACTAATTACCATCCACAATTAATGTATCCAATGAAAATTTTAAGCACCTTTTTTTTCTTATTTCTACTTACAACATCTTCACTCTGTGCGCAAACGGCCGATGCTGATTTTGAAAAAGATTTTGAGAGCGCAGAAAAAATATTCTCTTCCGTATACCAGGACGGAAAAAATGAATCGCTGACCTTATCCAAAGGTGGCTATACGGAAGTGATTCCTGTTTACCTGCGCTTAGCTCAGCTGGAGCCGACAAACATGAATGTGGCTTTTAAGCTTGGCGTTTGTTACCTAAGCTCAAGAAACGAACGTGAACGTGCAATCACGTATTTCAACAAAGCAGTAACTTCTGTTTCCAATGATTATAAAGGCGGCTCTTACAAAGAAAAAAATGCGCCTTTAATTGCATGGAAATTTCTTGGTGATGGGTATCACCTCGATTATCAATTCGACAAAGCAATAGTCGCTTACGAAAAATTTATCGCGGTGATGGCTGCAAACAACAATACAAATAAAACATTGCTCGATGCAACAAAGCGCAAAATAGCAATGTGCAATACAGGTAAAAGCTTAGTTGCACATCCTGTGAAAGTAAAAATTGAAAATCTCGGAACAACTGTCAATTCTCCTTATGGCGATTATTCGATGGTTTTATCTGCTGATCAGAACACGCTGTTTTTTACATCACGCCGCCCGGAATCTACAGGTGGTGAAAAAGATGAAGACGGCAACCACATGGAAGATATTTACATGTCGGATAAAACAAAAACAGGCTGGTCCAAAGCAACGAACATCGGAACGCCGATTAATTCCGATTGGCATGAAGCAACTGTTGGAATTTCTCCTGATGGTTACACCATTTTAATTTACAAAGATGACCAGGGTGATGGAAACATTTATTCTACTTCATTAAACGGAGAAGTGTGGAGCGCACCTGTGAAGCTGAATGATAATATCAATACGAAATATTGGGAGCCAAGCGCTTTCATTTCTGCAGATGGGCAGAAGCTTTATTTCACCAGCGATAAGCCGGGTGGATTTGGCGGAAGAGATTTGTACATGAGCCAGAAAACTCCGGATGGCGAATGGGGAAAAGCAATAAACATGGGTGCAAATATTAATACACCATATGATGAAGATGCTCCCTTTATTCACCCTGATGGTGTAACACTTTCATTTGGTTCGAATGGTCACAATACGATGGGCGGGTTCGATATTTTCACCAGCCTTCTTTCTGAAGACGGCGCATGGTCGGAACCGATTAACGTTGGTTACCCGATCAATACTACATACGATGATATCTTTTTTATGATCAGCCCGGATGGACGTAACGCTTATTATTCTTCTTTCCGCGAAGATGGTTTCGGTGAAAAAGATAATTACATGGTTACGTTTCCTGATCGTAAACAAACGCCGCTTACATTAATTAAAGGGAGCGTTAACGATGAATCAGGTGCGCCTGCAAAGAATGTTGAAATTACTGTTACAGATAATGCAACCGGGCAAGTGGTTGGCATTTATCATACAAACAGCAAGACAGGTAAATTTCTTTTCATTCTTACGCCCGGAAAAAATTATAATGTGACGTATGAATCCGAAGCGCATTTATTTTATTCCGAAAATGTGGAAATTCCGAAAGAGTCGAGCTACTACGAATTAAATGTTGCGGTAAAGCTCAACCCGATCGTTGTTGGTTCCAAGATTACGCTGAACAATATTTTCTTTGATTTTGACAAAGCAACACTGCGACCACTTTCAAATGTGGAATTAAAAAATTTAATCCGCCTGATGAAAAGTAACCCGGGAATGAAAGTTGAAATTTCAGGTCACACCGATAGTAAAGGCGATGCTGCATATAATCAGAAGCTTTCTGAAGATCGTGCACAGGCCGTTGTAGACTATTTAATTGCTAACGGCATCGATGCAAAACGTTTTACAGCGAAAGGATATGGCAAAACAAAACCTGCTGCAGCCAATAAAAAAGCGGATGGTTCAGACAATCCTGAAGGTCGTCAATTGAATCGTCGCGTAGAATTGACCATTACAGAGATCAATTAGGACATTCGCCAATCAAAATGCAGAAGGAATTAGATGTAAAATTAGATGAATTACCAATGAGAAAGGGCGATTATAAATCTTATCTTGCTTAAAAGCAAATTGATAAGCTTTGCCCCAGTAGCGCATGAAGAACGAACAGGATCAAAAACACGTTGCCGAAGGATTATTCCTTGCCCATAAAGAACTCGCATTTCAAAATACGGAGCGTGAAAAACGTGCGGCGGAATTAATAGTAGCGAACAAGGAACTTGCCTTTCAAAACGAAGAAAAAGAAAAACGTGCCGGTGAGCTGATAGTTGCAAACAATGAGCTTGTTTTTCAGAACCTGGAGAAAGAAAAACGTGCCGCTGAGCTCGTTATCGCCAACCAGGAATTGGTTTTTCAGAATAAAGAGAAAGAAAAACGTGCAGCCGAGCTGGTTATTGCTAATAAGGAATTGATTTTTCAAAATAGAGAAAAAGAAAAACGTGCAGCTGAGCTTATTGTAGCCAACCAGGAGCTTGTTTTTCAGTTCGAAGAAAAGGAAAAACGTGCCGCTGAGCTTGTAATTGCAAACCAGGAACTTATTTTCCAAAACACCGAAAAGGAAAAACGTGCCGCTGAGCTGATCATAGCTAACCGGGAGCTTATTTTTCAAAACGAAGAAAAAGAAAAACGTGCCGCTGAGCTTGTAATCGCAAACATAGAGCTTGCATTTCAAAACGAAGAAAAAGAAAAACGTGCAGCCGAGCTTCTTCTTGCTAACAGCGAACTTAAACGGGCTGAAGATGATATCTGGAAGCTGAATGAAGAGCTGGAAAGGAAAGTAATTGAGCGTACTTCACAATTAGAATCCGCAAATAAAGAGCTGGAATCTTTTTCTTATTCTGTTTCTCATGATCTGCGTGCACCGATTCGCGCAATCAGTGCCTATGCAAAAATTTTAAATGCTGAGTACGGTAAAGTATTTAATGAAGATGGTGCAGAGATTTTAAGTTCCATTGCGCGCAACTCTATTCGTATGGGCGTACTGATTGATGATCTGCTCGCCTTCTCAAAATTAGGGCGGAAAGAAATTGCTTCTTCACTAATAGATATGAATGTGCTTGTGCAGACAATTAAGGCAGATTCTTTTGCAGACACACCTAATGTTGAATTTACGATCGGTAAATTACCACCTGCAAATGGTGATTCCTCACTGATCAGGCAGGTTTGGATAAATCTTATTTCAAATGCAATTAAATATTCCGCGAATTCTTCTCCTTCTAAAATTGAGATCGGTTCTACAGAGGAAGAGAGTATGAATGTTTATTTCATTAAGGACAATGGTGTAGGCTTTGATATGGAATATTACGATAAGCTTTTCGGAGTGTTTCAGCGTCTGCACTCAGATGAAGAATTTGAAGGCACGGGCATCGGTCTTGCGATCGTTCAGAAAGTTATTCGCAGGCATAAAGGAAACGTGTGGGCAGAATCAATATTGGAAAAGGGATCAAGTTTCTATTTCAAATTACCGCGCATCACCAGTCAAATCGAATCAGCATGAACTACGACGATATTGAAGTTTTATTCGCGGAAGACGGGCGTGATGATGCGCTTCTTACGATTCGTGCGTTAAAGAGTAATGGACTTGCCGACAAGCTTCATCATGTAAGGGATGGGGCAGAAGCAATGGAATTTCTTCTCTGTAAGGGAAAATATGCTTCGAGGAATTGTTCAAGTCTTCCGAAGCTGATCCTGCTTGATTTGAAGATGCCGAAATTATCTGGCTTGCAGGTGTTAGAACGAATTAAGACAAATCCTGATCTGAAATCAATACCGGTAGTCATACTTACTTCCTCGCAGGAAGATCCCGATGTTCAAAAGTGTTATGCGCTCGGTGCTAATAGCTATATCGTGAAGCCGGTGGATACGGATAAATTTTTTCAAACAATAAAAGAGCTCGGATTGTATTGGATGGTATTAAGTAATCCCCCGGAATAATTAAATTCAACCCTTAACAAAGGAGTAAATTTTGAGAATTTTAATAGTCGAAGATAATAGTAATGATATTGATCTGCTTCACCGCGAATTAGCGAAGGCAGAATTCCACTATAAAACAGAAGTGGTGCAAACACGTGCCTCATTTGAAAATGCGCTTCGTACTTGTCAGCCTGATATTATCTTATCAGATTTTTCTTTACCGGCATTCAGCGGACCGGCAGCTTTAAAAATGGCGAAGGAAATGTGTCCTGATATTCCTTTCATTGTTGTTTCAGGAACTATCGGTGAAGAAAATGCTGTTGAGCTGATTAAAAGCGGCATCATCGATTACGTGCTTAAGGATAAATTATTTTCCCTTATTCCAAAAATCAACCGTGCCGTTAAAGAAGCGGACGAGATTAAGGCGAAAAGAGTAATGAATGAAAAATTAAAAGTGCAGTATAAAAAATTATGGGAAATCGCTTACATGCAATCGCACCAGGTAAGAGTTCCCGTAACACGTATCCTCGGTTTATTCAGCTTGTTTAATTATGAAGATGTATCAGATCCGGTCAACGGTGAAATTCTTTCGAAAATGAAAACCATTGGCGAATCGCTTGATAAAGTCATTCACAAGATCGTGCAAAAAACAAGCGAGATCAATAATGAATTGTCAACTGAAATATCCGGTGAACTGTCAGCCGATATAGATAAAGATATCTAATTTCAATTTTCACTTTCATTTTCCGCAGGTGTTTACACCCCTTTTTTCTTCAATATGTGAATAATGTAATCTTACCACAGGATTATGTAACAGCTATGGCTAAAAATCAGGGCAACTTAGCTGTATGAAGATTACCCAAGCCCCGCGAATTTTTGATAAGCTCCGACATTTGTCCTTTGCTATCAAAACGTTTACCCTTAGAAACGTAACCAAAGAAACACTATCAAGCGACTTGAATAGTGCTAATATCAAAATAGCAGCTCAACTCGAAGAAAAAAAGCTGGTAGATACAGAGTTAAATGAAACCAAACTTGCGCTGCGGAAAGCAGAAGGATTTATTGAACAATATATAGTTGAATTGGAAAATATGCTGGTGATGACATCACACGGTGTACGTCAGCCTATCGCAAATATTCTTGGCATATTACAATTGCTTGATAAGTCAGTTTCCTCACCACAAGACATGACCAAACTAATGACCTACCTGAAACAGTCGGCATTGGCACTTGATGTATTTACAAAAAAGCTGACCGTTTTCATGTGTAATCTTGTTAAGAAGGAGAATGATCGTTTTCATCAGCTTGATTAGCAATGCGGGGTTTAAATGTGAGAATAATGTAACTTTTTTATAAAGTAATGTAACGAAGAAGGGTTTGGGATCGTGCACCTTTGACGTATTAGATTTCAATAACCCAACCCAAAATGAAAACAAAAAAATTAGTTACAATTCTTGCTATAGCATCAGTTGTATTTATCGGCGCTTGTAAAAAAGATGATGTCACTCCGCCAAATAACAATACATCAAATCCAACCGTTATCCCGGTTCAGACAACATCACACCCACGTATTCAGCTTGCGGGCGCAAGTAATATGGCTGTGCTTGCTGGTTCATCCATTACCAATACAGGCGCAACCGTTATTACAGGGGATCTTGGATTAAGTCCCGGAACTTCTGTTGGTGGTTTTCCTCCCGGAATTTTAAACGGAACATTGCATATCAATGATGCGATCGCTAACCAGGCGAAGCTTGACATTGTTGCTGCTTATAATGATGGCGCGGCAAGAACTTCTACTGATATTGTAACCTTATCAGGAAATATTGGCGGACTTACACTTACTCCGGGATTATATAAATCAACTTCAACACTTGCGATTTCTTCAGGTGATGTAACTTTTGATGCACAGGGAGACCCGAACGCGATTTTTATTATCCAGATCGCATCTGCATTTACCACCACATCAGGTCGTAAAGTTATTCTTGCAGGCGGCGCACTACCGGGAAATATTTTCTGGATCATCGGAAGCTCTGCAACAATCGGAACTACTTCTGTTGTTAAAGGAACGTTCATTGCGTATCAATCCATCACATTCGGTACAGGGGCAAAATTAAATGGTCGCGCATTAGCCCGTAACGGAAATGTGACGATGGCAGGAAATACAATCGTACAGGAATAAAATAGTAAAACATAAAAATAAAATCGCCGCTACGAATATTCGTGGCGGCGATTTTTTTATTGCAACTATTGAGCTAAAATTTTATTTCGGGATGTAGATATCAAAACGTACACCCTTGTTTAATTTTCCGGTAGCAGTAATAACCCCATGGTGATTTTCAACAATTCTTTTGCAAATGGCCAGGCCGATGCCCGTTCCTTTATATTCCTCGTAGCTATGAAGACGCTGGAACACTTCAAATATCCGTTCGTTATATTGCGGATCAAAGCCAATGCCGTTATCGGTATAAATGATGTGGCAATATTTTATCCGTGGCACTAATGCGCCCGCAGGTAATCCAGGATTATCATGGGTTAATGCAAAGCCGCTTGCAATTTTGCACTGTACAGTAATGACAGGTGTAACGTTGGGTTTTGAAAACTTCAGGGAATTTCCAACAAGGTTGCTTATCAGCTGACGAAACTGGGAAGGCAGAATTTTAAGCAGACAAAGCCTGCCCGTCTTTATTTGTGCTTTCTTCTTTGCAAGAACATCTTCAAGATCGCTTTTCACCTGGTCAATAATTAAACTGAGCGATGTGTTTTTAAGCTTGCGCACGGGGTTTTTGCTTCGTGAATAAGCAAGTAAATCTTCGATCAGCAACTGCATTCTTTTTGCCGTCTCCTGGATTCTTGTAAACTGCTCTTTACCGTCTAAGGATAAATTTGACTTTTCATTTTCCGCGATGTATTGCGAGATATTCTGAATTTTCCGCAATGGTTCCTGCAGATCATGGCTCGACACAAATGTAAAAGTGGTCAGATCTTTATTCACTCTTTCCAGCTCCAGGTTTTTTTGAACAAGCTGACGTGTTCTGCGTTTTACAGCTCTTTCAAGCACAACATTATCTTCGCGGTGCAGTCGGATATTTGTAGTTAGCTCTTCATTTACTTTTCTCTGCTGCGCCGTACGTTCGGTAACATCTTCAATTGCAAGAAGGATTAATTTTTCTCCATGCGTTTTTTGAATAATACGGTTTGCATTCAACAGCATCACTTTTTCGCCGATGACAGGAAAAGTGCGGGTAACTTCAAAATTTTCAAATGCTGTATTTTTTTGCAGCAGGTTTTCGAGCAGCATCTCCAGCTTCGGAATTTTCCATTGTTTATCTCCCAGCTCAAACAAAGAAATTCCTTCAGTTGCTTCCCTGGTTACACGGAACTTTTTATAAAATGATTTATTCGCAAATTTTATATTAAGGCCCCTGTCGAGAATAAGCATTGGCTCATGAATAGTAGCAATGATCGTTTGCGAATAATCGTAGGATTCGGCAAGTAGGTCATTTTGCAATTTCAGTTCCTGGTTGGTGGAGATCAGCTCTTCGTTAGTTGCTTCAATTTCTTCCTTTGAAGTTTCAAGCTCTTCGTTCAGCGTTTGAAATTCTTCATTGGTAGAAACAATCTCTTCATTGGCCACCTGCAACTCTTCATATGCTTTTTCCTGCGACTCGATGATGGTATTCATTTCAAGACTTGCATTATGCAATTCCAGCATCAGCTTCTTTATGCGGAGATCTTTTTGTGTCGTATTATTTTTTCCGCCTTTATCGCTCTCGATATATTTTTCCACTTTATGCTGCAATGAAAAAACGATCAGCAGCAAGGGCTCTTCCCATTCAACAGAGAGCAGGCTAACATCGAGCGCCATCAGCTGAAAAGAAGCTCCGATCATTTGAGGATTCATTTCAATTCCTTCCTTGCGTATGGGTTGTTTTGTTTTAAGCACATGCTGGATAGCATTGCGAAGCTCAAATGCAAATTCGGGGCGTGTCATCTTCAAAATATTCAGGCTCGCTTTCCCCGAAGGATGCGTTAGAAATATTCCGGTTGATCCACGGAACTGCAGGATCTCCATATCCGTATTGATGATCGCGCAGGCAGGCATGTACGATGCTAAAAGAGATGAATCAATTGCACTGTCGAGCGCGTCAGCATTTGCTGCCAGGCTTTTTTTAAGAGCGATCTTGTTTTTTTTCTTTGGAATTGTAGTGCCGGAAACACGTGGTGCTAATTCAGGAATTTTGTTCTGGCGCGTACCTTTTTTCCGGGAGTATATTTTGTATTTTCTGTTTGCCTGTATAAAAAGCTGCGAGGAGGCACCGGTGGTCTCCGATTTGCCCAGCATTAAGTAGCCTTTTTCATTCAGCGCAAAATGCATTGAGGAAAGCACTTTCTTTTGGGCTGCTGTATCAAAGTAAATGAGCAGGTTGCAGCAGCTGATAAAATCAATTCTGAAAAAAGGAGGATCCCGTAAAATATTATGCGTGGCAAACACACACATTTCCCTGATGGCTTTATTTACGCGGTAGTTATCGCCTGATTTGGTAAAGAAATTTTTCAACCGGTTTTTTGAAATGCCGCTAACCTCATTTGCAGAATATTCTCCAACGCGGGCATCACGAATTGCATGATCGCTGAGATCGGTTGCGAAAATCTGCACAGGGATTTTCCGCGATTTATTTTCCTGCAGCTCCGTGAGCAGTATCGCGATGGAATACGCTTCTTCGCCGGTTGAGCATGCAGGTATCCATATCCGGATTGTTTCGGAAGGTGCTTTTTTATTTAGCAGCCGGGGAAGAAAAGTACCTTTTAAATACCGGAAAGTTTCTGCCTCACGAAAAAAGCTGGTCACATTAATCAGCAGATCGCGGTAAAGTAATTCTACCTCGTTGTTTTTTTTATCGAGCAATACTCTCGTATAATCCTTTGTAGATTTTACACCTTGCTGAAGCATCCTGTGACCGATGCGTCGTTTCAGCGTATTCATTTTATAACGGCTGAAATCAACATTCACCTCTTTAAGCAGAATTCCGAAAATTATTTTCAGGTCCGGATCGTTATCAGAAATGCCTTCGTTAAATTCAGTCGTAACAACGGATTTTGAAAGGCCATATTTGCTGAAACGCACCAGCTCTTCAGCAATTCCTCGCGGAGACAATATGTGATCTACAATACCAAGCTTAATTGCAGATTGAGGCATGCTGCCTGCAAGAGCAGAAGCATCCTGCACCATTGTAATTCCACCGGCACCTTTGATCGCTTGTAAACCAACAGTGCCATCGCTTCCGTTTCCTGAAAGAATAATGCCGACAACATTTTCCCTATGAGTAAGCGCAAGAGAAGAAAACAGCACATCGATTGTAATACCACCCGAACTTTTTCTGCGGGTAAGCAATTGAATATGTCCGTCCGTTACTTCAATTTCTTTGTTGCTTGGAATCACATATAAATTATCCGGCTCCATCAGTTCCATGTCCTTCACTTCCTGCACTTTCATTTTTGTCAATTTTGAAAGAATGGTAGTGAGCAAACTTTTGTGTCCCGGATCGAGATGTTGCACATAGATATATGCCATACCTGTGTTGGCAGGCAAATATTTTAAGAATAAAGAAACAGCCTTTAATCCACCGAGTGAAGCGCCGATTGCAACAATTGGAAATGGTTTGGATTTTTTTCCGACGCTTAATGGATTTGAACGGAATGGTTTTTTGATCTTCGTTGTGCCACTGTTTTTTTCAGCAGCCTTGTTTTTCGAAGCGCGTTTCACTGTCGGCATTATATATCAATTTCATGTAATTTATTTAACGAGGTGCAACAAAAAATAGGTAACGTGCTTTTATTGTGCATCTAAGCTGAGCAGGAATTTATCTCTTGGCGGACGTTCGAATTTGTTATCACGGATCATGGTTAAAACCCGAAGCAAAACATTAGACAATTCTGTTAATCCTGATTTGCGTGCGAAATAATGTGCGCCTTCATCATACAGATCATCTGCAATTGCATCATGAAGAGAAGTTGAGTACATAATAATGGGAAGACTTCGCAGCGGTTTATGACTTTTTATTTCACGCAGACATTCCGCTCCATTTTTACGTGGCATGTTAAAATCCAGGAAAAGTACATCAGGAAGGGTGCTTTTATTTTCATTGAGATATTTTATCAGCCGTTCACCGTCCATAACAGTATTGAACACCGTTGCAATTTGTAATTTTCCAAGCGCATTTTTGAAAAAAAAACAATCATCCCTGTCGTCATCAGCGAGTAGAACCGAAATAGGTTTAGAATTATTTTGGGAGTTTGAATTCATCTTTTCCGTCTCTTCTTTCTTGGTGTAGCTATGTAAAGCTATGGTCTATATTAATGATATACAAGTTTATTTAGGCATTGTTTGCAATCCTTAATCGATGAATGGAAGGTATTCGACCATAGAAAGAAAACAGTGATGATGTATTAATATAACTGCTAAGGCATTAAGAGATAGACAAATACTAGTAATGGTATGAATTATGCAACATATTACTAAAGTTGTGTAACATGAATAGGGGTATAGCCTTCAACTTTGCGTTATTAATTAACCGGGCATTATAACTCTAAAAAATAATAAAATGAAAATCTTCAAAACCCTGGCAGTATTCGTAATGAGTATTGGCCTTATGATCGGCGCAAACTCCTGTTCCGTTCACTTATTTAAACATGACGGCAGCAATCAACGTACAGGTGGTGGAAAATGGTCGCAAAAGAATACCAACAACCCACACCATCCTAACACAACAAATCCCGGTCACACAAAATCAAAATCAAAAGGGAAATCAAAAGGTCCTAAATAGCATTACGTTATTGAGGAGGTAGACAGAGGCAGAAGAGGCGTTATTTTCCGAAAGGAGATAACGCCTTTTTTCATGTGTGAATTATGTAACTCTTTCTAAAGTTATGTAACACATTTGTAGTTTAATGATTGCAATTTTACAATGCGGGAAATTATTAATTAACCAATCACCCCAACTCCCATGAAAAACAAATTACTCCTCAGCTTAACAGCATTTTCATTTTTAGCTCTTCCTGCAATAACTTTTGCACAAGCTCCTGTATTAGGAACTGCTGCAAATTTTGTACTCTTCACCTCCAATGGTGCAGTAGGAAATTCAGGCATTACACATGCTACCGGCAATGTGGGCACCAACAGCGGATCAAGTACGAATTTTGGAAATGTAAATGGTGTTATGCACGACAATGATGGTGCAAGCGCTCAATGCTCCGCAGATCTTCTTTCGGCATACAATCAATTGAATGCTACTACATCAAATTTTGCTCACGCTCCGTTGCTTGGAAATGGCGAAGTGCTTAATCCCGGTGTATATACCCTGCCAAGCGCATCGACACTCAATCTCGAGTTGATCCTTGATGCACAAAATCAAACTCAGGCAGTATTTATTTTTAAAATACAAGGGTCATTTTCCACGAATGCAAACGCTAAAGTCAAATTGATCAATAATGCGTATGCATGTAATGTTTACTGGAAAGTTGAAGGCATGATCAATATGGCATCCGGAACAACGATGCGTGGAACGATGATCGCAAACAACGCTGCAATTTTAATGAGCTCAGGCGACACACTTGAAGGAAGAGCGCTTTCTACAAACGGTGCTATTACTGTTGATGGTGTGCTTGCTTATACACCGATTGGTTGCGGAAGTCCTAACCTTACCGGTCCAAATGCACCAGCACTCGGAACTGCAGCATGCTACGCAATTTTTTCCGGCGACGGTGCAGTGTCAAATGCAGGAGTTACGTATATCACAGGTGATGTTGGAAGCAATAATGGTTCGGCTACAAATTACAATCCTTTAAATGTTAACGGAACAATTCACCCGATCCCGGATGGCTCTACCGCACAATGCAATGCAGATTTATTGGTTGCATACAATTATTTAAATGTATTGCCTTACGATATTGAATTATTGTATCCTGCACAATTCGGAAATAATCTTGTGCTTACACCGCATACGTATCTTATGAATGCCGCAGTAACATTTACTGATACACTTTATCTCAATGCGCTGAATAATGCAAATGCAGTTTTTGTTATCCAGGTGAACGGCGCATTTTCAACAAGTGTGTATTCGAAAGTTATTTTGATCAATGGCGCACAGGCGAAAAATGTGTACTGGAAAATCGAAGGCGCTGTAACATTGAATGATTATTCTGTTTTCTGCGGAACAATCGTTTGTAATAACGGTGCGTTAGGTTCTATCAATACAGGTGTAACACTTAATGGTCGTGCGCTTACAACAGTCGGCGCTGTAACTACAACTGCAATTACTGCAGTTGCGCAAGCAATTCCGAATAATTGCGGAACAATGAGCATTTTACCGCAGGAAGAAGTGAAAGAAACAATTTCAGTTTACCCGAATCCATTCAGCTCGGCAACTAACATACAGCTTAATGATGTTTCAATGAACAACACCTATGAATTAAGAATTTTCAATGTATTGGGTGATGAAGTAATGAATGCAACATTGAACAAACAAGTAACAACAATTGAAACAGGTCATCTGCCTTCCGGGATGTATTTCTACCAGGTGATTGATAAGAATAAGAAAATCATTCACTCGGGCAGGATGATCTCACAACAATAAGAATGATTATTTATAGTATAAAAAAAAAGAGAAATGACAGACGCAAAGTATTTAGGTATTTGGATGGACCATTCAAGCGCGCACATGATGGAATTTTCAAAAGATACCATGGAAACGAAGATTATAGAATCAGGTTTTACTCATGAAGATAAAACAAGCACACTTGACAGAAGTGAGCATGTGATGCACAATAAGGAAAATCATCAGCAAAAAGATTTTTACAAACAGCTGGCTGAGGTGATCAGGGATTACAAAGAAGTAATTCTTTTCGGACCAACAGATGCAAAGCAGGAGCTTGCTAATTTTCTAAAAGCAGACCATCGTTTCGAAGGTGTAAAAGTTGAAACAAAGTCAGCAGATAAAATGAATGAGCACGAACAGCATAAACTGGTAAAGGAATATTTTACAAAGCGTATTACAAATCAATAGTAAATTATTTTTTCTTCGTGCGAAGTTTGGCACGTGTAAGTTTAAACCACTTTCTGTAAGAAGAAAGTGGTTTTTTCATTGGGAAAGTGTGAATGTTGTAAGTTTCGCGAAAAGTTCTGTAAGAAGAAGGGGCAATTTGATCCACACCTTTGTCATGTGGAAATTCATCCTCAGTTAACCTTATCCAAAAATGAAAAGTAAATTATCATTTATTGTAGCATTTCTTGTGCTGCTGGTTATTTTTCCAGGTACAAGTTACGCACAAGCGCCTGCGCTCGGCTCCACGGAAAATTTTGTTCTCTTCACTTCGAATGGTGCAGTGAGCAATACGGGCATTTCTCACATTACCGGAAGTGTAGGAACCAACAGCGGTTCAAGTACAGCTTTTGGAAATGTTGATGGTGTTATGAACGATAACAACGGTGTGAGCGCAGCAGCGTCTGCCGATCTGTTAACGGCATATAACCAGATCAACGCAACTGTTGCAACAATTTTTCCGGGCATCCTTCTTGGAAACGGGCAAATCCTGAATGCGGGTGTTCACTCCATTCCTGCAGCAGCAACAATGAACCTCGATCTTATTCTTGATGCACAAGGTGTACCGAGCGCGGTTTTTATTATTAAGATCGCCGGACCTTTTTCTACGAACGCAGGTTCGAATGTGAAATTGGTAAATGGTGCTAAGGCTTGTAATGTTTACTGGCAGGTAGAAGGTTTGCTCGATATGGCTGCCGGATCAACCATGCGCGGAACATTTATTGTCAATAACGCAGGCATCAATCTGAATGCAGGCGATTCGCTTGAAGGAAGAGCGCTTACTACAAACGGTGCAATTACAATCAGCAATTCATATGCACACACACCAATCGGATGCGGAAGTCCTATCCTTACAGGACCGATCGCGCCGGCACTCGGAGCTGTTGCATGTTATACAATCTTTTCAGGAGACGGCCCGGTTACAAATGTTGGTATCACATACGTTACAGGTGATGTTGGAACAAACCTTGGTTTAACTACAGGATTCAATCCTTTATTTGTAACAGGAATGATCCACCCAATTCCGGATGCTTCTACTGCAGCTTGTGCAACTGATTTAAATACAGTGTACAATTACCTGAACCTTCTTCCTTATGATATTGAGCTTTTATATCCGGCGCAATTTGGTAACCAGCTTGTGCTTACGCCACATACCTATTTGATGAATGCAGCGGTGACATTCACCGATACACTTTACCTGGATGCACAGAACAATCCTAACGCGGTGTTTGTTTTTCTTATCAATGGTGCGCTTAGTACAAGCGTTTATTCTAAAGTTGTTCTGCGTAATGGCGCACAATCACAAAATATTTTCTGGAAAGTTGAAGGTGCTGTCAGCATTAACGATTACTCTATTTTCAAAGGATCGATCATCTGTAACAACGGTGCAATCAACCTGAACACGGGCATGTCAATTGAAGGCCGCGCGCTTTCAACGGTTGGAGCAGTAAACACGGCTGCTATCATGGCAATCGCTGCACCTGGTTGCGGAACACTTACACCTCCGAATATTATTGTTCCTCCAATAACACAAACAGTTTGTTTAGGTGATTCAGTAAGCTTTATTGTAAGCGCTACCGGTGTTGGTCTTACTTACCAATGGAGAAAAGGAAATGTAAACCTGGTGGATGGCGGAAATATTTCCGGTGCTACTACAGATACACTTACTATTAACCCGGTTACGCTTGCTGATGCAGCAAACAATTACAATGTAATTATCTACGGAACATATTCACCGAATGATACTTCTTCAAATGTCGCTTTGATAATTGCAGCGCCACCTGTGATCACATCACAACCTGTAAATCAAACAGCGTGTATAGGAGATTCTGTAAGCTTCCAGGTGGTTGCTTCAGGTGCCGGATTAACTTACCAGTGGAGACGCGGTATGATTAACCTTGTTAACTCTGCTAATATTTCAGGCGTAAATGCTGCAACTCTTACAATCAATCCTGTAACAGCGCTTGATTTTGCATTGGACTACAATGTGCTTATTAACGGAACATGTGCTTCAGATTCATCAGGCAATGTTTCTTTAATATTAAACACAGCCCCGGTTATTATTCTTGAGCCGTTGAGCCAGACAGCATGCGCAGGTGATTCCATCAGCTTCCTTGTTGTAGCAAGCGGAACAGGCAACACTTATCAATGGAGAAAAGGTTCGGTTAACATAATCAATTCTGCAACCCATTCCGGTGCTAACTCTGCAATGCTTACAATTAATCCAGTAAACGTTTCTGATGCTGCATTGAATTACAATGTCATCGTAAGCAGCTGTGCAGGTCGCGACACTTCAATCAACGTTTCTTTAACAGTGAATACTGCGCCGTTGATCACTTCACAGCCTGTAAGTCAATCAGCTTGTATTGGTGATTCTATCAGCTTCCAGGTTGTTGCAACAGGAACGAATATCAGTTATCAGTGGAGAAAAGGTTCAGTGAATTTGATTAACGCCGGAAATATTTCAGGTGTTACAACATCAACACTTACAATTGATCCTTTCACAGCAACAGATGCTTCGAACAATTACAATGTTGTTATTTCAGGAACATGTTTCCCGAATGATACTTCTATAAATGTTTCATTGATCCTGAATACACCTCCTGTTATTACAAGCGAGCCGGTGAACGAAACCGTATGTTCAGGAACAGCAGCAAACTTTACTGTTGTTGCCACAGGAACAAACCTGGTTTACCAATGGAGAGATGGATCAACCAACTTAGCTAACGCAGGAAATATTTCAGGCGCAACTTCGTCATCACTCACAATTAATCCTTCAACTGCAGCAGATGCATCATCGAATTACAATGTTATTGTAAGCGGAACATGTTTCCCGGATGATACTTCAATTAATGTATCACTTACAGTAAACGCAATTCCTGTAGCAGCAGCAAGCAGCAACTCACCAACTTGTATTGACAGCACGATCAATCTGACCGCGCAAACTGTCAACGGCGGAACATACAGCTGGACCGGACCGAACGGATATACATCATCAAATCAAAATCCGACGATCACTCCGGCTACACTTTCCGATTCCGGTAACTACGTGCTGACAGTTTCAGCGAATGGTTGCACATCAGCGCCTTCAGCAGCATACGTTACTGTTGACACATGTGCTGAGTTTCATATTCCTGATGGATTCTCTCCAAACGGTGACGGAACAAATGATCTGTTTGTGATCCGTGGAATCCTGAATTTCCCGAACAATACATTCGTAATCTACAACCGTTGGGGAAACAAAGTGTTCGAAGCTAATCCTTACCAGAATACCTGGGATGGAAATTCCGATGGCGGATTAACAATTGGTGGAAATCAATTGCCGGTTGGAACTTACTTCTACGTTCTTGATTTGGGTGATGGAAGCCCGGTTTATAAAGGAACAATTTATCTGAACAGGTAATCTAAAAGACACTCAGCAAAAAAATAAACCCGTCGGGGTTAAACCCCCGGCGGATAAAAACAAAAAACAAAATGAAAGCACTTATAAAAATATCACTTGTCCTGGTTTCAGCTTTAGGAAGCCTGGCAACCTACGCACAGCAGGATCCGATGTACACACATTATATGTACAACACCCTGTCGGTAAATCCTGCATATGCCGGAAGCCGCGATGCTTTAACGCTAACCGCCCTCCATCGTTCGCAATGGGTTGGTTTCAGCGGAGCGCCAACAACGCAGACATTCACCATGCATGCGCCATTGAAAAATCACCCGATCGGGTTGGGCTTAACTTTTCTTAATGATAAGATCGGACCAACAAACAACACAGCGATCTACGGCGATTTCGCTTACATCATGCGATTGAATGAAAAGTCGAAGCTAGCATTAGGATTAAGCGCAGGTGTAAATATTTTCCAGGGTGATTTGATCTCACGCGATTTAGATCAGCAAGGAGATGTGGTGTTCCAGACAAACGTCAACAATCACGTTACGCCTAATTTCGGATTCGGAATTTATTATTCACGCGAACGTTTTTACGCAGGAGTTTCTGCACCTTTCTTAATTCAGAACAGCTATGCTTTAGCGAATACAAATGGAGATGCATTAATCGCTAAAGAGCAGCGACATTATTTCTTCATCGCAGGAACGATGATTAAATTATCAGAGAACCTTGCATTCAAACCAACAACATTGGTTAAAGTAACTGCAGGTGCTCCTGTCCAGGCAGATCTTACCGCATCATTTATCATTGGAAAGAAATTTTTGCTCGGCGCAATGTTTCGTACCGGTGACGCTGTCGGAGCTTTGGTTGGGTTTGATCTCACTGATCAGTTTCATGCCGGTTATTCCTTCGATTGGTCGTACGGACTGAACACAGGAAAATACAATATGGGAAGTCACGAGATCGTATTGCGATATGACTTCTTATTGTTCGGCAAAAAACAAATTCATTCACCAAGATATTTTTAACAGCACTATAGAAACCCACAATCATGAAAAAGTTACTCCTTCTCATTTTAATATTGACAGGCATTGGCAGCGATGCTTTTGCTAAGGATAAATTACGGAAAGAAAAAAACGGAGATAGATACTTCTTTGTTTATTCTTTTGAAAAAGCGATCGATTCTTATACAGGATCAAAACGTTTAACCACGGAAGGTCAGCGCAGGCTTGCTTTGAGCTACAAGAATTTTGATCGCAATGCGCAGGCGGAAGAAGCTTATGCAAAGCTTACAAGCGCTACAGAAGGTGTTGTTACTGAAGATTATTACGATTACGCAATGATCCTGAAGAAGAACGGCAAACACGATCAGTCAAATATGTGGATGAACAAATTTGCTGAATCAAAACCGAATGATTTGCGCGCAAAAGATTACACCGCAAATAAAGGTAAGCTTGCAGAATTCTCAGCTGTTGACGGAAAGTATGATGTGCTCAATCTTGAAATGAATACAGACGCGGAAGATTTTGCTCCTTCTTATTACAAAGACAAAATTGTTTTTGCATCTACAAGGACAAACAAGATGAACGCAAGAAAATACAACTGGGACGGAAAGCCATTTTTGAATTTGTATGTTTCCGAACTTGATGGTGCTCAAATGAAATCACCTGCTGTATTTGATAAAAGTCTGAATAGTAAAATGCACGATGGTGGAGCTACATTCACCAAAGACGGAACAACAATGGCATTTACCCGCAACAATTCCGATACAAAAAGAAAAGACAGGGTGGTTGAGCTCCAGATCTGGTTCAGCAATTACGCAGACGGCAAATGGTCAGAGCCTGTTGCATTCATTTTAAATAATCCTGATTATTCAGTAGGACATCCATGTTTGTCGGCTGATGGAAACACGATGTATTTTACAAGTGATATGCCCGGTGGTTTCGGTGGAGCAGATATTTACCGCATTACAAAAACCGGTAATGTTTGGGGCAAGGCTGAAAATCTTGGCAACACCATTAATACTGAAGGCAACGAAGTGTTTCCTTTCTTCGAAGAAAAAAACGGTGTATTGCTTTTTTCTTCTGACGGACGTTACGGTTTAGGTGGATTAGATGTATTTATTTCTCCTGCAAACGGAACTGGTTTCGGTCGTGTTTTTAATGCAGGCGCTCCATTGAATACTGCAGCAGATGATTTCGGAGTTGCAGTTGATGATAAGCTTGAGAAAGGTTATTTCTCTTCTAATCGTGCAGGTGGAAAAGGTGATGACGATATTTATTCTTTCGATATTCACAATGGTCTTGGTATCGGTAAGAAAATTGAAGGCATTGCAAAAGACAAAAGCGGCAATCCTGTTCCTTATGCATTCATTACGTTGCTTAATGACAAAGGTGTTGTTGTAGATACTTTAACTACAAAGGACGATGGCGCTTATTTCTTCTTTGTTGATGCTGATAAAAACTTCAAGCTTGTTGGAAAGAAAGCAGATTACAATGATGGTGAAACACCCGTAAGCACTTCTTCAAAAGAGTACGTTGTGAAAGCAGATGTTACGCTTATTAAGAAGCCAACGATTGTTGAGCAGGTAGTAGAAGGTGCAGATCTTGGAAAAATCGCTGAGTTCAAAAACGTTTATTTTGATCTGAACATGTACAATATCCGTCCGGATGCTGAAACGGAATTGAACAAGATTGTAAAGATCATGAACGAATTCCCAAGTATGGTTGTTGAATTATCATCACATACCGATTGCAGGGAAACCAATGGTTACAACCAGGCGCTTTCTGATCGCAGGGCAAAATCATCTGTTGATTACATCAAATCACGTATTACTAATCCTTCCCGTATTTCCGGTAAAGGTTATGGCGAGACGAGGTTGGTGAACGGATGTGCTTGTGATGTTCAGACTGAAGCAGGTTGTTCTGAAGAAGATCACCAGAAGAACAGGAGAACAGAGTTTATCATCAGGAAAAAATAAAATCTGAATTTGTGAATAAAGCGTCATCCTCATCCGGGTGGCGCCTTTTTCATGTGCAATAAGCTGTAAATGTGTGAATAATGTAAGTTATTGCCATAGTTCTGTAACAGTACAGGTTATTTAAAGGACAACCTTTGTCCTGAATAAAACTATTCACCAGAACTAAATCAACAAACATGAAACTCAAATCACTACTCAGCATAACAGCAATTTCATTATTATCATTTCCAGCAATAAATTTTGCACAGGCTCCCACACTTGGAACTGCTGAAAATTTTGTTCTTTTTACATCCGTTGGTGCAGTTACCAATACAGGACCATCAAGCATCACCGGCAACGTAGGAACGAACAGCGGATCAAGCACAGGTTTTGGTAATGTGGATGGACAAATGCATGACAACGACGGCGCAAGCGCACAAGCTTCTGCCGATTTGCTCATTGCTTATAACCAGCTTAACGCATTGATCCCGACACAGGCTCATGCACCTGCGCTTGGAAATGGCGAAACACTTGTTGCAGGAATTTATAATATTTCTGCAGCTTCGTCACTTGACCTGGAACTTTTTTTAGATGCACAAAATAATCCTAATGCGGAATTTATTTTTAAAATCCAGGGACCATTATCAACAGGGTCGAATGCAAAAGTCAGAACAATAAATGGTGCTCAGACTTGTAAGATCTTCTGGCAAGTAGAAGGACTGGTAAGCATTGCTCCCGGAACATTTATGCGTGGAACAATTATCGCAAATAACGCAGCTATTTCTTTAAGCGCAGGTGATACATTGATTGGCCGCGCGCTTTCTACCAACGGTGCTGTAACCCTCACATCAATGCGTGCAGCAATTCCTTCAACAGGTTGTAACGCTCCCGTTCTTAACGGACCAACAGCACCGGTATTAGGAACAGCAGCATGTTTTGCTATATTTTCTTCTAACGGAACAGTATCGAATTCAGGCAATACTTATGTAACCGGTGATATCGGAACGAACAGCGGTACAGTTACAGGCTTTAATTCTGCTAATGTTAATGGTACCATTCATCCTGGTCCTGATGCTGCAACTGCACAATGTGCTACAGATGTTTCAGTAGCTTATTCTTATTTGAATGTACTTCCACATGATATTGAATTATTGTATCCTGCACAGTTCGGAAATGGTCTTGTGCTTACACCACATACTTATTTGCTGGACGCAGCTACTGTATTTACAGATACACTTTACCTGAATGCACAGGGAAATGCCAATGCAGTGTTCGTTATCAAAGTAAACGGCGCATTTTCTTCCGCATTAAATGCAAAAGTTATCATGATGAACGGTACACAAGCTGAAAACGTTTATTGGAAAGTTGAAGGAGCTGTTTTGCTTGATGATTCTACTACATTCCGTGGTACACTTATCTGTAACAATGGTGCATTAGGAGCAATCAACACAGGTGTTTATTTTGACGGCAGAGCACTTACCACAACAGGCGCACTTACAACTACACAGGTAAATGTTATTGCTACTGCAATTCCTTCGAACTGTTCGACCACAACAGCTGTTGCGGAAATAAACGGAACGAACGATGCTGTATCCATCTATCCGAACCCATTCAGCACTTCAATGAACATCGCACTGAATGATGCTTCACAGATCAACATGTACCAAATGACAATCTATAATGTTCTTGGTGCAGAAGTAATGAGCACAACACTTACTTCAAACCTTACAACGATTGAAGCAAGCATGCTGATTACAGGAATGTATTTTTATAAAATAACGAACAAATCAAACACTACTGTTCAATCAGGAAAATTGGTTTCACAGCAATAATGTTTTTATAACCCAAAGCCGGATTTTTTGTCGGGCGGCGGTTATCTATAATTCTAAAACCGTAACCGTAATGGTTGCGGTTTTTTTTACAGAAGTGTGAATGATGCAACTAATCGGGAAAGTTGTGTAACACATTTCATTTGCTATAACCTCATCTTTGATATATCAGAAACAAAGTAAAATAGAAAACATTATGGTCAATAACGAACACGTACAGGGAAGTTGGAATGAGCGAAAAGGCAAACTCAAACAAAAATTTGCATTACTTACAGATAATGATCTGTTGTTTGCAGAAGGCAAAAAGGATGAAATGCTTGGAAAGATTCAAATGAAGCTTGGCAAAACGAAGGAAGAGATCGCAGCTATTCTCGATGGCCTCTGACTGGTAAAAGGTTGATTCTATCATTGCCAGGCTTGCTCGGTCCGGCAATGACAGAATGCTCATCGTCCTTGAAAGGCCGGTTGAATTAAATGAAACACTATTAAATAAAACTTAAAACCAATCAACAATGAAAAAGGCGATACTCTACACATTTACTGCGCTTCTTGCATTTGCATTTATTCCGAATGAAGCGCATGCAGCAACTGCTCCGGCCAAAACAGAATTACCTGCAGATGTGAAAGTTGATCTTGAAAATAGATTATCAGAGATCAAAGCGATGGATAAGTCTGCGCTTAACATGAAAGAAAAAACCGCTTTACGAAAAGAAGTTCGCTCAATCGGAAAAACACTCAACCAGGATAATGGCGGAATTTATATTTCTGTCGGTGCGCTTTTGATTATCATTTTAATCCTGATCCTCATATTCTAGTCATCGTTCTTATAGAGACCGTTAAGGATCTGAATACAAAAGTCCTGGATATTACCATGACGATCAGGAATAAATATCCTGAACTGTCGAAATACCTGGAAGAAATGCCTGTAACGATTCCGGATGATAAACACCCTGCCATCACGATCAGCAAAATGCAGGAATATTATGATTCACTGAAATCAATTCTGGAGAACTATGTTGCTGAACACCCGGAAGAAAAAAGCAAAAATGTGTGAATAATGTAATATTCTTTCATTGTTATGTAACACATCCGATCACAGATCAGCTCACCTTTGCTTCAGTGATCAGTAAAGCATCACACAACTAACAACAAACAAAAAAATAATTTAAAATAACACCCCAATGAAAAAATTAATACTCGCAACGTTTCTTTTCTCTGCCATGTTTGCAGGAAATGCAACCGCACAGGAATCAAACGATGGCGAAAATTTCGGCAACACTTTAAATCTTGGTGTCGGTATCGGTTACTACGGTTACATCGGACGTACACCGGCTGTACTTCATGCTAACTACGAGTTTAATGTTGCAAGAAATTTCACACTTGCACCATTCATCACAATGTATTCTTATAAAAAATATTATAACTGGGGAAATCCTAATGATGGATACAGGGATTATTACTACCGTACAACTGTAATTCCGGTTGGCGTAAAAGGAAGTTATTATTTCGATCAGCTTCTTGGTGCAGGTTCACAGTGGGATTTTTACCTGGCAGGATCATTGGGATTTGCAATCAGGAAAACAGTTTGGGAAAATGGTTATAACGGCGACTACGTTGCTTCACACAGCACAAGCGGATTGTACCTGGATGCACACATCGGAACTGAATTTCATGTAAGCGAAAAAATCGGCTTATGCCTTGATTTATCTACCGGCCTCTCTACAATCGGTTTAGCAGTTCATTTTTAAAAAGCCTCCTCAACAACTAAAATATTAATAAACTATTCCGCGACCGCGGGTAAATCAAATCAAATGAAAACAAGGAACAAAATTACAGGAATGCTTCTTCTTCTTGCAGCATTAGCACTTCCAACAATTGAAAGCTGTAACAAATATCCGGAAGGACCGAAGCTCAGCCTTCGCAGCCGTGAAGAACGTGTTGCAAATACATGGAAAGTGGAAAATTACAAAATCAATGGTGATGATTACACTTCATTGGTATCAGATTACGAGCAAACATTTTCTAAAAACGGAGATTACTCGTACTCATGGGGAAGTCTTAACGGAACAGGCAACTGGTCTTTTCAGAATGATGAAGCGGAAATCAAAGTCAATGGAACCAACAGTCAGTCTTCCGAAACTATGACCATCCTTAAATTGGAAGAAAAAGAGTTTTGGTATTACCAAATGGACGGCAACGACAGACATGAATACCATTTGTTGCAGAAATAATCATTGACGAGAACAATTTTAAATACACATCATCATGGGAAACCTATTATATATCATCGCAGTAATCCTGATCATCGGCTGGGCAATCGGCTTTATCGGATTCGGTACAGGCGGACTTCTTCACATCTTACTTGTTGTTGCAGTTATTGCAATTATCTTAAGATTGATCCAGGGACGAAGACTGTAGAAATAAATACAGCTTGAAAAAAAGATCCGCCCAGTTAAATGGGCGGATCTTTTTAGTTTTTACCTGTTGTATTATCTAGCAAATCAATTGCCATACAACTGTAATGCTGCATCAAGATAATAATGCATATCGTGTGGCATTTCATTTGCGCCGGCCTGGATTCGTTTACAACCAAGACGAACGATGATCATATTCATATCCGGGATCATGATGATGTATTGTCCGAGAATTCCACGCGCATAAAAAATGTGATGGCCTTCATATTCCGGAACCAGCCACCAGCTGAATCCATAATCAAGCGTTGGCGTTCCGTCTTCATGTTTTGTTCCGTTGGGCACGATAGATTCAAAAACATAATTAAGCGGAACAATCTGTTTTCCATTCCATCTTCCGCTGTCAAGAAATAATTTTCCGATGCGCGCAAAATCTCTTGCATTCGAATTCAAACAACAAAAAGCTTTTTCATCTCCGTCTTTATGATCGAGACTCCAGAATGCAGGATATTCGCAACCCATCGGAACCCACAATTTTTCAGAAGCGTAATCTGCCACTGATTTTCCGGTTGCCTGCTTTAAAACAAAACCAAGCAGCTGCGTATTTCCGCTTAAGTATTTAAATGTTATTCCCGGAGGACCGGTCAGCTTATTATATTGGAAAGTGAGCTTTCGCAAATCGCCTCCATAATAAGATGCAGCAGGGTAGGCGAGTGGATTCACATAATCTTCATCGAAATTAATTGCCGAGCTCATGCAAAGCAAATGACGTATCGTAACGTTCGAGCGATCATCATTTTTAAATTCGGGAATGAAATCGCTTACTTTCTGATCCACACTTTTGATGAAGCCATCCTGGATCGCGCAGCCGGTAAGAACGCTCATCACTGTTTTCGCCATCGAAAAAGAATTCGTCTGGGAATGATCAGTAAAATCGCCCCAGTATTTTTCGTAACGGATCGAATCATTTTGAATAATAAGAAATGCGCCGGTTTCAATCAGCAGCATTGAATCGAGGAGGTTGCCCGGAATTTCTTTCTTGTTGTAATCTTTCGCAATATTCCATGGTTGTGCAGTCCCGTTTTTCACTTCACGGTTTTCAAATATTTTATACTCAAGTGGTGAAGGGCCTTTTCTTCCTTTCAGGTAAGTATTCCAAATGCCTTTGTACAAATACGTGCGGCCGGAAAACAGTATAAATAAATTTGCGGCAAGTAAGACTACCAGCAGAAATAAGCCGACTCGTTTAAAGAATTTTTTCATAGGGGTGGCATCTACTGTTTAAACGAAAAAAGCAGCAAAGAGTTATGCGGGCACGTTTTCATTCCGGTTACCGGAAATCAACGCACATTCAAACTGCGCGGCAAAATGTTTTTTCAATTTCGCCTTCACCTCTTCCATATCCACATCATGACCTAGTTCCTTCGAGATGGAAGTCACAGCTTTATCAGTAATTCCACACGGAACAATTTTGGAAAAATAGCTGAGATCAGCATTTACATTGAGTGCCCAACCGTGCATGGTTACCCAACGGCTGCTGCGTACGCCCATCGCACAAATCTTGCGCGCCTTAAGCGGATCTGCAGGATCAAGCCACACACCTGTGAACCCGGGATAACGATCGCCTTTCAATCCGTATTCTGCAATGGTGAGAATAATTATTTCTTCCAGCACACGCAGGTAACGGTGAATGTCGGTGAAAAAATTATCGAGATCAAGGATCGGGTAACCCACTAATTGTCCGGGTCCGTGATACGTAATATCCCCACCGCGATTGATTTTATAATACGTTGCATTCAGCTCTTTCAGCTGTAAATCGTTCGCAAGCAGATGTTCTTCATCACCTCTTTTCCCCAATGTAAAAACATGCGGATGCTCACAAAATATTAAATGGCTTTGCGTAGGAATTTGCTGTTCAACCGGCAAATCACGATTTGCAATTTTCCGGTCAGTAATGGATTTGAAAAAAGTTTCCTGCAAGTCCCAGCACTCTTTATAATCGATCAGGCCTGCGTTATGGAATTGAACTTTATTCATGGAAGGAATGGGAACTGGTGACGAGTGGCAGGTGACAGGTGACAGGTGGCAGGTGAAAGTTAAAGGGTAATGGATTTTATCTTTTCACTTGTCACCCGTCACTTTTTCTCACTTCTTGGAAAGCTCTCCCTTTAAGAAATTAATCACGTTCACTTCAATTGCATCAACGCCTCTCAAATTAGCGAGATAGACAGATGCCCAATCGCCGAGATGAATGAGGTAGATTGATTTTTCAATTTGTGATTTTCCTTTGGCAATGATATTTGTAAAATGCGGAGTGAAACGCGTAATGATATCTTTATTGATTGCGATACGATAATTATTTCTTTCGTATTCATCCGGATCACTGAAAAGCACAACAGCAACTTCTTCGCTTCCGCCGGCCCAGCCCACTAATTCATTGTGATTCATTTCAGGAATAACGTGGTGCCAGCAAAGCACTTTTGCATTTTCATTCAGCTGCTGACGAAAACGAATTGCAATTCCTTCGTAGTTTGTTGTGCAATAAATTACCGGTGTGCGGCCATGCAGACTTTTAGCAAGTGTATCAGCCTGTGAACGGATGAATGCCTGTTCAGTTTTGAGCAATGCAATTGAATTTTCAAGCTCCGTAATTGCAGATGCTGATAATAATTTATGCTTTGCGAAAATGATCACTTGCTGTGCCAGTGAAAAACCAAGACATGCGCGTGGTGGCATTCCGCCGGGAATAAGAATTACATCAAGCTTATGTTCTTTTGCAAGCTCCGCAACTTTTCCGCCGGAAGTGATACAAACAACATGCGCTTTTTTCGCCATTGCCTGTTCCATGCATGCAAGCGTTTCTTCTGTATTTCCTGAATAAGAAGAAATAACAACAAGTGAATGCTGGTCGACAAATGCGGGAATAAAATATCCTTTTGTGACCGAAACCGGAACCGGGCTCGAATCGAAAGAAAGTTCTGAAATGATTGTACCGCCGATGCCTGATCCGCCAAGACCGGAAATTAATACGTTCCGGATTGCGTGAGCTGGTTCTGACAAAACCGCGGATTTTCCTATTCTAAGCGCCTCTTCAAGCTGTCCCGGAAAACCATCAACAAGTGTCTGCATGTCCATATTTTGCTGCGAAATTGTGGATGGTAAAGGTAATAATAAAAGGGATTGGGGGAATTAGGGGAATTGGGGTAACTAAGGGAAAAAGGGAATTGAGGGAATTGGGGAAACTTAGGTAAAAGGGATTGAGGGAATTGACAATTACCTTAATTACCCCAATTACCCCAATTACCCCAATTACCCCAATTACCCCAATTACCCCAATTACCCCAATTACCCTACTTACCCCAATTACCCTACTTCCCCTAATCCACCGATGACTGTCGTGCTTTGACAGCATCAACCGCTTTTTGCTGCACTTCCAACTCGGCCTTTTTCTTTGCCGCTGCCTCTTCGTTAGACTTTATATCTGCTTCTGCGTTTTTAATTTTTTCCTGGTAAGAAGTAATATCGTCTTTCAGGTCTTTGTTCTTTTTGGTAAGATCTTCCTGCTCGTCCGCCAGCTTATCAAGAATTTTAACCTGCGCTTTTACTTTATCATCAATTGCATCCTGTGTCATTTTTTTAGCAAAGTCTTTTACAATTTGCTCAGCAGCTTTATACGCAGCAGCATTTGAAGAAGAGCTCAGCCATGTTTCACCAAGAAGAAAACCAACAGTGAATTTTACTTCATTTTCATTCGCACCTTTTTCTGCGCGTGCATAAACATCGCATGTATTTTCACTAATGGTTTTGATCAATGCATTATCAGCAAAAATTTCATCCTTGCCGCTGACCTTGCCGTCATACCCTTTCATTTTGGATTTCCATTCCTTCTCAATTTCATCTATGCTCGAATCGTAAATTGTTACAACAAGACAATTGTGCGAGCTTCCGCCAAGTGAAGCATTTTTTTCATCAACGCTGATCTTAATCTTTTGCGCATTCAGGCTGAGTGCAAGGAATGGTAATACCAGTAATAGTAATTGCTTTTTCATAAGAAGATATTATGTTTTTGAATCTTCCGGCATAGCGGAAAAGTGAAGTTCAAGTTAGCGAAAAATGTCTTTGTAAAGTCAATCAACGTCAGAAACACCTCCTGAGACGATGTACTTCATTGCTTCAGAGGCGGGCACGTTCAGTGGTGTGATAATATCGCGGGGAACTATCAGCAGCTTGCCCGAAATGGCATAACATGCAGGAAAATATACTGCAACAAACTCTTTTGAAATGGAAAGTTCCGAAAGATCATCATCTGTAATAAAACCAATCTCGCGGATGCCGGTTTGCCTGTTCGTTGTAACTAAAACAGGATGATTGAACTTTTTATTGTTGCCTATAAATGCAGATGTAAAATCTTTAATCGGCGAAAAAATAGTCCTGAAAACCGGGATCTTTTCCAAAAGCTTTCCTGCTTCGTGAATGAAAAAATTAGCGAATACATTCGAAGCTAAAAGTCCAACAAAGAAAATAAATGCAATTGCCAGGATTAAAAAAAGAAAAGGATCAATATAAGGGTGAACGATCACATCCAGGCCGTCGAACATACTTTTAAACCAGGTGAACGCCTTGTATAAAACAAGAATAGTAATAGAAACAGGAACAAGAACAATTAATCCTTGTGCGAAATAACGGAAGACAGTTTTCATCGGGTGAAATTAGTTGTGCAAAGATAGGTTCTGCCCAACCACACTTCACTCAAAAGAATCAATGTTTAGTTGTAGGGGTAAAGCAAAAAAATCCCGTTTCAATTCAATAGGCCCCCGCTTGCGAATTTATACCATATCCCAAGGAGCAAACCCTGGTGTAAAATTTTTCGATGGTTTGCCATTATGAACCCATACATGGTAAACCAAGGACTTTGAATTGGCCTTAATTTTGCTAAGATTACTAAGTTTAACCCAATTAGTTATGACACCACTTTTAAATGTGCTGTTGGCAGAGGACGATGCAGAGGATCAGAAGTTTTTTATTCATTGTCTCGGAAAACTTGAGCTGTACCACAATGTAATTTGGGCGAAAGATCATGATGAATTATTCCAGGTGCTCGAAAGGGAGCCGGCAATAAATCTCGCAATAGTTGACCTTGATATGCCGGGTAAAAATGGCAAGGAATGCCTGAAGGAAATCAAATCGCATGAGAAGTATAAAAACATTCCTGTGATTGTGATGACCGCTTCTAAGAACACCGAAGACATCGACGAAGTGTTTGAGAAGGGAGCACACTACTATGCAATTAAGCCTTATTCCCAGGCAAATTTTATCGAAACCTTAAAAGAAATATTTAAAATCGACTGGAATATTCCGCAGCCCATTCCTGAAAAAAAGCATTTCATTATCAACCTGGCTTTTGTTTAGAAATCTCCCCATTGTTTTTTCTTAGTGGCTTTTAGGCAAACCCAAATCGGCTTAAGGAATCTCTCAATTATTTTTTACCGTGCCTTCCTGCAATGTCATTTAGAGAAGAACATTTTTTCTTTGACTAATTCCGTTATTGAGAGAACAGGTCGCACCTACGGCGCTAAATTCGGTTAGTGAATTTATCAGCGCCGTAGACCTGTCTATAAATTAACTCACCAAAAACTCACGAAGTTCCGTAGGTGCCCTGTCTATAAATTAACTCACCAAAACCTCACAAAGTTCCGTAGGTGCCTTGTCTATAAATTAACTCACAAAAAACCTCATAAAGCGCCATAGGTGCGACCTGTCTATTACCAAACCCAACAAAAATCTTTTAAAGCGCCATAGGTGCGACCTGTCTATTACCAAACCCAACAAAAATCTTTTAGAGCTCCGTAGGTGCGACCTGTTCTCATGAAGGAAATCTTCCTCGTTAAAAGGAATTCTCTCATTGGAAATCTTTAATCGGCAGAGCTTAATTTTAATGACATTGCCTTAGTGGCTAAACAAAGATCGGCTGAAGAAATTTCCGCTCAATTATTTTCCTTTAAGCATTTTCTCAAACAACTCTTTTTCCTTTTTAGAAAATCCCGCCACAACCAAATCAAACGAATCATCAATCCATTCTTTCACCAGCTTGATTGCAACTGAGCCATCCACCACAATCGTATTCCAGTGTTTTTTATTCATATGCCAGCCCGGCTGCACACATGGATAACGCTCACGCAGATCAATTGCTTTTTCAGGATCACACTTGGCATTGAACTGAACAGGGCTGTTATCAAAACCGGTTAATAAAAACATTTTCCCTGCCACTTTAAAAACAAGTGTATCAGGACCGAATGGAGTGGTTTCTTCCACGCCGGGTTTTGCAAGACAATATTCGCGAAGCGCTTGTAAGTTCATCTTATCCGTTTGCTATTCTGAATAAAACCGGCCGGCTTGGACTTGCATCATTTTCGAATGGCGCAGTTTGTAAATTCAACAAATACTGTCCATCGTAAATTGCATTCGGCGCGTAAATAAATTCGGTGATGGTGCGATGAAATTGTGTGTTATGCGGATATTCCCAGAATGCACGATGCGCTGCTAATTTTCCGCCATCAACTTCTTTATCCACCGAAGGAAGATCGATCAGCAGATGCTCCACTTTTTTTTCAGCGAGATATTTTGCTGCTTCTTCTTCGAGGTAAGGCGGATTAGAATTCGACCAGTTTACTCCGAGCTTTGATTCTGAATTATCGATCGTGCGCAAAACAACGGCTTCCGGATTTTTATCTTTTAATAAAATCTCCAGCTGTTTTTTTGTAATAATATAATCGCCGTTCTCCGATTGTTCAGGAAGCACCGTGATCAGTTCGGCGATGAAAAAGAATGATTTTAAATGTGTATTGACACTTTCAATTTCCGGAGAAATATGTCCGACACATTCCGTATGCGTTCCATGTCCGTGTGGATTAAAAAAGATATTTCTGAAATTTACTGAACCACCACTTTTCACTTCGCCGATCCATTCGCCATTACGCACAGGCTCGATGCGAATTGGTTCCACATACCACGCACGCGCGCTGTGATCCGACATGGGAATGGAAATGTCAATCGGTTGAGCAAAATCAACTTTGTAAATTTCTCCTTTGTGATTTATTGTTGCGAACATATCCTGGATTTGTTCCTCTAAGATACAGCAGATAATTAACAAACGTCAGACTACAAAAAGATCAGAAGCAATTCTGTCGGCGATTAATTTGCCTTGTTCTGTCAATGTAAAAACGCCGGAATTATTATTCATATCAGTCGAAACAAGCCATTTTTCTGATTCGATCTTAAAATGATTTTGAAACTGTTCAGGAAGATCTTTCAGAGGAACACCCCACATCGTTCGGAGATGCGTCATCACGTATTCATTGTAGCGCTCATTTTCATTCAGCGTTTCTTCTTCGTACGCTTTTTTTCCTGTTGAAATAAGATCAAGGTATTGCGGATTATTCGAAACATTCCAGCGTCTTTTTTCTCCGTCAAAGCTGTGCGCTGAAGGACCAATTCCTAAATAGGAATCGCCGAACCAATAGCTGCTGTTATGTTTTGCGATAAAACCTTTCTTTGCAAAATTGGAAATTTCATAATGATCAAAACCATATTCATTTGCAAATTGAACAAGCTGATGAAAATGTTTTGAAGCAAGCGCATCATCCAGCGGAGAAAATTTTCCGGATTTTATAAATCGTGCCAGCGCTGTTTTTGGTTCGATCGTCAAACAATAAGATGATAAATGCTGCACACTAAGCTCATTGATCTTATCCAGGTTTTTTTGCCAGCTCATTTCATCCAGCGTGGGAACTCCGTAAATAAGATCGACAGTCAAATTAGTAATTCCTGAATCCTGCGCGCGTTTAACAGATGATTCAGCTTCCGAAGAAGTATGCGCCCGATTCATCATTCTCAGGTCTTCATCACGAAAAGATTGAATGCCGATGCTCAAACGATTGACCGGTGTTGAACGCAACTCTTTCAGAAATTTCGCTGTGAGATCATCCGGGTTTGCTTCAAGCGTAATTTCTGCTTCGGGAGAAATATCAAACCAATGCGCAATGGAATCGAAAATAAATTTCAGCTCATCTCCGCTTAAAACAGATGGAGTTCCACCGCCGAAATAAATAGTGTCAAGATTTTTTCCCGGCAATTCCGATTTGCGCTGCTCCAGCTCTTTCATCATCGCACGCACCAATTCACCTTTCTTATCCTGCGAAGTGGAAAAATGAAAATCGCAGTAATGACAGGCTTGTTTGCAGAAAGGAATATGGAGATAGAGGTGAGACATTTTTTTATAATGGAAATTGGAAATTAGAAAATTAGAAAATTAGAAATTGGGAAATTATAAAATAGGAAATTTGGGTTTAAAATATTAACCCAATTTCTTATTTCTCAACTTCTACCTTCTTCCCTTAAACTGTTTCCGGGATGACTAAAGCCAGGTTTTCATTTTTGATGCCGGCCCAGCCTTTTCTTACGTTCACCAAATTAGTGAAGCCGTTTGCTTTCATGATAGAAGCTGCAATGACAGAACGGTATCCACCCGCGCAATGCAGGTAATACGGTTCTTCGGTAGAAAGTTTTTCGAGATTTTCTTTCTTTGAAAAATTCGTTAGACAAAAATGATCGGCGCCTTCTACATGGCCTGAATTAAATTCACCTGGACGACGAACATCAAGAATTGTTCTGTCGCTTTTTCCTTCGCGCACATCAGCAGCAAATTCATCCGGGTTTACAGATTTCAAGTTATCCGCAGGTAATCCGGCGTTTGTCCACGCTTCAATTCCACCTTCGAGATAACCGGCAACATTTTCAAAACCAACACGCGCAAGACGAAGAATTGCTTCATGCTCTTTGCCTGCATCAGTAACCAAAATCAGCGGCACCGACATATCAAGCAATGTTCCAACCCAAACCGCAAATGTGCCATCGAGACCGATAAAAACAGAACCGGGAATAAATGCTTTTTCAAATTCATCCACATGACGTGTGTCGAGCACCATTGCACCATTCTCAATCGCAGCTTTTACTTTTTCTGCTGACAATGGTTTTACATTGCGCTCCATCACGTGTTCAAGACTTTCATATCCATTCTTATTGATCATGGCATCTTGGAAAAAATATTGCGGCGGAGCAGAAAGTCCGCTCGTCACCGCCTCAATAAATTCTTTTCTATCGTTGATCAATAAAGCGTAATTCTTTTTTTTCTGCTCGCCCATTGTCGACCAGGTTTCTTTGCCGATGTTTTTTCCGCAAGAGCTTCCGGGACCATGCGCAGGATAAAGGAGCACTTCATCAGCAAGCGGCTTCAATTTATTATTGAGCGAATCAAACATCATCGATGCCAATTCTTCTTTTGTCATTTTGCCATCGAGCAGATCAGGACGACCAACATCACCTACAAAAAGAGTGTCGCCGGTGAAGACTGCATGCTCTTTTTTTCCGCCGCCGTCGGATTCGTTCAATAAAAGATAGCAGCTGGATTCCGGTGTATGTCCCGGTGTATGTAAAACACGAATAGTAAGCTTGCCGATTTTAAATTCTTCACCATCGTGCGCATTGTGCACCGCATAATTTGTTTCCGCTCCGGGACCATAAATAATAGTTGCGCCGGTCGCTTTTGCAAGATCAATATGACCCGAAACAAAATCAGCATGGAAATGCGTTTCGAAAACGTATTTGATCTTCACACCACGTTCTGCCGCTTTCTCCAGGTACGGCCCGGTTTCACGGATCGGATCGATTACAGCTGCTTCACCTTCTGATTCTATCCAATAAGCCGCTTCTGCGAGGCAATTTGTGTACATCTGTTCAATCAGCATATCCTGAGGGTGTTGGTGTGTAATTTATAATACAAAAATAACTGAAAATCAGATGGAATTTACCTTTCAGGATTCTGGTTTATTGGCATAATCCGGCAAATAATAACGCTAAATTAGCTCGCTGTTTCTCCGGCGATACTTTCCATTAATTTAGAGGCGTATGTCATTCTTTTCCCGCGAAAACGCTCCTCACACCATAAAAGGAATTCTTTTTGTCAGCATTTTTGCGATCGCGGCAACCCTGATCTCGAATATTGCCTTCATCAAGAACCTGGGTTTCAGCCCACTGATCATCGGAATCCTGATCAGCATGGTCTATGGAAACACGCTGCGTCACAAACTTCCCCAGAAATGGCTGATGGGAATTCTTTTTTCTGCGAAGTTTATCCTGCGCACCGCCATTATTTTTTACGGTTTCCGGATCACTTTTACAGACATCGCAAGCGTGGGCGCGCCCGGTTTGGTGCAAAGTGTGATTATGGTGACCACCACTTTTCTGCTCGGCAATTTTCTCGGCATCAAAGTTTTTAAAATGGACCGCGACATTACGTATCTCACTTCATCCGGTGCGGCGGTTTGTGGTGCGGCTGCTGTGCTTGCAACAGAATCAGTTTTGAAATCGGAGCCGCATAAATCTGCGATCGCTGTTTCTACTGTTGTTTTATTCGGAACAATTTCCATGTTTTTTTATCCTGTGCTTCAGAAAAGCGGTGTGCTTCCTTTCGATGATGTGCATTATGGAATTTATATCGGCGGAAGCGTACACGAAGTGGCACAGGTTGTAGCAGCAGGAAACGCGATCGGTGCGGAGGCAACAAATACAGGACTCATTGTAAAGATGACACGCGTAATGCTTTTGGGCCCGATGCTGATCATGCTTGGAATGTTTCTTACAAAAAAATCACGCGAGAAAATTGCAGCAAAAGAAAAAGGGCGCCGCAAAAAAGTAGTTGTGCCCTGGTTTGTGTTTGGATTTATTCTCGTTGCCGGATTTAATTCGTTGCAGCTTGTTCCGACAGAGACGGTTGGTGTGATCAATACGGTTGACACATTTTTACTGACGATGGCCATGTGTGCGCTTGGAATGGAAACGAATTTTTCAAAGTTTAAAGCCGTCGGTGCAAAGCCGATCTATCTCGCAGCAATTTTATTTGTGTGGCTGCTCGGTGGCGGATTTTTATTTACGCGCCTGCTCGAAGGTATTTTGTAGAAATTGTTCTAAAAGATTTTACCTTCCCGATATTAAACATCAAAACGGGAACACGTTGGAACAGCAGCTTCATTTTCCTCAACAATTTCCATTGCTTGAATCGCCCACCATTTCTTTGCGGATGATTCATGATGCTGATGCGTCGTTGATCTTTCGTTTGTATAGCGATGAAAAAGTAATGCTGCAACGGGGCGAAGGTGTTTATTCCACATTAACGCAAGCAGAAAAGCTGATCTTTTACTGGCGGAGATTATTTGCAGAAGAACAGGGAATACGCTGGGGAATTGTATTAAAAGAAAATGATCAGCTGGTCGGTTCGGTTGGATTTAAGAAAATAGATCACCAACACCGTCGCGCCGATTTGGGTTATGAGCTTGATCCTGCTCATTGGAATAAAGGCATCATGACTGAAGCGGTGAAGCTTGTAACGGAATTTGGTTTGCAAAAAATCAACCTGCATTCCATTGAAGCGAATATTACGCCATCGCATATTGCCTCAAAACGTATTCTTGAAAAAAACGGTTTTGTGCAGGAGGCGCATTACAGGGAAAATTTCTTTTATAAAGAGTGGTGGGATTCCGCGATCTATTCGAAGCATAAGAACAAAAAAAATCAGGCGGATAATTAAACCCACCTGATTTTTTGCTGAACGATTTAACGCTTCAACGAAATGTTATTCTACTGACAACTTCCCCGAAGTGATCAATGTATTTCCTTCGCTGATCATGTAGAAATAAATTCCCGCAGGCAAAGCTTCGCGTCCAATGATAAAGCTGCTTCCTGAAAGATTCTGAATTTCGCGCACTTTATTTCCAAGCACATCATATAGTTCAAGCGTACCATTTTCGAGCTGCGCGTTATCAAGCTTCAGCGTAGCCTGCTCTGAAAACGGATTCGGCATAACAGAAACAGAAGTGAGTGAAGAAGCGTTTTCATTAATTCCAATCGGAACGAGACCTGTGAAAGCAAGATCATCAATAGTAAGAACCGAACCGATTGTCGGAACATTCGAATTGTTCGCGGCATAAATAAATACAGTATCCGGATTAACGCCCAAACCATATACAATCGGAGCAGTGAATGCAGTCCATGCAGTCGCAGAAGTGATAATGTCGAGGCCACCAACAGCAACAGTATCTCTCGATTGTGTAGTGGTGTTCCATTTGGTCATAACAGTAATGATGAATGCGCTGTCGTTACCAACATTTGTCCATTTATACCAACCTGTTAAATTCGCAGGTCGTGTGCTCAATGGAAATCCGATTGCTTCCGGACCACCGAACAATGCTTCAACCACCGTTGATGCAGAATCACAGTAAAAAATACCGCCTGCAACTGTATCGCCCATGCTGCTTACGGCAACACTCATCTGTACTGCATCATTTCCTGTATGACCTGCAACTGAAGAAACTGCGTTGATAGAATAGCCGGGATTTCCGAACAGTTCATTGAGATAAGTGTTCAGGATGTCGGTAGTTACCCAATGTTCAGGCATTTGATACGTGGTGCCGGTTTCATTATTAGGCACCCATGTTTCAAAACCGGGATTAAGAATGGATTGCGCCGAGGCGGTGATTGAGGTAATGGCAAAGGCAATAAGAAAAGTAATTTTTTTCATAGGGTAGATTTAAACTAGTGAGCCGCAAAGGTAATGCAAGAGTTTGGGGTGGAAAAGAGGTTGGTGGTAGAAAAAGGGTTGGTGGTAGGTGGTGGAAAAAATAGTTGGTGGTTGGTGGTAGAAAATGGTTAGTGGTGGGTTCTTGATTAATTTATTGCATTTACCTTTTCTACCAACTTTTCCCGACCACCTACCACCAACCTTTCCCCCCCCAACTTTTTCCCGTACTTTTGCCGCTGCTTATCCGATACCTATGAAAGTTATTGATCACCTCAAAGCAGCAAAATCAACGCTGTTTTCCATCGAGATCCTGCCGCCTTTAAAAGGAAAGAGCATTACTTCTATCTATGAAGGAATCGATCCGTTAATGGAATTCAAACCTTCTTTCGTGGATGTAACGTATCACCGTGAAGAATACGTTTACAAAAAGCGCGATGGCGGATACCTCGAAAAAGTTTCCATTCGCAAGCGTCCGGGCACAGTAGGAATTTGTGCAGCGATCATGAACCGTTACCATGTAGATGCTGTTCCGCATATTATTTGTGGCGGCTTTACAAAAGAAGAAACAGAAAGCGCGCTGATCGATCTGCATTTCCTTGGCATTGATAATGTGCTTTTATTACGCGGCGATGCGATCAAAACTGAAACCACTTTTATTCCTGAACCAAACGGTCATGTGTATGCGATCGACCTGGTTAAACAAGTGGCGGAAATGAATAAAGGATTGTACCTGCATGAAGATGTGGTGGACATGGCGCCGACGAAGTTTTGTATTGGTGTTGCAGGTTACCCGGAGAAACATTTTGAAGCACCGAATTTGTATGCCGACATGCAATTCTTAAAAGCAAAAGTTGATGCAGGTGCGGAATACATTGTGACGCAAATGTTTTTTGATAATCAGAAATTTTTTGAATTCGCTGCTAAATGCAAAGACGCAGGAATCAATGTGCCCATCATTCCGGGTTTAAAAATTCTTACTTCTAAAAAGCAAATACTTTCCCTTCCAAAAATTTTCCACATCGATGTCCCGCAGGACCTATTTGTGGAAGTGGATAAATGCAAGGATGATAAAGAAGTAAGAGAGCTTGGCATTCGCTGGTGCATTCAGCAATCCAAAGAGCTGATGAAAGCGGGAGTTCCTTGTTTGCATTTTTATACCATGGGAACAAGTGAAGTAACACGAAGAGTAGCGAGCGAAGTGTTTTAGACGCCGGCTATTCAGTTAATCTCACCATCAAAACTTCTGCCCTGTCAGCAACCTCAACTCTTTTGAATTCAAGAGCAGAATACCTTATAATCTTTAATGAAGCACGCATATTGTTTCGATCGTCTGCGCCTGGAGGATTTTTTTTATCCGCCAGCTGTTTTTCAAATTCATCGCACATCTTGAAAGCAATTTTATCACCTTTTTCTTTTTGCCGGCATTCATAATAAGCTTGTACACCATACGCCCATATCGGATCATACTTCCATTGACTTGATGGAAATAATAAATCGCAATGATCGAGAAGTCGAATTGCTTTTTCGGGGTTTTCGGATGTTAAGGCATGAGCTAGAAGAATAAATTGAATTTTAAAATTGGCGACAAATCTATAATCGTTTTCCTTGTCAAGCACAGGCGCGGCAACGAAATTAATTTTCATCAAATTCGAATAAGCTTCTTCCTGCAAAAAATTCTCTCCGAATTCAGATTTTATATTTCCATGGCGCATTTGCAATGGAATAAATTGACGGATCATCCCTACGTTAAAAAGATACTTTTCAATATCGAGGTTGAGCTGCCCGGTGGTAATAGCGAAATAAACCGGCCGCGTTTTATAATTCGAAAGAATAATATCCAGCTGTGCAAAATCACTTCTGTACAAATAGGTTTGATACGTCAACGGAATAAATGCGATGCTGTCCGACGCCGGATTTTCAAAGTTTTTGAAACTGGCAGTGGATGAGCGGACTTCGAGCGAACAAGTGGGGTAGCTGAAATAATCATCTTCAGGTCCGTCAAAATCTCCAGGCTGCTTTTCGATTTTGCTTAAAAAAGCATTGAAGGTGGATGTTGTCGGCTCGGAAATTTCTCTTCTGAAATACTGGCTTGCGTCATTGGAATAATTTTCCATTCCATAACTAAATTTCACCGGCAATGCTTTTCCTTTTCCGCGTGATGCCTGCGCGAGTGTAGATGAAAGTGCCATCATCGAAATATTCATAACGGTTACATCCGTTCGAAAACCCCGGACAGCCTGGAGATATTCTAAGGGAAATGTATCGTTATCTCCATTGGTAAAAAGAATTCCATTTGTTCCGCAGGCAGAAAGCATTGCTCTTGCGCTGGCTAATATGATCGTATCGAAAAGCGATTCATTAAAATAAGGTTTAGCAATGGCTTCCTGTCCGGAGATAAGCAGGTAATCGTAAAACGCCATGATCTCACCGGAATATTTTGTGTGCGCACTTCCCGCAAGCATATCATGATCCGGATTTTGTTTCCGAAGCCGGTCGTAAGTGGCAATGCATAGCTGTTGATAATAAACAAAACTATCCAGCTTTGTTTTTGAATCAAGTCCGGCACTTGAATTATGAAAACCAAATGGATGATCAGTGTAACCAAATGCAAGATTTGTATAAG
Source organism: Bacteroidota bacterium (assembly GCA_031412295.1). Lineage (GTDB taxonomy): Bacteria > Bacteroidota > Bacteroidia > Palsa-965 > Palsa-965. Next base: position 41,881 of record JANOCU010000031.1, read on the forward strand.
CTCTTGCCAATCCTTCTAAAAGCGTATCGGTTAAATTTGTCTTACCTGCAAAATTCCGGATCACATCTTTATCCCAACCGATATATCCCCAATAAGCACAGCGCGTAAAACTATACGTCTGACTCTCATTATACATAGAGCTTTTCATATCGTTTGCTATCGCAGTTTTTCCCGGCTTCATCGACAGCTTTACAAACTTTGATTTTGCTGCCGACCAGAATAATTCTTCACTCTTCACTTTTTCAGGAGTTGTTGTTTGATCCGTCCATTGCACAAACCATCCTTCAGGCTTTTTAGCAAAATGCAAATTACTCTCCGCCCGCGTTTCCGGAACATCGTACGAATTAAAAAGCTTATCAATCACCGTACGCAGCTGCGGATAAACCACCTCGCGCGCATGTAATGAAACAGCAAAACAAAACGAAGCGAATAAAAGGAGAAAACTTTTCATAAGGGAAAATGTAAAAGAAAACGAAGTTACAAATACGATGCATATTTAAATTGTACATCGTAATTCGTGCATTTTTTTCACCCTCCAAAAGGCTGAAATGCACCCGCAATATGTCTCAGTACAGACTCATTATTTCTCTTTACAATTCCAACCACATCAAACCTGACTTCACAATCCAATTTCTTTTGCTCGAGATAAAGATTAGCAGCACGAATAAGCTTTGCCTGTTTTGTTTTATTGACAAAAACTTCCGGCTCACCATAAGCATCAGTGCCTCGTGTTTTTACTTCTACGATAACAAGCTCATCATCGTGCATCGCAACAATGTCAATTTCCAAATGAAGAAATTTCCAATTCACCTCGCGGATAACAAAACCTTTTCCTCTTAAATAACGCGTGGCGGCTTCTTCACCCCACTTACCCATTTTTAAATTTTCAGCCATAATTGAAAATGTGACGAGTGACAAGTGACAAGTGTCCAGGAAGAGAGCGTGAATATTTTTTTCACCCGTCCCTCGTCACCTGTCACTCGTCCCTTTTTTTTGCCCAATGTAAGTAAAGGTTGGCACGGTATTCGTTTGTAAACGGTTAATTCTGAGAATGGTCTGATAATCCGTGCAATTTAGCGGCTGACTTCCTTTTGATATTGCCGCTTTTCATTAACTTTCGATTGACTAACAAACCCACAGATGCTACGCAAAATCCCAACCCTGTTACTGCTTGCCATTGGATTCTCTTTTGGTGCTTCAGCCCAAAATTTTGAAGGCATCATTGAGTTTAAAAAACAAACCGGCAAACAGGTAGTAAACTATGTGTACTACGTAAAAGGAAATAAAGTCCGCATTGATGAATTTGCTTCCGGAACACGCAATGTAGAAGCGAGCTTCATTCTCGGATTGAAAGACAGCTCCATGGTTTACCTGAATCATACACGTAAGATGTGGGGCACACGCAAACCATCGCGATCAACCGCTGCGCCTGCGGGATGTGTTGCTTCACAAACCAAAGTGGTAAAAGAAATTTTTGGTTATAAATGTGCTGAGCATATTGTCAGAAATCAAAAAGACAGTACAGAGATCAGCTTTTATATAGCGCCCGGAAAATTTTCTTTTTTCGCACCAATGGTGAAATTGCTTAATCGCCAGGAGAATTTTTCTACCTACTTACTAGCTGTTCCGCTTAAAGAAGGAAATATGCCTTTGCTCGCTATTGAAAAAGATCTTAGAGGAAATGAAGAAGGCCGGCTTGAAGTTACCCGACTGGAGCAAAAAAGTTTGACTGATGGAATGTTTGTGACGCCGAAGGATTTTACTGAGGTGAAGTAGGGAAAAAATTGTTGGTTGTAGGTGGTAAAAAGGTTGGTGGTCAAAATTTAGACGACGAATTTTACTACAGGAATTTTAATTCTGCGCTATATTTTTCTACAACCAATTCCGCGGTTTTTCCGAATGGTAAAGCGTAGTTTTTAATATCGTGGCCTGCAGGAAATCCGTAACAAACGGGAAAATCATATTCGTAAACATGCTCTGAAATAATTTCTTCAGCATCCTTTCCGAAAAGAATTTCATTGTCGCGCATCACACTCATACTTCCCACAATCAATCCTTTTAATCCGCGGAATTTTCCTGCACGCTTTAAGCTGAGGATCATCCTATCGACATGATAAAGATATTCGTCGAGATCTTCAAGGAACAAAATCTTTCCGTTGGTATCAATATCCGAATCGGAATTCATCATGGCGTATAACAAGGAAAGATTGCCGCCGGTCACTTGTCCTTCTGCTTTTCCCGGGCGATTAATTACTGCTGTTTTATTTTCTGTTTTATAAGAAAGCTCCATTCCCATCAACGCTTTTCGCATCGAATCAGTAGAAAATAAATCAAGCTTGAAATTAATCGGCATTGTTGCGTGCAGACTTGCAGTGTTACAAAGCGAATGAACATGTGAATGCAGCACAGTAATATCGCTATAACCTACAATCCATTTCGGATGCTTTTTGAATTTCGTAAAGTCAAGACGATCAATAATGCGCATCGTTCCATATCCGCCCCTCGCACAAAAAATAGCTTTGATCTCAGGGTCATCCAAAAAATGCTGGAGATCTTCCGCACGCTCTTCATCAGTACCTGAATACTGGTTCACATCACCGAAAAGATGCTTGCTGAACTCAACTTGTAATCCCCAGCCTTGCGGAATTTTTGCAGCTTCTTCCATGTTCAGGCGAAAGACTTTCCGCGCGGTGGCACAGATGCCGATTTTGTCGCCGGGTTGGAGAAAAGGTGGTACTTGAATTTCCTGCTGTTTCATTGGTTGGACTTCGTATCTTCGTGCCTCTTTTAACACTGTAAACATACGATTCATTCCCGGTTTTTCGGATTATGCAAACTCCAAAAAGATATACTGTAACAGCCGCATTAATTTATGCAAATGGCCCCATTCATATCGGTCACTTAGCAGGCTGCTATTTACCTTCTGATATTTACACGCGTTATCTCCGTGCTAAAGGCGAAGATGTTTTGTTCGTCAGCGGTACAGATGAACACGGTGTTCCGATCATGATCCGCGGATTCATGGAAAAAAAATCGCCGCAGGAAATCGTAGATAAATATTATTCGATCATCGACAAATCATTTAAAGATTTCGGAATCGAATTCGATATTTATTCGCGCACAAGCAAAAAAGTGCACCACGAATTTTCTTCCGATTTTTTCAAAACACTTTACGACAAAGGATATTTCCGCGAGAAAACAACAGAGCAGAATTTTGACGAAGAAGCAAAAATGTTTCTCGTCGATCGTTTCATCGTTGGCACTTGCCCGAATTGCAAAAACCCGAATGCATACGGCGACCAGTGTGAAAAATGTGGTTCTGATTTAAGTCCTGATGAATTGATAAATCCGCACTCTGCTTTATCAGGAACTGTTCCTGTGAAAAAGCCAACGACAAATTGGTTTTTGCCATTGGATGAAATGCAGCCGAAGCTTGAAAATTACATCAACAGTCATGCAGAATGGAAAGTAAATGTTTCGGGTCAATGTAAATCATGGCTTGCAAACGGGTTACATCCACGTGCAATGACGCGCGATTTAAACTGGGGCGTAAAAGTTCCGTTGCCGAATGCTGATGGAAAAGTGTTGTATGTCTGGTTCGATGCACCGATCGGTTATATCACTGCGAGTAAAGAATGGTTTGAACAGCCTGAAACACGGAATACGCTTTCTTACGGTGGAAAACCTCAGAGTGCGAATTGGGAAATGTACTGGAAGGATAAAGAAACCAAGCTTGTACATTTCATCGGCAAGGACAATATCGTTTTCCATTGTTTGATCTTCCCTGCGATGCTGATGGCGCATGAAGGATATATTTTACCTGAATCCGTTCCTGCAAATGAATTTTTAAATCTCGAGAACAATAAAATTTCCACTTCACGCAACTGGGCGATCTGGCTGCATGAATATTTAGAGGAAATGCCAGGCAAGCAGGATGAATTACGTTATGTATTGACTGCAATTTCTCCCGAAACATCTGATGGCGATTTTACCTGGAACGATTATGAAGCGCGTGTGAATAATGAGCTTGCTGCAGTGTTCAGCAATTTCGTTCATCGCACAATGGTGCTGACACAGAAAAATTTCGCATCCAAAGTTCCGGAGGCAAAACAATACACGAAAGAAGATTTGCTTGTGCTGCAGGAAATTTCAAAGTTCCCTGAAAAGATCGGTAACGCAGTTTCAAATTATCGTTTCCGCGAAGCACAAATGGAAATGATGAATCTCGCCCGCGTTGGAAATAAATATTTATCCGATAACGAGCCATGGAAAAATCCGGATGCAGAACGTGTCAAAACCATCCTGAATGTTTCCCTGCAAATCTGCGCCAACCTTAGTATTTTATGTCAGCCATTTCTTCCGTTCACTTCAGATAAATTACGCCGCATGTTAAATCTCGGCGCAATGACATGGACGAACGCAAGCAATACCAATTTGCTTCCGGCCGGACACCAGCTGAATGAACCGATCATGCTGTTCGCAAAAGTTGATCCTGAACTTTTGAAAAAACAACATACACGATTGGAAGAAATTAAAAAGCAGCAGGAGCAGGAAGCCGCAAAAAAAGAAGCGGATGCAGCAGCCAAAACACAACCGGTAAATCCATTGGAGCCACAAAAAGAAACAACATCCTTCGATGAATTTTCAAAGATGGATATTCGCATCGGCACAATCACAGCCGCCGAAAAAATGCCAAAGAGCGATAAGCTTTTGAAATTAACCATCGATACCGGCATTGATCAACGAACGGTGCTTAGTGGTATTGCAAAATATTATTCTCCTGAAAATATCATTGGTCAGCAGGTAACCATTCTTGTCAATCTTGCGCCACGTAAAATGATGGGCATTGAATCGAATGGAATGATCCTGATGGCGGAGAATGATAAAGGTGAATTAAGCTTTGTCGCGCCGAATAAGGATGGAATTAATAATGGCAGCACGGTAAAATAAATGTGCAAATTTCAAATGTGCACATTTTGAAATGAAAGGATGAAACTTTCTTAATCTTTCAGATGATGACAGAACCGGAAGAACAAATCATTCACAAAGCAACATTCAACGATGCCGTGCGAATTTACATTCTTCTGTATGTAGCCGGATTTTTACTAATCACTGTTGTCGGAATTCCCTTAATGATCATTTGGCTTTGTGGTGTTGGACAATGGTACAGCCGTCATTATTTTGATAAGCTTGATTGTGTGCTCAGCACAAAAAATCTTCGCTTCAAAAAAGGGATTATTGTTCAATTTGAAAAAACAATTCCACTGGAAAATATCCAGGACGTTTCTTTCATCGAAGGTCCGTTGCTGCGTCATTTTAATTTAGCTGTTCTTAAAGTTGAAACAGCAGGAGGCGCGCAACATTATGGAAATCACATGCGACTTGTTGGAGTTATTGATGCGCATCAATTCAGGATGAAAGTTCTTGAACAACGTTCCCTCCTGAAACAAAAACAGGAAACTGCAGGAAACCCTGAATTAATGGTGGAGATAAGGGATAGCTTATTGCGCATTGAAGAGCTGCTGAAGAAAAAATAGCAGTGAAAACCGCCCACACTACGTGGGAAATTTCTTCATTTTTCGAAAAATACCCCTAAAAAAATCCCCGTAAATCGTCAGTTGAACTGAGGAATTACGGGGATTTTTTATACCTTCGTATTATGATAGTCAGGAATATCGAAGCCCGCGTTTTGAAAATGATGAAGCAATTTCCGGCTGTGGGATTGATTGGTCCGCGACAGTGCGGAAAAACAACAGTAGCACTTTCCTTTCAAAAAAAGTCTTCTAAAAATGTAGCTTATTTTGATTTGGAAAGTCCCGCCGATCTTCGCAAATTTTCTGATCCTGAATTATTCATTCAGCAGCTCGATGCCACAACGATCATCATCGATGAAGTGCAGCGCCTGCCGGAATTATTTCCCATCCTGCGTTCGCTGATCGATAAAAAGAGAACGCCGGGAAGATTCCTGCTATTGGGATCTGCCTCGCCGGAATTGGTAATAGGAACATCCGAAACATTAGCAGGACGAATTTTTTACATCGATGCTGCACCCTTTAACCTGGTCGAGCTTGATGCGGATGTCGCAACGCAAAAAAAGCATTGGTTCCGTGGTGGATTCCCGGATGCATTCCTTGAAAAAAAGGATGATGCCGCTTTTAACTGGATGGATGGTTTCGTGCGCACATTCGTAGAGCGTGATCTGAATTCACTTTTCGGAACTTCCTTTTCGCCCCAGCTGATGTTTCGCATCTGGCGCATGCTCGCACATCATCACGGAGGCGTATGGAATGCGCTCTCATTTGCAAAAGGACTCGATGTTTCACCCACAACAGTTAATCGTTACCTCGATCATCTCGAAGGCGCTTTTATGGTGAGAAAACTTTCGCCTTATTTCGTTAACACAAAAAAACGATTGGTGAAAAGTCCGAAAGTATACCTGCGTGATAGTGGTTTGTTGCATTACCTGTTGGATATTTTCAAAAGCGCTGATCTTCCTGTTCATCCGCAAGTCGGGTTTTCCTGGGAAGGTTATGTCATTGAACAGATCCTTCAATTATTGCCACACACCATGCAGGCATTCTTTTACCGCACGCAGGACGGAAGTGAGATGGACCTGGTTTTGGTAAAAGGAATAAAACCGCTTGCCTGTATAGAAATCAAGCTTACACATTCGCCTTCTATTACAAAGGGAATGACAGAAAGCCTGAAAGACCTGAAGTGCAAGCATAATTTTATCATTACACCTTCAGCAGACGCTTCTTATCCGCTGAGCAAACAAGTGATTGCAATCGGGCTTCATGAATTTTTAACGGTGAAATTGCCCAAATTACTAAAATAAAAATCCCCGTAAATCCTCAGTTCAACTGAGAAATTACGGGGATTTTTTATGCCCCTGACTAACGCTAAAACCTGTCCGCGGTTACCAATTTTATTGGTTATACTTTTCCTCTGAATTGTCAACAGGCGTTTTTGGGTCGTCTTTTATAAGATTTGCTATTTCATCTTTTCTCATAAATGTTACTCCGTCGTGTTCTTTCACGTACTTAATAAAATCGCCTAAAACTTTAACAACAGCAGGTGTTCCTCCAATCCTGTCATGGAGACTTACGCTCATCATTCTGCGCTTATCAGCACCTTCGCTGTATAGTTGATCAAACTCTGCTTTCAGCTGTGCTAAGAACTGGTCCGGGCTCCAGTGATTTTCTGCGATGTTCGCAATGTCGTTGTTCCGCAGTGTATATGGGATTACCACAAAGTTTTGCCCTTTCACATTCGTCAGAAACGGTTCGTCGCGGCTTAAGTCATCGATGTGATAAAGGAAATTCAACTCCTGTAAAACTTTTAAAGTATTCGGACTGCGTCGGAGCCAATTGCAATTGTATCCAACAGCTCGCTGGCCTGTTATCGCTTCAACAGTGTCAATACCTTTTTTTACAAATTCAAGTTCTTCCGCGTAAGACATGCTCCATTGATTATTCCAGGCAAATCCATGTCCTGCAATTTCATGTCCACCATCAGCAATCGCTTTTGCAACTTCAGGATATTTAATTGCAGCCGCACCAACCACATGAGAAGTTACTTTAATATCATGTTTTTTCCATAGGTCAAGCATTCGGAATACGCCTTCCTTTGCTCCGTATCTATACCAGCTTTCTGCAGGTAAATCGGGATTACCCAATGGCAAAGGATTACCGGAAAAAGGACTTTCAGCACCTTCTGGTTGTCCGCCTGTTTCAAATTGCATTGATACAGAAATTACAAGTCTTGAACCGTTTGGCCAATGAGGAGTTGTTTTAGAATTTCTATTCATTTAGTCTTAAAGATTATTGTTGTATGAAATGTGATGCGGTAGGAAAAGAAAAGAGCATCCGCAATTGCAAATGCTCTTTTTGTTTTGTGGTCTCGGCAGGAATCGAACCTGCCCGCCCGAACGATTGAATAATACTTTTATCTCGAAGAATATCCTCGTTCAGTCGGGCGGGCATCAAAAGTTTAGGAAACTTCTATTCTATCCCCGCCCGAACGAATGAGTTATAATTTAATCTCCGAAAATGTTCTCGTTCAGTCGGGCGGGCATTGAACTATGAAGCCTGAAAGAACTAAGAACTAAATTTTGTGGTCTCGGCAGGAATCGAACCTGCATCAAAAGTTTAGGAAACTTCTATTCTATCCATTGAACTACGAAACCTGAATTTATTGCTGCAAAGATAGCTTACTCTTTATAAACCTTCTTCCTGCGGCTGATTTAAAGTATTTTTCTCTTTCAATAGCCTCATCACGAGTTGGAAAAATTTCGAAATAGACTAATTGAAAAGGGATGTATTTTTTTATTGATTTCGTTGTTCCCGAATTGTGCTGCTTTAGACGCTCCTCAATATTTTCACAATGTCCTTTATAAAAAAAGTCATGATCAATACTTTTAATTACATAAGCAAAGAAGTTCATATATCAAAAGTTTAGGAAACTTCTATTCTATCCCCGCCCGAACGACTGAGCTATAATTTAATCTCCGAAATGGTCTCGTTCAGTCGGGCGGGCCCGCCCGAACGACTGAGCTATAATTTAATCTCCGAAATGGTCTCGTTCAGTCGGGCGGGCATTGAACTACGAAACCGATAAAGCGCTGCAAAGATAACCAGTAAATCACAACTTGCGTTTGTCCTGATGCAGAAGAAGATATGAATTCAGGGCACAAAAATTCCGACTCCATCTTCATTTACAACTTGACATCGCCTCCGCAATGTCGTACCTTTAGATAGACCCATTATTTTTAGTTAGTTTATTGTTTGTTTTTGTATTCGTCCCCCAATGCAAGAGAGAACGGTTGTCCACCTGGACCTTGATTCCTTTTTTGTTTCCGTTGAACGGTTGCTCGATAGCACGCTTTTTGGTAAGCCTGTTATCATCGGCGGCACTTCTGATCGTGGCGTTGTGGCTTCCTGCAGCTATGAAGCGCGCGTATTCGGCGTCCACTCTGCTATGCCCATCCGCATGGCAAAACAGCTTTGTCCGCACGGAACATATGTACGCGGCGATATGGATCAGTATTCGAAATATTCGCGCATCGTAACGGAAATTCTTGAAGAGCGCGCGCCGGTTGTGGAGAAAGCTTCCATTGATGAGCACTACCTCGATATTTCCGGCATGGATAAGTACATCATGCAAAGCTCGAAGTGGGCGCATGAGTTACGGATGCACCTTATTAAACAGACAGGTCTTCCGCTTTCTTTCGGAATGTCGGCGAATAAAACCGTTTCGAAAGTAGCAACCGGTGAAGCAAAACCGGATGGAGAAAAGGTAATTGAAGCAGGAAATGAAAAAAGCTTTCTCGCGCCGTTGTCGATCAAAAAAATTCCGATGATCGGTGATAAAACGTATTTGATCCTGCGCAATATGGGAATTGAGCGTGTAGAAACGATACAGCTCATGCCACCGGAAATGATGCAGAAAGTGCTGGGAGAAAACGGAACCAGCATCTGGCAAAAAGCAAATGGCATTGATAATAATCCTGTTGAGCCGTACTCCGAGCGCAAAAGCATCAGCTCTGAAAATACGTACGATAAAGACACAACCGATATTAAAATAATTCACCGCAGCATTGTCACGATGGTGGATGAGCTTGGATATAAATTGCGGAAAGAAAAAAAAGTGTGCGGCTGCGTTACAATTAAATTACGCTATTCCGATTTTCAGACACATACTTTCCAGGCAAGAATTCCGTACACAGCTTCGGACCATGTGCTGCTGCAAAAAGCGCTGGAATTATTCACAAAAAACTATTCGCGCCGCGTGCTCATTCGTTTGATTGGTGTAAAATTCAGCCATATTGTTTCCGGCTTTAATCAAATTAACCTGTTTGATGATACGGAAGAAAAGATCAAGCTTTACCAGGCGATGGACAGGATCAGGAATCGTTTTGGCGATAATGCGATTATGAAAAGCATCAGCACGCTCACCAGGGAAGAGCGGGAAGAAGAGGAGAAAAGAAGAGGAGAAAAGAAGAAGTAAATACCAGTAAGCATATATTTTTTGACCCCAATTTTTTTGACCCGATTTATTTTTTGAAATTTATTTTATGTTATTAAATGCGCACTCGTATTACAGCTTGCGCTACGGAACTTTATCTATTGAAGAATTAGTTAAGCTTGCAAAAGAGAACGGATACGATTCACTGGCACTTACTGATATCAATAATTCGTCCGGCGCGCTGGAGTTTGTAAAAATTTGTAACAGGGAAGGCGTGAAGCCCATCGTAGGAATGGAATTCCGCGAAGCTGATGCAGTAAAATACATTGCAGTGGCCCGCAATAAAACCGGGTTCATGGAGATCAATGAGCTGCGCACACATTGCAATCTCAATTCCGAAAAATTACCTGATCGCCCCAACTTTACGCATTGTTATGTCATTTTTCCCTATGAAAATCATCCGCATGATCTCAAGGAAAATGAATATGTCGGGATTCCTCCGCGACTGATCAACAAGCTGCGAATGGGAAAAACAATTGATCAGAAAAAATACCTTGCCTTACGCTCTGTTTCTTTTGCGGACGCGGTCCAGTTTTCCACACACCAAAAGCTGCGCGCTGTTCATCACAATCTCCTTCTCTCGCAAGTGCAGCCTTCACAAACTGCAAGCCCCGACGATTCATTTATTTCCCGCGAAGCATTCGATCAGCTTTATGCTGCCTTGCCACATTTGCTTGAAAACACAAAACGCATTGCTGATGATTGCAGCTTCCAGTTTGATTTCCTCTCCGTAAAAAATAAAAAAACCTACACGGGCAATGCACGCGATGATAAGCAGCTGTTGGAAAAATTAGCTTATGGCGGAATGCAATTGCGTTATGGAAATAAAAATAAAGAAGCGATTTATCTTGTAAAAAAAGAATTAGAGATCATCGACCGTCTCGGTTTTTCTGCCTACTTCCTGATCACGTGGGATATCATTCGCTATTCGATGAGCCGCGGATTTTATCATGTGGGACGTGGGAGCGGTGCTAATTCAGTTGTCGCCTATTGTTTGCGCATCACGGATGTTTGCCCGATCGAGCTTGATCTTTATTTTGAACGTTTCTTAAATCCGAAACGAAAAGTGCCGCCTGATTTTGATATCGATTATTCCTGGAAAGACCGTGATGATGTGATCGAATATATATTTAAACGTTACGGACCAAAACATACTGCTTTGCTTGGCGCGATGTCGACGTTCAAAGATCGTTCTATCATTCGTGAAATGGGAAAAGTGCACGGACTTCCCAAAAGTGAAATTGACCGATTGATTAAAAATCCGGCTTCACCGCTCAATGATAATGAGCTGTGCAGGGAAGTAATGAATATTTATAAATCGATTGAAGATTTTCCAAACGCGCGTTCCATTCACGCAGGCGGAATTTTAATTTCTGAAGAGCCGATCACCGCATACACCGCGCTCGATCTGCCGCCGAAAGGAGTTGCAACCACACAATTTGATATGCATCTCGCGGAAGATATCAATTTCGAAAAGCTCGACATTCTTTCGCAGCGCGGCATCGGCCATATTAAAGAATGCGCAGATCTTGTAAAGCAAAACCGCGGAATTAAAATCGATGTGAGCGATGTTGACAAATTCAAAACGGATGAAAAAGTAAAACAACAATTGCTTGCCAGCGATACCATCGGTTGTTTTTATATTGAAAGTCCTGCTATGCGCGGGCTACTTTCAAAATTGCATTGCGATAATTACCTCACGCTTGTCGCAGCGAGTTCTATCATTCGCCCGGGCGTTGCAAAAAGCGGGATGATGCGTGCCTACATCGAACGTTTTCATCATCCTGAAAAAGTGCAATACCTGCATCCCGTGATGGAAGAGCAGCTGAAGGAAACTTTTGGTGTGATGGTTTTCCAGGAAGATGTTTTAAAAGTCGGCCATCATTTCGGCGGGCTCGATCTTGCAGATGCGGATGTGCTGCGAAGAATGATGAGTGGAAAAAGACGCGACAAAGATCATTTTGAATTGATCCGCGAAAAATATTTTGCGCATTGTGAAAATCAGGGTTACGCAGATGTGGTTGCAAAGGAAGTGTGGCGACAGATTGAATCGTTTGCGGGGTACAGCTTTTCAAAAGCACATTCTGCTTCGTATGCGGTGGAAAGCTATCAAAGCCTGTATTTGAAAACGTATTTCCCGATGGAGTTTATGGTCGCGGTGATCAATAACTTCGGTGGATTTTACAATACGCGTGTCTATGTGAATGAAGCGAAAAAGACCGGCGCCAAAATTCATTTGCCCTGCGTAAAAAAAAGCACCACCTACACCACGATTTACGGAACGGATATTTATCTCGGCTTCGTGCACATCAAAAGCCTGGAAGAAAAAATTTCAAAACAAATTGAAGCCGCACGTCACGATGGTGAATTTGTAAGTCTCGAAGATTTTATCCGCCGCGTGCAACCCGGATTGGAGCAATTGATCACGCTCATTCGCATCGATGCATTTCGTTTTACCGGAAAAAACAAACGGCAAATGCTTTGGGATGCACATTTACAATTCAACGAAAAGAAGTACGCCGAGAAAGCGATGCTCTTTACCATCACCGGTAAGACGTACGAATTACCTGCGCTCGCGATGAATCCGCTTGAAGATGCGTATGATGAAATAGAGCTGCTGGATTTTCCTGTAACGATGACGTACTTCGACATGCTGAAAACAAAACAGCGCGGAGATTGTCTCGCAAATGATCTGATGCAATATGTTGGAAAGAAAATCCGCATCATGGGTCTTTACGTTGCGTACAAAGGCGTAACGACAGTGCGTGGCGAGTACATGGCCTTCGGAACCTTTCTCGATGAAGAAGGAAATTTTTTCGACACCGTAAATTTTCCACCCTCGCTGAGCAGGTATCCGTTTACGGGAGTGGGTGTTTATCTGATCCTAGGAAAGGTGACAGAGGAGTTTGGATTTCCTTCTATTGAAGTGGATAAGATGGCGCGGTTACCGATTAGGAGTGATCCGCGGGTGTAAGTAAAGTTTCGGTTTCGCCGAACCTGCGCATTTATTGTTTTATTCTTTTTTCGAAGCATAAACTGTTTTGTACACCAGCGTATTGTCCGTAGTTAGGAATACGTTGGTACTTGTTCTTTTTGTATAGTTCGATTGCTTCCAATTGCTTTTCTCCGGTTTCTAAAATGCATTTTTCATAAGACAATTCAAATGTCAAATTTTCTAATTCAGTAAGAATTTTGGTGGCGATTCCTTTTCCCCTGCTTCCGGGAGTGGTAAACATTCGTTTAACTTCCATACTATCCGGGGCGTATTCTTTTATTGCACCGCAACCAACCGGTATGTTATTTTCATAAGCAATAACTACATGTTTGATTTTGTCAAGTTTATTGAATTGATCGTAAAACGAATGATCATCCCCATCCTTTTCTGCTAAGTAAGTGTCAAGGTGTTTTACAAGATTAACAAAGTCCAGATTGTCGGAGCTTGTTCTGATGATTTTAATCATTGGTACTTGTTTAATAAGGTAACGAAGCCTGGATTTTTCCTTTGGATAACGTCAACGATAATAAAAAATCATTTCGCCCCAATCAAAAACTTAACCCATCGCAATTTACGTGCTGAATGTGGGAAATATTTCAGTCCGGGTTCAAACCATGTTGGTTTCTCCAATATGCTTTTGTAATGCGAAAATGTTTTAAAACCATATTCACCATGGTAAGAACCAATGCCGCTTGCTCCTACACCACCAAATGGCATATTGCTATTAGTGACTTGCATCATCGCATCATTTATTGCGCCGCTGCCGAATGAAATTTCACTTAAAATTTTATTTTTTAATTCTTTGCTTGAAGTAAAAACATAACACGATAAGGGTTTATCACGTTCCTTGATTTTCGCAATAGCAACATCGAGCGATTCATAAATAATAACCGGAAGTATCGGTCCGAATATTTCTTCCTGCATCACTTTATCATCAAAATTCACATGATGCATCAGTGTAGGCTCAAAATTTCTTGATTGTTCATCATACTTCCCACCATAATAGATCTTGTCCTTATCGAGTAAATTGGCAAGACGATTCACATTTTTCGCATTGATGATCTGCACATAATTTCCATTCTGGATTGAAAACTTTTCCTTTTCAATTTCCTTTTTTGCCAATTCTAAAAATCGTTGCTCAAGGGATCCGGGCAGCAATACATAATCAGGTGCAATACATGTTTGTCCGGCATTCAGAAATTTTGCCCAAATGATTCTTTTGACAACAACATCCAAATGACTGTCGTCTGTAATGATTGCAGGACTTTTACCACCGAGTTCCAGCGTTACCGGTGTTAAGTTTTTTGCTGCAGCCTGGTAAACAATTTTACCAACAGGAACGCTTCCGGTAAAAAATATTTTATCAAATCGTTGTGCCAGCAATTCTGTCGTTAGATCAATGCCGCCTTCAATCACTTTGAAAAATGCAGCATCAAAATTTTCATTGATCAGCTTCGCCATAACCTTACTTGATTCAGAAGGCAATTCGCTCGGTTTCAGAATCACTGTATTCCCGGCACCAATGGCAGCTATTGCAGGAGAAAATGCCAGTTGATACGGATAATTCCATGCCCCGATAATTAAGCACACGCCTAATGGTTCAGGTATGATATAACTTTTGGCAGGGAAATTTGCGATGTCCGTTCTCACCCTCTTTCTCCTTGACCACTTTTTTAAATTCTTTATTGTTTTATCGATCTCGATAAATAATAAAGCAAGTTCAGTTGTGAACGTATCGAAGGCTGATTTTTTAAAGTCCGCATAAATTGCCTCGTTCAGTAAAGCATCATTATCCTTTAACAGGTTTCGCAGCTTTGTAAGTTGCTGAATCCTGAAGTCAATGTCTTTTGTTTTATTTGAATTAAAAAACGCTCTTTGTTTTTCTACGCTGTCCTTCATTCTGCTAAAGGTAACGGTAACCAATAGCTTTGAACAATTTTAATTTACAGCACAGAAATCAATATTCCTACAGAAACATTTCCGTAATTTCAAATCCTAATAATTTTGAATGTTGAATTCCTCCCATGTGCAACAGCGTAGCCCTTCCATCCAACCCCGAACTTGAAACATTCCTCGCTGCAAATGTAAACGTGGACGATTGGACAACACTCTACCATCACCTCTCCGCATTCTCCTTTGCAAAAATTCCTGTCATGCTGCAGGAAGATCATCAGCGTGTACGAGCATTGCATTGGGGATTAATTCCATCCTGGTGCAAAGATGAAGCGCAGGCAAGAGAAATGCGATTGATGACCGTCAACGCTCGATCCGAAACTATTTTTGAAAAACCTTCTTTCCGCACTTCCATACAAAATAAACGCTGCCTGATTTTTGTCAATGGTTTTTATGAATGGAAAGCGTACAACAAAAAGAAGTACCCGCATTATATCCAATTAAAAGATCAGCCTGTTTTTGCGATGGGCGGCATTTATGAATCGTGGGTGAATACGGAAACGGGAGAGATCATTGATTCATGTTCGATCGTTACCACACCGGCGAATGAATTGATGAGCGAGATTCACAATTCAAAAATGCGCATGCCGCTTATTCTTCCGAAAGAAAAGATGATGCAGTGGATTGAAAAAGATTTAGAGAAGGAACAAATTCAGCAGCTCATGCAGCCGCTTGAAGATGGTTTGCTCGAAGCGCATTCCGTTTCTAAGCTTGTTACTTCGAGAACAGAAGACAATAATGTTCCGGAAGTGAAAAAGCCTTTTTATTATAATGAGCTGACGAATTTGTTTGGCTAAATCATTCCCTCCGCCCCTTCCTTCGCGTCACTGCGTCTTTGCGTTAGAAAAATCGCGATGGGAGTTTCTCTTTGCAACAATTTAAACGCGGAGTTGCAGGACACTGATATACGCTGAAAATTTAAAAGCATTTCCTGCGCGCCTTACTCCGCGCCACAGCGTCTTTGCGTTAGAAAAAATCGCGATGGGAATTTCTCTTTGCAACAATTTAAACGCGGAGGCACGATGTCGCAGAGAAACGCGGAAAATTTAAAAGCATTTTCTCCGCGCCTTCCTCCGCGCCACAGCGCCTTTGCGTTAGAAAAACTCGAGATGGGAATTTCTCTTGCAACAATTTAAACGCGGAGGCACGGTGTCGCAGAGAAACGCGGAAAATTTAAAAGCATTTTCTCCGCGCCTTCCTCCGTGCCACTGCGACTTTGCGTTAGAAAAAATCGAGATGGGAGTTTCTCTTTGCAACAATTTAAACGCGGAGGCACGATGTCGCAGAGAAACGCGGAAAATTTAAAAGCATTTTCTCCGCGCCTTCCTCCGCGCCACTGCGCCTTTGCGTTAGAAAAAATCGAGATGGGAATTTCTCTTTGCAACAATTTAAACGCGGAGTCTTATAAAGTCCCAAACTCAAACCCTCTCTCCCTCATCTCCACAATATATTTCGGCAGCGCATACAACATTTTTTCCTTCGCCTTTTCACTGTCATGGAAAACTACAATCGATCCTTCGCGCGAATTATTTAATGCGAATTGCAAGCACTGTTCTCCGCTGATCGTTTTATCAAAATCATACGTCAGCACATCCCAAAGCACGATCTTAAATTTTCGCTGAATTACTTTTCGTTGTGGCGGACGCATCCTTCCATACGGCGGTCGAAATAATCCGGAGGAAACAAACTGTGAGCATCGTTCTACTTCATCGATATATTCTTTCGTAGGAGTGTTCCAGCCATCAACATGATGAAAAGTATGATTTGCTGTAGCATGACCTTCATCAAGGATCTGCTGATAAATTCCAGGATGCTTTTCTACATTATGGCCGACACAAAAAAAAGTGGCTTTGATACCAAACGTTCTTAAAACAGAAAGTGCCTCAGGAGTTACCCCGGGCACTGGTCCGTCATCGAACGTTAAAAATATTTTCTTTTCTGTTTTGCTCATCCTCCAAATAGCGCCGGGATATAATTTCCGGAACAAATAAGGCGGACGAACCAGCAGCTGCATGCTTACTTTTTATTAGCTTTTTTCACTCCTTTTGCTGCGTTGATTGAATCAGCCATTTTAGTAGAATCGCGCGCCATCTGCTTCATGAATGAATCAAGCGCAGCACGGTTATCCATGCGCTGGCGACCACCACCTTGCTGCTCTTCTGCAGTCGGTACCTGGAGTTTTGCCATACGGTCTGCATACGATTTAGCAAGATCAGTTTGGTCGTTCATGCTTGCAGAATTCTGAAGCATCTGCAATGCACGCTGAAGATTTCCGATTTCACCATCGTAAGATCCGCCTGAATTTTTCTGAAGGGCCGGACTGCTGTAGTAAATGAATTCCGCTTCGCACTGATCGAACAGCTCTTTGGAAAGCTTATTCGCTTTAGCATCTGCGCTTGCATTGTAATATGCGTCAACCATGTAAGCCATCAACGGTTCATAAGGAACATTTTTCTTTGGCATTACATTAAGCGAACGATCAAGCACTTGAATTGCCTTGTCGAATTTTTTCTCTTCGTTAAGGAAATTTGCAAGCGTGATCATTTGCAAACGCTGGTTCGTGGTGAAGCGAAGATTATTTTCATCCATGTAAATATTCTTCGTCGTGTCTTCCAATCCGCCCCATTTGAAACCAGGGAATTGTTTATTGCCGGGAACACCCATGATCTTATTGAACATGATATCGGTATTGCAAAGCACACTTCCGTTAAAGCTCTGGCGATCGCCTAACATCGGAACCAAACGATAAGCAAGTCCTTCAAGACGGAAATAGCTGGATGGTTGACTTCTGCCCGGTACCTGTACATTATCAAGATCGAGGTAAGAATCGCTTCCTGCAGTTACAGCAAAATAAACAGGACGCTTCCAGTTATTTGTTGCAAGCAAATCAAGCACCATCAAATCAGCTTTTAATAAATACTGTTTGTTAATGGTCCACTCAACACGATCAAGAATCAGGCTGTCTGGAGTATTAGCAGGAACAGTTCCGTTTGCTTTTACTGCTGCTTTATCAACCGGGATATAAACGCGGTTAGAAGGAAGCACGAATAATGTATCAGGATAGCTTTCTCCTTTATCATCTTCGCCAAAATTTACTTTCAATGCACGCGGATCGTTATTCTTGATCATGTCGATCAGCTCACGCGCGCTCATTGCTTTTGCTTCTTTCGGTTTTTCGCGATCGAACAATGCCTGGTCGAAATAAACCTGGTCGCATGAACCCTGGCGTGTTTTTGGTCCTGCAAGAGAGAAAGGAACACGATCAGAATCATACGCTTTACGATTTGCCTGGTCGATGTACCAATCTGTATTGAGCAGTGATAAATTCAGCACGCGCATATCGGTGCGGTTTTCTTCTACTTCCTGTGCGTACCACAATGGGAATGTATCGTTATCACCATTCGTAAACAGGATTGCATATTTATCACAGGTAGTTAAATAATTTCCTGCGAAATCACGTGCTGTGTAACGGTTAGAACGATTGTGATCATCCCATCCCTGCGCGCCCATCACATATGGAATTGTGCAACCCATTACCGCGGCCATACCGGCAGCAGCAACCTGTTTCACTTTTAAATATTGTGCAATAAGATCATACAACGCATAAACACCGAAGCCGATCCAGAAAGCAAATGCGTAGAAAGATCCTGCATATGCATAATCACGCTCACGTGGCTGATTCGGATATTGATTCAGGTAAACAACAATTGCAAGCCCGGTGAAAAGGAACATCAGCGTTACAACAAGCGCATTTTTCCAGTCGCGGCTGAAGTGGAACCATAATCCAAGCAATCCGAGGAATAAAGGCAGCATGTAAAATTTATTATTCGCCTTATTATTCTTCATTCGTTCCGGCGCTTTGGAGAGATCGGTTTTATCGATCGCAGCAAAACCACTTTGCCAGTTTCCATCTGTTGCATTTCCTGTTCCGCTTCCCTGGATATCATTCTGACGGCCGGCGAAATTCCATAAGAAATAACGCATGTACATCCAGTTCAGCTGGTACGAAGTGAAATACTTCATATTGGCACCGAATGTAGGCTTCTTCATTTTTTTCGGCTGACCGGTATTGCGGTCGATCACTTCTACTGTTGTATTATTTTTCGCGAAGTTGCTCCAGCTTTCATACAATGCTTTATGCGATTGCGTTTCCCACATACGAGGGAAGAGGGTGCACATTTCAGGCGCGTAATTATAAACAGTCTGCTTGCGCGAATCAATAATTACATATTCACCTGCAGTTGGATCTTGTGCGTAAACCGGATTTCCATCATCCGCATAATTTTCTGCCGCGATCGGTGCGTTGAAATAAGGTCCGTATAAAATCGGCCAGTCACCATATTGCTCACGATTAAGGTAAGCAAGCAAGCTGATCGCATTTTCAGGATTATTTTCATCCATCGGTGTATTCGCCTGTGAACGGATAACGAGCACGAAGAAGGTAGAATAACCTATGAGCAATACAGTGAAACAAAGAATTACTGTATTAAGAACAACACGGTGATTGCGGTAACGGTAAATAAGGTAAGCAACACCTGCAGCAGTAACGAATGGCAGCAGAATTTTTCCATACATCAAAGCGCCTAATAAAGTGAAGAAGAAAAATGCCGCTGTTGTTCCGATAAATACCTGGTACATTTTTTTCTCACCACGCGTCGTGTACATTAATCCTGAAACGATCATTCCAATAAGAAGGAGGAAATAAATTACTGTTCCGCCATTAAATGGAAGTCCGATAGAATTCACGAAAAACAATTCAAAATTCGCAGCAGCTGAAACGATACCGGGAATAATTCCGTTTTGTACAACGCCTAATAATCCGACAGCAACCAATAAAGCGATAATTAATCCTTTGCGGTTCGGGTTTTTGAATTTTTTGAAATAAACGATGAAAACAATAGAAGGAATAGCAAGCAAATTCAATAAATGGACTCCGACAGAAAGTCCCATCATGTAAGCGATGAAAACAATCCAGCGGTCAGCTCTCGGCGTATCATCTGCATCCCATTTCAGGATGGCCCAGAAAACGAGGGCGGTAAAGAAAGATGACATTGCGTAAACCTCGCCCTCAACAGCAGAGAACCAGAAAGAATCGGAGAAGCAATAAGCCATTGCTCCAACTACACCACTCGCCAAAACAGCGATCATGCGGCCATCAGTAAATTCCTGGTTCATTGCCTTGATCAGTTTTTGGCCGAGCATGGTAATTGACCAGAACATAAATAAAATTGTTCCGGCGCTGGCCAGGGCTGACATAATATTTATGGATGCCGCAACAAATTTCGGATCACCCGCAAAAAGAGTAAAAAGTCGTCCTATAAGGAGAAAAGTCGGCGCTCCCGGAGGGTGACCAACTTCCAATTTATAGCTACAGGCGATGTATTCACCACAGTCCCAGAAGCTTGCGGTTGGCTCGATAGTAGAAATGTAGACAATGGAGGCGACCACAAAAATGATCAAGCCTAACACGTTATTCAGCAGTTTATACCTGGCTGTCATGGATTTACGATAAGATTCAACAAATATGCGGGCGAAGATAGGAAATTCAGGTCTTAAGGTCTTGTTAAATTGCAAAGACAAAAATGAAATTTTGTGAAAATGTATATTGTTATTACTTTTGTCGCCCGCAGAACGCGAGTTTTGCTTTTTGACCGATGGTGTAACTGGCAACACGTTTGGTTTTGGTCCAAAAGAGTCCAGGTTCGAGCCCTGGTCGGTCAACCAAAAAAAGCTTCTCAGAAATGGGAAGCTTTTTCATTTACGGGGATCTGGTAATCTCGTAACTGGGTAATTGAGAAGTGGAAAATAAAAGCATTAAGAATAAATGAAATGGGTTGCAGAAGTAAATCCCGCAACCCATTTCATTTTTTTAAATTACCCAGTTACCAGATTAACAGATTACCAGATTTTTTTATTTCTCTTCCCTGGATTTCATTTCCTTCAACATTCGCATTGTCATAAATCCGAGAAGGAGGATTACGATTCCGATTGCGCCCCAGATCACGCGTTTGTCTTTGAAGATGGTTTCGCCCAGACGTTTTTCTTCGGCTGCTTTTTCCGGATCGGCTATTTTTTTTGCGACGATTGGTTTGCCTGCGATATCTTTTCTTGCTCCTGATTTAATGACTTCCGGCCTGGCTGGGATTTTATCCTTGAAGTAAGCAAGATCATAAACCGGTGCAGGAATAGAATCATTTCCGAAGCGAATAAAATAACGTTTGTTTTTATCCAGCTCCGCCACGAGATAATGTTTCACCTGGAATGCGCGGACCGTATCAATAATGAGCGGCTGATTGTCATCATTATTAATTCGCAGCACAAGATTTTTTATTCGCATCCTTCCGAGATTTATTTCATTCGCATTCATAGAAGATAAAATGGTGGATGAAATAAATTCTTCTCTTTCTTTTTTTATTCCTGATTCAGTCGTTTCAACAATTTGATAAAGCGAAGCCGCACGATAATAATCGCCTGATTTATTTCTTGCAACAATTGAAAACCGTAAGTGATCAACATACTGGCTGTCGGCGAAAGAAATGCGGATGTAGCTTTGCTTTTTCTTAGCACTGTCGGTTTGCATAAGAATGGCTTTGGGAATTTCCAGGCATTCTTCAGGAATAAAAGTTGGTTCCAAATATCCTGCTCGAACAATAAAAACAGGATTCTCGTAATTGTGCCACCACCAGGTCCAATCATCAAAATTGAAACGATAATATTTATAATCGGTCAATGGAAAATCGAAGCGGAGAAGGCTTGTTGTTTTGCGCGCACCTTTATGATATGTGTCGAAAGATGAAACAGTAAAATGATCGACAAGCGCGAAAAAGTGCACGCCATCGTAACTTCCTGTCAGCGTCATTTCTCTTTTAGCCTGCGCATTATTCACTTCAAGCACAATATGATCGATCGGATTTCCCAAACTGTTTTTCACGGTGATGCGCGAACAACATTCTGTTGCATAATGTTTGTCAACGATCTCGTACGTTACAAAACGATCAACACCTTTTGTCGCCTCATCTTTATAAATGAGATAAGGTGTTTCCACATTTTCCTGGTCGTAAAGACGGACATCAGAAAAACCCGTTGACAGCTTTGACGTTACTTCAGGCTGAAGAAGTATCCTGTAGTAGCCATCAGCGTTGACTGCATCTACAGAACTTTCCCAGTGAAAAACCTGCGCAGTCAGAAACGAAGATGCAAAGCAGCACGCAAAAAGAAATTTAGCTGACTTGTTCATTGCTTTCATTTTTTTCGGTTGGATGATCTTGTTCTAGCACGAGCTTCTTCAGCTTTTGATAAAGGAATGAAACAAGCAATAAAATTACACCTGAAATGATAAAGGCAAGAATTTTTCCTGTTTGCGATTCACCGTAAATTCCGAGCAAGATCAGCTTTACAATTGTTACCGCAAATAAAACCAACGCGATAACCCGCAGCATCCGGATATTTTTTCTCATCCCGATAACAATCATAATGAAAGAGCTGATTCCCCAAAGAATCGGAAACCCGATTTTATGACTCAGCGAAGAAAGCTGCGTGATCTCGTTAAATCCTGCGCCCGGTGTAAATTGCGCCATGATGTAAAAGTGATCTAATTCTGCGCTCGCAATAAATACAAGTGTAAAACAAAGCAGCCACAAATAAGCATCTTTTAATCCTTTGCTGAAATCTTCGCGCTTATTAATGAAATGATAAATAAGGAAAGTGAAAGCAATGATCACACCTGCATACACATAGTGAAACAGGAATGCATTTTTGCCATCGCCGACATTCAGAAGAAAATGATTGCGCGCATCAAGTGTTGAAAGATGCGGAACAAATCCGTACACCATCATCAACAATACGCCGATTGCTCCAACCGGGTTGAAAAAATAATTCAGCTTCAACGGACGCGCGGATAAATACAATGCAAGCATAAATAATCCGGTATACGTAGTGTAATAAATCGAGAGCGCAAATTCCGGTGCTGAATTAACATGCAGATCATAACGCAATTCAAAAAATCCGGTGAGGAATAAAAGTAATGCTGCAGTTACATTAAGAAATTGCCTGTAGCCGATGGTGCTCCATCCTGAAACTATATCTTCTTCTTTCTCACGTTTCATCAAAACAGAAGTTACAATCAGCGACAGCACGACAACGATTCCTGTTATGAATCCTTTATTCATCATCATACGCATGATCGGCGCATTGGACGGAACATCGAAATAAACAGTTATGAAATTGTAGCCTAATCCGAGAACGGCAATCAATGTAAGCGCAACAGAGAAATAACTTATAAGAGCAATACGGCTTTTCTGGTAGAGGAAATACAATAGCGTTGCTTCAGCTGCCCAGAAAAGTGTGATGTGATTTCCATCGAGCTGCACAGGTCCGGCAAGTGAAACAAACGTGATCACAAGACCGACAAGGAAATAAAATAAGTTGCGGTCAACTTCTTGTCTGCGCATAAGGAAGAATGCGAAAATGCAATTGAATACCGCAACAAGAAGCGTGAACAAACCGTGAAACTCTTCGGCATGCATTTCTTTGAGGATAACATATCCGCATGCATAATAAAGGAAGGTGTTCGAAAGCAAAGCAAGAATTTCAAATGCAGAGAATTTCGCTTTTGCACGCACATTGTTCACCACATTCATCCCGAAGAAAGTGAGATAAAATAATGTGCCGAAAAACAACGCAGTAATATATTGCGGATCAGGAGCATTTAATTCTTTCTTGAGCGCGCCTGCAAAAAGTAAAATTGTAAAGGAGTAGCTGAGAATATTTACAATGTTCCATTTTTTATAAAACGCAAGCACAAGCATCCCGATATCAAGAATAAGCATGTAAATTGAAAGCACCGGCAAATTTCCTGAACCATTTGAAACCATCAGCGGAGAACAAAATCCGCCGACGATTGCGAAAATGGCCAGCTCTTTCCTGTTGTAGGATAACGAAAGCAAAACAGTAAAAGCTGTGATCACGATAAGTATTCCGAACGCGGCGGCTTGCGGAAATAAATGATACACCTGGTACGCGTACGAGATTGTGAAATATAAAACGGCAATACCGCCGCCCACAAGCACGGAGCTGAATGCTTCGAAATTTTTTCTTAGTCGGTGAGCAAATCCAAGCAAAATACCACCGCACAAAATTCCTATCGCAGTTCTTCCTGTTTCATTGATCCATTCTTTATCGATCGCAAATTTTACGAAGAAAGCGATGCCGATAACAAGAATGATCACACCGATAAACGTGAGCAAACGTTCACCGATCAGCTTTTCAAGATCGGGATGACGTTCAAAAAATCCTTTTTCAGGTTCTTTGTTTGGCGGAGTCACCGGTGGAACATAATGTGGTTGTAGAGGTGGAAGTCCGGGCTGTTTTTGCATTGACGGTTTTCTGTCTTCCATAATTTTTTGCTGTGGAATTTGCACAGGTGGAGGAGGAATTACAGGAGGAACAATCGGTGGAAGTATTGGTGTAACAACAGGAGGAATAACAGGTTGTTGCACCGGCGGCGGAACTACCGGCGTGTGATAGTGCGGTTGTGGTGGAATGAATGGTTGGGGCGGGGGAGTGAATTGCGGCGGTGGTGGTGTGTAAGTTGGTTTCTCAACAAAAAAATTACTCTCCTGCAAAAGTGTATTAAGCGACATTAATTCTTTCCTGATCTCTTCTGTCTTATAGTAAAGATCATTCAGTTTCTTTCGTACTTCTTTTTTGGGATCCATATTAGTTTAGCGTAGGTAAGTAAAGGGGATGTGATACGATAGGAACATCGTATAAAAAAAAGCTGGAATGTTCCGGGAATTGCGCTACAGTCGTCGCTGCTTTTATACAACAGGTCTGAAGTGACACTGTTGCAAAAGGGAGATAGGAAATGAAAACCGCGTTGTGTAGCATTTGTGGAAACAATGAACCGATTTTTGCAAGCCGAGCCATTATTCGTTGGCTGAATTATACGGGCCTGTTCACGCAGGGTTCCGAAAGGTAATTCAATAACACTGACAGATTGACTGAAAAACCGTTTGCGAATTTTAGTAAAACCTATGTATGCATAAGATTTTCAGCCATTCATAAGGGTTCCAGGAGTTCCGTTTCATAAAAAAATATCATTCTTAATAAATGCTAATTAAGAAAAACTGGCTAAAACCGGGTGAAACCACGTCTCATTATTCAGCCCGTTTCACACTTTTTTTATTTCTACCTTTGTCCCCGCTATGACAATTCAAGTGTTGAAATCCAAGCTGCACCGTGTCCGCGTTACACAAGCTGATCTTAATTATATCGGAAGTGTTACCATTGATGAGAATTTGATGGACGCAGCTAACCTGATCGAAAACGAACAAGTTCATATTTTTAATTACCGTAATGGTGAACGCATCATTACCTATGTAATTAAAGGGGAACGCGGAAGTGGTGTTATTTGTCTTAACGGACCGGCCGCATTAAAATTCAATCCGAACGATGAAGTGATCATCATTTCTTACGCAACGATGGATTTTGAAGAAGCAAAAAATTTCCAGCCACTGGTTATTTTTCCTGATTCGCAGACCAACCAATTAAAATCCTGAAGCTTGAATCCAAAGTTTCGCCAGGCGCTTCAATTCATTCTTTTCTTTGGCCTCGGCATCGGGCTGATGTATTGGCAATTCAGTGGATTTAACGAAACACAAAAAGAAGAATTTTTCACTGCGCTGCGCACGGCAGATTATAAATGGTTTGCTCTTGCTGTTTTTGTCGGCGCACTTTCTCATATGAGTCGCGCCATTCGCTGGCAGCAATTACTTATTCCATTAGGTAAAAGAGCAGGACTCGGCAATCGGTTTTATGCGGTGATGGTTGGTTATCTCGCTAATTACGGATTACCACGATCAGGCGAAGTATTCCGTAGCGGATTATTAAAAAAAACAGACGACGTTCCTTTCAGTGAAGCATTCGGAACAGTTGTCGTTGAACGAATTGTTGATTCACTTTGTCTGCTTACTGTTTTTCTTTTCGTCCTCATTTTACAATTTTCACAGCTGCAAAAATTATGGCTGGAATATATCTGGAATCCTGCACAGATAAAAATTGAAGCGCTTTCGGATAATTCGAATGCGATGATCATTCTTTTTACCTGCGGCGTAGTTTTTTTCCTTGCCATGTTTATGCTGCGGAAAAAGATCAGGAATTTTTTCAGCGGGAAAGTCGGTGCATTTTTCAAAGGCGTTAAGGAAGGTATCCTCGGCATTCGTAAAGTGCCGAAGCCCGGTTGGTTTATTTTTCATTCGTTATTTATCTGGACCGGTTATTTGCTTGCGCTTTATTTTTGCTTCAGGTGCTTTCCGCTAACTGAAAACATGAGCATGAACGATGCGCTGGCGATTTTACTTTTCGGAACTTTCGGTGTTGTATTTACTCCCGGTGGCATCGGTCTTTACCAGGTAATTGTAACAGGAATTATTGCCATTCTTCTGAATCTTGAAGAAGGTTCGCAGGCAGCAGCATCGTATGCATGGCTCAGCTGGGGCTCACAAGTTGCGACGGTCATTATTTTTTTCGGAGTAGCAGTTATTTTCAAACCATTTTTTAACCGCATTTCAAAATGAATTATACTGAAATCATCAAGAACAAAATCTACACACGCGAGTCAATCAAACATCTGCTTGAGCGCATGCACTATTTCAAAAAGAAAGTAGTTTTTACCAATGGATGTTTTGATATTCTCCACCTTGGTCACGTAGATTATTTAGCAAAAGCTGCAGACCAGGGAAATTATCTGGTTGTGGGATTGAACAGCGATGCTTCAGTAAAATTATTGAACAAAGGTGCGAATCGTCCGTTGCAGGATCAACAATCACGTGCGATGGTCGTTGCTGCGTTGGGTTTTGTGGATGCAGTAATTTTATTCGATGATGAAAATCCAAAAGAGCTCATCGAATTTGTGCGTCCTGATGTTTTAGTGAAAGGCGCTGATTATAGTGTGGAAGAAAAAGATCCGAAAAGCAAAAAATACATTGTAGGTTCTGATTTTGTGAGTAAGAATGGTGGTGAAGTTGTGACGATTGAATTTGTTGATGGATATTCTACCAGCGCAATTGAAAAGAAAATTTCAGGTTCCAAATAGAATTGATTTTTTTACTAAATTCCCTTACTAAACTTTCCCTAATGAAAAAACTCTTACTTACTCTTTCGGTGTTCGCTGTTTTATGCGTTAAGCTTTCTGCGCAATGCCTTACCATTAATTGTCCTGCGAACATTGCAGTGAATAATGATGCATCAACCTGTGGCACAGTTGTAAATTATAATCTGCCAAACGTAAGCTCTACTTGTGTCATAACAGCCACAGATACTTTTATTTATTCAGGCTCCATGCAAACGTATGTTGTTCCTTCAGGAGTCACTATGCTGACCATTGAAACCTGGGGAGCACAGGGCGGCGCGAATTGGGTGAACAATACCAATTTCGGTGGCTACAGCAAAGCAGATTTTCCTGTTACACCGGGTGAAACACTTTATTTATACGTCGGTGGACAAGCAACTTCAATCACCGGTGGTTTTAATGGCGGTGGAAATGGTGAAGGTGTTGGAAAAGGTGGTGGCGGTGGAACGGATGTTCGCCAGGGTGGCACAAGCTTAAACGACAGAATTATTGTTGGCGGCGGTGGTGGCGGCGCAGGATATTGGAGCAATTTACATGTTGTTGGTGGTGTAGGCGGCGGATTAACAGGTGGCGATGGTTACAGAAATTCAACTGCTGATCCGGGTGGATTAGGTGGTACACAAACAGGTCCGGGAGCAAGCGGAACTTGTGTGTCATTTAATAATCCATCTGTTGCAGGAAGTTTTGGCCAGGGTGGTGCTCCTTCCGGATGCGGATGTGAAGGTTATGGCGGCGGCGGCGGATGGTACGGTGGTGCCGGAAGTGGAAATTGTCGCGGTGGCGGTGGTGGAAGCGGATACATTCTTCCGATTGCTTCCAATCCTTCAATGATGCAGGGAACAAGAGTTGGAAATGGAATGATTGTTATCGGAATTAATACCACATCCGTACCAACACTTAACCAAACAGCAGGACTTCCATCAGGTTCAACTTTTCCTGTTGGTATCACGACAAACACATTTACAGCAAGTGATGCATTCGGAAATTCATCATCGTGCAGCTTTCTTGTAACCGTAAGCGATAATGAAGCTCCGGCTATCAGCAATTGCCCTGCGGATTTTACAATGTGTGCAGGTGTTGTAACATTTGCAAACACAACAACTGCTATTGATAATTGTTCTACCGTAAACGTTACACAAACAGGCGGTCCGTTAACCGGCGATACATTAGCATCAGGAACATATATAGTAACCTATACCGCAACTGATCCGGCAGCAAACACTTCTACATGCAGCTTCACCATTACAGTAAATCCAATTCCGACTGTTATCGCCAATGCAACAGCAACTACAATCTGCGACGGAGATGCTGTTACACTTTCAGGGACTGGTGCAACTTCTTATTCATGGACTTCAAGCGTAACAGATAATGTTGCTTTCAATCCTGCTGCAACCGATACGTACACAGTAACCGGAACAGATGCAAATGGTTGTACTGCTACAGACAATATCACTGTTACGGTTAACCCGCTTCCAACTGTTATTGCGAATAGCACAGCAAGTATAATTTGTGAAGGATCGCCGGTTACGCTTACAGGAAGTGGCGCTGTTTCTTATACATGGACAGGTTCAGTTACTGATAATGTTGCTTTCAATCCAACAGTAACTGATACGTATACAGTGACCGGAACAGATGCAAATGGTTGCACGGATACCGATGTTATTACAATTGCTGTTAATGCAGCTCCACTTGTTGTAGGTAATGCTTCGCAAACGGCAGTGTGTGACGGTTCACCGGTTACACTTTTCGGTAGCGGCGCAACTTCTTACACATGGACAGGAAGCGTAACTGATAATATTGCTTTCACGCCTGTTGCAACCGATACATACACAGTAACAGGAACCGATGCGAATGGCTGCACGAATACAGATGAAATTACAATAACAGTAAACCCGATTCCTGTGGTGACACTTTCATTGTCGGCGTCTACAATTTGTTTGGACGATGCAGATCTTGCGCTTACAGGCGGATCACCCGCAGGAGGAACATGGAATGGAACAGGAGTTACAGGAAGCAGCTTTGATCCAACAGTGGCCGGTGCAGGAACAACTACAATCACTTATCTGTTTACGGACGCAAACGGTTGTGATGCATCAGCAACAGATAACATCAGTGTTGACGCTTGTGTTGGAATCACAGAACAAGGAATTAAAGTCTTCAGCATGTATCCGAATCCTGCAACAACAGTTTTCTCTTTTGTAACAGAAGAAAAAGGTTTATTGGTAATTATGAATGTGAATGGACAAGTTGTAAAAACTGAAAATATCACAAGCAATAAACAGGATATTGATGTGAATGAATTTGCAAACGGAACTTACTTGGTTCGGTTTATTACTGAGGATGGGAAAGTTTCTGAAGGGAAATTGATTATTCAGAAGTAGATTTTGAAAAATAATTGAGAAGCGTCCCGGTAAATATATCGGGACGCTTTTTTTAGTACTATGCCTGTGGTGACTCTACAACATTCTATTTTGCGCAGACAGAGGCGCGTTATTAAAAGCAGGTTTTACCACAGAAAGAATTACTATTCTTTTTTAAATCTTTTTTTAGGTTGACGACCGGCATAAATGACGTTATAGACCACGACGGTTTCGGGCTCATTTTCAAATATAATTACATAAGGAAATCGCTTTAAACCCAACAACCGAAAGTTTTTATATGTCTTTTGGCAGGATTCAGGATAACGGCTGAGAAATTCTAAGGTTCTTTCCCATTCATCTAAAAATGACACACCTAATCCTTGTTGTTGCTCTTCATACCATGCACATGCAAGCAACAAATTATTCGCAGCGAGATCGCGAACAACCAGTTCTTTGTTCATTTCTTTAATTCGTTCAAAACCATTTTTCTTACTGCAGCAATTGAATGGTTTTTGCCTTTTCCGGACTTATATAATTTTCGTTCTTTATCAAGGATAGACTTTTCGGATAAACTAAGTTCATAACTGCCCCCATAGCTTGACGCATATGTTTGAAACATTGCATACACAGCCTCGAGAAAACTTTCGTCAGGCATTGCATCAATGGATTTATGCAATTGCTTTTTAAGTGAGGTAGATTTCATACTGTTATTTTGCCTACAAATATACAAATTTGGAAGGTTTGTTTTGAACTGGCTTCATATTATTGAATCATCACACACTCTTCCGGAATCAAATTCTCTCCCCGAAATTTTTTCAAAATTTGCACAACCGTCAGCACATCTTTCTGGCAATAAGTAACGATTCGCTCCAGGTTTTTTTCTTCGTAATAAACTTTATGTACCATGCTGCCGTCGATATCATCTTTCGGAGTTGGTACGCCGAATAATGCTGCAAGCAAATTCAGTGAAGTATGATTTTTAAAATCGCCGAACTTCCACATTTCCATTGTATCGAGGTGATTTACTTCCCACGGTTTTTTGCCGGATGTATTCAGCAAAGCAGGAATTTTTATTCCATGGATCATCATACGTCGTGCGATCCAGGGGAAATCAAATTCCTTTCCGTTGTGCCCGCATAAACGATGATCGGCACCGCAAAAATGTTTGTTCAATAATTCCGCGAAGCCGAGCAACACCTGTTTTTCATCGTGACCATAAAATGATTTGATGCGGAATTGTTCTTTGCCGCCAACCGTTTTCAGGAAGCCAACAGAAATACAAATAATCTTTCCGAACTCAGCGTAAATTCCTGCGCGACCGTATAAATTTTCAGGCGTATCGTCAGCGCTTTTTGTGATCAGCTGCGATTTTTTATCCCACAACTTTTTCCAATCATCAGGAACATCGGAATAAGTTGGAAACGCGGGAACAGTTTCAATGTCGAGAAAGAGAATGCATTCAAGGTTGAGGGAAGAGAGCATTGCTATGAATTTTACATAATTGTAACCAAAGCAAATATGGCTCTAAATATGCAATTCGCCAATGTAAAATTTCAACATCTTATCAAATGAAATCTCACCTGATCATCACACCTTCCACATTCAGCAGCGGAACTTTTGTAAAATTTTTCGGGTTGATTGTTTCGGGAAGAAAAATATATTGCTTGTCGTAAATTTTATCGCCGATGTAAAAGCTTACCCAATATTCATTTGTCAATCCGAATGTATCTTCCATGATTGGTTCCACACGTGTAAATTCGAGATCTGGAATCTCTTCGAAGAAATGACGCAATACAGAAGTCTTTTTTACTTCACCATTCAATTCACCGTAACCTTTGGAAGTGACAATGACATTTTTAATCGGAACAATATGAAGATTCACGAGAAAAACATTCCAGATATTTTCTCCATCTTTTTCTTCCAGCACGATTGCCATTGCGATATCTTCTACTTCCGGACGTTCAATATCTTTTTTCACAATTGGTTTTGTTAGTCAGTACTGAATGATGAACTGCAATAACTGCTCCTAATTTATTTCCACTGCAAGAATTTTTCCTGTCAGCGGTTTTTTCGGATAAGGAATATTTCTCTGATCATACGGTGCAGGAACCCACCATTCGGAATCATGAAATTCCTGGCTTACTACAAGGATCATTTGATTATCAGGAACAGCAGTTACTGTATTGTCCATGTAACCTACAACACGCAAATGCTGCTTATCAGGACCGATGCGCCAAACAATATGATCGGGAGTCCATTCAATTTCGTACCAGTAAAAAGGTCGTTTAAAAAGATCTGCATTTGGCTGCGGCGTTTTAATCGTGAGTGCCTGGTACCATGAATCCCAGCGGTGCAAATCAAATTTCCTGTTTTCAAAAACGAGCGGAACAATTCCTGTCACATAATTTTTCGGCTCGCGACAAGCCAAATCCCAATTCGTGCAAGCAACGGCAATATTATCTGTATTCGCAATATTATCATCGGCAGGCTGCGGCTTATCGCCATAAGAAGATTTCGGCCAGTTGCGCGACGACTTCATAATTTCAAAATCGATCTCGGAATAACTTTGCATTGGATAACGTGCAGCTTTTACTCCGCGGTTATCTGTTTTCGGAATATATCCGCCTTCACAGCTGCGGCGGCTGTTCCATTTTTCTTCATCCTGGTACAAGAGCCAAACCGCATTCGTCAATCCATTCCAAACATGATCCTCGGAAAGCAACTCAGGAAATGCGATGCACATAGAGAATTTTCCATAGGTAAAACCCACACGCGATTTTACTCCTATGTTTTCTTTGCGATAAGGTGGCGCATCATTTCCCGGATTTGAAAGTGTGATGGAATGTTCTTCCGGATCAACTTTTACTGTTGAGCAAGGACGTGTTGTGCTTCGCAGATAATCCTGCACGCGCTCTTCTTTCGGATATTTATTCTTGTTCTCTTCGTACTGCGCACGCGTATAATTTTCTCCAACAACATCAGCAACAACAGGAATGATAGGCAGAATATGTGATTTGTCTTCGTAGAAAAAATACTGCATGAATTGTGATTTGCGATATGCCATGCTATCCGTTCCGCAGGTTTCGCAATACGCAGTGGTGTCAATTCCCGACTGCATCAATTCAAACGGATTTACATAAACGCCAGCACCGGGATCGAGCTTTGCTTTTACAACAAGCTGCTCTTCGGCCACAACAACATTCACTGCATTGTTTTTACTGCCGGGTCCGTAGAGGAAATAATAAAACGGATTGATAAATCTTCCACCGGTTTCGCGTTCCGTAATATTCCTGATCGAAGCAGGAAGCTCGTTCATCCCGCTTTCAGAAGTTACTACCAGAATAAATTTATAATTTCCTGTACGCGGATTTCTTTTCCAGCGGTTATTTGAAATTTCGAGCTTACGATTATTATCAATTTGCCAGATTGCATCGCGGTACACTTGTTGATCTTGCGTTACACCATTTGCGCGCGCTTTTCTTTCCACTTCCTTCATCCAGTTCGGCTGACTGCGGATGTAATTGATCATGTTGGAAATTTTCAACGCAGATAATCCGGCGCGATCGTCCTTACCAAAATACACTTCTTCATTCCGCGGGTTGCCGACAATGCGAAATGAATCAGTTATCGTCAGCTCATCGCCCCAGCTTAATTCATTTGTTGATTTAAATCCGTGGTCAATCTCTCCCCAGCTTCCGTAAAAATTTCTTACAGCATACGAATGTTCGTAATTGAATTTCCCGCTTTTTTCAAACTCAGGAAATTTATACGTTTCGTCCTGGTAATAAATTTTGTAGTACAATTTTCGCTTCGTGAAGTATTGATTTTTCACATTGAAAGTAAATGTGAATTTTCCTCCCGGCAATTGTTTTACTGTTGGAATCTCAATGCCTTTATAAACGGCATCGGTGAGATCGACGGTAATTGTTTTGTCGGGAGATTTATAATTTGCGAACGGATGAAAATCATTTACGCGTATTCCCGCACCGATTGCGCGAAAATATAAATAGCCACTTCCGCAAAGCAGTAAAATGATTCCGTAAATAATGAGTTTTTTGCGCATGAGGAAAAGCGAGAGCGAAGTTAAGAATTGCTGCTGATTTCGCTGCTGCTAAAATGCTTTGCGGGGTAAATGGAGAGGAAATAGTTAAGTCCGCTTGTTTTTTCGGTCTTGAGAGGGAAGAATGGCCAAAGTTTCTGTGGAAGAGGGCAATGCAGGTTTTTCCGGTTTTGGTTTTTCCGGAAGAGCTGCCAGTGCTTTAAGGTTGACAGACTCATTAAGCTCCGAATTTCTCATGAATAATGTGCATGATTTATGATACAGAATATCCCATATTCCTAAATGCCAGATGTCAGGCTTTCTGTTTTTCATATCGATACAAGCATCTTCTTTAAACGGTACGAAAGTTTCATTAGGACTGACACAAATGGCGCCCATGATCATAACGTAAGGTCCGCCCGTTGCGATCATTTCAATATTCGGACGGGGCAGCAGCACATTTGTAATTATGGAATCCGCAGGAAGAACATTATTCGTCAGCGGTTCTGACGCAATATTAACTGAATCTGTTTTTGTTTTCGCAAGTTCTACAGAGTCAACTTTATTTTCGAGCGTTACCGGGTTAATAATAGAATCAATTTGCGAATGCGATTGTTTGTCTGCATTTACATAATCCACATATTGCGCTTTTGCCGACTTGCTGAATAATGAAAGTGAAAGCAGCGCAAGCACTCGCCACCAACCTGCTTTTCTTGTTTTTTCAGGAAGCAATTTTATCCGCCTGTTGAGCTGTTCATTTGAAAATACTCCGCAAAGATTTTGCCGGCTATGTTTGAAATACAACATCAATTCATCATCGCTCATTGCAGAAAAGTTGGTGATGACTTTATCGCAGGAAGAACAATGCCGGCGTTCATTATCCACAGGCGACATTCCATCCCAGGGAACATGACATGGCTGCGGAATTGCAATTTGTAAATGTGTTGGCCGTGTCATTTAGGTTCGCTTGTATTTACGTTCGTCTTTCGGAAGTATTGCTAACAGATCTGTTGAAGCAGGTAATGCAGGTTGTTGTGGTTTTGGTTCTTCCTTTGGCTTTTCACTGAGGTCGTGATATGGATTTTGAGCAGAAAGATGTTTTTCGGTTTCTGTATTTTGAAGCGTATCTATTCCTGGTAGTTGAGGAGAATATTTTTTCCACCCAATAAGTATTTTACGCAATGTATCGCTGATGATATTTGGTGTTTTATAATCCGGTTCTCTAATATAAACCGCAATCCCATTACCCAACCAATCTGTCAACCAGGTATCAATGCAAATAGTAGTTATAATGACAGGATGGGAAGAAGGAAGCCAAACATACTGTAACCGTGAGGAATCAGGAGGCATTGTTGCTAAATGTAAAATCGAATCAGCCGCAGGAACAACAACATCGCTCAGGGAAGTTGAATCTATTAAAGAAGAATCTGCTTGTAAAACCGGTTGTTTAGCTAACTGTGAAGTATCAGGAGTATTTGCATTATGAATCACTTCAAAGTATTGGGCTTTTAATTGTTTTCCGAAAAATGTCAATGGAATCAGCGCGAGTGTTCTCCACCATTTTGCATTACCAGATTTTTCAGGAAGAAGATTAAAAGGACGATTCAATTGTGCCTTCGAATATTTTCCGCAGGCATTACCACCGCTATGACGAAAGTGAAGCATTAATTCATCATCGCTCATTTTCGAAAAGTCGGTGATCACTTTTTCGCATGACGAACAATACCGTTGATTTTTGTCAACAGCAGTCATTCCATTCCAGGGAACAGTACACGGTTCAGGAATTGAAAATTGTATTTGGCTTTGCCGGGCCATGCTCTAAAGTATAGAGAATGGAAATGCGTGCTAAAAAAATTAACACATGTAGGGGAAATTTAACAAGCGGAAAAATGAATCAGGAAGAAAATTATTTTTTCCACAACAGGCTGCTATCACCGTAGCTTAAAAAACGAAAATCATTTTTCAATGCGTAGTCATATACGCGCTTACAATCGTCACCGATAAAAGCGGAAACAAGCAGGAGCAAGGTGCTTTGTGGCTGATGAAAATTCGTGATCAATGCATCCACAACTTTAAACGAATAACCGGGTGCAATTAAAATTTGCGTGAATCCTGTCAGCTCGCTGTGATTATTTTCCTGCATCCAATCAAGAATTGCACGTAATGCCACAGGCAAAGGAACTTCGGGAGAATTGTCATACGGTTCCCATTGTCCGACAAATAACGAATCGAAATGCCGGCCGGGCTGCGTTATGATTTGTTTGCCGAACCAATAAATGCTTTCCAGTGTGCGCAACGCTGTAGTTCCGACTGCAATAACGGGCGCATCTTTTTGCAGCAGTATTTTTTCAATCAGCGCTCGCGGAATAATTACCTGCTCACGGTGCATATCGTGATCGCTCATCTGCTCTGCTTTCACGGGCTTAAATGTTCCGGCCCCAACATGAAGCGTAACATTTTCGAACTTGATATTTTTCGCTTCAAGTGTTTTGAGCACAGAAGGTGTAAAATGCAATCCCGCCGTTGGTGCAGCCACAGAACCATTATGCTGCGCGTAAATTGTTTGATAACGTTCTTCATCCACCACTTCTTCTTCTCGGTTGAGATATGGTGGCAATGGAATTTTTCCTGCAGCTTCTATGATTTCTGCGAAGGAAAGATCGTCAGGCGTCCACGAAAGTTTTATCACAGATTGATCGCCTGCATTTCCTTCGCGTGTAGCATTAAGAATGATTTCCGTTTCTCCCGAATTAATTTTTGTCACTAACGCTTCATCATCCTTCCATCGTTTCCCATTCCCGATAAACGCGCGCAGCACCACTTCTTTTTTCGATTGCAGCATCCTGACAAAATTGACAGAGCTATCAGCAGCATCCGTGCAAAAAATTTCCACTGTCGCCCCGCTGATACGTTGCATGAAAATTCTTGCTCTTACAACCCGTGTATTATTAAAAACGAGCAACGTATTTTCAGAAATTTCTTCCTTGATCTGAAAAAATAATTTCTCTGTAATTTTTCCCTCACGATAGATCAGCAACTTCGAAGCATCTCTTTCTTCCGCAGGATAACGCGCAATGCGATCCTCCGGTAATTCGTAGGTAAAATCTTTAATGGAAAGTATTCCCGGGTGGTTTGTCATAGAAGATTGCAAAGGTAATTTTTCATTCTCGTTTTCCTTCATTTATCTGTATTCATTGCTTTATTAAGGTATTTTGAACGGGTAAGAAAATAATATAAACGTCTTTTTTCGCGAATCAATGCATCGTAAACTTGTATCCTCAACATTAAGCAACAATACAATCGATATAAGTCAAATTACTGAGTTTGGATTTCGGAAGTCATTAAAGTCCGGGCTTGATACACCGGGGACTGAAATGGTTTTCTTACTTCTGATTTTTAAACTTCCCTTGTGTTTGGTGAAAACGGTCTCAACCC
This sequence comes from Bacteroidota bacterium, assembly GCA_031412295.1. Classification (GTDB taxonomy): domain Bacteria; phylum Bacteroidota; class Bacteroidia; order Palsa-965; family Palsa-965. The sequence goes on from JANOCU010000031.1 coordinate 78,819, forward strand.
TGGGACCGTTTTTTATTTTCTACGTAAAGTATACATGTAGAAACTAATGCCCGTTCATATTTATCTCATTCGTTTTCTCCTCAGTTAAAGAATGTTAACCACTCGCAGAAGGGGAAGGGGTTTGTTAATTTTGTTAAGAATGAAAATTGTCTCGCCTAAACTTATCACATTTCTCGCAGGTACCGCCTTGATCGGTCTTTGTGTGATCCAGTATTATTGGATCAGCGGGGCGGTGGATCAGAAGCGAGAGCATTTCGGGCAGGATGTTCGTGAGGCAATGATTGCAGTGTCGAGAAATTACAGCCACAATCAAACGGGTTCACGTTTACGCCGCAAGCTTAGCTATCGTCGGCAGAGTTTTGTTACTAATCCGTATAAATCACAAACCGGAAAAGTAAATGTGTACGAAGAATTCGTTTCTGATTCCGGTGGAAATAAACAAACGAGCTCGCGAACAAGAAGCTATCCGGGTGATACATTATCGCGTGAGCATAATCATGCAATGACCGCCAATAATATCGCGGCCAATGCAGAACGTCCATCGAATATGAATCCGCAAACTGACCACAGCTCAGTACCGGGCATCTTCAATAATTTATTTGATGAGGTTATTCATATCAATGTGTATAATGACTTTTCAAATTTTCTCGATACTTCGTTAGTTGATTCGCTTTTGCGCAATGAGCTGATGAGCCGCGGAATCAATACACGTTATGTGTATGCGATTTTAAATTCTCCGGTTTATAAATTTGATATCAAACATCCTTCAGGAAACGCTTACCAGGATAGTTTGATCACCAGCCGTTATCGTGTTGCGCTTACTGCCGACAATCTTTTTTCGCAGCCCCGCATGCTTTCGATTTATTTTCCGAATGAGCAGGGCTATATTCTGCGTTCAATGTGGCTGATGCTGATCCTTTCGGCAATGTTTATTCTTTTTATCATCCTGTTATTCTATTATTCCATCTCAACTATTTTCCGCCAGAAACATTTATCGGAGATCAAAAATGATTTCATCAGCAACATGACGCACGAGCTGAAAACTCCTATCTCTACCATTTCACTTGCATGCGAAGTTTTAGGAGATGATGCAATCGCTAAAACAAAAGAGCGAACCGATCGTTATCTCACCATGATCAAGGAAGAGAATAAACGATTGGGTGTATTGGTAGAAAATGTTTTGCAGACAGCACTTCTCGACAAAGGCAATTTCAAGCTCAAGCCAATTAATATTGATCTGCATGAAATTATTTTGCAGGCTGTAGGAAGTGTTCAGCTTGCGATTGATAAAAAGGGTGGTGAGATTTCCTGCTCATTGCGTGCGAAGAAGTTTGAAATTTTCGCAGATCATACACATGTTCAGAATGTGATTTACAATTTGCTTGATAATGCAATTAAATACACACCGGAAAAACCGAATATCCGAATCTACACAGAAGATCTTCCGACCGGAATTGAATTTTGTGTGCAGGATAATGGAATCGGAATTTCGCGTGACCAACAGAAAAAAATCTTTGAAAAGCTATACCGCGTTCCCACCGGAAATATTCACGATGTAAAAGGCTTCGGACTCGGTTTGAGTTACGTGAAAGCGATCGTGGAAAAGCATGGTGGAGAAATTTGGGTAGAAAGTGAACCGGGGCGCGGAAGTAATTTCCATGTACGGTTGCCATATATTTTAGACGAAAAACCCTCCTTGTCATGACAGAAACAGAAGCAAAAGCAAAAATTCTTCTTGCCGAAGATGATCCGAACTTAGGTCGCCTTTTACAGGAGTATCTCGATGCAAAAGGTTACACCACCGTTCTCGCCACCAATGGCAAAGAAGGATTTGACCAGTTCCGAAAGGGAACGTTTGATCTTTGTTTGCTGGATGTGATGATGCCGGTAAAGGATGGTTACACTTTAGCAAAAGAGATCAGGACAGTGAATCACGAAATTCCGATCGTGTTTCTCACTGCGAAATCGATGAAGGAAGATACGATCGAAGGATTCAATGCAGGAGCCGATGATTATATCACCAAACCATTCAGCATGGAAGAATTGCTGCTGCGTTTGAAAGCGATCCTTCGCAGAACAAAAGGCGGAGCGCTCAACATGGAGCAAACGCTTTTCACGATCGGTGATTATAAATATGATTACACGCGCCAGATGCTGGAGTTCGGCGACAAAGCACAAAAGCTTACTTCGAAAGAAGCTGATCTGCTTCGTTTGCTTGCGTTGCATAAAAATGAAGTGCTTGATCGTTCCTTCGCTTTAAACACAATCTGGGGCGACGACAGCTATTTCAATTCACGCAGCATGGACGTTTACATCGCGAAGTTGAGAAAATACCTGAAAGACGACCCAACCGTTGAGATCATGAATATCCACGGAAGAGGATTCCGGTTGATTGCAAAATAATTACGGGGTACGAAAAACGAAAAAGGTACGAACCTCAAAAGAGTCGTACCTTTTTTGTTTTTTGCCTTTTCACCCTGATTTCGTTTTTCGTACCCTTTAAAATTTTACGCCAAATCCAACACCAAGCACTTGCCTGAATTGTAAGCGTGGACCTTTTCCATCGATGATCCCATCGCGCGGACTATTATCGATTTCAATATTTACATCATGATCGTAGATGATCTGCGAAGCAAGTGAAGCGGTAATAAATTTATTCACCTTCATCGTGATCAGCGTTTCAGCATTGATGTCAATATTTTCCGGGCGATCGAGGTAATTGGTGAACAATTCTAAACGCGCTTTGAAATTTACATTGGTCATAATTTCAGCCTGGTATTGTGCGCGCACATAACCACCGAACTCATAACGAACATGCTCTCCCGGAACAAGACGCTCACCGGAAGTATCATATTCCGCCGCTTTCACACCGTAAGCGCCCTGGTCGGCAAGCTCCTGATTTCTTACGTAAGTTACTTTTCCTGTAATAGGCGCGATGAAAAGCGAAAACCTTTTGTTTGGTTTGTAATCAAGCCCGATCGCTAAAATGGTGTAGGCAGGAGATAAGAATTCCGATACAAGTGTACGTGCAGTGTCGCCCTGGAAATTATAACCTTCAATGAACTGCGTTTTAAAACCCAACAATGCGGAATAGTACCACACATCACTAAATGCATAACGCGAATATTTTGAAGTAAGATCAATCCGGTCGTCTGTTTTACGAACGAATCCTTTGCCTTGCTGCACAAGTCCGAATGCAAAATCACCACTGTTTTCCCATGTAGTGGAATCTTTTCTATAATTTACATAGAGCCCGAGAAGCAATTGGCCAGATAGAGAATTCACACCACCGGCAGCCCAGTTATTATAGGTAGTTTGTGTAAAATTAAAACCAAAGTTTCCGCCTTTTTTCCAGTGGCGTGGCAACGGTTCTGTTTTAACTTTCAACGTATCAGTTACTGCAGGTGCCTGGGAAAAAGCAAAGAATGGAAACAGGATAAATGCAAAAAGTAAAATGCGTTTCATAATAATTTCTTTAAGATTTAATTGGGTTGTCTGATGGTTTAAGCAAATCAGGGGTATGTGATTGTTTAAGAAGATCACGTATTTCGGTAAGCAATAATTCTTCTTTGGTTGGTTCTGCTACAGGTTCAGGGATTGCATCCTGTTTGCGCTTCATCCTGTTCACTCCTTTTACTACGAGGAAAATAACAAACGCAACAATGAGGAAATCAAAAATGGTATTGATAAAAAGACCATAACGAACCGCAATCTCCGGAACTTTTGCCTGGATAACTGTCCCTGTTGGCGATTTGATTTCTTCAATGCCTTTTTGCAGAAGCCATTGTTGATCCTTAATATCCACATTACCCAAAAGCTTACCAATCGGGGGCATGATAACATCATTGATGAGCGAAGAAGTGATCTTACCAAAAGCAGCACCAATTACAACACCTACAGCAAGGTCGATGATGTTGCCACGCATGGCAAACTCTTTGAATTCAGTTATGAAAGCGGAGGTTCGTTTCATGGGTCGCACTAAATTAGAGGGGTCAAGAGGGATTGGCATAAGTTTTTCGATTATATGAGGGAATTTGTCTACAGATTGCCGGTGCGACCACCATCAACCGGAAGATTGATACCGTTGATGTAAGCCGCTGCAGGTGAAGCTAAAAATGCAATCGCAGCCGCAACTTCATCAGGCGCAGCAAACCGTCCGGCAGGAATTTCATGGATCATTTCTTTCGCCGCATCGTCTTTCGATATTCCTGTTTTGTTCGATTTATTCTCAAGAATAGAATCAAGTCGTTGCGTAGCTGTTGCGCCCGGTAAAACATTATTTACCGTAATGCCGAATGATGCAACTTCCATTGAAAGTGTTTTTGCCCAATTCGCCACTGCAGCACGGATTGTATTCGAAACGCCAAGACCTTTCAAAGGAATTTTTACTGAAGTGGAAATCACATTGATGATGCGTCCGAAATTTGCGGCTTTCATTCCCGGCAATAATGACTGCACAAGAATGTGATTGCACAACAAATGGTTTGAAAATGCATCCACAAATTCTTCCGGTTTTGCTTCTGTGATTGGTCCGCCGGGAGGTCCGCCGGTATTGTTGATGAGAATATGAAAAACAGTTCCCTTGTGCAGGTATTTTCCAACAGCTTCGCGGACAGCTTGAGGATTAGAAAAATCAGCGATGATATAATCGTGGGTTCCATCACCGGGAAGATCTGCAACTGCATTTTTCAATCGCGCTTCATTTCTTGCAACAAGCGTAACGTTCGCGCCGAGCAATGCAAGCTCGATAGCAGCAGCTTTTCCGATTCCCTGTGTGCTTCCGCAGACAAGCGCGTGTTTTCCGGTAAGATCTAAGTTCATGCGGCAAAGGTAATCGGAAAGGGACGAGGGACGGAAAGAAAAGGGGACGAGGGACGGAAAATATAATCGTTGACAATAATTTTATGAGAAATAATCAATGAACTTTTTTCTTTCCATTTGTGCGACGTCCCTATTTCGCCCCTCGCCCCCTTTTTTAGTAACTTCGTCAGGACAAAAATTTAATCTCATGATAACACGCCCTTTTAATTTCAAAAAGTGGATCGATGAAAATCGACACTTACTTAAACCGCCGGTGAATAATAAGGTGGTGTATAAAGACACTGAATTTATTGTGATGGTGGTGGGCGGACCGAATTCACGAAAGGATTTTCATTTTAATGAGAGTGAAGAATTCTTTTACCAGCTCGAAGGAAATATAAAAGTGCGCATCCAGGAAGACGGGAAAGCGGTTGACGTGCCGATCAATGAAGGAGATATTTTTCTTTTACCTCCGAATGTTCCGCACAATCCGATACGTGGTGAAAATTCAATCGGCCTGGTGATGGAAAGAAGACGTCGTGAAGGTGAACGAGACGGATTGATGTGGTTCTGCGAAAATTGCAATGAAAAATTATACGAAGAACATTTCATGCTCACCGATATTCAGAACCAGTTCCAGGGTGTTTTCGAAAAATTTTACGGCAGCGAAGAATTACGCACGTGCAAAAAATGCGGAACAGTAATGCAACCTCCGGAACCTGTAAAAGTGAGCAGTCATTAATTATTCAAGATTCAAGATTCGAAATTCAATATTGGAAATTTTAATCTTGAATCTTGAATGTTGAATCTTGAATTCCTTATGAATCATTTCTCTATTGACATTCACACCCATATTCTTCCTGAAAATATTCCGGGATGGAAAGAAAAATTCGGGTATGGTGGATTTATTCAACTCGATCACCATTCCGATAGCCATCGGAATTGTTGTGCGCGGATGATCCGTGATGATGGAAAATTCTTTCGCGAGATTGAAGACAATTGCTGGAGCGCGGAAAGAAGAATGCAGGAATGTGATGCGCATCATGTGAATGTGCAAGTGCTTTCTACTGTGCCCGTGATGTTTTCCTATTGGGCAAAACCAGATGATTGTTTGGAGATTTCAAAATTCCTCAATGATCATATTGCAGAAATTGTAACGCGTTTCCCAAAACGATTTGTCGGTCTCGGAACAATTCCGATGCAGGATCCGAAGCTGGCGATACTGGAATTAGCGCGTTGCAAAAGCATTGGATTAAAAGGAATCCAGATCGGCACAAACATTAACCAGGAAAATCTGAACGAAGAAAAATATTTTGAAATTTTTGCAGCTTGCCAGGAATTGGACATGGCAGTTTTTATTCACCCGTGGGAAATGATGGGTGAAAAAGAAATGCAGAAATACTGGCTGCCGTGGCTCGTGGGAATGCCAGCAGAAACAACACGCGCAATTGCATCGCTGATCTTTGGCGGTGTGATGGAACGTTTACCAAATTTGCGAATTGCTTTTGCGCATGGCGGAGGATCTTTTCCTGCAACAGTCGGAAGATTGCAACACGGTTTCGATTGCAGACCTGATTTGGTTGCGATCGATAATAAAATAAATCCGAAAAGCTACATCGGAAAATTCTGGATTGATTCTTTAGTGCACGATCCGAACATGCTGGATTTTGTGGTGAATCAATTCGGTGCAAATCGTGTTGCGCTGGGAAGTGATTATCCGTTTCCGCTTGGAGAAAATGTTCCGGGTGATTTGATACGCGGAATGAATTGGGATGATGCGAAGAAGGAAATGGTGTTGAGTGGTGCGGCGCTTGAATGGTTGGGGATGGAGAAAAAAGATTTCATTTAGCAGGTAATAACCCGCTTGTTATCCGCCAAATCCGCGTCATCTGTGTTCTATTTTCACGCATGAGTGATACAGTGGAGCAAAGATGAAATGAACCAGTTTTATTTTTCAGGGTTTCTTTCGTTAACGGCCTATTCATTTTTTTCATTTTGTTTTATTAATTGTTTTTTTCTGAATTAAAACAAATCGCGCTATGCAAAACCTGGGAGAATTTATTGGAGGGCTGGGGGTTTTTCTCTTTGCCATGTTTCTCCTCGAAGATTCACTTAAAAATCTTGCAGGAAGATCTTTCAAATTATTTCTCAAGAAACACACAAGCAATAAGCTTGAAGCTATCGGAAGCGGCGCTGTTGTAACCGGTGTTTTACAAAGCAGTTCGGTCGTCATTCTCATGATCCTTGCTTTTGTCGGGGCAGGAGCAATGAGCATGAGAAATGCATTGGCCGTTGTGATCGGATCGAATTTCGGAACTACGCTTGATAGCTGGATTGTTGCTACTCTGGGTTTTAAATATGATATCGCAGATTTTTCAATGCCGGTGATTGGAGTAGCAGGAATTCTCGCGGTAATTTTCAGTGATAGAAAAAAGGTTTACGAATTTTCCCGGTTTTTTCTCGGCTTCGGATTTCTTTTCCTGGGACTGAGCTTTATGAAGGAAAGCATTGAATTATTTCTTAAAGATTTTGATTTTACGCCATATGAAGGATACCATCGGATTGTTTTTGTATTAATTGGTTTTGTCATCACTGCGCTTATTCAATCCAGCTCTGCTACTATCGCAATAACGCTTAGTGCGCTCAGCACAGGAGTTATTCCATTCGATTTCGCGGTATCAGTTGTAATTGGCTCAGAGCTTGGAACATCAATGAAAATTGTTCTTGGTTCAATCGGTGGAATTTCAGCAAAGAGAAGGATCGCGATGGGGAACCTGATATTTAATTTTATAATAACACTGATCGCATACTTCCTGATGTACCCGCTGATCCATGCGATTGAAAAAATTACAGGAACAAAAGAACCATTAATTGCGCTGGTCTTGTTTCAAAGCGCGATGAACCTGATGGGAGTGATATTGTTCATTCCTTTCCTCGATCGTTTTGCCGACTTTCTTGAAAAACGCTTTGCTAACAAAGAAAATTCCACAACATTTTATATCCTTGATGTAAGTGTGAATGGTGCGGCTACAGCAGCTATGGAGAAAGAAGTTTTATTATTTATTCATCGCACCATTCCATTGAACCTCGAAGCTTTTCATGTAAAAGAAATGATTGTCGATCCGGGAAAAGAGCTGCAATTAAAAATGGACGAGCGGAATAAAAAATTTAAAAAGTATTCGGAAAAATATGAAGACCTGAAACATTCAGAAGGTGAAATACTTGCCTTTTATTTGAAGTTGCGAAAAGAACCCGATGATAAGCTTGATAGAAATCGCCTGGAACAGCTTGTTTCCGCTGTGCGCTATGCTATCCATTCGGCAAAAGCAATGAAAGATGTGCGGCACAACAGGAAAGAATTCCGCGACTCTGCGAACGACGCTAAATATGCCAATTATAAGTTTTTCCAGGGACACGTTGAAGAATTTTACAAAGAGATCAACGAAGCTTTTAGAATAAAGCAAGAGACAAGTTGTTTCAATAAACTTAAACATTTATATGAACTTGCTAAGGAAAATCATGAGGCAGGAATGAAACATATATACAGTCAAGCCGAAGCGGAAGAGCTGAACGAAGTTGATATTTCTTCATTGCTTAATACAAACAGCGAAATTTATTCATCATCAAAAGGGATTGTTCTTTCGTTAAAGAATTATTTATTGAGTGTGGAAGACGCGACGAAGTTTGGCGAAGAATAAAAAAAGGAAGCAGACAATCCGTCGGGCAGAGGGGCAGGCTGCAGGAAAAGGTTTTTCAGAATCTTGAATGATTCATTTCAGGGCATTCTCAAAAAGTCCCATTGTAAATCCGGAATGAGTCATTATCACTACATCACTCGTATCTCCTAAAACTTCGTCGATTATGCCGAACTCTTTTGCTTCAGGGGCGGTCATGTATTTATCGCGTAGAAAATAATCTTCGATCTCTTTCCAGGTGTGACCGGAATGTTTTCCCATGAGATGAAACAACTGCGTTTGGATTCGTTCCTGCTCGCGGGTTGCAATGCGCACATCTTCTGTATAACCTTGCGCGCCACCACCTGTTGGATGCATGTGAATGGTGGCGTGCGGTAATGCGTAACGTTTTCCTTTGGCGCCGGATGTGAGCAATGCTGTGCCCATGCTTGCGGAAACGCCAATAGCAACAGTAGAAACCGGTGCTTTGATCATTTGCATGGTATCATAAATTGCCAAACCGGCATACACATGTCCTCCTGGACTGTTGATGTAAAGATTGATCTGTTTATGCGGATCTACGCTGTCGAGATAGAGTAATTGTGCAACGATCACATTCGCAACTGATTCATTTATTCCTGTGCCCAATATGATAATGCGCTCTTTCAGAAGTAAACTATAAATGTCGTACGCTCTTTCCCCCATGCCATTATTATCAATGACCATTGGAACGAGATTGGATTGTAGCATATGATTATTTTTTGAAAAATTGAAAAATCGTTTCCTGGAATTCTTTTTTTGCAGGGTCGTCGAATAACCGCCGGTGAATAATTTCAGCTTCTTCTTTTAGTTTTTTCCGGTGATAGAGCTCTACAACGGAATAAACCTTTTGCTGAAAAAACAAATTTATTCTCAATAAAGGATTGCTGAGTATTCGTGCTTCAAATACCAGCCTGTCTGGTGTATCCATTTCTTTCAGAAGATATTTTTCAGTTTCTTGAATTTCAATCAGTGAAGTCCTCATAAGAAATAGATTTAGTTTTTATTGTTTCTCTTATTTTTTCAATGCATTTATATTTTTGAACTGTTGCAGAATGTTCGCTACGGTAATTGAAGACGCCGGCAATATTCCTCATGGGTAATTTCTCATAATAAAAAGCCCGCAATAAGTCCATGCATTTTTTCCCTGTGGACCCGAGCAATTGCAAAAGCTTGTGATCGTTGACCTTTGTCGTATGATCGTCAACAAAAATTTCGGATTCAAAATGATCAAGCGAACTATTTTTATGATCGCGATTGAATTTTTTTATCCACAAATTTTTTGCAATTCCAACGATGTATGCTTCTTCTGACGAGGTAATACTGAAATCGGGCTGCTGACTTTTTTCATAATAGATCACCAGCGCATCCTGGAAAATATCTTTCGAATCTTCAAAGGAGCCATTCATCTTGCTTACATATTTGACGACCGGCAAAAAAGCGGTTTCATATAACCTTTCGAAAAGCTGTGCCGGACTTTTCGCCTTCGGTTTGGTCATTTCTAATACTTCCATAACAAGTGATTTATTACTAGTGCGATTAAAGATGAATATATCACCTTTTATGGGAATTTTATTGCCGTTTTTCTTTCAGCAGGCAACCCTCAAAGGTCGCAGACGCACTTTCCTGCGGAGACCTTTAAGGGTAATTCTTCTCTATTGCAGCCGCAAATTTCTCCCGCAATATTTCCTTGCATCCGCAAACCCTCAAAGGTCGCAGCCGCACTTTCCTACTGAGACCTTTGAGGGTTACTTGCCATTCAGATTTTCTCAACACTTATTTCTTTATTTCTCAATTTCCTTATTTCTCAAATTCCCAGTTTCCTTATTCCCAAATTTCCTTATTTCTCAATTTCCCGGTTTCCTTATTCCCCAATTTCCCAGTTACGAGATTACGAGATTACCAGATCCACCGCTGTAACATTCTCTCATCGATAGCCGTCTTACACCCAACTTACGGGAGATAATGCGCGTCTTCATTGAGTTGACTACCTTTGCACGTCTTCCTGAACATGCGGTACTTTATACTTTTTCTCTTTTTATTTATTCTTCCGGTTACTTCGCTCGCGGGCGTTGTAAAAGGAACAATTCGCGATACGACGGGTGAACCGATTCCGTTTGTGGTGGTGAGCGTGAAAAATTCTTCATACGGTGTGAATTCAAACATCGGCGGCTATTATTTTATGGAGCTGAAGCCGGGAAAATATACACTTGTTTTTTCGCAGCTGGGATTGACTACACAAGAACATGTGGTGACGATCACCGAAGAAAATGTGGTGGTGCTGAATGTGACGATGAAAATGTCGGCGAAAGAATTGGGTGCGGTGGAAATTGCAGCGAAAGGTGACAGAGACCGTGGGAAAGAAATAATGCATAAAGTAATAGATGCGCGCGGTGATTACTGGGATAAAGTAGAAAATTACAAATGCAATACGTACCAGAAATCGTCGCTTGAAAAAATTCCGACGGATAAAGCCCTTGCAAAGGCGAGAGAAGATTCGCTTGATTTGGTAGAAGAATCTAAAAACGATTCGCTGACTGTTTCGGTGAAAAAAACGGAAGATTCGTTGCAGGTGAAACAAGTGAAGAACGATGATTTTGAACGTGCGATAAGCAACAAAAAATTAAATCTTATTGAGTCTGTTACCGAAACTTATTTCCGGTCACCGAATGCATTCAAGGAAAATATTCTTGCGTATCATGATTATGCGGAAACGGGAAAGCAGTATAACGGGAAAGGTGCTTCGGCAAGTGTTGAATATGGTGAGCATGAAATAGCGCCGGTGCAATATGAAGATGAAAACCCGTACCTGCTGGTAAGAGATGCGCAGAGTGGTGATTTTAATTTTTATAAAAATCAGCTGGATGTTCCGGCATTGTGTAATCGCCCGCTTTTGTCGCCGGCTGCGGGAACTGCGTTTTTGAATTATCGATTTGAGCTGTTGGATTCTATTATGGAAAACGGGCGGCTTATTTACAAAATAGGTGTGAGCCCGCTTTTCAAATCGGATGCATTATTTTCCGGGTTGATATTTGTGCAGGAAGGAAGCTGGGCAATTGTATCGGTGAATTTGTGTGTGAATGAAGATGTGCTTTTATATTGCAAAGAATTTTGCGTGATACAGGATTATTCGGAAGTGGCTCCCGGAATTTTTCTTCCTGTACGCCGCGAATTCATGTACACGATACGCGATGGAAAATTTAATATTGTAGGAAACACACGCGTGGATCATTCGGATTATGTGGTGAACGGAACATTGCCGCCGAAATTATTTACGGATGAAGTAAAACGTTATGCCGACGATGCATTTGATAAAGACAGCTTGTACTGGTCGGAACACCGGACAATTTCACTCGACGAAAAAGAAATTAATTACATCACCGAAGCCGATAGTCTTGCTGCTTATTATCAAAGTCCGAAATATTTAAATTCAATTGACTCTGCATTTAATCACATCAACATCTGGAGCTTTTTGATCAATGGTGTTGGTCATCGTAATCGTGTGAATGGAACAGAGTGGGGCGTTGATCCGCTGATTGCACAAATGGTTCCGTTTGGTGTGGGTGGTTATCGTCACAAGCTCGGCGGTTATTTCAATAAAGATTTTAATAATGGAATGACGCTTGAAACGGACGGGCAAGTTGATTATGGTTTTTTGAATAAAGATGTGCGTGGAAAAGTTGGCGTTGGACTCACCTACATTCCTTTGCGTTTTGTGAGAACCTTCGTTCGCTTCGGAGATTATTACGACATGATCAATAATTTTGCTTCGTTGTCTTCTGTTTTCAGTCGAAGCAATTATGTTCGGACAAAACAATTCAGCGTGGCGCAGCGGATGGAATTGGTAAACGGATTATTCGGTGAGCTTACGTTTGAGTACAGCGACCAGTTCCCGATTACAGGAATGCGACTGGAAGCTTGGTCGACGCAGGTTTTCGGTGCGCTGAATACGCCGACGGATTTTGAACGTTATGTAAAATCGGAAATACGTCTTGAATTCAAATACCGTTTCCGCCAGAAATATATTATCAAGAAGCACCGGAAAATAATTCTCGGAACAAAATACCCGGAGATTCGTTTTTTATATCGCAAAGGAATCCCGGGATTATTCGGGAGCGAAGTGAATTTTGATTACATCGAATTCGGTTCGGCAGATGAATTTAAATTTGCGCGTTTCGGAACCAGCAACTGGAATGTATTGGCAGGCGCATTCGTCAATAAAAAAGATCTGCGTGTGCTTGAGTATAAATATTTCCGTGGTTCAGACTCGTTCATTTTTTCTGATCCGATTCGTTCCTTCCAGCTTTTGGGTCCGACGCTGAATACGCCGAATGCTTATTTCCGCGTGAATTACATTCATCATTTCGAAGGATGTTTCTCGAGCAAAATTCCGTTGATCAATAAATTAAAGATCACCACTTCTATCGGTGGTGGTGTGGTGATGATCCCGAGCCAGAATTTTTATCACGAAGAATTTTTCCTGGGTATTGAAAGGGTTATCCGCATTAAAAAGCAATTGTTCCGCCTTGGATTTTTTGCAGTGACGGCGGATAATACATTCGTGAAGCCGACCATAACATGGAAATTCGGCATCAGCTTTTATAATTCGTTTACGCGGAAGTGGAGCTATTGAGGTATTTATATATCTTGCAGTGAAACTAAACCCGCTTCCTGAATGAAACACCTCTTCTCTTTATCAGCTTTATTTATTTGCTTATTCGTGAATGCACAATCGTGGGTTCCGCAAACGGGAGTAAATACAATCGATCTTACCGGCGTACATTTTGTAGATGCGTATAATGGATGGGCTTGCGGGTTTACAGGTTTTATTGAGCATACAAATGATGGTGGACAAAATTGGTTGGCGCAAACTACACCGGTCACGGATAATTTGAGAAGTGTTCATTTTGCAGATTTGAATAATGGCTGGGCAGTGGGTGATAACGGAAAAATTATTCATACAACTAATGGCGGAAACACCTGGACCGCACAAACCAGCGGCACAACAAATCAATTGCGTTCTGTGCATTTCGTAACCACGTTACTGGGTTGGGCGGCAGGACAAGCAGGAACCATTCTTACCACTATAAACGGAGGATTAAGCTGGGCACCACAAACAAGCACCACCACACAAGCTATTTTTTCGATTCACTTTGTCGATGCAGTTAATGGATGGGCTGCAGGATCATCATCACCTTCATCACAGGGATTTGTTCTGCACACGACAAATGGTGGTTCAACATGGACGCCGCAGGTAACACCCACAACACAAAATTTGTATTCAGTGATGTTCACTTCTTCAACGATTGGCTGGGCGAGTGGTGCAACAGGCGCATTGTTTAATACAGTAAACGGCGGCACAACATGGACCACACAAAATACACCTGCGGTTCATGCATGGAGAAGCATTATGTTTCCTTCGCCACTTATCGGCTGGGCTGTTGGTGATTCAGGTTCGATCGTAAATACAGTTAACGGCGGCGCAACGTGGACTGTGCAACCAACATTTATCATCAGCTGGATGCGCAGTGTTTATTTCGTGGATAATTTTGCGGGATGGACAGTGGGAGATAACGGAACAATTCTGCGTTACTCATCGCCGGGCGCGATCAATGAAAATGGAAATCAAATTTCAGCGCTTAGCAGCTATCCGAATCCTTCGCAAGGAACATTTACTGTCAACCTGAATTCTGTGTCAGGAGAAGCGGTGCATATCCGTATCGCTGATGTTTTCGGGAAGCTGATTTCGGAACAGTTTATTGAGCTGCAACCGGGCGAAAGCATCCAAACGATCCAATTGCCTGAATCCTGTGCCAACGGGATCTATATGGTGAGTGTTGACGGACTTAATGTTCGCCGCACAGGCCGGGTGATTTTACAGCGGTAAGTCACTGTTTTACTGTCGTTCATACCGCTGAAACCGCCTGTCACTGGATGGTTTGGGCTATTGATCGGAATGCTTGCCGCCATTGAATTTCCTGTCTTTTTTAATCGTAAATTTGTGGCCCGATTGACGGATAATATTGAGCATTTGGACCGGGCAAACCGGTTCCGATACTGGAAAAGAAAGGTCAAGCGGAACACCTTATGAGCGACCAGATCAAGCACGAGTGCGGGATCGCACTTATTCGTCTTCTCAAGCCACTTCAATATTACATCGACAAATATGGCACGCCCATGTACGGGTTGAATAAGCTGTATTTGCTGATGGAAAAGCAGCATAACCGCGGACAAGACGGCGCCGGTGTTGCTACAATCAAATTCGATATTCCACCCGGAACAAGATATATTTCACGTTACCGTTCGACTGCTCCGACGGCGATCAAAGATATTTTCGGAAAGATCAACGATAAGTTTGCTGATGCGCATAAGAGACATCCGGAAAAATTAAAAGATGCAAAGTGGGTGAAAGAGCATATCGCTTTTTCGGGTGAATTACTGCTTGGTCATTTGCGTTACGGAACTTACGGTGGAAACAGCATAGAAAATTGTCACCCTTTTCTTCGCCAGAACAACTGGATCACACGTAATCTTGTTGTGGCAGGAAATTTCAATCTTACAAACGTTGACGAATTATTTGATCAGCTGGTAGAATTGGGTCAGCATCCGAAAGAAAAAGCGGATACGGTGACGGTGATGGAAAAGATCGGTCACTTTTTAGATCGTGAAGTGGATAAGCTTTTCGGCGTTTATAAATCGCAGGGAAATACGAACGAGCAAATCACTGATCTCATTGCGAAAAATCTGAACATCGGAAAAATTTTATCTGATGCAGGAAAAAAATGGGACGGTGGATACACGATGGCCGGAATGATCGGTCATGGTGATGCATTTGTGTTGAGAGATCCTAATGGAATTCGTCCTGCGTTTTGGTATGCGGATGAAGAAGTTGTGGTTGTTACATCAGAGCGTCCGCAAATTCAAACAGCATTTAATGTTCCGATCGAACAAATTCATGAGCTTACTCCGGGTTGCGCGCTGATCATTAAGAAAAACGGCGAATACGGAGAGAAACAAGTTCGCACACCGAAAGAAAAAAAATCATGTTCCTTCGAACGCATTTATTTTTCACGCGGTAACGACAAAGATATTTACGCAGAAAGAAAAGCGCTTGGTCACCAGCTTACGGCAAGTGTTTTAAAATCGGTTGATTTCGATTTGAAGAATTCTGTTTTTTCTTTTATTCCGAATACGGCTGAAGTTGCGTTTTACGGATTGGAAGATGGCTTGCATTCGTATCTCAATACGGTGAAGAAGCATAAGATCCTTACGATGGGAAATGTTTCTGATCCGGAGCTTTCCGAAATTCTGAACATGCAGCCGCGAATTGAAAAGATCGCATTGAAAGATGCAAAGCTGCGCACGTTTATCAGCAGCGATTCTACACGCGATGATATGGTTTCGCATGTGTACGATACCACTTACGGAATCATCAAGCCGACGGATAACCTTGTGATGATCGATGATTCTATTGTACGCGGTACAACATTAAAACAAAGCATTCTTAAAATTCTCGATCGTCTTGGTCCGAAAAAGATCATCATCGTTTCTTCAGCGCCACAAATCCGTTATCCTGATTGTTACGGAATTGATATGGCGAAGATGGGAGATTTTGTTGCGTTCCAGGCGGCAGTTGAATTGCTGAAAGATACGTACAGGGAAAATCTGCTTGATGAAATTTACGAGAAAGCAAAAGCGCAGGATGATCTGCCTGCCGACCAGGTGGTGAATGTTGTGAAAGAAGTTTACAAACCATTCAGCGCAGAAGAAATTTCATTGAAGATCTCCGAGCTGCTTACGCCTGCCGGAATTAATGCTGACGTAGAAATTATTTACCAGACCATCGAAGGTTTGCACAATGCATGTCCGGGCCACAAAGGTGATTGGTATTTCACCGGAGATTATCCAACACCTGGTGGAAATAAAGTGGTGAATCGTGCTTTCATTTATTACATGGAAGGAAAGAACGTGAGGGCTTATTGACCTCGATACATCTCGTCAAATTGATCATTCTGCTTTTAATGAGAAATTCTTTTGACGAGATACTCGGTCTGACAATTCAATAATATTTAGAAACCGTCATACAAAATGTGTGACGGTTTTTTTAATGTTGAATTGTCAAACTTGATTTTAGTCAGCAATTATGTACACTGGAATAATTTCACTTACTGTAGAATGTGTAGGTATAAGTGAAAACAATAATGTCCGTGGAGGCAGTTGTATTGTTGGCCATACGCTCTTTTCGCAGCAGGCCTTTCTTGCTATAGCAGTAGGTTGTTATGATCTCACCTGTTCCGGCTATACCAGCCAAGTCCAGCTTCACACGTTTCGAAAGGAGCATTCCCTCATCTGAATAGGTAAAAAAAGCGTAATCCCTTTGGTCCATTATGGAGTTGTAGATTAAATATTCGCGAAGATTTCCTGTTGTATCAAACCTTGAATACATCGTGTCGCCGTTATATGAAATGCGTTCAAAAACGATGGATGTATCGGTATATTTATTAATATAAGTACGGTTCACAAATTCATTTCTCTCTCCCCTGGAATTAATTTCCTGGCGAACGACGCGGCCATAGTTATCATAATAATATTTTATACGCTTTGTTAACACTGAATCGATCACGGATGCAATTGATACGTTTGGACGATAGCGGTACATATCAGATCGCACAAGTTTCCCAATACTATCATACCAGTGAAGATTGCTCTCATAAACTTTACCATCATGGGAAATAATCGTTTGAAGGATCATGTGCCCAAGCGAATCAAAATCGAACAAGATGGTTGTATAGTTGCTTTTTATCTGCGTAAGTTGATCAGCCTTATTATAAATGTATTCCCATTTGAAGCTGATGGAATCGGAAAGCAGCTTACCGGTTCTGTCAAACGTTGCGGAATAGCTTCTCCTTTTGTCTGATACAACCGTATCATTTCCATTGATCTTGTATGTTGTGGATTCTTTAACCAACGTATGCACGCGATGCTCTTTCATCCGGGCTTGCTGACTATTGTACTTCACGGGGTCATTGTTCAAATTCATGAGCGTTTGTCCTTTAAGACCCACGTAGATGAAAACGAAGAGTGCACACTGCAGGCGAATGATCTGGTTGAAGTTCATTTTGGAAAATATTTTAGGAATAGCTTAAAAACCGTTTCATCCGTGTTCTATTCTTCATTGAATTTTAAAAGACATTACCGGCAATTTCAATTCTTTTCCTACTGTGCTTTTTGCTTTGATCTGCTCGAAGTAAATTTTTGTTCCGGGCTTTGATGAACGAATAACGGTTTTGACTTCTTCCGTGATTTTGTTACCGTCGGTTTTAAATTCTTGAAATTTCCCATCGATAACGATCGATACCCCAAATGATATATAGTTGGAATCGACAGTGATGTTTGCGAGATCTTCCGCTTTTATTGGTATTGTATTATACACATCTCTTTGTGCAGGCCGCGTATTTTTTAATCCGACTGCATAGCGCACATTTGGCGACTTTACAACTTTCCCATTTTTGCTGCTCGAAATTTCATGATAAAGAATGTTTGTTTCTTTGGACGCAGTGCTGATTTTGTAAATAAGATTGGAAGGCAGTTTATTTCCCCGCAACATGGTATCGAAAGAAATGTTTCCGGAAGCAATTGAAACGCGACAAGACACAATATTCGTATCGAGTGGAATATAATATCCGAGCAAAACTGTATCGGTTTGTACAGTCGATGTTTGTGCGAATAATCCTGTTGAGGCTGCTATCACGAATAAGAGAAGAATTTTTTTCATGATTTTTTCTTTTCCTAATGCGGGGAAACGATAAAAGATACAAGAATATTTCCTGTTCACTGCTATTGAAACAATTGGGTATTTAACACAGAAATAATAGAGTTACACAGGAGAAATTACTAAATTAGCAATGCCTCCCACAACTCAAACTATGAAAAAAATATACCTGTTTATCCTTGCAGCAACCTTTTGTGTTAGCGTAAGAGCACAAACATTTAATTCAACTTCCACTGCAGCAATTTATGATAATCAATGTTCGTTTGTTTCGGTGATTGCATCAGGTTTGCCGACATCGATGGATACAACATTCGGCATTTGTTCGGTAACTGTAAATATTTCGCACACGTATGTCGGTGACCTTGACCTTTGGCTTATAAATCCGAACGGTGATTCTATTCCGCTCACCAATAATAATGGTGGCGCCGGCATTGATTTTATAAACACTGTATTTACGATGGCCGCACCGGGTTCTGTCAACCAGGGCAGTGCACCATTTACAGGAAGCTACTGGCCGTTTAATTCTTTGAACAACATGAACAATGGTTCAGATCCGAATGGTACGTGGAATTTGGTTGTATGCGATGAAGTGCCAAACGACCAGGGAACAATCACTTCTGTCGAAATTAATTTTTGTGCAAATCCACCAATAGATCCGCCCGGTTCATCAGGTCCTTGTTCGGTTACAAACGGTGCCGGATGTTCTTGTCCTGACGGCTCCCAGGATTGTGTTCTTTTACCTGATATGATTGCAACTGCTGATATTATAACACAACAGCATACCGAAACGCCGGGATTAATTACGCTGAGCAATGCAACTCCGAATATTGGTTGGGGACCGATGGAAATTCATGGCGACACGAGTCATTGCTGGTGTGATACGGTTCCGGTTTCCTGTTCAACACCACTTTGCCCAAATGGCGATTCACCGACACAACAATTGATTCAGCGATTATATCATAAGAACGGAACTTCTATTACTTCATTTGATACGCTTACAACAGGAAGAATGGCGTATCATCCGAGTCATGGTCACGTGCACGTAAATGACTGGGCAGTTTTTTCTCTCCGCAAGCAAGACACAACACAGGCAAGTCCGCTTAGCTGGCCAATCGTTGCACAAGGTGCTAAGGTGAGCTTCTGCCTGATCAATCTTGGTGATTGCACATTGAATAATGGCTGGTGCAAAGATTCAGCAGGAAATACAATTACCATGGCTGATATTCCGAATGCCCCTTTTGGAATTGTCAGCGGCTGCGGCCAGGACCAGGGGATTTTTACCGGCAATCTCGATATTTATTCGGAAGGACTTCCGGGAATGAATATTGATCTTACGAATGTTTGTAATGGTGATTATTATATTGTTTCTATCACAGATCCGAATAATGATTTTGTTGAAACGAATGATAATAATAATTGGGTTGCTGTTCCGATCACCTTAACGCAACAGCATAACCCGATCGGCAACGGAATTAATCTTACTTCTGTTTCCGGGAATACGGTAACAGTAAGTAATAATAATACAGACCTTACCTCATTCGAATGGGATTTCGGTGATGGCACAACGGATACCGTGAATAATCCTGCAATGCATACGTATGTATTTGGTGGAACGTATACCATTACACTTTCACAAACCAATGCATGCGGAACATTTGATACATCTATGATCGTTGTAATTACGGGCATGGAACAAATAGGAAATTTCTCGGAACAAATCCTTAAAGCAATGCCGAACCCGGCGCAAGGCTTAACAACAATTTCTTATCAGCTGCCACAAGCCGGCGATATGGTGCTTGAACTTTTTAATGTGCTCGGCGAACGTGTTGCAGTGCTTGATAAAGGAACTCAAACCACAGGATGGCAAACAACAGAAGTTGATTTCAATTCTTTGGGTGCGGGTGAAGGAATTTATTTTGTAAAGCTTACTACACTAAATCATGCTGCAACATTACGTGTGATCAATATAAAATAAAAGTTGCCACACCTGCCGCCACAGCACAGACACGCGCGTCTGCAGGCAAGGATTACGCGGATTCTTTGTGTGGATGATGTAAAAATATAAAAGGACGATCAACACGATCGTCCTTTTTATGTTCAACTATTTTTCTGAAAATAATCAGCGTAAATCAGCGCAATCAGCGGCTAGTCCAGGATAATTTTCCCGTTTCCGATCATTTCTTTTTCGGTGCTTATCGTGTACAAATAACAACCTGCAGGAATAGCTTCTCTTGAAAACTCAGTTTGTTTATTTGTAAGCGATGTTCTTTTAATTTCATTGCCTAGCATATCAAACAAAATAAATACAGCGCCGTTATCGATCGCAGATTGGTCTGCTGTGATTATTGCTGATGTGCTGATAGGGTTTGGAAAAACTGAGCTGGTGTTTGGAGTTGTGACTTTATTTACATTCGAAGTGAGGCAATAATCTGTAAGTGAAATTAGAGTAGTCTGAGACGATGAAAAAGTCGCTGTAGATAAAACGATCGGTCGAACCAAAGCTCCTGAAGTGACAACCGGTGTATAATTCACTGTTGTTTCTGTCAGCTGATACGGTGTAACATCGCACCAATAAAGGTTAAGGTCAGTAGTGTTGAAAAAATAGGTAGTACGTTCAAATGATGGACTATAAGTTGAATAAGTCAGCTGTAGTCCGGATGCACTCATGTCAAAGCCGGTGTAGTTGGAATAAATATTTTCCATTGCCGGAACTCCGATTGCGCGTGACGATTGCAAGGTTCCGTTTGCATCCGTTTGAATAAGTATCCGCTGATCGTCATCTGCATTAACTGCAATCCCTAAAAAAGAACCATTGTACAGCTCTTTTATATCTGTAAAATAAAAATAGGTGGCGCTGTTATTACTATATTCTTTATACCAGTCTACACTACCATTTGCGCTCAACTTCATCAGGAAACCGGAATAGGCAAATGTCAGCACGTCCACTTTCATTCCGGCTGCAAGATAACCTCCATCTGAAGTTGGAACCATACGATAGACTCGGTTATAAAAATCGGTCATAGTAAAAATCTTTGTCCATTGGATGTTTCCTGAAGCATCCGTCTTAACGAAATACGGATCATTGCCTCTTTTTCCTGCGGCAAGAATTCCACCATCGTGGCTTACAATTGCATCAAGCCCCGGATTTTTAGGTTCAAGTGAATCGCCGATAATTGATTTTGCAAAAATGACATTTCCCGAAGGATCCGTTTTAATAATTCCTACGCTGCTATACATGGCAGTACAAATAAGGAATTCACCTGACGGAAGCTCTTTTACTTTTGGCGAAACGCTTCCATAAATTGATTCACCAACAGGCATTTGATACAGCTGATCCCATAAAATGTTTCCTGCAACATCCATCTTAATCAGAAAAACATTTGGCTGGTAATTCAAATCTGTCGTGTAGCCTAATGCATAATATCCACCTGTAATACATTCGCCTACACTATACACCATTACCTGTAGCTGGGCTGAATCAGAAAGCAATTTAGTCCACAGTACCTGGCTTGAAGCATCCAGCTTAATAATAAATCCGGCAGTTGAATTATTTGCATCAAATCCGGATAAGAGAAACCCACCGTCATTGCAACGGTGAACCCCTGTGGAAATAAAATCAGGATAGCCGGCAACGGTAATGGTTTTTTGAAAGGTGGATTGTGCGCCCAGATCAAATTGGAAAATAAAGATGATCGCAACTAGTGTAAGGAACTTTTTCATGAGTATGGTTTTAAAAATAATAATTGCAAAAAGGGGATCGTGATTTGTATTATCAAAGTTGAATCATTAAGTCATGCAATACAAACAATAATTCAGCATGTTCTTACGTGTCCAGACGCACCAGAAAGGAAAGTAAAATGCATTGCAGCTGATAATAGTACCTGCGGGGAGCTACAATTACGCCTTGATCAATTTATATAAGTCAAAAAAATCAGACTTATATGCTTCTGATTTTTATTTGTGAAACGCTTACCTGAACGGATCAGAATATTTCGGATCAGTAAGGAAGGCCGGGTCTGATAATGATTTCAGAAATGCTTCAAGCGCAGTTCATCTATATTAACGCCGTCTTTTCTTTATTCATCACAGTGCTTTTGAATCGATTTTGTTTTAATTCGTTACCGTCTAGTGGTTAACCACTATTCGTGTGTGATTCAAATTATACCAAGGCTTTAATGCACACCTTTGCGCCATCTTATTTTTTTAATCAATAATCTTAAACCTTAATGAAAAAATTTTTACTCCCGGTTGTATTTGTGCTGGCCGGTTGGTTGATGCCACTCGTTTCAACCTCACAAACGTATTCTGCCTTTGGAATGGCGGTGAACAATAACAATAATTTATTTGATACGATTGCGCAAACCGGTGATACACTCCCGTTTCGTTTTGTCAATGCACCTGACTATGCATGGGGTAATGTAACATTTGTTCTTTATTACGAAGGGTTTTTCGAACCCAACAATGCACATTTCCTTTACGTACTAGATGAAAACAATAACTTCCAGGGTCAAAACAATGCGAGCCCGGTTAATTGCGGTCCTGAAGATTCTACTGTTTTCACCTTTTCATTCAACGATCTTAATTCCTGGAATGTAAATGACACCATTGATTTTAAGATTCTCGTAAACGGTGATACAGGGAATTGCCTCAGCACGGTTCGTGTAAAGCTTACTTATGAATATTGTGCTTCACCAACAGGACCTGCACAATTTGCATCTGTTGCTCCTTTTACTATGCCGGCATGTGCACTCGGTGGTAATGTTTATACATTAACAGGAACTCCTTCCGGCGGTACATTCTCCGGTCCCGGTGTAACGGGTTCTACATTCGATCCTGCTTCATTTAACGTTGGAACTTACCAAATTTCTTACACTGCTACTGATTCTGTTGGTTGCACAACTTCAACTACAGTAGGTGTGTATGTCGGATCAGGACCATCGGTTAACAGCGATTCAACAATTTATGCTTGCTATAATACTTCTGTAATTCTCAATGCAAACCATGGAAGTGGTTTTATCTGGTATAGCGATGCCACAATGACACAAGTGCTGGATACCACAGATATGTATGCTACACCTGTGCTGACACAGAATGCTACTTATTATGTAGCAGGTCAGAATTTCACCAATAGCTTTCATTCAGATACTTTATTTGCCAGCGATTCATTAACTGTTGATGTAGATAACATAGCAGGTGATGACCGTGGAGGTATTGCTATTTCGCATACGCACGTTTACCTGAATGGAGATGATTCTGGTATTCGTTTTGATCTTGATTTGAATCCTGCATCAGCTGTTGCGGTTCCGATTCGTGATGGTATGGTTTCTGACCTGGGTACCGGTAAGATCTGGACACTGTGGGATACTATTACTTCAAGCGATCCTTTTGATGCTCCAAGCCAGTTTACGGTAAACACACTTCGTGGACTCGACAGCAACCTTGCTCTGACCAATGAAATGCTGACACTTTCCATGTCAATTAATATGGGAGGTGATAACGGTATTTTTGCAGGCGTTGGTTATATCGGACTTTACAGCAGCAATACAGAACACTGGTATGTGATCGATATGGATAATGGATTTGTAACTGATCTCGGATTTAATTCGAGCGTGAACTTTTATGGTTCGGAAAACTGGAGCGATTGGGGAGTGCTGGAATCGGATTGCAATGGTAATTTTTCTGCGATCTATCACGGTAATTCAAATTCAACAGATGATATTGAGATCCTTGCACTGCCGGATGGCGCTGTAGATACTTTGGCAATATTTGGTGACCTGGGTGATATGGCCAGCCTCATCTTCCATCCGGATAGCGCGCGTTGGTATTACCATTACGAAGGCAGCACTACTACTTTCGGTGGGTCATCTGAAACTCTGGGTTATGCTGATGCTGATTTTTCAGATTCGTTATGCAGTGGTAGCAGCGTTGGTTGTCCTTCGATGGTAACTGTTAATGTTCCTTCTGACGTAACATTTACATTTCCATCCGGCACAGTTTGTTTGAATGATGGTCCGCAATTGCTTACACAAGGAAATCCTGTTAATGGAACATACACCGGTATTGGTGTCGGAACAAATTCATCAGGCCTGGTTTTCTTACCTGCACTTTCCGGTAATGGAACTTTCACACTTACTTATACTGTAACAGATAGTGCAAGCGGATGTGTTGATTTCGCAACATCAGTAGTTGTTGTTGATCCATGTACAAGCGTAGAAGAACAAACACTTGCAAATGCAATCAGTATTTATCCGAATCCGAATAATGGATCATTCACAGTTACTGTCAATGCAACTACAACTGATATGTTGATTGAAGTAATGGATTTACAGGGACGGGTTGTTTTCTCTTCACTGGAAAATAATGTAACACCCGGATTCACAAAACAGATCAGTATTGAAGCTGTTGCTTCAGGAATGTATTTGATGAAAATTTCTGCTGGAAGTGAGCAGGAAGTTCAGAAGATCACGATCCAGCGATAAGCTTTTGGAAATAAAAAATCCCGGTTCCTGTTTACAGGATCCGGGATTTTTCTTTTTACGAATGTGTAAAGTAAAATTTATTTTGGCTGCTTATAAACAGGAACCGTAGAGCAAGGTTCGCCATACATTAAGCTTTTTACTACAGGGCGAAGCTTTCTTGTCAATTCAATGTAAGCTGATTTAGGAACGGGTTTATCACCGCAACCTTTAATTACAATTCGTGCATCACGATATTGTTCTACATCAAACGCAGAAAGTGTTTCATAAAATAAAACAGTTTCCAATAATTCAAGCGAGCCGTAAACAATCTTTTTTGCAAATGGCTCTAACGCCGAAGCAAGCAACATCCACGCCCAATCAGGGATGATCGCATCGGCCGAACAAATAAGCGCAACATATTTGTCTTTGTATTGCGTCCAGTCGTATGCCTTAATAAATTCACGAAAATCTTTTTCACGCAAAATCAATTCCCGGAAAAGCTGGTCTTTAATATCCAGCACCACACGTTCTCCCGGAAGATATAAATCTCCAAGATCGATCGAAATCAATCCGCTGTTTTCAACCCTGTTTATTATTTCCATGTGAGTATTGAGTATTTTGTATTGAGTATTGAGAAAGTAATTTGGGTAAAAGTTCTTGAACATTGACTCAATACCCAATACTAAATACTCCTTTACATGAATCCTAATTCCAATTGTGCAACTTCACTCATCATTTCTTTTATCCATGGTGGCTCGAAGGTGATCTTCACATCAGCAGCTTTTACTCCTTTAACCATTCTTACTTTGTCTGCCACATCAGCAGGTAAAGATTCTGCAACGGGACAATTCGGCGAAGTGAGCGTCATTAATAATTTCACTTCTTTATCATCGTTAATATCGATCTCGTATATCAAACCGAGCTCCCAGATGTCAACCGGGATTTCAGGATCGTAGCAGGTTTTGAGCGCGTCAATTACTTGCTGCGTTAACGTGGGGTCGTTGGATATAATATTGGCGTTCATTTTTCTTTTTGATTTGAATTGGCCTGCATCGCGAAAGCATCCAGCTTCATTTGTTTTACCATCGATACCAAACCGTTCGCGCGGGTAGGTGAGAGGTGTTCTGCCAAACCGATCTTGTTGATGAAGGTCAGTTGTGCTTCTACAATTTCTTTAGGCGTATGATCTGAAAGCACACGCACCATCAGCGCAACAAGTCCTTTTGTAATGATCGCATCGCTGTCGGCATGGTAAATAATATTTCCCTGCCCGACTCCGTCATTCAGGCGGGCATCTTTTAATTCGGTGTACAGCCAGACGCGACTCTGGCATCCTTTAATAAGACGTTCGTCGGTTTTAAATGCATCGTCGAGCGGTGGCAAAGATTTTCCCATGTCGATGATGTACTGGTATTTATCATCCCATTGTTCGAAGATGGAAAATTCTTCTACGATCTCGTTTTCTGTTTCTGCAATGCTCATTCTTCTATTGCCTTGATGGAAATAAATTCTACTTTTTTCTTCAACGCTTTTTTCATGGTCGATTTTTTAATTGGAAATTTTCCATCAAAAGGAACATGAAATGCAATGCCTTCATATTCGTGGAACATATATCCTCCGTGCGTGTACCATTCACTTTTTCCATAAGCTTTTACCACATCACTCATTGTAGAAACGCCCGCGGTGATACCTTTTTCAGTTACAGCAGAAAAATTCGGATAGAAATAAAGGCTGAATGCAGTTTTTTGATTTGCCTTGAACCATGCTTTAACTCCATCCTTTTCAAAATGCAGGGATGTTGAATACAACACACTATCAGTGCCATTTTTAGAATAATGCTTTCGTTCTATAAAACCACTGCCAAACATTTGCACTAACGCATCTTTAGTTATTACTCCAACGGCGATCTGGTCAGTGCCTTTGCCCGGAATTAGCTTTTTTATTTCATCTGTTACAAATGAAAAGCTTATAATTCCAACTGCTACAACAAGCAGCATTATGTTTTTGGGGATTCTCATGAAAGCATTTTTATCGCCTTTTGCAAAGCAGTGAACAACAAATCAATTTCTTCTTTTGTATTATACAACGCGAATGAAACACGAACTGTTCCCGGAATTTTATAGCATTCCATTAAAGGTTGTGTGCAATGATGTCCTGTGCGAACAGCGATTCCCTGCTGATCAAGAATAGTTCCGATATCGAACGGATGAATAGTTGAAAAGGAAAAAGAAATAACGCCGGCTTTTTCTTTCGCTGTTCCGATGATTTTTAACCCGGGAATGGTAAGCAGCTTTTCGGTTGCGTACACCAGCAGCTCATGCTCATGCGCGTAAATATTTTCCATCCCGATTGCATTCACATAATCGATCGCTTTAGCAAATGCAATTGTTCCTTCGATGTTCGGTGTGCCTGCTTCAAATTTCAGCGGACCTTCAACGTAAACTGTTTTTGCAAATGAAACAGTCTTGATGGTTCCGCCGCCAATTTGATACGGAAGCATTTCATTTAAAATATCTTCCTTCACATAAAGCGCACCGATACCTGTCGGACCGTAAACTTTATGCGCGGAGAAACAATAAAAATCGCAGTCGAGCTCTTGCACATTTACAGGCATATGCGGAATAGCCTGCGCGCCGTCAATCAGCACAGGAATATTTGCAGCATGTGCAAGCGCAATCATTTCTTTCACGGGATTGATCGTTCCCATGGTATTGGAAACATGTGTGAAAGCAAAAAATTTTGTTTTTGGTGAAAGCAGCTTTTGCAAATGCGCAACTTCCAGCTCACCATTCTCATTGATAGGAACGACACGAAGGACAGCACCTTTTTCTTCACAGATCATTTGCCATGGAAGAATATTGGAATGATGTTCCATTTCGGTGACAAGCACTTCATCGCCCGGTGTCAAACGGTTTCTGAGGAACGACCAAGCAACAAGATTGATGCTTTCGGTTGTGCCGCGTGTAAAAACAATTTCATTTGGTGAAGCTGCGCCGATATGTTTTTGAATTGTTGCACGCGCATCTTCATACGCTTTCGAAGCAACCTGGCTGAGATGATGAACACCGCGATGAATATTTGCATTGTAGCGCGAATAATAATCGACGATGGAATCAATAACTGCTTGTGGCTTTTGTGTGGTGGCGCCATTGTCAAAATAAACCAATGGCTTGCCATTTACCTTCTGAGAAAGAATAGGAAAGTCTGCACGATATTTTTCAACGTCGTAAGTCAGTGTTTCTATGTTTTCAGATTTTACCATTTGGGAAGACTTTGTGGAAGCATTAGTAAAAAAGGAATGCTCAGCGAATAATCTACTTCACTGTAATTTTTGCCGAGCTGAAGATTTGTAGAATAGTCTTCCCTGTTTTCAAAATATTTTTTTTCAGATGGAATCGCCCAGCCTTTTTGTCCGAGTTTACCAGCGAGAAACCATTTCTCCAGCAAACGTGTTGCGCGACCATTTCCATCTGTGAACGGATGAATATTTACGAATACAAGATGGATCATCGAGGCGAAATAAAACGTCTCTTCAATCGAAAGCTTTTCGTTGCTGAGAAATTTAATATCAAGAAAGAGCTTTCTCAATTCTTCTTCCGCATTTTCCGGTTCGATAGCAGAATAGACAATCTTTCCGTTATTGCTTATTGCTGCTTTTGTTTTACGAATTACGCCGAGCTCTTTTTTTGACGGAATGATATCCTTTCCGAAAATTTTATGTGATTGAAGAATTGCTTTAGATGAAATTTCATTCTCCTGCGCAAAAACATAGGCGGAAATTAAATCATCAATTTCGGCAACTTCTACAGAATCATTGCTGAGATTAAATGTCTTGTTCTTGAAATACGAATCAAAATCGACAGAATTCCCTTCGATGTTTGATGAATAGGTCGCAGCGCTTGCCAGGTAAAAATTAATCTTTCCGATTGGCTCTTCATTTTCCTCCAGCTCTGAAAAAGAGTGAAACAGATTTACTTCGAGTTCTTTTTTATACTGCTCAAAGTAATCGTAACGAAGAAGCTGAAGTTCCGAATGATTCATTATTTCAATATCCTGTCAATTCTGCTGTCGATGTAATTTCTTAGTTCTTCTATTTTCACATGATCAACTACTTCTTCTGCGAATGCGCGGATCAACAATGCTCGTGCGCTTTCTTTTCCAATTCCACGCGCCTGTAAATAGAACATCGCTTCTTCATTTACTTTTCCTGTCGATGTTCCATGCGAACATTTTACATCGTCGGCGTAAATTTCTAATTGCGGTTTTGTATTTATTGTCGCGTCATCACTCAGCAAAATATTTCGGTTCGTCTGGAATGCATTTGTCTTTTGCGCATCCTGCCGCACGAATATTTTTCCGTTGAAAACCGCAATCGCTTTATCATCGATCACACCTTTGTACAATTCGTTGCTCATGCAATTCGGTACCGCATGATCAACAACAGTGTGATTGTCGACGATCTGAGTTCCGTTGATCGGGTACAAGCCGAATAAGTGCGCTTCACCATTTTTCCCGGTGAAAAGAATATTCAGATTGTTGCGAACGAAATTTCCTCCGAGTGTAAATGTGTAGGTATTGTAAAGTGAATTTCCACACACTGCAGCATTCAGCGTATTCATTTGTTGCGCAACTTCACTTTCTGTTTGAATGCGATAATGATCCAGCTTAGCATTCGGCGCTACGTAAACTTCGGTAAGCGCATTGGTAAATGATTTTACCGGACCAATTGATTCATACGATTCGATTACAACCGCTTCTGAAAAATCTTCCGCCACAATTAAATTTCTCGGCTGAAAGATAGAAGCAACTTCATTATCTGAAATATGCACTACTTGAATTGGTGTTGTGCTTACAGCTTTCTTTTCGATGTGAATAAATACGCCGCCGATATTCAAAGCTGTATTTAATGCAATGAACGGATCACTATTAGAAGAAGCATATTTGCCAAAATGTTTTTTAGCTGTTTCATTCGTATGAACTGCATCGGCAATTCCGGTTACAGTAATTCCTTTCGGAAGTGTAGCAGTAACAGAAAGTTCAGGAATAAAAACGCCATTCACGATAACGAGCACAACAGAATCTTTTACCAACGTAAATTGTGCAATGTCGGCAGCAGTTACGCCGCGCATCATATCGGTGCGGAAGCCAAAACCTTTTTTCAGAACGGCTTCCGGGTTGATGTATTTATAATCTTCCCATTTGCGCGTAGGAAATCCCTGCTCTTCGAAAATTTTCGCAGCATCCTGTCGCAATTCTTTCTGACCGTATAAAGTAGAAAGCTGCTGCTCAAAATGTGCGAGCAGCTGATCTTTGAATGTCATTGTTTCTGTTGCGTTCATAATTTTATGCTTCAACAGATTCAGATTTCAACCAATCGTATCCTTTTTCTTCCAGCTCCAATGCTAATTCTTTCGGGCCTGTTTTTACAATTTTCCCATTGTATAAAACATGCACAAAATCAGGCGTGATATAATCGAGCAAACGCTGGTAGTGAGTCACAACAATAAACGCGCGATTTTCGCCACGCAATTTGTTTACACCATTTGCAACAATGCGCAATGCATCAATATCAAGTCCTGAATCTGTTTCATCCAATATTCCCAATGTTGGCTCTAACATCGCCATCTGGAAAATTTCGTTGCGCTTTTTTTCTCCGCCGGAAAATCCTTCGTTAACAGAACGTCCTGTTAATTTTCCATCGAGCTCTACCAGCTTCTGTTTCTCTTTCACCATCGCAAGAAATTCTTTCGGCTCAATTGGTCCGAGTCCTTTGTAGGTGCGGATTTCATTGATCGCAGTTTTCAGGAAGTTGATGTTGCTCACTCCCGGAATTTCTACCGGGTATTGAAACGCAAGAAACACACCTTCACGCGCGCGATCTTCGGGCGACATGTCGAGAAGATCTTTGCCGTTGAATCGTACTTCGCCTGCAGTTACTTCGTATTCTTCTTTACCTGCAAGTACAGAAGCAAGCGTGCTTTTTCCGGAACCATTCGGTCCCATGATAGCGTGTACTTCGCCTGCTTTTACTTCAAGATTTAATCCGCGGAGGATTTCTTTTCCGTCTACAGATGCGTGGAGATTTTTTATTGAGATCATAGTTTTGTTGTATACCCCAACCTGAAGGTTGGGGATAAGTTATCCTACTGAGCCTTCAAGTGATACACTCAGCAATTTCTGTGCTTCAACAGCAAATTCCATTGGCAGTTGATTCAATACTTCACGGCAATAGCCATTGACAATTAATCCAATTGCCTTTTCAGTATCAATGCCGCGTTGTTTGCAATAGAAGATCTGGTCTTCACCGATTTTTGATGTGGTTGCTTCGTGCTCTACAACACCGGTCTTATCGTGAATTTCGATGTATGGAAAAGTGTGTGCGCCGCAACGGTCTCCCATCAAAAGCGAATCGCATTGAGAAAAATTTCTTGCGTTGGTTGCGCCCTTCCCGATGCGAACTAATCCGCGGTAGGAATTCTGACTTTTACCTGCGGAAATTCCTTTCGAGATAATTGTGCTGCGTGTATTTTTTCCGATGTGCAGCATTTTTGTTCCGGTATCGGCTTGCTGCATGTTATTGGTAACGGCAACAGAATAAAATTCACCGATTGAATGATTTCCTTTCAGAATAACGGAAGGATATTTCCATGTAATAGCAGAACCGGTTTCCACTTGTGTCCAGGAAATTTTAGAATTATCGCCTGCACAAATTCCGCGTTTGGTAACGAAATTGTAAATGCCGCCTACACCATCTTTGTTCCCGGGATACCAATTTTGTACAGTAGAATATTTCACTTCAGCATCTTTATGCGCGATGATCTCTACAATTGCAGCGTGCAATTGATTTTCATCACGCATCGGCGCAGTGCAGCCTTCGAGGTAGGAAACATAAGAACCTTCATCAGCAACGATCAGCGTTCTTTCAAACTGTCCTGTTCCGGAAGAATTAATTCTGAAATACGTTGACAATTCCATCGGGCAGCGAACACCTTTTGGAATGTAGCAGAAAGAACCATCGCTGAAAACTGCGGAGTTCAATGCCGCGTAAAAATTATCTGTGTAAGGAACAACAGATCCCATGTATTGCTTTATCAACTCGGGATGTTCCTGCACGGCTTCACTGAAGGAGCAGAAAATAATTCCTTTTTCGTAAAGCACTTCTTTGAATGTCGTTTTCACAGAAACAGAATCGATAACTGCATCAACAGCAATACGCGATTCCACTCCGACCAAACGTTTTTGTTCTTCGAGTGAAATGCCGAGCTTTTCAAATGTCTTGAGCAATTCCTGGTCGACTTCATCAAGGCTTCCAACTGTTTTCGTTTTTTTCGGAGCAGCATAATAGCTGGAATCCTGGAAATCGATCGGAGGAAAATTTACATGCGCCCAATGATTCGGCTCTTCCATTTTCAGCCAGTGACGGAAAGCTTTCAATCGGAATTCGAGCATCCATTCCGGTTCGTTTTTCTTTTGGGAAATGAAGCGAACAATATCTTCATTCAAACCTTTCGGCGCAAACTCAGTATCGATGTCGGAAACGAATCCATATTTGTATTCGCCCTGGGTGAACTCTTCTAATATTTCGTTTTTCTCGGCCATAATTATTTTATTCACCTCACCAATGCTGGGGAGAATGGGTGATTTTTAAACAGAAAAACTTTCTCCGCAACCACAAGTGCGAGACGCATTCGGATTAACAAAAACAAATCCTTTTCCGTTCAAACCTGCCGAATAATCGAGCTCGGTTCCAACGAGGTAGAGAAAGCTTTTTTTGTCGACAACGATTTTGATTCCTTTATCTTCAAAAACCTGGTCGGTCGGTTGCAGCACATGGTCAAATTCGAGCTTATAAGAAAGCCCTGAACATCCGCCGCTATCCACACCAACGCGAATAAATGAATCTGCAGGACGATTTTCTACCCTGATCAGGTTTATCGCCTGGTTTTTAGCATTTTCAGTTACAGTGATCATTGATTTTCAGTATTTTGTGTAATCCCGTTTATTTAGACTAAATCTAAACAGCGTACAAAAATACCTACTTTTAGGTAGATGTGCAAGTAATAGTTAGGAGTTCGGAGTGTTTAGTTCGGAGAAAGGGATTAAGTGATTTCACTATCTAAAAGCGGGATGGAGCTTTATTCATAATTGCTGGCGGACAACACGTTATAAACCAACTTAAATCTCCGAACTAAACACTCCGAACTCCTACCTACCTTTACCACATGCTTGACAATTCCTCCACCACAGAACTTTCGAAACTCGGCGAATTCGGTTTGATCCGCCATCTCACCCAACATATTGAGCTTAAAAACCCATCTTCCATAAAAGGAGTTGGCGATGATGCAGCTGTAATTGAATACGGCGAAAAAAAGATGACTGTGGTTTCTACCGACATGTTAGTAGAAGGCATTCATTTCGATTTAGGTTATGTTCCGCTGAAACATCTCGGTTATAAAGCAGCAACAGTAAATTTTTCCGACATCTGCGCGATGAATGCGGTGCCGAAACAATTGCTCGTTTCAATTGCAATCTCCAGTAAATTTCCACTTGATGCAATTGAAGAATTGTATTCCGGAATATTGGTTGCATGCGAACGATACGGCGTTGATCTTGTTGGCGGCGATACAACTTCTTCTACAAGCGGATTAATTATTTCCTGCACGATCATTGGCGAAGGAGAAAAAGAAAAGCTCGTTTACCGTAATGGTGCAAAAGAAAAAAATCTGTTGTGCGTGAGCGGCGATCTTGGCGGTGCGTATATGGGATTGATGATGCTTGAAAGAGAGAAGCAGGTTTTTAAAGCCGATCCGAAAATTCAGCCCGACCTGGAAGGCAACGATTATATTCTTGAGCGCCAGTTAAAGCCGGAAGCACGAATTGATGTGATACAAATGCTGAATACACTTGGCATAGTTCCGACTTCGATGATCGATGTTTCTGACGGACTTGCTTCTGAAATTCTGCATCTCTGCACACAATCAGGAGTAGGGGCGCAGATCTACGAAGAAAAAATTCCGCTTGATCCGATGACATTCGATCGTGCGAGAGAATTCAGCCTTGATCCCACCATGTGCGCAATGAACGGCGGAGAAGATTATGAATTACTTTTTACAATTGACATGAAAGATTACGAAAAGCTACAGCATAATCCTGATGTAACTTTCATTGGCCATATCACTGCAAAAGAAAGCGGAGTAAATCTTGTTACCCGTTCCAATACCATGCACCCAATCAAAGCACAAGGCTGGGATGCGTTGTTGGGTAAATAACAACCTGATTTGTAAACCACACTTTTATTAACTCTGAAATTATATTCACATTTTGATTGTGAATATAATTTCAGAGTTACATGTACTACAGAATAAAAATGGCCTACTTTCGCGGCAAACCCTCATAATCTTCCCAAAATGAAAAAAACCCTTACTACATTTTTGTGTTTACTAATCGGATCTGCTTCGCTTTTTGCGCAGGCTGTTCCAGAATTGCTTTATTACACTTTTAACGGCACCGGCACTACAGTGCCTAACCAGGCAAGTGCACCGCCTGCGAACACCGCTACCGCCACCATCATGGGCGGACTCACACAAGGGCCAACAGGTCAATGCCAGGGAGCCCTCATCGGTTCGGGTATTTCATCTTCCACCGATTACCTGAACACCGGCTGGGCAACCAATCTCAGCGGTACTTCCTGGACCATTTCCATGTACACCAAAGATATTACAGCAAGCAGCACGTTGTTCTATATTTTCGGTGATGTCAATGCAGGCTCATTCCGCTGCTTTACGAATGGTGTTGCAGGTCCTAACAACTGGATCCTGCGCGGAACAGGCATGACTGATGTTCTTGTAACCGGTGCTGCTGTTGTTGCGCCACACGTTACAACATTCGTATATGATATTGGAACGAATACCATCTACGCTTATCTCGATGGTGTCTTGGTGAATACAGTTGCACAACCTGGTCCGGTAATTAACGGATCCGGTCCTTTTAAAGTAATGGGTTACTCAAGCAATGTTGGCGCACCTGCGGGTGGAAAGCTGGATGAATTCCGCTTGTACAACCGTGCGCTTACTGCAGCTGAAGTTGCGCAGCTCATTAATCCTCCAACAGTGTTCAGCTCATTCAGCGTGAATGCGTGTTATTTGTACACTGTTCCGAGCGGTGACGAAACGTATACTGTAAGCGGAGTTTATAATGATACAATTCCTGCTATTGCCGGATGTGGAGACAGCATTATGACGATCACAGTAAACATGGCGAACAGCTCCAGCTCTTTCAGCTTTAGTGGTTGCGGGTTCTATACTGTACCAAGCGGCGACGAAACGTATGCTGTGAGCGGC
This sequence comes from Bacteroidota bacterium, assembly GCA_031412295.1. GTDB lineage: Bacteria > Bacteroidota > Bacteroidia > Palsa-965 > Palsa-965. The sequence continues at coordinate 113,902 of JANOCU010000031.1, forward strand.
GTTTATATGGATACAATTCCAAACGTGCTCGGTTGTGATAGTGTAATGACAATCACCGTTTCAATTAATAATACAACCAGCTCGTTCAGCGCGAGCGGATGTGCCAGCTATACTGTGCCAAGCGGTAACATGACCTACACTGCAAGTGGAACGTACATGGATACGATCCTGAATGCATCGGGCTGCGACAGTGTTATGACCATCACCGTTTCGATCAATAATACAACAAGCACATTCAGCGCAAACGGTTGCAGCAGCTATACCGTTCCAAGCGGAAATATGACCTATTCTGTAAGTGGTACGTACATGGACACAATTCCGAATGCAATGGGTTGCGACAGTATTATGACGATCATGGTTTCGATCAATAATACATCAAGCGCATTTAACGTAAGCGGATGCGGCAGCTACACCGTTCCAAGCGGCGATGAAACGTACACCGCGAGCGGAACTTATATGGACACAATTCCGAATATGATGGGTTGTGATAGCATCATGACAATTACTGTTACACTCAATAATAGTTCAAGCGCATTCAGCGTTTCAAACTGCACCGACTATACAGTTCCAAGCGGTGATGAAAACTATGCTGTAAGCGGAACTTACATGGATACGATTCCGAACATGATGGGCTGTGATAGTATTATGACGATCAACGTTACTATTTATGGATTGCCAACTGTAACAGGCTCATCTTCTGCTATGACATTGTGCGTTGATGATGCTAATGCAACACTTACCGGAAGTCCGGTTGGTGGAACATGGTTTGGTATTGGTGTATCCGGAACATCTTTCGATCCGGGAATTGCAGGAACAGGATCACAAAATCTTATCTACAACTACACCGATGCAAATAGCTGCTCAGGTTCTGCTACAATTACCCTTACAGTAAATGCATGCGTTGGTGTTGAAGAACAAACATTAATGAATGGTGTAACTGTTTATCCGAATCCGAATAACGGTGTATTTACAATTGCTGTAAACTCAAACGTTGGCGATATGCAAATCGTGATCACTGACTTGCAGGGCAGGGTTGTTTATTCTTCCAATGAAAATAATATCAGCGCCGGCTTCACACAACAAATCAATTTACAAGGTGAAGCATCAGGTTTGTACCTCATGCAGATTACCGGTAATGGCGAACAACGCATTGAGAAAATTGCTGTGCAGAAATAATTATTGAGCTTTATATTTAGAACAGGCTCCCCGAAAAGGAGCCTGTTCTATTTTTTCCCTGAACGCATAATAAGCGCTACCACTACTGCTATAATTGCGACAACAATAAAAATTCCTACTCCCATTCCTGCTTTAAAAACACCACCGATCAATTCGCAGGAACTCATCAGCATGCTTATCATCAGCAATGCAAAAACAGTAAAAGTTTTAGCGACTTGAAAATCAATGGATGACTTTCTTAATGGTGCCGTTGATTTCGCTTTGGAGTCAATCGGATGGTTGTCAGAATTTTTCATAACATAGAGTTTGTTATCTCTACACTAAAATATTCATGCCATTTCATTGTTTCCTGAAAACAAGTCATTTACAATTTTTTAGATACGAAGATGCTGAGTAAAAAAATCCACAAAATGAGATTTAAAAGCAGTTTCGGTCTACCTCATATGTAGTATTGTAGAAGCAAGGCATTAAGTCTTCCTTTGAATCGAGTCACTTTTCCCCCTTCAACTCTTTATGCCTGTATGAAAACCAAAAAACTCTCACCGCTATTTTTATTACTTTGTTTCTTGCCCGCAATTCTATTTTCACAAACGGGTGTATCCTGGTTCGGCGACAGCACAAGCAATCGTTTAAACAACCGGATCATTTCAATCAAAGAAAGTTCCAATGGTGATATTTATCTATTAGGAAAAGCTACCGACGCTGTTTATAATAATCCGAGTCCGTATTGGGCAGTTTGTGATAAAGCCGGAAAGTTGAAATCTCAAACGACACTTGCTACAACGAATAAATTTTATGAAGTAAATAATTTCACCATCTGTTCCTCCGATCGTTGCAGAATATGGGGAACAGAAGTAGTGAATGATAAATTGACCATTTCGCTGAATACCATCAATACGAAAGGCGAAGTTCAGGGCACAGATGCAATTCTTACTTCAACAACTACGTTAACCGGTGATGTTTGTCAGCTGGATAAAGAATATGCCGTGCTTGCAAAAACAGTTCAAAGCAGCAGCACAGGAAAATATCACATCTCGCTTTACAAATACAATGTGCTCGACGATCAGCAGGTTTGGTATAAAACACTAACGACAGAAGAAAACGAAGAAGCGTCAAAAATTTTTGCGTTAAAAGATGGTTCAGTCATCGTGCTTGGGAAATTGTATAATGAAGAGCTTACTGCATATTCAAGCATCATCTATAAGCTTTCTGCAACGGGAGAAATGCTCTGGAGAAAAGAGATGATAACCTGCAGGGGATTTTATGCGCAAGGTGTTTCTGAATCAAAAAACAAAGGACTCATTTTCATTTGCAGCACAGGCAATGAATCTGTTCCCGAATCAAACACAAAAATTTATTCCCTGGATTCAAACGGTACATTGATCATTATGAAAGAAGTGGAAGACATTCGTGCAAATGGTGTGCTAACGCTTGCAAACGGAAATATATTTATTTACGGATCAGCTTTTAAAACAACCGGAACATATATTGTAAGCAAAGGTACTTTCCGGATTTTCTCTCCTGATATGACGCCGTTGAAGCAGGATGAAATGGGAGTTTCAGATGGTCCTGATGCATTTTTACCTTCTATGTATATCTCTGCTTATCCAACCGCTTCCGATTTTCTTACTGCGATTCAGCTGGCAGACGGAAGAATTGCTTGCGCCGGAAGAGTGTATTTACCAATGGAAATGTCGGCAGACGCAATTATTGAAGCAGAGCGTCATAATATCGCATTCCTGGTTTTGATGAATGCAGATGGAAAGTTCAGGAAGGAATAATTATTTTTTGTCCTTAATCACCATTATTCCGATCTCGCCTTTTTGTTTGATGGAAGATTTCTTCTTTCGCTTCGACTGCTTTGTTTTTTTGTAGAAACGAACAGTAAACGTTTTTTCTTCCGCTTTCAGAATTGTTCTGAAGTCGACAGTCAATCCTTCCGAGCGTTTGATGCAGGAGCCACTTTCATCGTAAATCTCGAATGAAACTTCTTCGCTCATGGTCAGCACATGTTTTGTCTCATCGTAATTTGCAACGTATGTTTTTCCCTGCAAAGTAAATTCAGCATGTGTTGTAGCAGCATCTTGTGCGGAAAGGAAATTTGCCGCGAATATCAAAACAAATAAAACGAAGAATCTTTTCATGATGCAAAGGTAAAGTACATTTATCGAGCATTGGTGTTTTTAAACGGATGCGAAGAATAATCTAAGGTTAAATTTCCTGCACCGCTCCTGCTTTTTCCGATACGATTTCCCTGAACGAAATGTTACGTGCTTTACTTTCCGCCCAGGCAGGAAAATCAAAATATTCAAAAGCTGTTTTTTCAAAATGATCTTCATCAAGCTTTCGAAGGTTCACATTGAGCTCTTCGTATAAGGGGTGAATTGTTTTAGCATCGTCGGCTTTCGATATTTTTTCTGCGAATTTCAAAAACACATTTTCAAATTGATAAGCGCGGTTACGGGTTTTCAGGTAACGCTGCACCGAACGTCCGACATACGGGAGCACATCAAAATTGTTCAGCTCAATATGTAAAATGAGCGCAAATACCTGTGCAACCGCAAAGATCCATTCGTTTTCGCCGATCTCCGAATCGTTCAGCAAACGCGAAGTCCATTTTAAAGACTGCTGAAATTTTCCTTCACCATAATACGCGACAGCAACACTGATGATAAAATGCGCTTCACGTAATTTGCTGATCCTTCCTTCAAACCGCTGAAGTCCTTCTTCAATTTTCGGAACCAGCTCCATCGCTTTATCAAAATGCCCGATTGAATTATAAAGCGTGAGCTCAAGACTGTATGCGCTTGAGAACAATTTAATTTCAAGATCCTCATTACGCGCGGTATCCAGTTTTTCAGGAAGCGATCGAAGCTTTTTCAGATTTTCTAAGACTTCTTTATACAGCTTGAGACGGCTGCAGACATAAATCAAATTGGTAAGCACACCGAAATAAACATTCGGCTCATCGCGGAAAATATCTGTGTTTGATTCGATGAGTGAAACATTCGCAGCAAGATGTATCCTGCAATTTTCTGCATCTGTGATTGCAAAATAATAAGCGCTGTAGGTGTGATGGTACATAAAACGCGCATTCACACTCAGCACTTCCGGTTTTTGTTCCTGTAAAGATGCATCGATCAAATGACGGAATTCATCCAGCTGTTCGGAACCACGCGCGCGGCCTTTTGTATTCAGCAATAAAAACAAACGGCTTTTTACATTCCACAATTCATTGTACACGCGAATGTCCTCCGCCACTTTACGATCTTCGGCAAGCACATCAAGAATGTTTTCATCGCGCATGCCCGAATACGAATCTTTTTCAGCAAGCGATTTTTCCAGCGCATGTATTTGCACAAGCACCGCATGCTTCTCATATTTTTCTGCCAGCTTGCGCGCGCTCTTCAAACGTTTTGCGCACTGATCGTACAATGTTTTTTTGTAAAGTATTTCAGTGTAATGCAATTCTTTCCAAAGTTGCGCATCGACAGAGCTGTTGTGATGAAAGACATCCAGGCTGCGCAAAATAGTTTCATACAAACGCGATTTGGTAATGCTGAAATTATTGAGTGAGCTTTCACCTTTGAATTTTTTCAGCAAAACCATTTCATCATACTCCTTCATCTTCTCAATTGCATCGAACAACAAAACATAATTGTTCTGCTCACCGATCGTATGGCGTGAAGCAAAGATCTTAAAGTGTCTTTTTTCCTGTTTCGAAAGGGATTGGATGAGCCGGTGAAGGGAATCGGAATGTTTGCCTGACATGTATAAAGATGATTGATTTTGGTGTACGTTTTTGGGTTAAGCGGACTGGTTTTATTTCACAGCGTTAAAATGCACGAGCTATTGTGCTTGTTCTGCTGTCTTGCTGCATTGGTAAGGGTTACGAGCATAACTTTTTTTTCGTTATGCATTGAATGTAGCGCAATTAATCGGTTTAATCAATGATCATGAATGTCGTTTGTGATTAAAAATGCGCTTTTGAACACGTATAAAAATGGTCAAATGGTGTATAAAGTCTGGACAGGATAATTTTTCCATATTCAAATTATTGTGAATCAGTGCATTCCTTTCATCTTCAGTATTAAAAAAGTCCATAGACAGGTATAAACACATCAATGTCTGATTTGTTCCCGGTCCATGCTCCGGATAGATTTGTCACGTATTGGTAAATTTCATGCGATCCGCTGTGGGTCCGGTTTCAATGGGGATGTTGGCCGGACCCCGGCAATCGCGGAAGTGCTGAAAAAGCCGTACCGAATCACCCTTTCCCAATTAAATTTTATGAAAACTTTTTTTACCGGATTCGCGTGTTTTTTTATTCTTTCTGTTTCTGCACAATTACCAGGTTGGATCTGGGCAACTTCCACGGGTGGAGGCGGAATGATAAGTACACAAAGCTATTCCGTAGCGACTGATCATATCGGTGGTGTATATAAAGCAGGATCTTTTGGGAATTCCACTGACCTTATTATCGATACGACAACTTTGATGACAAATGGAATTTCGGATGTTTTTATAGCCAAATACAATTCAGCTGGTAATTTGCAATGGGCTCAATCTGCTGGGGGACCCGATTATGACGAAGCAATGGTTGTTGTAACTGATGTATTCAACAATGTTTATCTAACCGGCTATTTTGCAAGTCCATCAATCACGTTTGGGAATTTCACACTCGTAAACTCAAATACCACTAATGGATTTTCGGATATTTTTCTGGTAAAATTCGATCCTGCAGGAAATGTTCTTTGGGCGCGTTCATACGGAAGTGTTTATAATGAATTCTCTAGGGCCATGTGTGTCGATTCTTCCGGAAATGTTTTTATTGCAGGTTCATTTACCAGTTCCACATTGACATTTGACAGTATCGTCCTCGTAAAACCAGCAAATAATATTGGTGAAGAAGGATTTGTAGCGAAGATTGATTCGGCCGGAAATACTGTCTGGGCAAAAGCGATTCACGGAATATCCAGCGAAGTGGCGAACTCGTTAAGCGCAGATAGAAATGGGAATCTTTTTGTAGGAGGTACTTTCCATAGTCCTACAATGACCTTTGGACCCTTTATAATTTATAACCAGGGAAATACCAGGAATGTTTTTATCGGCAAATACGATATTAATGGGAATGAATTATGGGCTAATGCAGCAGGTGGAGCCGGGGATGGGGATCATTACCTAATGTCACTTTGTGCTGATACAATTGGGAATGTTTATGTCACTGGTGGTTTCGAGGGCTCAGTGTTTATTGTTGGAACTGATACGTTATTCAATTCTTCCCCAGGCACCTGTTCAGACATTTATCTCGTTAAGTACAGCGGAAGTGGTAATCCCATTTGGGCAAAAATGGTTCCGGCAATTAATGGGGCATATTGCGATTATGGTTTATGCCTTCGTATAAACAATGCTGGAGATATTTTTTTGTCATGTACATCGGGGAGCGCCTCACTGGTTTTCGGACCACAAACAATTTCGCAACATTCTCTTTTTATTGCTTTATATGATTCTGATGGAATTGCACATTGTGCAACAGCTTTAATAACGTATGGATTCTGGAACGCAATCAGCATTGACGATACTGGTAATATTTATTTAACCGGAAATTTCGAGAATGATTCTGTTACTTCTCCAAACAGCAGTACTGTGTTGATGAGAGATGGCCTTTCAAATACTTTTCTCGCGAAATATAATTTTAATTGTTTGTTCCTTGGACTTGATGAAAACGAGCCGAAGTCCGAAGTAAAGTTATTCCCAAATCCAGTTTCATCAAACTTTACCATTCGAACAATTTCTTCTCAGCCCCAATACTTTTCAATTTTCGATCTGACAGGGAAATTGCTGCAATCTGGAATTACATCAGGAAGTGAAACAACTGTTGATGTTGAACTTCTCTCCGATGGAATTTACTTTCTGCAGGTTGGAAATGAATCAAATATCAAAACATTAAAATTTGTAAAAGCCGAATAACTACTTTTCAATTTCTCTCTTTTACAATTGGCAGCACTTTATAGATAAGTGGTTATATAACCATTGGCAATTCAGCGTTTATATTTACCGAACGCTTATCTTTAACCTTATGCTGCGTTGCGCTCTCCCGTTATTTCTCCTTCAGCAATTTTCACGTACGCTATTGCCTGCTTTCCTGGCAATCATTTTTTCTTTTACTATTTCTTCTTCAAGTGCACAGACTTTCAACTTCAGAAATTATTCTGTGGATGATGGATTGCCATTTGTACAGGTGTACACCATTTTCCAGGACAGCAAAGGGTATCTCTGGTCGGGCGGTTATGGCGGACTAAGCAGGTTTGATGGAAAAACATTTACTAATTTTTCTCCGCGAAGTGGATTGCCGAATTATTGGGTCACTTCCATCACAGAAGATAGCCGCGGCGATTTGTGGGTAGGAACAATTAAAGGAGCATCGCGTTACAAGGATGGAGTATTTGAAAATTTCACTGTGAAAGACGGGCTGCCCGATAATTTTGTGAATTGTTTATTGCACGACGAACGTGATGTGCTTTGGGTAGGAACGCAAAAAGGTCTTTGCCGTTATACAGGAGAAAAATTTTCGAATTTCGGAAATGATGGTCCGGGACAAAAACCTGTTTTGTGCTTTTACCAGGAACCGAATACAGGAAGAATATGGATGGGAACAGCAAACGGCGTTTACGTTTATGAGAATAATAAATTCACATTTTACGATTTGCCGCCGGGAATTAATACTGCTGTTACTGCTATTTCAAAAGATAGGTATGGAAGAATTATTGCGGGAACAGCAGACGGATTGCTGAAGCTTGATAACGGACATTTCAATTTAATTTTTACACCACAAAAAATTGAAATGCCTGCTGTAAGCTCAATGATCACCGACCGTGATGGTGTAACGTGGATCGGTGCGAATAATGGTTTGTTTTCTTTCGACGGCGAACTATTTACCGCGTATCGTGTTTCTCCTGATGTCAATGCTTCCACGATCGGATGTTTGTATATCGATTATGAATCGAGTCTCTGGCTTGGAACACATCACGGACTTTTTCGTTTTCGTGGAAATGGTTTTTCAAGCTTCGGACCGGATGATGGTTTAGCAAGCACTTTTATTTTCGGAATTACAAAAGATAAAAAAGGAAATATCTGGGCATGTTCACAGACGAAGGGCGTGTTCAGATTTAATCCGGATGAATCGGATCGTAATGTTGAAGTAATAAATAAATCCAAAGGTCTTGCTTCTGATATTACCAATGCAGCGCTCACAAGGCGCAATGGAGATGTTTTTATCGGCACGACAAATGGCTTGAGTAAAATATCAAATGGACAAATAACTAATTATCATCGGAAGGATGGATTATTTTCTGACTCCGTAAATTGTTTTATGGTTGATCACAACGGTCGTCTGTGGATGGGTGGCGGAAAAGGATTGACGTTCATGGAAAATGAAACCTTTAAAAGTTTTGGAATTACTTCTGCACCAGAGGAATCATTTGATATCTGGACCTTGTTTGAAGATCGCCGCGGAATTATTTGGGTGGGAACTTATAACGGCGGACTTTTTTCTTTTGATGGAAAAACATTTACAAATGAGCAAAAACGATTAGGGCTTGCTTACGATTCTTATTTCCAGGTATGTGAGGACAAAGACGGCAGATTGTATTTCGGTGCGCTCGGTGGCGTTTTTATTTTTGATCCGAAAATTAATGGCGGAACAGTCGTTGATAGTCTTACCGAAATTGATGGTCTGAGTTCTGATCTGATTTATTGTATGATGATGGATGAGAATGCCGAACATCTTTGGATCGGTACCAACCAGGGATTAAGCCGTTTTGATGTTTTGTATTACAGGAAAGAGAAGAAAAAACATATTACAACTTACGGCGAAGAAGAAGGATTTACAGGAGTGGAGTGTAATTCAAACGGAACTTTTATTGATGAAAAAGGTGATATGTGGTTTGGAACTGTCAATGGTTTGATCCGCTACTCGCCAAAAAGTTTCAGAACAAATCCGGCGTATGCGAAAACTTCTATTAAAGGAATCCGTTTATTTTACAATGACAGTTTATTAGCATATAACCGCGAGCTTGAATATTCTGAAAACAGCATCACATTCGAATACGTAGGAATATGTCTTACGAATCCTGACAAAGTGCGTTATCGTTATAAGCTGGATGGATGGGAATCGGAATATTCACCACCAACGCCGGAACGAATTGCACGTTATTCAAATCTACCGCCCGGAAAATATACGTTCAATGTGATCAGCTGTAATAATGAAGGATTGTGGACACCTGAGCCTGCCGCATTTTCTTTCCTTATTAAAACGCCTTTCTGGAAGCGTCCATGGTTCTGGCTGCTGCTTACGGGTATTGCTGTTTTTATTCTGTCTGCAGCAATTGTGTATCGCATTCGCCAGATCAAAAGGAAAGAACGATTGGAAACCGAATCACGCGTTGCAATGGCGAAGAATGAATTGAAAGCATTGCGTGCACAGATGAATCCGCATTTTGTTTTTAACTCGCTCAATTCGATCCAGCATTTTATTCTTACAAATAAATCTGCCGACGCAGGAAAATATCTGAACAAGTTTGCGCGTTTAATGCGTGTGATTCTGAATAATTCAGAAAAGTCGCTGATCACCATTCGCGAAGAGCTGGAATATTTAGTGCTTTATCTTGATCTCGAAGAAATGCGCTTCGAAGGAAAATTTACAACAGCTGTGACTATCGCGGAAGAAATTGATATCGATTATTATGAAATTCCTGCGATGCTGCTTCAGCCGTATGTGGAAAATGCCATTTTGCACGGACTTACCCCGAAACAAACAGGAGGAGGGAAGCTCGAAATTTCTATGCGCCTGAAAGCAAATACTATTATCTGCAGCATTACAGATAATGGAATCGGTCGCGAAAAAGCCCGTGAAATGCGGCAGCTCTCCAATAGAAAAGATCATACATCACTTGGAATGAAAATTACGCACGATCGCCTGGAGCTGATAAATCGCCTGAATGGTTCACAATTAAGTCTTACTATTACCGATCTTTACAATGATGATGGCACAGCTGCGGGAACAAGAGTTGATATATTCATACCTGTTTCCTAATTTGTGCCTCCGCTGCGACGGATAAACCCGAAACCTACCTGATATGAGTGACGTAATTAATGCCGTAATTATTGAAGACGAGAAAAAAAGCCGAGAAGTTCTTGAATCGCTCGTCACAACACATTGCCCGGATGTAAATCTGCTCGGCAATGCTGAATCAGTTGCTACCGGTGTAGAATTGATTCGCAAATCAAATCCACGATTGATTTTTCTCGACATTGAAATGTCTGACGGAAGTGGTTTCGATTTGCTCGAGAAGCTCGACAGCTCTAACTACGAAGTGATTTTTACTACCGCTTCCGACGCACATGCATTACGCGCAATCAAATACAGCGCGATCGATTATTTATTAAAACCGATCGATCCGGAAGAATTAGTGAACGCGGTAGAAAAGATTCGTGTAAAACATTCCAACACCGCGAATCTCGACAACCTGAAATTTCTCCTGCAGAATTTCAAAAAGCCGACTGATCAGTACACAAAAATTTCTCTTCCGACCGGTAATGCATACGAGATTGTAAACGTAAAAGACATTATCCGTTGCGAAGCCGATGGCAGCTACACCAGCTTTTTCCTCGAGAATAAAAAGAAGCTGCTTGTATCTGCAAGTCTCAAACATTACGAAGATCTTTTACCACCAGATGATTTTATCCGCGTGCATCATCACCATCTTATCAATATGAATCACGTGGTTCGCTTCCTGAAAACCGACGGCGGCTACGCAGTAATGAGCGACGGAACACAAATAGAAATCTCCCGCCGCAAAAAAGAAGCATTCGTGGCCAGGCTCAATAAAGTCTAGAAACATCTCCTCAACCGTGATCTGGTAATCTGGTAATCTGGTAACTGGGTAATTGAAAAAATAAGAATGAGAATTAATTTAAAATGGTTGCCGGATTATATCTGGCAACCATTTTAAATTTTCACCAATCACCTCCGCCGCGGCGGACACCAATCACCAGGCACAGTCACCAATCACAATCACCACAATACAATTTCCAAGTTACCAGATTACCAGATTACCAAATCCCTCCCAAGGTAATCTCCTTCCACAGTAATTTCCCTCAACAGCAAAACCAGTTAATCTCCATTTTTCTCCGTTTACAGTTTAGCGTATGCCACCTGTTAAATGTCACTAACCTAATCTTAAATACATGCGTAATATTGAATGTAAGAAACAACGAGAGTAGTACAAGCTCAAAAATTTCTGATTCGTTCATTGAAAAATAAGTTCGCAACAAATTCATTTTTTACCAATGAAAAAATGAATTTGTTTACGGAATAAAAATATTAAGAGCGTAGGCCCTGAGCCTAAGGGTATACCGGAACGGCTGACGTATTCGGGGATGTTGCGGCAACTGTTTGGTATACCCGGCTCTTAAAACATTAAAACAAAAGTGTAACGTTTCTAAGATGAAGCGTTATAAAAGAAGTCACCCGCTCTTCGGCAAACAAAGCGGTAACCCGGTTAGTCCGGAAATATATTAACCCTCTAATAGTAGTGCCATGAAAAAGTCATCTAATCACCGCAAAGGTCACGAGTATCACATCGACGGCCTTGGTACAGTAAGTATTGTTTTAGGAATTGCTTGTGTTGGTTTTATTCTTTACAATGTGTTTCATGTAGTGTTTTCCTGAGTGTGTAAATTTTGTGTGTAGAGTCCCGTCCGTTTTTCAGGTTGTAAGAGAATAGAAAATGCGGGCGGGACTTCTTAAATCAACATCGACCTCCAGGTTGCAACACGCAGCCGTCTTTATAATCACCCATCGCCCCGGAAAACCCCTCGGGGCGATTTTTTTTAGACATGTTTAATCATGTAAAATGTTGGTTGCGAAAAATTTTATTCGATTCTCTTTCTTTACAATATTATAAAACTAATATGCTATGAAAAACATTCTACTTTCATTTTCTCTTTTCTTCATCCTGGCTGTTTCATTAAATGCACAGCCATGGGCAAATGCAACGCTCGATATTAACCAGGCAGCTGCAATGGTTAATTCCAATGGTGATCTTTTTACAGATTACAATTCACCTCAATTCAACATTCCTAAAGGAAGCACTACGAATACAATTTTCACCGGCGCACTTTGGATCGGCGGACTTGATGCCGGCGGACAATTAAAAGTAGCTGCGCAAACTTATCGCCAGACAGGAAATGATTTTTTTCCAGGGCCAATAATGAATGGGCTAAGTTATTCTACTGCGAATGATGCGCTCTGGAATAAAGTCTGGAAAATAAATCGTTCCACAATTGATAGTTTTCGTCTCGGATTATTTTCAACTATTCCAAATGAAATTGCAACATGGCCGGGCAATGGAGATGTCGCACAAGGACAAGCCGCGCAGCTTGCAGATTATGTAGATGTCGATAATGACCAAATTTATAATCCTGCTGCAGGTGATTATCCGTGCATCAAAGGTGATCAGGCGTTATTCGTAATTTTTAATGATGACAGAAATGTTCATTCAGAAACCGGCGCAGCAAAACTGAGTGTTGAATTTCACATGATGTTATATGCTTACAGCGCACCGGGCACATGGCTTGATACGACAGTGTTTCTGAATTATAAAATGTTTAACCGGTCAACTATTTCAGTGAATGATGTTTTCATAGGCTCCTTTATTGATTTTGATATTGGTGCTTTTGATGATGATTATGTTGGTTGTGATGTATCCAGAAATATGTTTTATGGTTACAACGGTGATGCAAATGATGGAACATCATCACTACCAACAGTCGGAACGTATGGCGCAAATCCTCCTGCACAAGGAATGGTTTTTCTTCGCGGACCAATACCGGATTCACTTGATGGAATAGATAATAACCGTGATGGTATGATAGACGAGGTCGGCGAAGTTTGCCTGATGAATAGGTTCATTTCCATTAACAATGATTTTACGCAAACAGGAAATCCGCAAAACGCGCAACATTTTTATAATTACCTGGATAGATTCTGGACAGATGGTTCACCGCTCACGTATGGTGGAAATGGATATGGCGGAAGCCAGGTGGCAGATTTTATGTTCCCGGGCAATACTGATCCTACAGGCTGGGGAACAGGAGGCAATCCACAAGTTCCATGGTATGAAAGCACTTTGCCCGGCGATCGCAGAGGCTTTGGATCATCAGGACCATTTACACTTCAACCGAATGCGGAGATGTGTTTGGATTACGCTTTCGTTTATGGCCGCGGAACTGCTGGTCCTGCATCAAGCGTTGTTGATTTGCAAATGAAAGCCGACAGCGCGCGTGTATTTTACAATGGAAATTCCCCATGTACATGCGTGACAAACCCACTCGCTGTAAAAGAAAATTCAAATGAATTGCATTTCCAGCTTTATCCGAATCCGGCTTCCGATAATATTACAATATCCTACAAGCCTGAAAATGGAAACGCAACTTTAGAAATTTATGACGTAACAGGAAAAAGGATTGCAACAGAAATGATTTCCAAATCGTCAACAGTTATTGATTTGAAAAATCTTTCCCCGGGAATTTATCTCATTCGGATTGCTGATGGGAAATCTTCAGGAGCTGCGAAAATACTGAAGCAATAACTATTGGTTAATCCATTTTAAGTCCTGTTCTGAATATTTCGGAGCAGGACTTTTACTTTATATGGCGTGCCGGTTTTTTAATAATAGAAGTTGATTCCCGGCTTCATCCTTGTTTTAACCGCCTTTATCGAATTGTTTCAACTTCTGTGAAACCTCTTACGTAAAACTTAATGAATTCTCCCCCGGTACCCAATCTATCAGCAAATCTTCATGGAAAAAGTGATGATTGAAATCAGCATTACAGACAACAGGTTGTTGCTGAATTACGAGCAACTTACAGAAAAATGCTCGTGGAGTATTTTTGATCTTTCAGGAATGGAACTTTCTAAAGGGAACTTAGACGGAAAACCACCGCATAAAATTTCTGTAACAGATCTTTCGCCCGGATTGTATCAGCTTTGTGTCATCGATGGAGATACGCTTCGAAGCACAAAGTTTCGCATTAAGTAACTTTTCTCGAATAGCAGGATCCTGCAAACGCCCGAAGTTTTTTCACCGCGATTTCCTTCGCTTCTAAAAATCCCATGTGACCAACACGTTCAAGCGCAACCAGCTTCCCTGTCTTAGGAAGCTCTGCTTGTTTTTGCATCGCTTCGAATGGAATAACAATGTCGCGTGTTCCGGCAATAAACAAAACAGGATATTTCGCGAATTTTAAAATGATCTCGCGATTGCGGCGAATCTTCATTCCTTCAATGCTCGCAACAATTCCCTGCTTTTTTGTTTTTGCAGCCATGCGCCGCACCCAACCGATTTCTTTCTTCATGTATTTCTGGTTGGCAACAGCAAATAAATTTCCAACCAGCGCATTGGTATATTTCACAGGATTGCGTTTCACCAGTTTTATTCCGCGGTCACGATCCAATTTTTTTTCTGCGCTATCCGGCGAAGCAGAAGAATGAAACAAACAAAGTCCGCGCAAATTTTCAGGATAACGCTCAGCAAAAGCAAGCGCAACATATCCACCCATAGAGTGACCTGCAACAATATAACGACGGAGGTTTAATTCATCCATCACATCTTTCACCACATCCGCCATCAATTCCATCTTCTGCACATACCCAATGCATTCCGATTTTCCATGTCCCGGAAGATCAATTGCGATTACACGAAATTTTTTCGCAAGCGCGTTTGCAAATCCATTTCCAAACCACATTTCAAGTGAAAAAGGAAATCCGTGCAACAAAACAATTACTCTTCCTTTGCCAATATCAGCGTAACGGATTTTTGCTCCGCGGGAAGTGATGAATTTTGTTGGGGGAACTGTTGGTTTGAAGGTGGGTTGTTTTAGCATGGGCTATTGAATTTATAGTTAACGTTAATATTAATTTTTATCTGCTTTCTTCGAAACATTTTCTACCGATTGCGCCGCCGCCAAATTCTAAAACAATATTTTCCTTATAATAGATATAAGTACAACCGTTATTATATTCTTTTTGCATGCTGTCGTTAAGAGGTTGATCGAATACTTTATAAAAATATTTTCCCATTCCACTTCTCTGGTATCCAATTGTAAAAGGTTCACCACTTTCAATTGAAATACAATTCGCATCATCCAGCTTTTCTTTTAAAGTCAAAAGCGTCTCATTCGTCCACCCAAGCTTTTGCAATAATGTATCAGCTTTTGGAGAATCAATTTTAATACCCCAATTGCTATCCCAATATCCGTTTTTTTCTACGACATGAAAAATTTCTATCGTTCCGTCTCTATCAAATTCAATATCGACAGTCATTGAATCAGGCACGATTTTCTTACAGTAATTTTTTAAATCAGCAAGTTCTTTTGTTTTTAAATTATAATTATAAATAAGATCTTTTTTAGAATAATGCGAATCAAGCAATCCACCCATTGAGTAAATAAGTACCCCCACATATATTAATACTCCTGTGACTAAAAGTATTAATGACCATTTGAGGGTTTTATTCATGACATTGCTTTAGGGCAATAAATAATTGTCAGACTGAGTAGCGAAGCGTATCGAAGGCTGACAATATTATTTCTTCATCAGCATTTCAATTTCTTCGGCTTCGATCGGAATATTTTTCATCAGATCCACCGGACCTTTTTTCGTAAGGAGAATATCATTTTCAATGCGCACACCGATTGCTTCTTCCGGAATATAAATTCCCGGCTCACAGGTGTAAACCATTCCTGCTTCAAATTTTCTGTAGCGGCTTCCGACATCATGCACATCCAATCCAAGATAATGCGAAGTGCCGTGCATGAAATATTTCTTGTAAGCAGGCAAGTTCGGATTCTGTTTTTTAATATCAGTTTTATTGATCAGGCGAAGCTTCAGCAATTCTTCTTCCATTGCCGCACCCACTTCACGGTGATAATCTGCAATATTATTTCCAACAACTAATCTTGAAAAAGCAAATCGCATCACACGCAACACCGCATTGTAAACATTCTTCTGGCGCGCTGTAAATTTTCCGTTGACAGGAATTGTACGTGTCAAATCGCTGTGATAATTTGCATAACCTGCAGCAAAATCCATCAAAATCACATCGCCATTCTGCGCGCGTTTATCATTGATGTTATAATGCAGCACACAAGAATTTTTCCCCGCAGCAATGATCGGCTCATAACCAGCGAAGCCGGCACCGTGGCGAATAAATTCATGCGCAAGCTCAGCTTCAATTTCATATTCCCAAACGCCGGGCTTCACAAAACCAAGCAACCGACGAAAACCTTTTTCAGTAAGGTCACATGCTTTTTGAATCAGCTGAACTTCGATTTCAGATTTGATCGCACGCAGGTCGTACATGATCGGTGCGCTGCGCAAGTAGTTATGCAACGGATATGTTTTTTTGCACATCTCCAGGAAACGTTCATCACGACTCTGCACTTCATTCGAAGAACGAACATGCTCATTCGAATTGATATAAATATTATCTGCCTCAAAAATGAGCGAAGTAAAAACCTGCTTGAACTGGTGTGTCCAATACACTTTTTTAATTCCTGAATTGAGCGCAGCTTGTTCTTTAGATAATTTTTCGCCTTCCCAGATTGCAATATGCTCATTGGTTTCACGCACAAACAAAACTTCCGTGTGCTCATTGTCCGGCGCATCAGGAAAGATCAAAAGAATAGTTTCTTCCTGGTCAATACCGCTGAGATAAAACAAATCTTTATTCTGCCTGAACGGCATCGTGCCGTCCGCATTGGTTGGTTGAATATCATTTGCATTAAATACAGCGATGGAATTTTTCTTTAGCTGTTTAGCAAAACGTTTGCGGTTTTCAATAAAAAGTTTGTTGTCGATAGAAGCGTAGCGCATAGGTTGGTTTTAGGAAAACTAAAGATAAAGGGATTCTTTTGGGAAAGGAAGTTTTTATATGGAAGGAGCATGACACTGATAAGCGATCGATTGGATGCTGGATAGGGAATTTGTATATTTGAGTAAACCATAATTAGATGACTAAGCAGCAGCTTAAAACTGAAATCCAAAAAGTTTTGGATAATGTTCCGGAAACAGTATTGCAAGATATTCTTACCTATTTGAAAGAAATTGAAGGTAAGACCACGGACGAAGTGGAAATGTCGAGTCTATTGAGAAAAATTCTTTCTGAGGATAAAGAGCTTCTTGAAAAACTGGCTCAATGATTGGCATCAAGGAAGCTGAGCAAATTCATTCTATTCTTATCAGCAAATTTGGTGGCACGAAGGGTGTCAGAGATGAAGGTTTATTGTCCTCAGCATTAAATCGCCCATTTTCCACATTTGATAATAAGGATTTGTACCCATCTGTTATTGATAAGGCTGCGGCGCTTGTGGAAAGTATCGTTGTTAATCATCCTTTTATTGATGGGAATAAACGAATCGGTTATGTTTTAATGAGATTGATATTGCTTAAAAACGGTTTGGATATAAAAGCAGAACCAAATGAAAAGTATGAGTTCATTATTTCTATATCAATGGTCGCATTGAATATTGAGCAGATTAAATCATGGATTGAGAAACATTCAAAAAAAGTTTCTTAATCCGGCGGTTGTACTTCCCTGTACTGGCTAGATACTTGTAATGGTTATGTGTTTTTTTCAACGTTATACTTTCATTAATAACCCCGACTATGACCTGGTTCCTAAAAGCAAAACACTGGCAAATCTTCCTGCTGATTTTCGTTGCTCCGTTTGTAATTGAACTGTTCGGATTTCTTGCAATAATTTGGACCAATATGTTTGAGGTGTTTTTCGGAGTATTTTTACTTGCAATGGTAATCGTGCTGAGCGTGCAGTTCGGATGGTTTTATTCAGTCGGTACGGCGCTTGCAAATCGTATCGGCCCCAACTCAGGAATGAATTTAAAACGCTTCAAAAGTTTTGTATTAATTCCTTTGATTTATATAGGATGCTTCCTATTCGGCATGATCATTATCGGATTGATCATGATGAATAATGGGCGTCCGTCGCCTTACCTGGCCTTTTTATTTTTCATCATTGTGCCTTTGCATCTTTTTTCCATGTTCTGTATTTTTCATACGATATGGTTTATTGCAAAATCACTCAAGATGAATGAAAAATGGAATCATGTTGATTTCAGCGATTATGTAGGAGAATTTTTCCTGACCTGGTTTTTGTTTGTAGGTATTTGGTTCCTGCAGCCACGCATTAATCGATTATTTGATCCGACACTTCCGCCGGAACCACCAAAACCAACGTATCAAAATCCAAACTACAACTGGCAAAATTACCCTCCGCAAAATCCTTCCGGTTATCCGCCAAATTATCCGCCGCAAAATCCACAGGGATATCCGCCTACGAATCAATAATCAGCAAAAAGAGAACATCAGCCTGCTTTAGGGTAAATATGGTGCGTAAATAATATTTGTAATAAAAGGCAACAAAAACTTGCCCATGTAATTGCAATATATTATCATTGCCGAAACCAATAAATATTATCCTATGAAAAAAGTAATTATTCCGGCAATTGCGATTATGTTGTTTGCCACAGCTTGCGAAAAAAATGTTTTGGATCATCCCGGTACACCGGTAACCGGATCGAATGCGGGTTATTCTTCTAACCGGGAATTTGTGGATTATAATTACACCATCTACAAGGATCCGACCACAGGAGAATATTCGTGTCCGACACCAAAAGTAGATTGTTCGAAAATTTCGCCAAATCCAACGAAATTATCAGCTATTGACGAAGCGATTACAAAAGGGCGTGTCAAAACATTTTTTAATGCAGAAAACGCAGAGGAGAATTTCCCTTATTTGTACGAGCAGCCAGATGTCCTTGCCGGACTAAAATCCGGGGAATATACAATGGTCCGCAGAAGCAACTCTGCAGGTGAGATCTTATATATCGTAATTTCATCAACAGAAAATCCGGATGCCTTCAATACTGGTATTTATACAACATTGGTCCGCAACGGAAATTAATGAGAAACTGTTTTTTAATTATTACGCTTATTTACCTGGTAACCGGATGCCAATCTGAAACCAGCCAAGCCGTTATCCTGGAAGAAACAAAAAAGGAATTTATGCTTCTTCCGGATAGCAGCCTGGAAAAATTTTCATCCCTTAGCTTGTTTTATACCCGGGATGGAAAAAGTCGTATTGTATTATATGATAACCTGCGTCATGCCGTGTTGTTTTTTGATGAAACAGGCAAACACCTTTCAAGAGTAATCCTGGAATATCCTGATTCAATTCCGGATGCTGAAGCAGTACCGTTTGTTAAGGCTTTAAGTGCTGATTCCATACTGGCACTCTGGCCTTCGATGCGATGCGTTTACCTGTATGGCAGGAATGGTAAAATCATTAGAAAATTTGATGCGACAGCTGAATTGAAGGACAAACAAAAAAATTATTCCTTAGTGGCAATGAACATGAGCCCGATCGCTTATGATGGGGCAACTATTTTTGTTACATGCACACGATTGGATGTTGTGGTAAGAACTAAAGAAGCAAGACAAATTTATTACAGCACGCCTCCGGATATTTGTATTAATTTGATGAGGCCCGAACGTCAAAAAAATACCGGAACGTGGCCCGCGGAATATAAGAGTGGCGCCTCATACCGCGATTTTTATCCGCAGCGGTGTGTAAATGATAAGGGAGAAATCATCTATGCTTTTTCAGCGAGCGACAGCATTTTCGTAATGAAAGATGATAAAATTATCTCCCGTCATTTTTGCAAAAGCAAGTTTATGACCCAAAGGCATTTTTTCCCTGATGATAGTATCGGTCATTTTTCATATCTAGACCGTTATGACGTTACTGAACCACGCTATATTACAATCATGTATGATCCTTACAGAAAGTATTATTACAGATTTGTAACACACACAATTGAGTTTGAAAAAGAAGACGGACTTACGGTTAATACTATTTTCGATAAACCCTGGTCGTTAATCGTCATGGATAAAAATTTTAAAATCCTCGATGAAATTATTTTTGATAATAAAAAATTTCTTCCTGCTGCCTTTCCTGTTCGAGAGGGTTTGCTTATCAGGAAACGGCAGGAAACGGTCATGATGCCACCAATTACATTTTCGCTTTTTAAATTCGCTGAATGAGATTTCCTTATTTAATTTTTCTTTTGGTAGTTCTGATTGCTTGTAATGATTCAAAACAAGAAATCAGGGACCAAACTACCGTTGTCTTTTCTTATTATTTAAAAACCGCATTCGCAGATTCTATTCCCGATAAAAAGCATGTTTATATTTTAATTCCGAAATTAGGGTGTAAAGGTTGTCGGCAGGATGCATTGAATGAATTACAGCAACAACTGGTTAATTCAGGCGAAAAAAATTACACCTATATAGCTTCACCTTCGTCCGAATCAACAAGCACGCTTACCGGGCACGGTATTTTCCGGGTTGATTCAACCGGATTAATTGATAAAATTAATCTGCCGGTTTCTAATATTGCCATACTTAAAACGGAAAACGGAAAAGTAATTTCGCTTGTTTCAATTCGCAGTGAAACAACAGACAGTATTGGCTATTATCTGAACCATTAAATTGTAAAAGGTTAATTCAGGAACAGTAGTGATAGGGTTTTGAGACGGAATAGAAGGGTCATTGTTGATGTAAATTATCTTTGAGAATGCAAAACAGGCTGCATTGAATTGGCCCTCTTCTTTAGAACCATTCCGCATAAGAAGCCTATTTCCTCTTTTAAAGCGCATTTTTCTGTCATTTCGTATGAATTTGTTCAAAATTCCCCTTGATACAATTCGTTCCAGTAGATACATTTGTTCCCGCTTACGTCCCGGCACCAATCCGGATTCTTCCGACAGCAAAATCTTCTTTAAGTATGATAAAATTTTTCTCCTCTTCGATCGGCAAAAAGACAGTAATGGCGCTTTCAGGCCTTTTCCTGATCCTGTTTTTGCTCGAACATCTTTACACAAACGTTTCGCTTTTTTATGGTGATGGCGGTGTAGAATTTGATGAAACATCTCACAGCATGGTGCACATGCTCATCATTCGAATCATCGAAGTAATTCTTTTCCTTGCAATCATCATTCACGTGGCACAGGCAATTATCCTTACACGCGAAAATTCGAAAGCACGACCTATTAAATATGCAGTGAACGGAACAAATGAAACCAGCTCATGGATTTCCCGCAACATGGGATTTACAGGAAGCATCATTTTCTTCTTCATTGTAGTTCACCTTTATAATTTCTTCGTTCCTTATCGCATCACCGGCGAAGTGGGCACAGAAGGACAAATGACCATCTCTCATAAAGTGGTTGAAGCATTGGAAAATCCGGTGTACGCAGGATTGTATCTCATCTCTGTTATTTTCCTCGCGCTTCACACCAGCCACGCATTAACATCGGCAATGCAAACGCTCGGACTCAGCAACAGAAAATATACTGCGCTCTGGAATAAAGTCGCATTGGGCTTCTCGCTGCTCGTTGGAATCGGCTTCGGCGCTTTCCCGGTTTTATTCTACGGCGCAAAGCTCATGGGAAAAGACCTGCTCAACTGGGCGATGTAAGAAGTAAAAAGCAAAAAACTAAAGCACCAAATCACAAAAAATAAAACCAGATTCAAATGAACAGCTTCCTCGTAATGTTTTGGAATTTGTTTTTTGTTTTTTAGAATTTTCATCCTTATGGCAACCTTAAATTCAAAAATCCCCGAAGGCACAATGGATTCCAAATGGACCGACTACAAGTCGCATGTTCCGTTAGTGAATCCTGCCAACAAGCGAAATCTTGAGATCCTCATTGTAGGTTCGGGCCTGGCAGGCGCTTCTGCTGCTGCGAGTCTTGCAGAGCTTGGATACAAAGTGAAAGTATTCTGCTTCCAGGATTCTACTCGTCGTGCACATTCTATCGCCGCACAGGGTGGAATTAATGCTGCTAAAAATTACCAGAACGATGGTGACAGTGTTTACCGTTTGTTTTATGATACCATCAAAGGCGGAGATTACCGCGCACGTGAAGGCAATGTGCATCGTCTTGCCGAATGCAGCACTGCAATCATTGATCAGTGTGTAGCACAAGGCGTTCCTTTCGCAAGAGAATATGGCGGATTACTTTCCAATCGCTCTTTCGGTGGAACACAAGTACAACGTACATTTTATGCAGCCGGACAAACAGGTCAGCAGTTGTTGCTTGGAGCTTACAGCGCATTGCAACGCCAGGTTGGTTTAGGAATGGTGAAACAATACACACGTCACGAAATGTTAGACGTTGTTGTTGTTGACGGAAAAGCAAAAGGAATTATCGCACGCGATTTAGTTACAGGAAAATTAGAGCGTCATTCCGGTCACGCAGTTTTATTGTGCACCGGTGGTTACGGAAACGTATTTTATCTTTCTACCAATGCAATGGGTTCGAATGTAACCGCTGCATGGAAAGCACACAAGCGAGGAGCATTTTTCGGAAATCCATGTTACACACAAATTCACCCGACTTGTATTCCTGTTTCCGGTGATCACCAATCGAAGCTGACGCTGATGTCAGAATCACTTCGTAATGATGGTCGTATCTGGGTTCCGAAAAAAGCGGATGATACACGAAAAGGAAATGAAATTCCGGAAGAAGAAAGAGATTATTACTTAGAGCGTCGTTACCCTGCATTCGGAAATCTTGTTCCGCGTGACGTAGCTTCCCGCGCTGCAAAAGAACGTTGCGATGCCGGTTTCGGTGTCGGAACTTCGAAGATGGCGGTCTATCTTGATTTTGCTGCAGCGATCGAACGTTACGGAAAACAGCAGGCAGGTAAGTTGGGAGAAAATGCTTCCGACGCGCGAATCATTGAATTAGGAAAAGATGTTGTGAAAGAGAAATACGGAAATCTTTTCGAGATGTATGAAAAGATCACCGGCGAAAACCCATACGAAGTGCCGATGCGGATTTATCCTGCTGTTCACTATACGATGGGCGGCTTGTGGGTGGATTATGAATTGATGACCACCGTTCCCGGCATGTACGCACTAGGTGAAGCGAATTTTTCTGATCACGGCGCAAATCGTCTTGGTGCTTCTGCTTTGATGCAGGGTTTGGCGGATGGCTATTTTGTAATTCCTTACACGATCGGTTCTTATTTGAATTCACAGATTCGTGATAAAGCATTGCCGATCGATCATCCTGCATTTATCGAAGCAGAAAAAGGTGTTGATGATCTTATCAATACGATGATGAATATCAAAGGCACAAAATCAGTTGATCATTTCCACAAACGTTTGGGAAAGATCATGTGGGATAAATGTGGAATGGCACGCAATGAAAAAGGATTGACAGAAGCAATTGCTGAGATCCGTGCGCTGCGTGAAGAATTCTGGAAAGATGTTCGTATTCCGGGAGATAGAAATGAAATGAATCTTGAATTGGAAAAAGCAGCACGTGTTGCAGATTTCATCGAGCTAGGAGAATTGATGTGCATGGATGCTTTACATCGTCGTGAATCATGCGGTGGACATTTCCGTGAAGAGTTCCAGACTTCAGAAGGTGAAGCAGAACGTGATGATGCAAATTTCATGTACGTAGCTGCATGGGAAAATAAAGGCAATCACAACTATGAGCTGCACAAAGAAGAACTGAAATACGAAGTAATCAAAGTAGCAGCACGATCTTACAAATAAAAGGCGCTTAATACACTGTCCAAATGGAGAAATTAAGCATCAGGAATTTTGGTCCAATTAGAGAACTAGAATTAGAGATAAAAAAGTTTACAATATTAGTCGGTGAGCAGTCGACAGGAAAAAGTACTGTGGCAAAAATTGTAAGCATATTTAAGGATGCAATTGTTGTATTAGGCTTTATAGATTTGAGTAGCAAATTGAGGCATTTTGGGCTTGCGAATTATTTTCAGGAGAATACTCTTATTAAATATGAATCTGATGAATATGATATAGAATGTAGATCGCTTAAGGATTGTAAGATCATTCCTAAGAGTCAAAACCTAATCGAAGCTTTAGAAAAGACCCGTCAGATAAGTGATTTTTTCGCCACATCAGGAGTTGCTAGCACCTCTTTAGCCCATGAAACGTTAAATAACCAAGGGATAAATACTTCCGTTTATATACCTGCAGAACGAATACTTATATCTTCAATAACAGCCTCTCCATTTGAGTATTTAAACAGCGAAATACAGTTACCTGAATACCTAGCATCCTTTGGGAAAATTTTTCAGGATACGCGAAAAGAAATCAATGATTTTTCTGTTGATTGGCTTGGGGTAAAATACTCCTACAGCAAAAGCGAAAACTGGATTTCATATAAGAGAAAAAAAATTCGCATGTCGGAAAGTGCAACGGGCTTTCAAAATGTTATTCCATTATTAATGGCTTTTGAGCGGCCATCGAAAATTGATAAATCTTCAATTTCCTATTCTATAGAAGAACCAGAATTAAGCTTATTTCCTCAAACTCAATATTTGCTAATTAAGCATTTGGTTGAAAAGTGCCATGCTCTATCTACTTCGTTATTAATAACAACGCATAGTCCATATGTATTGTCAGCGTTTAATAATTTGATTTATGCAAACAAGGCTGGAAAAGTGAATTCTAAAAAGACAGAAAAAATTATTGCAAAAAAGTATTGGATAGATTCTTCTAATGTTACTGCAGTGTTTCTGAATGAAAAAGGTAAAGCAGACAATATTTTGGATAATGACATTGATCAAATAGATGTTGAAAAAATAGATCAAATTTCCAGGGCAATTAATCTCGAATATGACGAACTTTTTAATATCGAGAATAAATGATCGATTTGAGTACTAAAGGAGTTTGTATCGAGGACTATAATCATGAGCAAGTTGCGATTGCAGTAGCGGCTGAAAATAGCATGACTTATCGCTTAAATAATGAAATACCAAGATGGTTTATTTCAAAATATAAGGGTGAGTGTATCGTAAATAAAAACATAAAGGCATGTGATTATCTTTTTTTGCTAGAGAAGGAAAATCAGAAAAGAGTTTATTTAATTGAATTAAAAGGAAGCGATATACATCAAGGTGTATTGCAAATTCAAAGTTTGCTTAAATTTTTGAAAATTACCAAGCAGTCAAATATTGCAGCAGTTCATGGGAGAATTGTTCCAAGCAAGTATAGTGCTCCAAATATTAGAACTAATGATTATAAACGTCTGAAAGAAGTTCTAAAGTCTCTTAACGGGGAACTAAAACACAAAAACCGAATTTTCGAAGAAAATATTTAAATCAAACACTATGAATCTTACCCTGAAAGTCTGGAGACAGAAAAACGCGAATGACAATGGTGGTTTCACGACTTACCCTGTCACCGACATTTCCCCTGATATGTCTTTCCTCGAAATGTTCGATGTATTGAACGAGCGTCTCATCCGCGAAGGAAAAGAGCCGATCGCTTTCGATCACGATTGTCGCGAAGGAATTTGCGGGGCTTGCAGCATGCATATCAATGGCCGTTCACATGGTCCGCAAAAAGGAACTACAACCTGCCAGCTTCACATGCGCCAGTTTAAGGATGGAGAAACAATTACCGTTGAGCCATGGCGTGCAGCAGCTTTCCCGGTGATAAAAGATCTCGTTGTTGATCGCTCAGCATTTGATAAAATCCAGGCAGCAGGCGGATTCGTTTCTGTCAATACAGGAAATGCGCAGGATGCAAATTGTCTTCCTGTTCCGAAAAATGATGCAGATGCTTCTTTCTTCGCTGCAGCATGTATCGGTTGTGGCGCTTGCGTTGCGGCTTGCAAAAATTCTTCGGCAATGTTATTCGTCGGAGCGAAAGTTTCTCAATACGCGTTGTTGCCGCAAGGACAACCTGAACGTGTTGACCGTGCATTGAACATGGTAAAAGAAATGGATGCGCTCGGATTCGGAAATTGCACACTCACCGGATCATGCGAAGCAGAATGTCCGAAAGAAATTTCATTGGAAACAATCGCACGTTTAAACCGCGAGTATTTGATGGCGACGTTGAAGAAATAAATTAATTCATAAGTCATGAAGCGAATTTTTCTATTGTTCATATTTGCGTGTTTATTTAATTTGATTTCGTTTGGCCGGGATGGAGTCATTAAAACATCAGGTGATACTATTTATGGTGATAGAATTGAGACAAACTATATTAAGTACAATAAATTAAAGTATGTAACAGTAATAACAGGTTCTTCTGAAATAAGAATAGAAGGAACCGAAGTGGCTTTTCTACTACAAAAGGGGAAGACTATACTAATTGATAACGAAGGATGGAATCTTAGTTCTCCCCAGGTTATTCTTGTTGGGGTAAACTATTACATGGCTCTTGTAATTGGGGAAAGATCATATGATTATTGGGTGTTTGATAAAAATCGCCGTTTTATTGAAAAAATAAAGACTAATAAATTGGCAATGGATCAGCTTAGAAAATATTTTGGCGATTGCCCGGAATTTAAAACGGAAATCGATAAAGCAGCACCAAAATTCAAATCGGGAAAATTCTCCTACACTGAGTTTGAATTGTTGCTTAAAAAGTATAATTGTTTACAACCTTGATTATCTCTTAAGTCATTTAAATCTTAAAATAACTCAAGAAGTTATAATGGATTATACAGAACAGGATCAGAAGCATTAATCCGTACAAGGAATTTGATTTTCTCGGTATTTAATTCTCTCCTGAAATTTTCTGCACCTTCTTCACCTGTCGCTGACCACCTTCTTCATAGATGAGAAAATAAATTCCGTCGGCAACGTCGCTGATGCTGATGATCGGTTTTTCACCGGGAGCAAGAATGACTGTTTTTACCAGCTTAAGATCAGAAGAAAAAACAGCCACTTCATTTACGGTAACGCTTCCCTGCGCAAAAGTGAACACGCCATCATTAGATGGATTCGGATAAACGGAAGATTCAATTTCCAAAGCTCCCATAAATGTTACCGGAACAATTTGCGAGTAGCTGAAATTGCCGTTAAAATCCACTTGCTTCAGCCTGTAATAATTTATTCCCACAACCGGATTCTCATCGGTGAATTGATAAGAAAGTAATTGTGTTGAATTTCCCGCACCTTCCACGCGACCGATGGTTTCAAATGTATTTCCCGAAACACATCGTTCAACAAGGAAATAATCATTGTTCGTTTCAGTAGCCGTCACCCATTGTGTCGCAACATTATTTCCATCGCGCGCAGCAGTAA
Source organism: Bacteroidota bacterium (assembly GCA_031412295.1). GTDB lineage: Bacteria > Bacteroidota > Bacteroidia > Palsa-965 > Palsa-965. Next base: position 141,305 of record JANOCU010000031.1, read on the forward strand.
ATTCCAGCAGCTCGATCGGCAAGGTGCTCGTGGACCAAACCGTGATGCGCATATGATCCACTTCCAGGTTTCCATTTCTCCGGCGTGCGCTTAATGCAGCACCAAAACCCACAGCATTTATTTCTGCTACTGTCCAGGAGAGTCCCCACAATTGCGTTGCGCCACCATAGGTTGTATAAGCTTCAGTCGTTGACCATCCTGTTATAGTCTGTGCGAAATTGGACCCGGTCGGCGTACCGACTTTCATAATACGAACTTCATTGTCAAGCGCACGCGTTCGCTGAAGTGTGATAGCAATGCAGGCAGAACGGTTAACTCCGCCATTGAAAGTAAACGATGGTTGTTCCGTTCCTGCAGCGGCAATTACTTTTGTAGCGGTTTGCATAGAGCAGCCTGAGGTAGGGAAGCTAACATGCGCTGCGTAAATATCTATGCCTTCTACAAAAGCTGAATTGACAGTATACGTATTCGTTCCACCGATACCCACAGTCGGGGTTGTATTATTACCGCAGATCACAGCTGTAAGCGCAATGCTTCCCGGAAGTACGTTAAGCGCCGAACCCAGTTGGTGTGGATTTGTAGCACCATTAATAGAAGAAGTTACTCCGTGTGAAACGGGAAGCAGCTGATCAACAAACTGGAAAGAGACACTTGTAAATTGTTCTACATTTTCAGTATACGTAACAGCTGCATAAGTAGGAACAAGGGTTGTGTTTGTAGCAGCGGCAATGCCTGTTTCCAGCAGCATCCACATTTCCAGCTTATCAACGAAGCCACCTGAGGCAACAGACTCGTAAATTTGAGTCATCGCCTGCCCGCCATAAGTGAGCGCCGTTACATCTGAGGCTACTGTTCCGTTTTCAAGCGCTACTACAACAATAAGACAACGATTTGTTCCTGCCGAAACTACTTTCGTAAGACCGGTACTCCACGCATCAAGGATTGCTACGTCGACCGGGGTCACTTCACGCTTGTCTATCTCTAAAGCAATACCATCAATATTAGCCGGAGCTGCAATAGTGAACCCGAAATTCGAAGCAAATAGATAATTTGTAGTGCCTGTAACACTTGCCGAGGCTCTTGTGGCATTGTCACTTACAATATTACCGGGGTTAACCCAGGCGACTGTACCTATTGTAGCACTGTTTGAAGTGGTTACAGGGCTTCGTGGCCCTGTTTGGGCTGCGGCATCTGAGAAAATGAATAGCCAGGCAAGTAGGGAAAAAACTAAAAGTTTCACTGATTCAGGGGTTCAGTATATAGGGGGTCATTGTTTGATCGGCCCTTATTACGGGCTGTAAGATCAATTAGTTGCAAAAGTAGACCCAATAGATTAAAAACACATCTTATATATGTTAATAAACTGTATAAATGGTCAACCGGTTTATTAAACGGTAGGTCAAGCGATCGTTTTTGCGGGAACACCTTATTGTACATCCCGTTTATTAGTCTAAATTGCTTATTCAAAATCTCTCGCTGGCCTATTAACAGGTTGGAAGTCAAACTCAAACACATTATACCATGATCAAATTTCTATTCAACAATTTCAGCGGAATGCCTGTTGTCGGTGGTCCGATTAAAGCGGCTTATGTTGGTTCACTCGTAAAGGACATGATCCGGCAGGGAAAAGACAGCCCGGTAAAAGAAGAGCTGAAAAGCCTTGGGAAAAATGAATTGGAGTCAGCTTTGAAGAACCAGGCCAGCACTATGTTTGATGAACATATCGGTCCGGTAATCGCTCAAAACAATATTCCATCAGCACTTACAAACCCGATTAAAGACCGAGCGATCAACGAGATCGCAACCCAGATGCGGACCAAAATAGAGGCAGCCGGAAAAAATTAATCCATCCTTTGTTTTCTGCAAACCATCGGAAAGTTCCATAAAAAGAAAAATTCCCCTCCTGATTTTTCAAGAGGGGAATTTTATTTTAGCTGTGTTGCCACTGGGTATTTGCATTGCAATCCATCAAAAATCATTCCAGTTTTTGATTTTATGTAGTAATTTGGACCTCTAATCGTCCCGATTATGTTAAGACAAGGCCTCAATCAAAAGCTTCTTCAGAAGCTTTCTCCGCAGCAAATCCAGCTCATGAAGCTGCTGCAATTACCAACTGTCGCATTAGAGCAACGCATCAAAGAGGAAATGGAAGTTAATCCTGCCCTTGAAGAAGGAGAGGAAAACGAAGAGGAAGATCAGAAAGATGAGATTGACGAAGATGATGATGGTTTGTATGAAGATGGAAAAGAAAAGGATACCGATGGAGATGATGATTTCTCTTTAGGTGATTATATGAATGAGGATGAAGGCTATTCCTATAAAGAACATGCCAACAACAGCAGCCCCGATGATGAGCGCCGCGAAATGCCTCTTTCCCAGGGACCGGGATTTCACGATCAGCTGCTTACTCAACTAGGTTTACAGCCAATCGACGATCATCATTACCAGGTAGGAGCGTATCTTATTGGTAATATGGATGAGGATGGCTACATGCGTCGCGAGCTCAGTGCTATTGTGGATGATCTTGCCTTCTCACAAAACGTAATGACCACCGAAGAAGAGTTGGGCGAATTGCTGGGAATTATCCAGACGTTTGATCCGGCCGGTGTAGGCGCACGTGATCTGCAGGAATGTTTGCTGTTACAATTAAACCGCAAAAACCCAAAGACCCCGCATGTCGTTATGGCAATGCGTATTGTGCACGAGCACATGGAAGAATTTTCCAAAAAACATTACGATAAAATTTCCCGCCGTCTTGGAATCGATGATGAATCGCTCAAGCTGGTAATAAAAGAAATTACAACCTTAAGTCCGCGCCCGGGAAGTTCCGTAAGCGAAGGAACACGGAATGTTCAGGATGTTGTTCCTGACTTTTTGGTTATGAATAATGATGGCAAGCTCGACCTTACATTGAACGATCGTAACATGCCTGATCTGCGCATCAGTGGAATGTATTCGAATATGCTGCAGGAATATGGTCGCAGCAAAGACAAAACAAGCAAGGAAGCTGTCACATTCATCAAGCAGAAAATCGATTCTGCAAAATGGTTCATGGATGCATTGCGTCAGCGTCAGCAAACATTATTGCTTACGATGGAAGCGATCATGGAATATCAGTATGAATATTTCCTCGAAGGCGATGAGACGAAACTGAAGCCGATGATCCTGAAAGATATTGCTGACAGAGTAGGCCTTGATATTTCTACCGTTTCACGTGTGGCTAACAGTAAATATGTTCAAACCCAATTCGGAACATTTTTGCTGAAAACATTTTTCTCCGAATCACTTTCTACCGATTCAGGCGAAGAAGTTTCTACACGCGAAGTGAAAAAAATTCTTTCAGATGTTATCGCGGCCGAAGACAAAAAGAAGCCTGTAACAGATGATCGCCTGGCAAAAATTCTCAAGGACAAAGGCTATAATATCGCGCGACGTACGGTGGCAAAATACCGTGAGCAGCTGGATATACCTGTGGCGCGTTTGAGAAAAGAATTATAGGGTAATAAATAGAAATCAGAAAGTAGAAATTGGGGAATAGGCTTCAGGGCTTATTTCCCAATTTCTTTTTCTGTGCTTTATTGCACGACAATTTTTTCACTTGCCAGAACTTTTCCATCGGCACTTGTTTTATTCAGAACGACGTTTAATTTGTCACAGCGAAATTAATTTCAATCTAAACGGTACATTTGATTTACGCTGTGAAACACATTGCACTTTTTCTTTCTTTCCTCTTTCATCCCGTATGCATGGTTACCTATGCAGGCGCGATCCATTTTTTTCTTCTTCCTTCCGAATTTATCTACCAGGACACTACATTTCCATGGCGGATTATAGGAATGCTCTTTACAAGCACGTTATTAATTCCTATAACGGCACTTTTATTTTTATTAAAAAGCGGAACAATTAAATCGATTAAAATCGAGGATCAGAAAGAGCGGAACTGGCCGTTATTATTGACCGCTATGATTTATTTCAGCTCGTTTTATATTCTCCATAATAAAAGCATTCCGGTTTTTATACAGCTGTTTGTTTTGGGTGCAACGCTCGGAATTTTAATTGCGCTGGTAGTAAATCTCAAATGGAAGATCAGCTTGCACATGATCGGGATCGGCGGATTGTGTGGAGCAATTGCAATGGTAATGCTTTTGCTAAAGGCAGAAAATCCGTTGCTGCTTTTTTCTTTATTTCTTATTGCAGGATTGCTCGGCACCGCGCGACTTTATTTGGAAGCACATTCTCCGGCGCAAATATTTGCAGGATTTCTAACAGGATTTTTCCTGCAATTCAGCCTGATGTTTGTGATGCTGGGATAACAGTAAGCTGAATTTATTTGATCAGTTCAGCCACTTTATTGTAATTGATCCGCACAAGAAATTCATCACCGTTGATGAGGTTGATCTTACAACCTTTACCGAAACGTGATACCGATTGAATTCCATCCTGGTAGAAAAAATGGTCGCCGATTTTAAATAATACCGGGATATCGTCTGTCGGATGAATTGGATCTTCTTTCTTCACTTGAGGGGGCTTTATCGTGCGACAAAGGTAACAAAAGCAACCCCCAAAGACGGATATGAACCCCAATCAGGTTGCCGAAACTTAATTGGCCCATCCCTAAAGCCAAAAAATCCCTATATTTCGAAGGTAAATTGCAACGATTCTGCCCCGAATTCGTATGTTAACATAACCTTGTTGATTTTCAGCAAACAACGATTCCCGGAGGCAAACGCAGATCGTTGATCTTTACAGCAATTACATTTTAAAAGTATACAGATTTGAAACAGCGTTTACCTGCTTTCATATTATTCCTTTTTATCGCTACTTCGCTTTTTGCGGGTGATAGATACTGGGTTGGGGGTTCCGGAAATTGGAATGATGCTGCACATTGGTCATCGACCCAACATGGAATCGGAGGCTCAGCAATCCCGACAGCAAATGATAATGTTTATTTAGAAAATAGCTTTTCCGAAAAAGATACAATCGCAATTGAAGGTGTTGCGAGCTGTAATGACCTTGTAATGCCTGGGGAGGAAGGAAGAATTCATTCAAATGTTTTAGCGATCAAAGGCAGAGGTGAAATAAATATTTCCGGCTCACTTTATATCAATCGATCCTTTACAGATCTTTTTGCAGGAACGTGGAAATTTCTTGACAATGCTGCTTGTTACCGTGACAATTCTATTGCGCAAATCTCGACACTTGGGCACGTTTTCACTGGTAAACTAATTTTCCTTTCACCGAAAGTTTCGAATTGTACGAATAGCTATTCCATTACGGATAAACTTTTGGTAAATAATTCTATCGAAGTACAATCGAACGCACAGCTTATTTTGCAGGACAATGCAAAACTTGTTGCGGTTAAACTTATTACTGCTTCAGAAAATGCCATTGCCGGAAAAAAAGAAAATGTCATTACAGGAAGCTCACAACGCATCGGCGATCCGCCCCCAACGCCGCAATCACACACCGTAACAACCGTTGTCGTGCCGAATCTTTGTAACGGCGATTGCCAGGCCACTGCTACAGCTATTGTTGTAGGTGGATCAGGAACATTTTCATACACCTGGAGCAATACACAAACCACACAAACAGCCACCGGACTTTGTGCAGGAACTTATCTCGTAGTAGTAACCGATCTGATCAATGGTGACCAGGTTCCTGCTTTCGCTATCGTTACAGATCCGCCGCCGCTGGTTATCTTCTTCTCCAATACATCGCCGCTCTGCAATGGAATGTGCAATGGCTCGAGCTCTGCATCTGTTGCGGGTGGAACAGCGCCGTATAACTATTTGTGGGCGCCCGGCGGACAAACTACTTCTTCTATCACAAACCAATGCGCAGGTGTTTATACACTTACAGTAACCGATGCAAATGGTTGTACGGTTACACAACCATCCGTTATTACACAACCAGCCCCGCTTTTGGCTAACGGAACAAGAAACAATGTTTCCTGCTTCGGTGCCTGTGACGGAACAGCAACAGTTGCCCCAACAGGCGGAACAGCACCTTACAGCTATTCATGGGCGCCAAACGGACAAACCACATCTTCCATTACAGGATTATGTCCCGGAAGTTATACATGTACTGTAACTGATAATAACGGTTGTCAATCCACTTACATTGCTGTAATTACTCAACCTGCATTATTGCAGGTAAGTGCAACGGCTACCAACGCAAGCTGTAATGGTGTTTGTGACGGAACCGCAACAAGCACTGTTATTGGTGGTACAATTAATTATAGTTATGTGTGGTTGCCCGGTTTACAAACCACGCCTAACATAACCGGACAATGTGCAGGAACATATACGCTCAACGTCACTGATGCAAATGGTTGCACAGCTTCAACAATAGTGACAATTACACAACCGGCTCCATTGGTTGTTGCACCAACAGGAGTAAATATTGCCTGCTTCAATACCTGTACAGGAACCGCTGCGGCAAACGTTTCAGGCGGAACACCGGGCTACACGTATAACTGGTTACCAACAGGTGGCACCGGTCCTACTGCATCTTCACTTTGTCCTGCAACTTACACGGTGAACGTAACAGATTTAAACGGCTGTACCGGAAGCGGACAAGTAACGATCACACAACCGACACAATTATTTTCCAACGCATCTGCAACGAACGTCACTTGTTTCGGCGCATGTAACGGAACAGCAACAGCGAATGGTGCAGGAGGAGTAGGGCCATATAATTACTTGTGGCAGCCCGGAAATATTAATTCACAAACGATTACTGCTTTGTGTCCGGGCTCTTATACAGTTACAGTAACCGATGCAAACAATTGCAGTGCAACAGGCACGGTAACAATTACACAACCGAATTTATTACAGCCCGGCGCTACGTTTACCAATGTAACCTGTAATACATTGTGTAATGGAACTGCAACTGCAAATCCATCCGGTGGTGTCGGACCTTATACTTATTTGTGGAATCCGGGTGCATTTACCACAAACACTATTTCCGGGCTTTGTCCGGGGTCATATACACTTACTGTTACTGACGCGAATAGTTGTACACAAAGTCAAACTGTAACTATAACACAACCGAATTCATTAAACGTTTCGATCAATGCAACGCAGATTTCCTGTAATGCCGTTTGTAATGGTGCTGCTGCGTCTGTGGTTTCCGGTGGTACGCCTCCTTATTCTTATTTATGGTTACCCGGCAACCAGACTTCTCCATCCATCAGCAATCTTTGTGCAGGATCATATACCATACAAATCACCGATGCGAATGGATGTGTGAACTCAGCTTCAGTCGTGCTTGTTCAGCCTACCGCGCTCACACTTGTTCCGTCGTCTAATAACACAACGTGTAATGGGTCCTGTAATGGTTCTGCTGCGGTTTCTGTTTCAGGTGGAGTAGGCCCTTACACGTATGCATGGGCACCAGGCGGTGAAACAACTGCTTCGATCACCGCACTTTGCGCCGGAGCTTATACCGTAACTGTTACAGATGCATCAGGTTGTACAAGTACATTAACAATTACAATTACTGAACCTACTCCATTAACCGCAGGCGTTACTTCAAATAACGTTTCATGTAATGGCGGATGTAACGGATCAGCAGCCGCAACTCCTGCCGGTGGCACAGGTCCGTATACCTATCTCTGGATGCCCGGTGCATTTACTACAAGCAATGTCAGCGGACTTTGTCCGGGTACATACACGGTCACTGTTACCGATGCGAATTTATGTACGATCAATCAGCAGGTTGCAATTACTCAGCCATCTCCGTTATCAGCAATGGTGGTTGCAACAACATCCAGCTGTGGAAATTGTAACGGAACTGCAACTGTTGCGGTAAGCGGTGGAACACCCCCCTATGCTTATTTCTGGACACCAACGAACCAGACAAATCCAACTGCAATCAATCTTTGCATCGGCAATTACACCGTTACTATTACTGATGCTGCAGGATGTACAACCACTGCAACATGCACCGTTCTTCCGATCGTAAATATCGTGGTGACCAGCGCTACCACCAGTCTTTCCTGCTTTGGTTCCTGTGATGGAATTGCAAGCGCTAATGCAGCAGGCGGAGCAAATCCGTATACGTACGTTTGGACCCCTGGTAACTTTACTTCACAAACTGTAACCGGACTTTGCGCAGGTTCATATACGGTCACCGCAACGGATGCAAATTCATGCTTCAATACAGCAACAGTAACGTTCGTTAATCCGCCATTGCTTACTGCAACATCTGCTTTTACAAATGCAAGCTGTAATGGTGTGTGCGATGGAACTGCTGCTGTCACTCCTTCCGGTGGAACAGGAGCGTATTCGTACTTATGGTCGCCGGGCGGGCAAACTACTCAATCGGTAAACGGGTTGTGCGTTGGTACATACACGTGCATCATTTCGGATGCGAATAATTGTACTGCAACAGCAACATTCACCATTACCGAACCAACATTAATTACTTCGAATGAAACTGTTCTTCCCGCCAACTGTACTTTATGTGACGGAAGCATTACTGCAAATCCTGCAGGTGGAAGCGGACCATATACTTTTCTCTGGGCCCCGGGTGCGCAAACCACACAAACGATTTCAAATCTTTGTCCCGGAATTTATACTGTTACAATTACAGATGCAACAGGATGTTCTGTTACTACACCGATCGCAGTAAGCAACGTTAACGGGCCCACAGTTGTAAGCTCATCAACAAACGCAAGTTGTAATGCAGGATGTGACGGAACAGGAACTGCAAACGTTACAGGAGGAACCGCACCATTTACTTATGACTGGTCACCGGGAAATCCTCCGGGTGATGGAACACCTGCTGTTACCGGTTTATGTGCAGGAACTTATTTCTGCCAGGTCACGGATGGTGTAGGGTGTATCACATTTGCAAGCATTACCATTACTGAACCGCAACAATTAGCAGCAACCGCAATCATTACAAATGTAACCTGCAATGGAAATGCTGATGGTAGCATTACCGTTACACCTACAGGCGGAACAGGTGCATATTCCTATCTCTGGGCTCCGGGCGCGCAAATTACACCAACTATTTCCGGGCAGGCTGCAGGAACGTATACAGTTACAATTACCGATGTCAATCTTTGTACTATAACACTACAATATACCATCAGCGAACCAATCGTTCTTTCTGCTGCAATGGCGTTTACGAATGTATTGTGCAACGGAGCTTGTAACGGAACAGCTGCATTGACAGTAACAGGCGGAACTGGTCCGTATACCTATAGCTGGTCTTCGGGACAGGGAACACCGAATGTTGCAAATATGTGTCCGGGTACATACACTGTTAACGTTACAGACGTAAACGGATGTACCACACAACAAACTGTTTCTATCAGCGAACCCACACCTTTGATTTCATCCATCACCGCTACTAACGCAACCTGTAACGGTATTTGTGACGGAACAGGAACAGTTACTGCAAGTGGTGGAACTCCGGGCTATTCGTATACATGGTCGCCTGGCGGAGGAACAACACCTTTTGCAAGTGGACTTTGTGCGGGAGCTTATTCTGTAATTACACTTGATACAAACGGATGTTCTTCTGTTTCATCCATAAATGTTTTACAACCGGCGGCAATTGTTCTTTCTGCAAGCAGTGGTCCACTTTCCTGCTTTGGAAATTGTAATGGTGTTGCATCGGTTAATGCTTCGGGCGGGTCACCGGGATATACATATAGCTGGGCACCCGGCGGACAAACTACTGCAACTGCAACAGGACTTTGTGCAGGAACATATACTGTGACCGTAACAGATTTGAATGGTTGTTCGCAAAACGTTAGTACGAATGTGGCACAACCTGCTTTGTTGCAGGCAAACACTTCTTTCACAAGCCCGATGTGCAATGGAGGATGCACCGGAACAGCAACTGCAAATCCTGTTGGAGGAACCGGCCCCTATTCTTATCTCTGGGCGCCGAACGGTGAAGTAACTTCTACAATCGCTAATCTTTGTGTGGGAACCTATACAGTGACGGTTTACGATGCGAATGGTTGTACTGATATACAAACCGTAAACGTTAGTCCTGTTTCAGGAATGTCGGTGTTGTCTGCTACTGCTCCTGCAAGCTGCGGAAATTGTGACGGAACAATTAATGTTACTCCATCAGGTGGAATTGGTCCATATACATTCGCATGGTCAGGCGGATTACCTGCCGGTCCGAACCAAACAAATGTGTGCGCCGGCGTTTATGTTCTTACACTAACAGATGCAACGGGCTGCACGGAAACATTTACAGTAACCATAAATAATTCAGGCGGACCAACAGGTGAAACAGTTGTTTCCACAGATGTAACATGCCCTGCTTCCTGTGACGGAACTGCAACTGTAACTCCGATTGGCGGAACAGGACCTTATACCTACTTATGGAATCCGGGTGGACAAACTGTGAACAGCTTAGTCGGAATGTGCGCAGGGAATTATTTCCTCCAGGTAACTGATGCAAATGGTTGTATACGTTTCTCACCTGTTGTGATTAATGCTCCTGCACCTATTGTCGGGAATCCATTTGTGACGAATGCAACGTGCACCGGAATTTGTGATGGCGCAATTGCATTAACACCAAGCGGCGGAACGGGTCCTTATACTTATTCCTGGGCGCCGAACGGTCAAACCACTTCTACCATAAACGCATTGTGTGTAGGAGGTTATACCGCCACGATCACAGATGCAAATGGCTGCACACAAAATTCAGTATCCAATGTAAATCCGTGGAATGTGCTTGCTGCGACCGTAACCTCTTTGAGTCCCGGTTGTAATAGTGTATGCAATGGTTCTGCTACCGTAAACATTACTACAGGAACAGCACCATTTACTTACAGTTGGACAGATCCACTCGGACAGACAACTCCGACGGCGACAGGTTTGTGTGCAGGTACTTATAACGTAACACTAACTGATGGCGGAGGATGCGGAGCAGTACTTCCGGTTACGCTGAATAATCCGAACCCTATTTTAATTGCACCATTAATCACACCAACAACATGCGGACAATGTGATGGTGCAGTTACATTAAATGCAAGTGGCGGAACAGCACCGTACACTTTCCTCTGGAGCAATGGCGCATCTACATCCAACGTAAGCGGAATGTGCGCTGGCGTATACAACGTGATTATTTCTGATGCTGCAGGCTGTTCAACGACATTCACAATAAACATCAGCAGCAGTGGTGGTCCGACAGCGGCAAACGGAACAGTAATAAATGTTTCCTGCAGCGGAATTTGCGACGGTTCAATTTCACTGGCACCAACCGGTGGAATTTTACCTTATACCTATTTGTGGTTGCCAGGCGGACAAACAACTTCTTCTGTTACCAATTTGTGCGCAGGAAATTATAATGTTCAGATCCGTGATTCAGCAGGATGTACATTAACACAAAGTTTTGTAATCACTGCACCAACCGCAATTGTTCCGAATCAATTGATCACAAATACTGATTGCGGATTATGTGCAGGAAGCATTGCATTAACGCCTACCGGTGGAACAGGCCCTTATACCTATTTATGGGCACCGGGAGGACAAACAACCTCAACCATCAGCAGCTTATGTGCAGCATTATATACAGTCACTATCACAGACGCAACGGGTTGTACTCAAACACAAACAATTCCTGTTAACAACCTGAACAGCGGGATGGCATTAACTGCTACTGCTACGGGTGTAACCTGTAATGCAAGCTGTAATGGTACGGCTACCGTAAACGTTGTGGGTGGAAATGGTCCATACACCTACACGTGGAGCAATGGCGGAACAAACGTTACTGAGACCGGATTATGTGGCGGAACTTACATTGTGCAGGCAGTTGATGCGGGCGGATGTGTTAGCGCAGTTGCCGTGACCATCACGCAGCCAACACAATTAGCGGCATCTAATCTTTTTATACAAGATGAATTGTGTACGAATGCCTGCAACGGAACAATCACCACGATTCCTTCAGGCGGAGTATTGCCTTATTCCTACAGCTGGAATCCGAGTGCACAAACTACTGCAACTGCAACTAATCTCTGCGGCGGAAGTTATACGGTTACCATTACAGATGCAAATGGTTGTACATTAACGCAAACAGGCACCGTTAATTCTCCTGTTGTGCTTGTGCTAAGTGCTCCTGTTGTGACCGATGCAACCTGCAATAATTCACCTGATGGCGCCATCGATCTGACCGTGAATGGTGGTGCGTTGCCATACACGTATTCATGGACCGGACCGGGAGCATTTACTGCAGCAACGCAGGATATTACAAATGTGCTTTCAGGATCTTATACCATAACCATTACTGATGCGAATGGTTGCGCTGTTACAGATACCATTCTCATCAATGCACTGACTACAGTAATTGCTGATGCAGGAGATGATACAACTTCCTGCATTGGCGGCACAATTATCCTTGACGGAACCGGAAGCACGAACGGAACAACATACCAATGGATTGTGCTGCCTTCGGGTACAGTTGTAAGCAATTCAATCACAGCAAACATTACTCCTACAGCAGGAACAACTGCGTATGTGCTGATCGCTACCAATAACGGTTGTACTTCAACAGATACTGTGCTGGTGACATCCTCACCCGGACCGGTTGCCGATGCAGGACCAGATTATTCTATTGTAACCGGAATGACTGTAACCATAGGAGGAAATCCGACAGGACCGGTTGGTTCAACTTACGGCTGGGGACCTTCCGCAGGGCTTGGTGATCCGACAATTGCAAACCCTGTTGCTTCACCTGCTGCTTCAACAACGTACACTGTATTTGTAACAGATGCGAATGGTTGCACCGGAAGTGATACGATGCGTCTTACGGTAGTTCCTGTAATTGATTTCCCGAATGGATTTACTCCGAACGGTGATGGAATAAATGATGTATGGGAAATTGACAATATCCAATTATTCCCTGATTGCCAGGTGCAGGTTTACAATCGCTGGGGCGAATTATTGTTTAACTCGGTTGGTTATAATCCGCCATGGGATGGACGCTTCGAAGGGAAAGATGTACCGGTAGGAACTTACTATTACATCATCAAGCTGAATGATCCTTTATTCCCTGAAGTGTACACAGGTCCGTTAACGATCATGAGATAACAGAAATAAAAATGGAAGGAAGATTCAAAATTCAAAATTCAAAATTCAAAATTCAATCTCCATTGGGATTTGGAATGTTGAATATTGAATCAGCAGCGAAGAAGATGCTTCTCTTTTTGTTGCTATTCCCATTCGCTGCAATTTCTCAGCAGCTTCCGCATTACAGTCAATACATGATCAATGATTATGTAATGAATCCTGCGATAGGAGGGAAGAACAATTACTTCGAAGGAATTTCTGCGAACCGCTACCAATGGATCGGAATTACGGATGCGCCGCGCACCTACATCCTGAGCATGAACGGCCCGATGAAATATGATCACATGGGAGTGGGCGGACAATTATTTACGGATATCGTTGGACCGACTCGCCGCACTGGTTTTAATTTATCATATGCCTATCATGCGCCGCTTACGGAGAAAATAAAACTGTCATTCGGTTTATCTGCCGGACTTACACAGTTTATGGTGGATGGACATAAGATCAACCTGCATGACCAGGGTGATATGGTTATTACGAATGCATTGCAATCTGTTCTCACTCCTGATTTCAGCGCTGGATTTTATTTGTACAGCGAACGTTTTTGGGTTGGCGCTTCCATCATGCAGATACAGGGCAACAAGCTGAAGTTCTTCGATTACATGGCGAACACGGAGAGTATGATGACGCGTCATTTTTACGGCATGCTCGGTTATCGTCAGCCGCTGGGTGATGATTTTGTTTTGGAACCTTCGGCCTTATTAAAATTCGCGCAGCCTGTTCCGTTCCAGTTTGATCTTGGCTTACGCGCGATCTACAAAGAGAAATTCTGGTTAGGCGGATCGTACCGTAACCGTGATGCGATTGCGATTTACACCGGCTATATTTTCCGTGAGAATTTAATGATCGGATATTCGTACGACATTACTATTACTGATTTAGGAAATTACTCGACGGGCACGCATGAACTAGTTTTTGGTGTGAAGTTTAACCGTAAAGGAATTAAGAAGAGTGAGGATAGCGCAGCGAAGTTTGATTAGTGGGGGGAACGATCCCGATAGCTATCGGGAGAATGAAAACGAATATACGAATCGTTGAGGGGAAGAATTATTACATTGGACCAAACGACGAGTGAAAAATTTTACTGAAATGAGATTTTGTCTGCCTGCGGGTATAATTTTTCTTTTGTTATTATTTCAGCTTCCTGCATTAGGATGTTCCTGCATTGGGGAAATATCTGTTAAGGATGAAATTAAACGGTCGGATGTTGTGTTTGTTGGCAAGGTAATTTCGGCAGACACAATTTCGGATACTATTCAATATTATAAATTCCGGCGAATAAAATATTCCTTTCAAATCCAAACACTGTATAAGGGAAGAGTTTCTTCAGATAAAATGGAAATAGTTACCGGCATGGGTGGAGGAGATTGTGGTTTTGAATTCGGTGTTGGAAGTGAATATATTATTTATGCAAATTACAACTCATACCATGACAAGAGTATCCGTTATTTAGAAACTAATATTTGCAGACGTACGTGCTTAAAAAATAATTCGGAGCTGAGAGAGATTGAGAAATATAAAAGGAAAAAGAAAGAGTTTGAGTAAACCCTTCTCCTCGTTTCCTTTTGCGCCCCCGCGCCTTCGCGTTAAAAAAATTGCAGGCAACGAATTACTCCACCGAGGCGGATGAAAACGAATTTACGAATCGCTCTTCCGAATTAATTTCTCCGTGTTCCCTTTTGCGCCCCCGTGCCTCCGCGTTAAAAAATTCGCGAAGACAATCTCCCATCTTCAGAAAATTATCGCGTAAGGGATTGCAGCAAGCTACCATGTAGCGCGAAAAGCCCGGCCCGCAGGGATACGCCATAATAAATCAATATTTACTTGCTCATTGAACATTGTTGGTTTGACATTGAACATTTTTCTCACCATGAAAATTTCTCATGCACGCAACAAACAATGTCAAATGCTCAATGAGCAACTAACAAGATTTAAAAAAGAAAAAGCCCCCAGTTGCCTGAGAGCTTTTCAATTTAAAGTCGTGCGTAAATTAGGAAACCACTTTTACGTTTACAGCATTTAAACCTTTTTTGCCTTGCTGAAGATCGAATGTTACTTTATCATTTTCACGAATTTCGTCTGTAAGACCTGATACGTGAACGAAGACTTCTTCGCCTGATCCATCAACTTTAATAAATCCAAAACCCTTAGATTCATTAAAGAATTTTACTGTTCCATTTTCCATTGTGATGTTGATTTTTATTTTGTGAACTGAAAAGATACGTTTTTTAAATGATTGGAACGAAAAAAAATTAAGTAGTGAGAGGGAAGTGCTTGCGTGACAGGTTAGTACATAAAAAAAGTCCCACTTCGCAGCGGGACTTTCTTTCAAATATAAAAGAGGTGATTAAGCCAATTTTACGTTTACGGCGTTAAGGCCTTTTTTGCCTTCTTGAAGATCGAATGTTACTTCGTCGTTCTCACGAATTTGATCTGCAAGACCTGAAACGTGTACAAATACTTCTTGATTTGACCCGTTTACTTTGATGAAACCAAAACCTTTTGATTCATTAAAGAATTTTACAATTCCACTATCCATTATAATAATTGTTTTTTGTGAGCGGTAAAGGTACTGTTAATAACTTATGTATTGAAAGAATTGTGTGAGTCAGTGGTAATATTATGATCAATTGGCTGAAAATGGGTGAGTTATGAACAAAAATAATTCTGATTTTGACATAAAAAAAGCTCCCGGACAGGATCGGGGAGCTTGATTCGAGGGATAAATGTGGTGATTATGCTAATCTTACATTTACGGCGTTCGGACCTTTTTTACCTTCTGTAATGTCGAATGTGACGGCGTCGTTTTCACGGACCTGATCTTGCAGACCTGAAACGTGTACAAAAACTTCCTGGTTTGTGCCGTTCACTTTAATGAATCCAAAACCCTTTGTTTCATTAAAAAATTTTACAATTCCCTGTTCCATTGTGATGTGGTTTATTATTTATCCAAAGATAAAATTTTGGTGGTTTTCTATTGATGAAATCAGCAAAAAACGGGCATAAAAAATCCCGCTTTTGAGGCAGGATATTTTCAAATATAAAACAGGAGATTAAGCCAATTTTACGTTTACGGCGTTGAGACCTTTTTTACCCTCCTGGAGTTCAAAAGTAACCGCGTCATTTTCGCGGATTTGATCTGTAAGACCTGAAACGTGTACAAATA
The DNA here is from genome assembly GCA_031412295.1 of Bacteroidota bacterium. Taxonomy (GTDB): domain Bacteria; phylum Bacteroidota; class Bacteroidia; order Palsa-965; family Palsa-965. The sequence continues at coordinate 157,571 of JANOCU010000031.1, forward strand.
CTTCTTTATTTGACCCGTTTACTTTGATGAATCCAAAACCTTTAGACTCATTAAAAAATTTTACTGTTCCACTTTCCATTGTGATGATGTTTTTATTGTGAATTGCAAATATAAATCAAAATGACCATAGAAGCCCTGTGTTTCCTCAAAAATTGCTATGTTAATGATGCTATATTATTGGTAATCAAATTATTAACATTTTGTATTTTAAACCCAAAATACCGCCCAGTTCCATAATACGCCCCTCCAACACTGCTTTTATGCTCATGAAGGTGATTTCAGTAAATAATTATCGGGAACAACTATAAAATAAAATCAGTTTAGACAGAAGAAGTGATTGATAGTTCACGCTGATTAACATTGCCGTAATACGCATGATTTTTTCTTAACTTCATCGCTCGCTGCAACGTATATTGTTGCTCAGCGTATTCAGCATTTTTATTCCCCGGAAAAACTTTTTAGCGGCACATGAAAAAATTTTACATCTCCCTATTCGCGATTTTATTTTCAGCCTCTTTGTTTTCGCAAACTTACACCGGCGGAAGCGGGCCGATCAATGATCTTGCTACCAATGATTTTCCTCTTATGGTTTCCGGATTAGTTCCTTCTACAATCGACACGTTGAATTTCGGCCTGGAAACGGTCTGCATAAATCTTACGCATACGTATGACGCCGATCTTGAAATTCGCATTGTTGCACCCGATGGAACAAGTGCATTGCTCAGCGGAAATAATGGTGGCGGTGGCCAGGATTATTTGAATACGTGTTTTAACGCCGGCGCATCCGCTCCGATCACCCAGGGAAATCCTCCTTATACAGGAACATTTATTCCGCAAGGACAAATGGGTTTTGTAAATAATAATCAGAATGGAAATGGCACATGGATCTTGCGCGTGATTGATAATTACGGCGCTGATTCAGGAAACATGATTGACTGGAGCATCACGTTCGGAACTTCACCGGCAACTTATTTTTCTTTTACCGGCACCAATCTTCCGTTGGTTGTAATAAATACCAACAACCAGTCTATTCCCGATGAACCGAAATTAATGTGCGATATGGGAATTATTTACAATGGCGTCGGCAACAGGAATTATCTCACTGATCCGTGGAATAATTACAGCGGGAAGATCGGGATTGAAACACGTGGTTCGAGCTCACAGGGTTTTCCGAAAAAATCATACGGATTTGAATTGTGGGATGTGAATGGTAATGCGATTGATTCTTCTTTGCTTGGCATGCCGAAAGAAAGTGACTGGTGTTTGATTGCGAATTACACAGATAAATCGTTGCTGAATAATTCGCTGTCGTATTATCTCTCGCGTGAAATGGGTTGGTATGCGCCGCGCTGGCAATGTGTGGAAGTGGTGATCAACGGTGAATATATGGGCGTGTATTTGCTTTGCGAAAAAATAAAACGTGATAATGATCGTGTGGATATTGCAAAATTGCAGCCAACAGATATTGCGGGTGATGATGTTACCGGTGGTTACATTATTAAGGTAGATAAAACAACGGCAAGCAGCGGTGCGGGTTGGACTTCCAATTACGCGCCTGCAGTTTCTACCAATGGCCAGACTATTTATTTTCAATACGATTATCCGAGTGATGTTGACATTGTGCCGCAGCAGCAAACGTATATTCAATTGTATATCGATAGTTTTGAAACGGCATTGGCGGGACCGAATTTTGCGGATACAGCAATTGGTTACGCGCATTACATTGATGTGAATTCGTTCATCGATTATTTTTTGGTAGATGAAATATCAAAGAATGTGGATGGTTATCGCATCAGCTCTTATCTGTATAAAGACAAAAGAAGCAACGGCGGAAAATTGATCATGGGCCCTTCGTGGGATTTTGATATTGCATGGGGCAATGCGGATTACTGCGATGGAAATGTTACTTCGGGATGGGCGTATGAATTCGGAAATGTTTGTCCGGGTGACGGATGGCAAATTCCTTTCTGGTGGGAGCGCATGATGCAGGATCCGGCTTTCCAGGATAAAGTAAAATGCCGCTGGGAAGAATTAAGTCAAACCATTTTAAGCAAACCTTTCTTGTTGGATTATTGCGATTCGATGGCGGTGTTGCTGAATGAAGGTGCTGCAAGAAATTTTACGGTGTGGCCCATTCTCGGATCGTATGTGTGGCCGAATCCGGGCCCGATTCCGACAAGTTACCAGGGAGAAATAAATGAATTAAAAACCTGGATCAATTTGAGATGGAACTGGCTGGATGCAAATATGCCGGGCACGTTGCAGAATTGTAATATCTCAGGTGTTCCGAATGAAAATGTTGCCAATCATTTTGCGCCTGCTTATCCGAATCCATTCAACAATGAAATCAATTTGAATATTTATTTGCCCGATGCGCAGGATGTAAGAATTGAAATGATCAACGCGCTCGGACAAACAGTGCAGCTTCAAATGGTGCAGCACAGCGGAGGAAATCAAACGTTGCAATTTATGGCGAATGAATCGTTGCCGAAAGGAATTTATTTATTGCGGATTACTGCAGGGAATAAAGTTTGGACGGAGCAACTGTCTAAAGCAGAGTAATTTCACACATCGATATAAATTAAAATGGGACGCGAGGCATCGCGTCTCTACAATATAATCTTCCTTTCAATGAAATTACTTCTTACTCTTCTTGTCACCGTATTCTCCTTTTCTCTTTCTTCCCAAACCTACAACGGCGGAAGCGGACCAATCAATGACGTTGCAACAAATGATTTTCCGTTAATCGTATCAGGATTATCCCCGGCGAATATTGACACTGCAAATTTCGGGCTTGAAACGATTTGCATTAATCTCAATCATACCTACGATGGTGATCTTGAGATTTTGATTATTGCTCCTGATGGAACTTCGAAAATTTTAGCATCTGGTCTTGGCGGTGGTGGACAAAATTATACCAACACTTGTTTTAACGGGTATGCGGCTTTAGCAATCGGATCAGGTAGTCCGCCATTTACCGGAACATTTACTCCGCAAGGTTTAATGGGAATGGTGAACAACGGACAAAACGGGAACGGTACCTGGATGCTGCGTGTGCGTGATATGGCGGCGCAGGATGTGGGAACATTGTTGTCGTGGTCGCTGACGTTTGGAAATAATCCGGCAACGTATCAAACATTTGCATCTTCAAATATGCCGATCGTTGTGATCAATACAAATTCGCAAACAATTCCGCAGACAGGAAAGATCACTGCTGATATGGGAATTATTTATAACGGAATTGGTGTGCGCAATTACATGACTGATCCGTTTAATAATTACAATGGAAAGATCGGCATTGAAGTGCGTGGAAATTATTCTTCTATTCTTCCGCAATTGCCATATGAATTTGAAACACGTGATATCAATGGAAATAACCTGGATACTTCCCTGATCGGGATGCCGACAGAACATGACTGGTGTTTGATTGCGATGTATAATGACAAATCTTTTATGCGGAATATGCTTTCGTATAATTCATTCACCAGCATGGGACATTATGGTCCGCGAAATCAATTGTGTGAAGTGATATTGAATGGTGAATACCAAGGTGTATATGCTTTAACAGAAACGATCAAACGTGATAATAATCGTGTTGATGTTGCGAAGCTTGATCCGAATGAAACAACATGGCCTGATGTTTCCGGCGGATACATTTTGAAAAATGATTATTGGGATAATTCAAATTCATGGTTGCTGAATTATTCTCCGATCGATCATCCAACATTCGATATTCATTTGGTTTATTCCTATCCGAAGTACGATGTAATTGTTCCACAGCAGAAAACTTACATTCAAACATTTATCAATGACTACGAAACTGCTTTGTACGGACCGAATTTCGCGGACACAACAAACGGCTATCGTAAATACATCAGCACACGTTCATTCATTGATTATTTTCTTGTGAATGAATTGTCGCGCAATGTGGATGGATTTAAGAAGAGCGCATATTTCTATAAAGAGAAAGATGCAAGCAACGGAGGTATCGGAAAATTAAAAGCCGGTCCTGTCTGGGATTTTGACTGGGCATGGAAAGATATTCCCGAATGTTATTTCGGTGTTACAGACGGTTCCGGGTGGTCGTACCATATTAATGATTGTGGTCCGGATGTAAATGGCACCGGTTGGTTTGTGCGTTTGCTGCAGGATTCATTGTTTGCAAATGAATTGAATTGTCGGTGGACTGAATTGCGTTCAACGATTTTTGATACGACGGCACTTTTTCATTACATGGATTCTGTTGCAACGTATTCGAATGAAGCGCAGGCAAGGCATTATTCGTATTGGGGACATATGGGTGCAGCAACAGGAACGCCGGAAGTTGTGCCGCCGCGCCAGTCGTACCAGGCAGAAGTTGATTCGTTGAAAGCATGGATACTTCGCAGGATGATCTGGATGGATGCGAACATGCCGGGAAATTCCAATAATTGTAATCTGACAGGAATTTCATCGCCTCCGAATTCAAATTCATTTGTTACCGCTTACCCGAATCCGTTTGAAAGTGAAATTCAATTAAGCTTTATGCTTGCGCAACCGGAAGTTGTAGAAATTGAATTGATCAATGCGTTGGGTCAAACTGTTCAGCCCGTACAACGCGAGCAGCATAGTGGAGGCGGAACGCAAGTGTTTACTTTTCATGCTGCCGCGGATTTACCTGCCGGAATTTATTTGTTGCGTGTGAAGTGTGGTGATAAGGTTTGGGTTAGGGAATTGGCGAAGGTGGAATAATTGCTTTGTCGCCCTCTTGGTTTGTCGCCCTCGATACATCTCGTCAGAATAAATATTTATTTTTCAAAGTGGCATTTATCCTGACGAGATGTATCGAAGGCGACAAACAGAATCATTCGAAAAACGGTCTGACAAGGGAGAAATTGTCTTGTCAGACTGAGTGTTTTTTATCAACTGCAATTTTTATCTTCAATGAAATGTTTTCCTGGTAAAAAATGTATCGAAGACGACAAACAGAATCGTTCATTCGAAATATTTACCTGATAAAAAAAGAATTGAAGGCGACAAGCAGTGAAAAAAAATCCCCGTTAAGAAATATATTCTTGTGGGGATTTTTGCAGGGGTTCTGCTGATGTTGCAGGCAAATCAACAACAAGCCTTCTTGGCAACCCAATGCAAAGCAATAGCTGGTTGAAATGGGGTAATGGATGGCGGATAGGGGGAATAGGTGGTAGTACCGGAAACAGACCTGTAAAGCCATTTCGCCTGCTTTATTTAACGCAAAAAATCCCCACGAAAATCATCGCGGGGATTTTTGCAAAAAGCCTGATGTTATTGCTTAATTACTCTGTTCAAAATAATTTCGTTACCGCTAACTACTTTTACAATATACACGCCATTTGCCTGACTGGTAAGATCAACAAGCTGGGTTGTATCAAATGTATTTCTTTCAAATACAATTTTGCCCATCAGATCATATACGATAATCGTTTTTTGATTTTCTCCCGGAAGATTTAATGTGAACATTCCTGTCGAAGGATTCGGGAAAATTTCGATTTCATACGTGTTGCCTGCAGCAACTTTTGTTACTTCTGAAGTGCCTGGTGCAGTTTTGTCGTTAACGTTGTTGCCGGCATTCGGATCAGCCATTCTTCCAACAACAAGATCTGCATGGATATTAAAAACATTTCCACCCATATTGTCCCATACCGTAACATTATTATTGCCTGGTCCGATTGTACAATCCCAGCAATTTCCCTGCACAACATCATATGCAAGCTGGAAATTATTTACAGCACAGGTTGAAGTCTGGGTAGCAAAGCTCAACGTAGTATAATCCAGCCAATATCCTGCTGGCGGTGTGAATGTGTACGTCTGCGATGCTCCCGGTGCAATTGAATAAGCCGGCGAAGTAAGCAATGTTGTTGCGCCGCTTGCATTCACAGCATTAATAGTTGCTGTAACAGAATAGGTACATGCAATACTTGAAGAAGTATTATTAACAACGATCGGATCGTTTGCACATTGACCGAAGAAAATATCATCGATTCCGAAATCCCTGTATGCACCGCTTGTGCTTTGAACAGTCAGGTTTAACATCACAAGTCCGGTAGTAAACGCATAATAGTTGCAGGAATATTGTCTCCATTGTTGTGTTGGTCCCATTGCGGGAGTAACTGCCCAAACACCACCATCAACGATCATTTCAATAGCTACCGGGTAGGTTGTTGAATTATAAATACAATTTGACCAGAACGAAAATGTGTAATTCTGACCTGCCACAACAGGAACTTTTTGTGACCATACGGTTTGCGCAGCGGTTGGACCATTGTCGATGATTAAAAAATAACCGGCAGCAGTTCCTGATGTGTGATCAAAAATGGTAGTAGGCCATGAGGTGCATTTGTTATAAAATGTTGGTCCGACTTTATAACGTCCTGCAGTACAATTTCCTGTTTCAATTGGTAAAGAAGAACCTACAGCACTTGTTGGTCCGGCAGAGAAGTTTCCGTTTGAAACCAGGTTTGTTGCAGGGCTTGTGTTTACTGTAAACACTTCTGTATCTGTACAGCCAAATGAATTGGTACCGGTTACAGTGTACGTTGTAGTTGCAAGTGGAGAAACGCTGAGTGTAGTTCCTGTTGCATTTCCCGGCATCCATAAATAAGTGGTTGCACCGCTTGCAGTAAGTGTTCCGCTAAAAGCAGGACAAAGTGTTTCTGTACCTGTTACGCCCACTGTTGGTCGTGGGTTAACAGTTACAGTTACAGGTACGCGTGTGCCCGGACATCCTCCCGGTGTAACAGCAACATAATAAGTGGTTGTAACAAATAATGCCGGTGTGGTGAATGATGGTCCGGTGAAAAGTGGCGATCCGCCGGTAGCAGCTGCGTACCAGTTAAATGTATAACCACTACCTGTTGGGGCTGACGGTGTGAGAGTGGAGGTGAATCCGGAACAAATAGTAGTGCCGCTGATTGTAAGCACGCCACTTCCGATCTTTGAAACAAATGCATCTGCGTTTGTCGGAGAGCTGAGTGTTGTAGCACCGAATGTTGTTGTTCCGATAGTGAGTCCTGCTACAATTGCAGTGCCGTCACCATTTGTAGTAATGCCCCATGCGCTGGTTTGATTATTATTTGCAACCGGTGCACCTGCCCATCTTACAGCGCCGAGATTGTTGTAAGAAACAACAAAAAATTTATTGTCTGTGTTTCCTACTACTGCAGGAAAGGTTTGACAATCGAGCGACACAGAATTATTTTCTACCTGGTTTGCAGATATAAAAGAATTTCCGGAAGCATCAGTGGAAATTCCAAGAACTGTTTCTGTTCCTGTTCCACCTGCTCTTTGTGCCCATTGCACAGTACCTGCATTATTGTATTTTGCTACGAACAAATCACGTGTAGTTCCACTGGCATTTGTTAATGTGATGCCTGAGATATTTGCAGTGCCGGAAAAGTCTCCTGCAACATATAAATTACCTGCTGCATCAATACCTAATCCTGCTCTTGGAAATTCATCGCCACCTGCTGCGCCAATGTTTTGTACCCACTGAACTACGCCGGCATTGTCATACTTCACAAGCAATGCTCCGTTTGTTCCTGTATATGTTCCTGTACCAAGAGTGATCGGGCCAGCAGCATATCGTGCAATTGCATAGCTGTTTCCTGTTGCAGTTCCATCTGATACTACATCCCAACCTAATGCGCTGCCTGTGTTTGAGCTCACATTCGACCAGAGCAATGTTCCGGAAAAATTGTAACAATTAGTAAACAGTTTTCCACCTGTTTCACCTGTTACATAAATTTGGCTTAACGTATTGTTTATTGCAATACCACGTGGCTTCTGGTGTGTGCCAGTAACACCGGTATAGGCAACAGCCCAAACTACGTTACCTGCAGCATCATATCTTGCGATATAACTTTCGTCATCTGTAGTTACCCCTGTTAGTGTTGCAGTAGTAGCTGAAGTGCTGAAAAATGTCATCGTTGATCTGAATATTCCTGCAACAAATACGCTGGTACCATTTGTGGCTACACAAGAAGCATAATCACTCATCGGGCATGCGATACGTACTCCCCATTGGAATGCACCTGCCGAATTTGTTTTTGCTAAAAATCCATCGCCGCTTATTCCTGTGGACGTGAGCGTGTTTGGTCCGAAGACTGCTGTGCCATTAGAGTAGGTGCCGGCGATGTAATTATTTCCCGAAGCATCATTGTGGATGGCATACGCATGTTCTAAGCCAGTGCCACTTGATTTAGAGGCCCATGACCAGCCTTGTGAGAAGGCAGTGTTTGCGGAGCCCAGCAGGATTACTGCCAATGCAGTTCTAATAGTTCTTTTCATGGAATAGGTTTTATAATTTATTTAATTCTTTCTCCAAAGAAAAAACAGGAAAGAAAGAATTAATAAGGCCAACCTATAGCCGGACTTAATTCAAGTATAAACGGAAGAATGGGGAAATAAGTGGTGATGAATAATCGGGCGAACCGCGACTATCAAGCGTTATTGAATCTGGAACCGGGATTTGATTTATAAATGCACAAGCGTCAACCTGCTAAGCAATTCATTTTTCTTTCTTCTTGAAACTTCAACTGTTTCATCATCCGACATAATTACATAACCACCATCACCCTTTATGTATTTTTTTACATGTGTCAGATTGATGAGCGATGAATTATGCACGCGTAAAAAATTAAGGTCACAAAGTAAATCTTCAAACTCTTTCAAAATACGACTCACAACTAATTTTGTTCCATTGGTCAATGTGATGTGCGTATAACTTTCGTCTGCGATGCATTTTACAATTTCATTCGCATTTATCATTTGCAGACCTTCAAATGTCGGGACAGCAATCTTTGCTGATTTACTTTTCAGCTTCAGCGCAGACATCAGCATTTCAAATTCATCGGAACGGTCGCCAATTAATTTTTTGTTGTCGCCGCATTTCACAACAGCATTTTTCAATTCATCTACATCAACAGGTTTCAGCAAATAATCAAGCGCGCTGTATTTAATTGCTTTGATCGCATACTGGCCATACGCAGTAGTGAATATGACACGGAAGGGAGGGTTCTTGATTTTTTCAAGTAAGGTAAACCCGTTTTCAAAAGGCATTTCAATGTCGAGAAAAATAAGTTCAGGCGAATGGAGTGCAATCGATTTTTCAGCGCTTGCAACGGAGTCGCACAGATCAACTATTTGAAGTTCCGGGCAATGTTTGGTGACAAGGTTATTTAATGTGATCCGGCTTTTTTCCTCGTCGTCGACAATGATCGTTTTTATCATGGTTCGCAAATTTAACAGAGTTCAGCTGATAGGAATATGAATTTCAACTTTTGTTCCACAGATTTCGCCTTTTTCATTCAGTACGTCGGAAACTTCCACGCTCATATCACTGTTATTTACCTGGTTGATGATCTCCAGTCGTTCACGGGTATTCGACATCCCTACGGAAGTATGAACGCTTATATCCGTTTCCTGTTTGAGCTCCATCGACCGTTTTCTTCCGATGCCATTATCCTGCACAATACAACACAACACATTACCCTTCATTTCCAACGCCACTTCGATCTTACCATTTCCTTCTTTATGCATTATTCCATGCCAGATCGAATTTTCAACGTAAGGCTGAATAAGCATGGAAGGAATTTGTGTGTACTCGGTATCTACGTTTGGATGAACATTAATAATGTATTCAAAACGTTTGCCAAATCGTAATGCTTCGAGCTCGAGATAAAGCGTTAGTGCTTCAATTTCTCTTATAACGGGAATGGAAGTCAGCTTTGAATTATCCACAACATAACGGATGAGCTTGGCAAACTTGGATAAATATTTTTGCGAAGAATCAGGATCATTTGTAGTAATGAAATATTGTACGGAATTAATTGAATTAAAAACGAAATGCGGATTCATCTGCGCACGTAACGCTTTCAATTCAATTCCTGCAATACGATTTTGTAAAATGGATTTTTTCCGGTCACGTTCCCTTACTGTATTGATACGTAACCTGAAAATTAAAAAGATCAGCATCAATAGAATAAATGCAACGATAATTTTAAATATCCAGGTTTGCCACCAGGCCGGTAAAATTTTAAATGCAAGTGTTGCAGGTGTGCTGCTCCAATAGCCATCATTATTTTTTGCATATACAATAAATCTATAATCACCGGGAGGCAAGGTTTGATATTTAACTGCGGTGTACGAAGTGTATACCCAATTCGAATCAACGCCTTCCATTTTATAGCGGTACTCCAGGTTTGCAGCGTCTTTAAAAGAAATACCGATAAAACCGATATTAAAATAATTTTGATTGTGTGAAAACGTGCGCTGCTTTACGGAGGTAACTGAATCATCATTTACAGTAAGCCCAGTAATATAAACAGGTGGTGGATTATCATTGCTTCGAATATTGGCCGGGTCAAATACTGACACACCGTTGTTATGGATGAGCCATAGTTTATTTTCATGTCGCAGAATATCATTCACCTCGTTGGTTAACAAACCATTTTTAGGAGAATAGGAAGTAATTGTATATGCAAATTCCTTTCCGGGCTTTAGTTGAATTTTACTTAATCCATTATTCGTTCCTACCCAAACCACATTACCGGAATCAATAAAAATAGTTCTGCACATATTTCCTGCAAGCCCGTCTTTTTGTGTAATGCTATAATATTCATTTCCTTTTTTCGCGATCACGCCGCTACCCCTGCTTACCATCCACATATTACCTTCATTATCTTCCTGCACATCAACAATGCGCGCATTCAGCAACGGAATGTTTTTTCCACCATCAGCTAAACCAGTAGTGCTATCCCAGATCCAGATACTATTTGTCGGACAGATCCAGATTTTTTCTGAACGATCTAAATAAATATTATCAGAATAGCCATTCAGTTTTACTGTCGCTGTTTTCCGGAAGGAAGGAGCTGTAGCATACTTTCTCATCTCATTAAATTGCAATGACCATAAATTGCCATCTGCAGTAGGAATAAGGGCTTTGCTTCCTGTAGTGGCCATGGTTTCTAATGCGAAAGTAGAAAGGTCGAGCGTGAAAATATTTTTAATTGTTGCGATATAAAGAAGGTCTTTCGAGTACGCGAGGGTGGTGGTGCGGTTGGAGCTTGAAGCAGAAATAGTATCCGGATTAAACCGAAGCGATTGAATATGCTCCTGCTGCAGAATAGAAAGTCTCCCATCAAGGTGACCACACACCACTTTGTTTCCTGCTTTCGCTACACAGGAAATCTTACTTTCTGCGAATCCGTTATCAGGAGAATAATACAGGAAGTTGAGGTAAGGCAGATAAAATACACCATTGCCTTCGGTACAAAACCAAATTCCGTTTTCATGATCGCGGCAAATTGCTGTTATTATTTTTTTATTGAGATTAGGGAGCTTCGATGCTTCTGTAAATGAATAATTTTCAAAATCTTTTGTGCCGTCATACGTTCCTGCAAGAATTTTATTATTCCCGTTTTCAAGCACTGCAATGATGACTGATTTGTTTTCTTTCCTGTAAATAATTCCGTTCGAATTGAAATTTACTAGCACATTATTCGCAGTTAAAATATATGTATGATCGCTCCGTAACGTATAGGTATACCGAATGGTTCCTATTGTCCGTGGAATTTGAATCGGCAATGTATATAATTCTGCAAGCCGGTTATTATAAACCGTAACATCAGTTACCGCGAGCGTCGACCCTCCATAAATAAAATTTTCTTCAGAAAAAAGAATGAGATAACCTCCTGGATTTTTAATAGTGATGAGCCGTGCATTTTCTGTTTTCCATGGCGGATCTATTTTTAAAACCAGGTTTTTATCTATCCCGGCCCAAATCGTATCACCGGTATCAATGTATAAAGAGGTAAGCATAGCGCGCCCGATCATTTTTTTTAATGTCGGATTACATGCAGGTGTATTTATTTTTTCATTTTCATAATAGCTGAGCTGCCCGGAGAAGGAACGAAACCAGATCCGGCCTTTATAATCTTCCGTTAAACCAAAATTAGTATTGTCAGCCAAACCATTTTCGGTGCTGAAATTTTTAAATTCATAACCATTAAAACGACTTACGCCCATATCAGATGTAAACCATAAATAGCCCGATTTATCCTGGAGCATGGCATACACATCAGAGCTGGGCAAGCCGTCTTTTACATTGTAATTTTTAAGCTGGTAGAATTGGGAATTTGCTTTTACAAACAGCAATAGTGCAAAGCAAATTAATTTGAAAGCAGTACTTCGCATTCCGAATTTCATCGAGGGGATTTGTAATTCAGAATTTATTGCGAAGAATCATTTTCCTCTTCACGTTTCATTACCTCAGTTTGTTTACGAATAGATGCTTTATGCAACAGCTGGCATAACTCAACTGCAATATCTGTATCGACGCCTAATGATTCTGCCGCGCTGGTTCTTGTCTGCAAAATTTCAAGCCATCGTTCGATCTGCAGAATTGTAACGCCGTGTGCATACTTAAATTCACCGATGCGTTCAACTACCTGCATGCGACGTGAAAGCGATTGAATTATTTCATCGTCTATTTCATCAATAACTTCGCGCAGCGTGCTCAGCATATGTTCAAAGCCGGCATCACCGATAGAAGTTTCGCGCATCACTAATTTTTCCAGCATCTCATTCAGCGCTGAAGGTGTGAGCTGTTGTGCAGCATCACTCAATGCTTCATCCGGACTTCGGTGCGCTTCAATCATCAATCCATCCATATCCAAATCCAGCGCGCGTTGTGCAACATCATGAATTAAATCGCGGCGACCGCTGATATGACTTGGATCACAAATTACCGGCAAACCAGGGCATGTTGCTTTCAGCTCGATTGCAATTTCCCACATCGGCGCATTGCGATATTGTGTTTGAAGGCTTGTATGAAATCCGCGGTGAATTGCTCCGAGTTTTTTAATTCCTGCGCGGTTAATTCTTTCCAATGCTCCGAGCCATAATAAAAGATCCGGGTTCACCGGATTTTTCACCAGCACCGGGATGTCGACACCTTTTAAAGCATCTGCAATTTCCTGCACAGAAAATGGATTCACTGTTGTGCGCGCTCCTATCCACAAAACATCCACACCATATTTTAACGCAAGCTCTACATGTTCTGCATTGGCAACTTCTACTGCCACCGGCAAACCAATTTCCTGCTGCACACGGTTGAGCCATTTTAATGCTTCTTCTCCTTTTCCTTCAAAGGAGCCGGGACGTGATCGTGGTTTCCAAACGCCTGAACGGAATAGGCTTACTTTTCCTGTGGATGAAATTCCTTTTGCAGTTTCCATTACCTGCTCTTCCGTTTCCGCCCCGCACGGACCCGCGATAATTAATTTACGCTTACCGGATTTTAACCAGGTCGAAAGTGGAAGAAGATCAAGATGAATTGGAGTAATAGGCATTGCTATAAAGATAACAAGGTATAGGGAACGAATTACGAATCAAACGAATATACGAATGTCATACAGCCTAATTCTCCGCGATTTCCTTTTGTGCCTCCCGCGCCTCCGCGTTAAAAGGTAGTAAAGACAAAGTCAATGTGTTAGAATTGCCTCCGCGTTTCCTTTTGCGCCTCCCGCGCCTCCGCGTTAAAAGGTAGTAAAGACAAAGTGAGTGAATTAGAATCAACCGAATACGAATCATTCATCCGAAGTAAAACTCCGCGTTTCCTTTGCACCTCCCGCGCCTCCGCATTAAAAGGTAGTAAAGACAAAGTCAATGAGTTAGAATTGCCTCCGCGATTCCTTTTGCGCCTCCCGCTCATCCGCGTTAAAATGTATTAAAGACAAAGTGAGTGAATTAGAATCAACCGAATACGAATCATTCACCCGAAGTAAAACCTCCGCGATTT
>JANOCU010000032.1:0-220067 GCA_031412295.1 Bacteroidota bacterium
TTCCATCACCTGTTGGATTGCCCGGTGTCCAGTTATAAGTAAATGCGCCTGTTCCGCCGTTTGCTGCATTGACTTCAAACGCTCCATTGCTTCCGCCAAAACAAGAAACGTTGGTTTGTGAAGCTGCTGTTAAAGAAATTGGTGAAGGTTCAGTAATGGTGAAGTTGATAAATGAAGAACAGCCGTTCGCATCTGTTGCAGTAACTGTCCATGTTCCTGCTGTCAAACCTGTAACGGCAGTTGTTCCTTCGCCTGTTGGATTGCCTGGTGTCCAGTCGTAAGTAAATGCGCCTGTTCCGCCATTCGCGGGATTGACCGTAAACGCTCCGCCACTTCCGCCAAAACAAGAAACGTTGGCTTGTGAAGCGGCTGTTAATGAAATTGCCGGTGGTTGCGTAACACTTGCAGTTACTGTTCCTGTACAGCCGTTGGCATCTGTGATTTGGACAGAATAAGTTCCTGCAACAAGTCCTGTGCGATCTTCTGTCGTTGGACCTGAAGGAAGCCAATTGAAAGTGTAAGGACCTGTTCCGCCGGTTGGAGTTAAGTTGATTGCACCATTCGATCCTCCGAAGCAGGCAACGTTAGTTACAACTGTAGTTCCTGAAACAGGTGAAGTTGGTTGTGTTACTGTTGCTGTAACTGTACTGGTACAGCCATTTACATCAGTGATCTGTACAGAATAAGTTCCTGCAACAAGTCCGGTACGATCTTCCGTCGTAGGACCTGATGGCAACCAGTTGTATGTGTAAGGACCTGTTCCACCATTTGGTGTAAGATTGATTGCACCATTCGATCCACCGAAGCAAGAAACGTTTGTTACAACAGTAGTTCCTGAAACAGGTGAAGTTGGTTGAGTTACTGTAGCAGTAACAGTACTTGTGCAACCGTTTGCATCAGTGATCTGTACTGAGTAAGTTCCTGCCGTTAGTCCTGTGCGATCTTCTGTTGTCGGACCTGAAGGAAGCCAGTTGTATGTGTAAGGACCTGTTCCACCATTTGGGGTAAGATTGATTGCACCATTCGATCCACCGAAGCAAGAAACGTTTGTTACAACAGTAGTTCCTGAAACAGGAGAAGTTGGTTGAGTCACTGTAGCAGTAACAGTACTTGTACAACCATTTACATCAGTGATCTGTACTGAATAAGTTCCTGCAACAAGTCCTGTTCTGTCTTCTGTCGTTGGACCTGACGGTAGCCAGTTGAATGTGTAAGGACCTGTTCCGCCTGAAGGAGTTAAGTTGATTGCGCCATTTGACCCACCGAAGCAAGAAACATTTGTTACAACTGTAGTTCCTGAAACAGGATTTGTTGGTTGTGTTACTGTTGTAGTAACCGTTCCTGTACAACCAACGTTGTCTGTTATTACAACGGTATAAGTTCCGGCTGTAAGACCTGTTCTGTCTTCTGTCGTTGGACCTGAAGGCAGCCAATTAAATGTGTATGGTCCGGTTCCTCCTGAAGGAGTTAAATTAATTGCACCATTTGATCCACCGAAACAAGCAACGTTGGTAATAACTCTTGTTCCTGTTACCGGGATTGTTCCTGTTCCTGTTATTGCGAAATCGTATGCAGCTTCATCGCAATCATTATTTGCAATAGTTAACGTTGCATTTCTAACTCCTGCAGCGCCCGGAGTAAATGCTACCTGGAAAGTTGTTGATGATGCTGCACCAACTGTTGCCGCAGGTGAAGCTGTTACAGAAAAATCACTTGCATTGGCGCCTGTGAAAGTTATTCCGGTGATAGCGAGAGTTGTCGGACCCGTATTTTCTATTGTAAAGGTTTTTACAACTGATCCGGAACATACCAAACCGAAATCTGTAAAATCTGCTATTGAGGGCGTCACATCTCCATCGGTAATCGTTACAGCATTTCCTTTCACATTAATATCAGCAGCAGCACCAAAACGGATGGCAACTACACTGGCTGATTCACTAGGCGCCGCAACATCATTGTAACCATCATTATTAAAATCACCAACGGCTAACCGCGCTGTATTACTACCACCGGCAGCTATGCTGAAAGTGCCTGAAAAACCTCCAAGACCATTTCCGTTCCGTATCATAATAAGCGATGATGCGCTGCTGATTGCAAGATCAAGATTGTTGTCTCCGTTAAAATCGCCGACAGCCAGGCAGCTAGGAGTAATAAAGCCTGTTGAAATGTTTGAGGCAGCGCCAAACCCACCTAAGCCATTGCCCAAACAAAGACCAACCCATGGTGTAGCACCTACAACAGCAAAATCCTGGTGGTTGTCATTATTAAAATCTGCAACCACAATATGATATTGTGTACTTACACCACCATTAATATTAGTAGAACCACTAAAATTCCCTGCACCATCACCAAGGCGAATCGATACATTCGTATTTCCAACAATAGCAAGATCCTGCTTGCCGTCTTCATTAAAATCACCCACACTGATTGACCAGCAGGGAGCAGGAACGGCATAATTCGGCAGTGCTGTAAATCCACCAAGGCCATCACCGAGCTGAATTGAAATATTGCTATTGGCAACACCAACTGCAAGATCCTGGTTGCCGTCATTATTGAAATCGCTGACAGTAACTGCAGTTGGCACACCGGCTGTTGGAATAGTTAACGTAGCGGTAAATCCTCCAAGTCCGTTTCCAATATTGATGTAAATTCCGGCAGAAGAATATCCTGTATTAACAATATCCTGGTTACCATCTCCATTAAAATCTCCAACAGCAATATACTGGGGTGATGTTCCAACTCCTGAAATATCACTTGATCCTGAAAATCCGCCAAGGCCATCGCCCAGTCGAATGGAAGCGGTGTTAGAGTTGATATTGGAAGTTACAATATCCTGGTTTCCGTCATTATTAAAATCAGCGACCGCAATTCCCCGGGGACCTGATCCAACCGAAAAATTAGTTGTGCCGGCCAGCATACCCTGGCTACAGTTTGGGTTTGTGATTGTAAGTGTGAAAGTAGTGCTAACTGTTCCGGTAGTTCCAAATGCTTTTACAGTTATAATGTGCGTTCCTGCTTGCGCTGCGTTGGTAACAGATACAACTCCTGTAGTTGGATTAACAGTAAGCAGGCCATCAAAATAAGTGGAAGAATACGCAACCGTCGTTGTAATGTTGATTGGTGCTGTTGTTGGTGTAACGATTGTATTTCTTCCCGAAATTACTGTGACATTGGGATAGGTTCCCAATACCGGGTAGGTGAAAAAATTCCCTGCATCCGCACCTATATCTGTAGGGGAAAAAGAAGAACGTGTTTGTCCATCATAATCAATTGCAACACTACTTATAGCAATGCCTGTACCTTCAATCATTGTTGACCCTGTGCTAAGGATGTGAAGGTCCAAAGCAGCAGCGTTTCCCGTCGGATTAATAAACTGCGGATTGCTGTTTTGGCTATTAAGATCCTGCCCGGTTGCTGCGGTCCAGCTTGCGAGTGTGGTATAATCTGTAGTATTATATAAACCAAGTACGCCGCCAACACCATTCGTAAAAAGATCATTGTAATTGGAAAGAAGTCCTGTAGGATTGACTCCGGTTCCGCCAACTCCTATTGCATAATGTTTGCCCGTTCCTGTTCCATTACTTCTTCCATTATATAAAATATTATTTCTGTAATCGCGGATATTATTAGTTACCGTACTGTAAAATGGAGCTGAATTACCTGTACCCGAAACACCGGTTCCACCGATATAAATACTGTTAAAATAAAGTTGGTTTGTTCCAGCCGCTTCCTGTATTCCATATACTGAAGTTGTAGTTGTAACTGATGCACCGGCATTATTAATACCAAGCCTGATCATATTATTGCTGAAAGTGGCTTGTCCGCTTCCTATATAAATTCCATTAAGAACGGCAGATAAGCTGCTTGATACGTTGGTTAAAGAATGAATAAAATTCTGCGAAACCGTGCTACCGCTTACTGAAGAACTGCCGGTATAAGAAATTCCCGTAACACTTACTCCTCCAAAAGTATGCGTGTTGGAAAGTGAATGAACCTGGTTTTGAGAAACTGTATTAGGCAATGATGCGAATGGAGCATCAATAGCAATCCCGACAAGTGCGGCATTCGCACTGATACCGGAATTGCTTGAGTTGTTGCTCAGGTTTGAAACTGTATTTCCTGTAACAATTGAACTGCTGACTACTGAATAGATTCCGATTATTTTACCATTACTTGGAGTTGCAGTGGCAATCACAGGAGCAGCTGATGTGCCGATTGTATTATTCTGAATGGTGTTTGTAGATCCGGAAAATGTTCCTGCCCGGATCCCGTAAATTACTACTCCACCTGTAGAAGTATTGTTGACAGCGAACCCGCCAATATTATTACCGGAAATCGTAGCCGACTGGTTAGTTGAAAGATATATGCCATAAGTTTCTGATCCCGTACCTGAACTGGATACTGTGATTGCTCCGGGCACAGTAGTGCTTCCGATGGTATTATTGGTAATAGTTACCGCCCCGGAAACAATATACATGCCGATGAAAGGCGACTGGTTTGTAAAACCGGCAACCGGGCCGGAAAGTGAAATTGCTGATATGGTATTATTCTGGATAACTGTTCCAACTGTACTGCCGAGTGCAGAAGCATAAATGGGATAAAATTTGGTTGCGGCAGCACCATTAATTGTATACGTTCCGGTTCCTGAAGCACTTGCATAACCAATTGTATTCCCGCTTACGAGACAGTTATTGATAGTGGAATTTGCAAGCTGTATTCCTGCGTGAACACTTCCGGTTACAGCAGTACATGGATTTGTCTGGTAAAATTTATTATTCGTGATCGTCCAATCTGTGGTTCCCTGACTAAGGTATATTCCTGCACTTCCTCCATCTCCGAAATAATCGAAAATGTTATTACCGGAAATCGTGTTCCCGCTATTCATGATTGCTACCGGAAAAGTAGATCCGATACTTGCAATGGCTTTTGCCGGTTGATTCACACCGGCTGCTTTGATGTTACAGTTGCTGATCGTATTGTTGTCGTTACCATTCGGTGTAGTTCCATCACCGGTAAACAAAATGGTGGCAGTAAGGCTCGCGGCCGTATTGGAACCCGTTGACGATCCTGCAATAGTACAATTGGTTATCGTATTATTGGTAGCGCCATTCGATATACGGAATGTGGAAGTGTAATTTGTGTTTGAAGCGGTGGTGTTTGAAAAGGTAAGTGAGCTGCCACCGGTATTCAATCCGTCGATGGTCACATTATCTGCAGCATTGAGATCAATCATCGGAAAGCCACCTGTAGTATTTCCACTTACAGTTGCATTTACACCTACTCCCGGCCTGATCCTGATGCTTGCCCAAAGCCCACCTTGTAAAGTGCTTGTAACTATGCTTTCATTCGTGTTGCCATTAATGGTGATAAGAATAGTTGCACCCGTTTGATTAGCAAAGTTGATACTGTTACATGCGCTGTACAGCGTTGCATAAGTTCCATTTCCGGCATTCGCTCCTGAAACAACCACCTGGGCATTACCGGTTTTAATAATGAAAATTGCGGCAATAAAAATTACTGCCAGCCTTAGCTTTGTGTTGGTTAAAAAACGCATCGTTTAAAATTTTAAATGAGATCAGCACACCGGAAAAATTTACCGGGGTTCAGACGCGTACGAAAGTAGAGACAATAAAAGGCGTGGGGTATAGTGGTTATCCGCTAATCGTACAGGAAGAGTAATGCTGACTAAAGCAAGTCTTTGTGCCGGATCGCAAATTTCAGAAGAGAACTATTTCCTTCTATACCAAGCTTTTTGACCATGTTTGGATGGTGGTTGTCTATCGTATCCGGACTTAAAAAAAGAAGCTTTGAGATCTCGGCAGATGTTTTTGTTTCTGCAATCAGCTTTAGAATTACCTTCTCAGTTGGTGTGAGAAGGGAAAGCTCCGGCAGCTCATTTTGCGCGGTGTTTTCAAGGAGATTTTCTATTCCGTGACTTACAAATTTTTCACCTTTTAAAACGCTATTTACACATGTGATCAATTCAGACATCGCATGATCCTTGAGCAAATAGCCCATCACACCAATGCTCATCGCATCATTAAAAAAATTTTTATCCCGGTGCATTGTCAGCACTATGAGCTTTGTCTCCGATTTTTCACTCCTCACTTTCCTGCAAACATCAAGCCCTGTAAGTCCGGGCATTTCTATATCCAGTATTGCAATATCCGGTCGCTTTGCAATAATACTTTCGTATGCTTGTAATCCATCCGACAGCTCAGCAACGATTTGAAGATTGCTGATTTCATCAAGCATCTCTATAACCCCTTTCCTGAAAGTAAAATGATCATCTGCTACAATAGCTGTCGGTTTCATAAACAGTTGCCTGCGTATTAATGTATGCTGGTTTGGGAAAAGCAAGGCATTTCATATTACTTAGCCAGGGGGCGCAAAGTAAATAGGATAAACCCGGAAGATTATAGTGGTTATCCACTAATCGTCCAAAGCAACCTTACATATTGAAGAAGCAAGTTGTGCCTTAAAGCAACTCTTTGTGCTGAATCGCAAATTTAAGAAGCGAATTTTTTCCTTCCAGCCCCAGCTTTTTTACAATGTTGGACCGGTGGTTGTCAACTGTATTCGGACTCACAAAAAGCAATTGCGCAATCTCTGCCGATGTTTTGGTTTCTGCGATCAGCTTCAATATTACTTTTTCAGTAGCAGTAAGATTAGCAAGCTCAGGCATATTGTTCTGCCCGCTTAATTCGAAGAGATTTTCTATTCCCCGGCTTACACATTTCTCCCCTTTCAAAACTTTTTCTACGCACGAGATCAATTCCGTTATCGCATTGTCTTTAAGCAAATAACCCATCACACCGATCTCCATTGCATCATTAAAAAAGTTTTTGTCCCTGTGCATGGTAAGCACGATGAACTTCGTGTCGGACTTTTCACTCATCACTTTCCTGCAGATGTCAAGTCCTGATAATCCCGGCATTTCAATATCGAGGATTGCAATATCAGGCCGCTTTGCAAGTATGCTCTGGTAAGCCTGTAGCCCGTCCGACAGCTCAGCTACAATTTCAAGATTTTCTATCCCGCTTAATATTTCCACAAGTCCTTTCCTGAATATAGGATGATCATCGGCTACAATGGCTGTATATTTCATAATCACGGTTACTATTTATTATACAGGAAGATTGAATGTGTATTTGGTTCCGTTCCCCGGTGAGGTCTGAACATCAAACCTGCCCTGGAGATAATTTACTCTTTCCTCGATATTCAGCATACCAAAAGAATATTGCGCTTTTTTCGCAAGGATCAATTTATCAAAACCTTTCCCGTTATCCTGCACGATCAGCTCTATCATTCCATCAGCTACACTTGCTGTGATGCGCAATGCCGTAGCTTCCGAATGTTTCAGCGTATTGGTAATACATTCCTGTATGATGCGATAATAATTGATCTGCTTATCAGAAGAGATTTCTTTGCTGAATGCTTCGAGATCATGGCTGACAAAAATCGAAGAAGTTTCTGTTACTTTTTCTGCGAGCGCATCAACTGCAGCAGCAAGTCCGTATCGTTCAAGCTGGTTAGGATAAAGATCTTTTGAAATGTTCCTTACTTCTTCGAGCGTTTCATTTACCGAAACCAGCAAGGCAGTATCATTTTGTTTTATAAGCTGATTTTTAATAAAAAGCATATTCTGTCCAATGCTGTCGTGCAGCTCTTTCGAAATCCGCTGCCTTTCTTTTTCCTGCGATAAAATAAGCTGCTGCGAAAAATGTTCTTTGACACGAAGATTTTTCCTGTTATTAAACCAGGTAAATCCAACGCTGATCAATCCAACCAGCATGATCGCCAAAGCAATAATAAAATTACGCGCTGTTTTTGCAATCCTGTTTTCTGCTTCGAGTGCAACTACTGCTTTGTCATGTGAAGCTTTTTGAATAGCCTCTTTCTTTTCAAACTCGTAATTCATTTCGGTACGCACAGATTTTGCCGCATTTTCTACACTGTACAGACTGTCTTTTGCTGCAGTATATTTTTTGTAATGTTCAAGTGCCAACTCGGGTCTGCCTGTTTTAGAATAAAGCACATGCAGCTTTTCCTCGTCGTGCATCAGCTCAAGCAATGCACCAGCGCTTTCATCCAATGCAAGAGCACGCAGCAAATAATCTTCCGCTTTTTTGTATTTTCCAATGTCTGAATAAAGTGAGCCGATTGCACGAAGCTGGACTGCGATGGTAACTGAATTCCCGGTTTCTTCTGCAATCTTCAATGCCCGGAAATAATGATCAAGCGCTTTATCATATTCCTTTTGTCTTTCATACACCAGGCCAATGTTACCAAGCCAGGTAGCAACTCCATCCTTTTCACCAATTTCTTCATCCAGCTTTAATGCTCTCTCATAGTAATCCAGCGCTTTTTCATTTTCGCCCATATCATCGTAGACCGTTCCGATATTGCCGAAAGCAATAGCAGTACCGCCTTTGTTATTTTGCACTTCTTTTAGTTTCAATGACCTGAAATAATAATCCAACGCCTTCTCCGGGTAGCCTTGTTCTGCGTAGACATTACCAATATTAAGGAACCAATAGGAAGAGCCATTCTGGTCATTCATGGCCTCAGTTACTTTCAGGGCCTTGAAAAAAAAGTCCAATGCCTGTGGATAATCACCAAGATCCATATATACCACACCGATGTTGCCAAGCGTTTTCGATTTGCTTCCGAGAACGTGATTTTTACTTTTTGGTGTGGCAGAGGCTTCCTGCTTTTCCCATATTTCAAGCGCATTAAAATAATAATCGAGCGAAACTTTATTCTCGCCTTTACTTGAATGAAAATATCCCAGGTAATGGAATGAATCCGCAATGCCTGACTCCCATTTTAATTTGTGTGCCAGCTGAAGGGCTTGTTTGCTCACGAGAATCGCGCTATCCGAATTGGAAGAGCTGATCTCCATCGCCATATAATTAAGTGCAGAAACTTTCGCTGTATCGTCCGGAGAAGCTATTATCGCCAATAATGAATCGGTTGTATATGCTTTAGCACAAAAAGGGACAATTAAAACAAGCAGGATAAATGCGTAGCGTAAAAATATTTTCATCTGCTGCTCGTTCTTCCTCGGGTTTGGGTGGACTATCTAAATTTAGCAATTAAAAGTGGCCGAAACCGTGAGCCAAAATTACCGCATTAGCACATAGGGAGTTCTGTGGTGGTAGTGATTTAATAATCTGGTAATCTGGTAACTTGTAAATTTAAGAGGAGAAATTGAGGTTTAATAAATACAAATGGGTTGCCTGATTAAATCGACAACCCATTTATTTTTTCAATTACACAGTTACCAGATTACCAGATCCATCGGCTTAGCAGAATTCAGCGTAGGCCTGTTTCAAATGCTCAGCGATCATTTCAGCAGAACGGCCTTCGATGTGATGACGCTCTACGAAATGTACCAGCTTGCCATCTTTGAAAAGTGCAATAGCAGGTGAAGAATTCGGATACGGCGCGAAAAATTTGCGGGCTTCTGTTACAGCTTCTGTATCGAAACCTGCGAATACGGTTGTCAGCTTTCCCGGCTTCTTTCCTTCGCCAAGCACCGACATTTTAACGCCCGGACGCGCCGCGCCTGCAGCACATCCACAAACAGAATTCACAACCACCAAAACCGTTCCCGGTGTAGTGATCGCAGAATTTACTTGTTCCGGCGTGCTCAAATCTTCAAAGCCAACATTTACCAGCTCGGCTTTCATTGGCATAACTAATTGTGGAGGATACATATTTTTTGTTTTTTAAAAAGTTCAATTCAATTGCAGGTGCAAAGATACGAAGGAAAATTCCCCATCCGCACATCTGAGAAAGCATAATAATGAACCAGGCTGGTTACTTGAATCAGTGTTATGCATGTGTGCGTGTTGAAGAATCTCCAGAATCAAAATACTATTGCTTCGTATATTCGTTTTGATTCGTAATTCGCACCCCCTTAGTCGCCTATCCCCATTTCTAACCGATAAAAACAATTGTATGCCCCTCAGCCACAGGCAGGTAATTCCAATGGTAGTTTTCCTATTTTTGTCCCTCAACCGACAATGTCCCATGAAAAAACTATCGATTTCTTTAGCATTTATTTTTACTGCTGCCTTCCTTTTCGCTCAAGTTATTGCCACAACTCCTAAACTGGTTGAAAAAGTAACTACCAATGGAAATGGTAAGCTTGTTATTCCTTATGAAAAATATGTTCTTCCGAATGGATTGACACTCATCATCAGCGAAGATCATTCCGATCCGATCGTGCATGTGGATGTTACGTATCACGTAGGTTCTGCACGCGAGCAGGAAGGGCGCTCCGGCTTCGCCCACTTTTTTGAGCACATGATGTTCCAGGGATCGGAACACGTCGGCGATGACGAACATTTTAAGCTGATCACAGAATCGGGTGGAAGAATGAACGGAACCACCAATACCGATCGCACAAATTATTTTGAAACGGTTCCTGCAAATAATTTAGAGCTCGCATTATGGCTCGAAGCAGATCGTATGGGTTTCCTTCTCGATTCTGTTACGCAACCAAAATTTGAAATTCAGCGCGCGACAGTTAAAAATGAACGCGGACAACGTTATGAAAATGCGCCTTACGGACTGGTTTGGGAAAAGATCGGTGAAGCAATGTATCCGCAGGGCCATCCGTATTCATGGACGACAATCGGTTACATCGAAGATCTGAATCGTGTGAATGTTACTGATCTGAAAAACTTTTTCCTTCGCTGGTACGGACCGAATAATGCAACACTTACTGTAGTTGGCGATGTGAAAACGGCTGATGTATTAAAGCTGGTGCAAAAATATTACGGAACAATTCCACGCGGACCGGAAGTAAAAGCAATGCCGAAAATGCCTGCGACACTAACTGCTGACCGCGCTATTTCTTACGAAGACAATATTCGTTTTCCGCAATTGACAGTAGTTCGTCCGGGAGTTCCATCTTATCATGCAGATGAAGCGGCGCTTGATGCATTGTGCAATATTATTTCTGAAGGAAAAAGTTCCGTGTTTTACAAAACATTCGTTGAGACAAAAGTAGCTGCAAGCGTTTCGATGTTCAGCTCTACACAAGAACTTTCAGGAATGATCGGGATAAATATCAGGACGTTTCCCGGTCATACACCACATGAAGCGGATAGTCTGATCAATGTTGCATTAGCCGGTTTTGAAGATCGCGGTGTGACAGAAGATGATTTGAAACGGTACAAATTATTCATCGAAGGATATTTGCTTGATCAATTAACGAGTGTGGAAGGAAAAGCTTCTTTGCTTGCATCTTATCAAACATTTGCAGGCAATCCGAATCAAATTCAGAAAGATCTTGCGCGCTACCAGGCATTGAGCGTGGATGATGTAATGCGTGTGTATGCAAAATACATCAAAGGAAAACCTGCTGTGGTTTTAACTGTAGTTCCGAAAGGAAAACCTGAATTAAAAGCACGTGCTGATAATTACGAAATTCCTGAGCACAAAGTTGGTGCAGCAGAAAGCCCTGAATATAAAAATCTTGTCGTGCGCAAGGCAGTTGATAATTTCTCCCGCGTAAAACATCCGGATGCAGGACCAACTCCTGCTGTAAAACCACCGGGAATCTGGAGAGATAAATTCGGCAACGGATTACAAATGATCGGAACACAATCGCTTGAAGTTCCGCGCAGCTATATGATGCTTACGATTGCTGCAGGTCATCGCCAGGAAGATACTACGCAGGCAGGTGTGGCCATGTTGCTTGTCAAAATGCTTGATCAATCAACAACAAACAGAACAGCAGCTTCCATTGAAACAGAAATGGAATTGCTCGGAAGCGAGATCAGCGTTTCGGTGAACAATGATGAGATACAAGTGTTCATCAGCTCACTCACACGAAATCTTGATGCAACACTCGCATTGGTAGAAGATAAATTGTTCCACCCGAAATTTGACCCGATCGAATTTGAGCTGATGAAAAAACAGCAGCTGGAATCAATCGCAAACATGCCGACACAAGCAGGAGGAATGGCGAATTTTGTTTACGCTAAAATGCTTTACGGCGCAGACAACATTATGGGCTTTCCGCTTTCAGGAACGCAGCATACTGTTTCACGTCTTACTATCGAAAGTGTAAAAGCGTATTACAATAAAATGTTTTCGCCGAACATCGCACGTTTTATTGTAGTAAGCGATCTTACACAAGCGCAGATCATTCCGAAAATTACATTCCTGCAAAAATGGAATTCAACCAACGTAACACTGCGTCCTGATCCGATGGCCAATTCAAAAGCAGAACCTGGTCCGACAAAAATTTTCCTCTTCAACAAACCGGAGGCTGCACAATCTGAGATTCGCATTGGGCGCATTGCAATGCCTTATGATGCAACCGGTGAATATTACAAAGCGACCGTGATGAATTATGAGCTGGGTGGAAATTTCAATTCACACATCAACATGAAATTGCGTGAAGAAAAAGGCTGGACATACGGCGCCGGTTCCGGATTTTCAGGTTCGCATTACACAGGAGCGTACACGGTTTATTCAGGAGTAAAATGGGAAGCATCCGACAGCACCGTTACGGAAATGATCTCGATGGTGAAGGCGTATGCAAATACCGGCATTGAACCGCAAGAGCTCGAGTACACGAAAAAAGCGATCTCGCAAAGTGAAGCGCTGAAGTATGAAGATCCGTATCAGAAATTATTCTTCCTGAAAAATATTATTGACTACGATCTTCCCGTTGATTATGCAGAGCAGCAAAATAAAATCCTGCAAAGCATGACCAAAGAAGAAGTAGACGCGCTCGCTAAAAAATGGCTCGATCCGGAACACATGGTGATCATGGTCGTCGGCGATAAAGCAAAGATCGCGGAAGGACTTTCAAAGCTTGGTTACGAAGTTGTGGAAGTAGACAACCTAGGAAATGTAGTAAAACCTGCCGAGCTGAAAAAGGAAGAGCCAAAAAAAGAACCTGCTCCGACAGTGACGCCGAAGGAAAATAAAAAGAAATCGAAGAAGAAAAGGGGTGCGAAGTATGAGAAGATAACTAAGTAGAGGGGAAATTAGAAAATTAGAAATTGGGAAATAAGAAAATCCCGGCTGTTTAGTCGGGATTTTTTTGTGCCGGAATTTCTCTTCTAAGGAGAATGGCTTATTTATTTCTTTTTTGGTGTTGATTTTGGGGCTGGTGCGGTTTTCTTTGGAGCTTGTGTTAGTTGCTTTTGAGCTAATTGTTTTCCCCTGTTCCCTTGATTCTGGTCATAGGTTTTGTTTGTGCCGGAAGTTCCTTCGTTGGAATTTTCGATATCGGCAGGATGATTTGGTTTCTTAGCCATTTGCGTAGATTTTAGTTCTCAATTTACTCAAAATAAACTTTAATCCCAGGCAAAATCCTGTTGCTCAGTTGCGAATAATTTACTGTTGCATTTCATTCATTGAACTAAATCAATCATAAAAAAAGCGGCTTCTCTTTTACAGAGAAGCCGCTTTCCAATTATGTATAATTCCGATTCTTACTGAACCATCATCTTCTTGGAAGCAATTCGCTCATTCCCATTTACCACTTCCACAAAATACATCCCATTCGACAACAAACCGCGATCGATCACGATAATACTGCTTTGCAAATTTGCTTCCGTGTAAACTGCTTTTCCATTGATGTCATAAATGTTCAGCGATAAATTTTCCAAACCGATCGATGCGAAATGATCTAAACGGATCATCGCATTATCTGTTACCGGGTTCGGATACACGCTGAGAGAAAATGCATGCTGATCGAATGCATGTGTTCCTGTTGGCGAAGCTCCTTCCACAACCGTAATTGTTTGATTTGAATTTGTTGTGGAAAGCGCGTCAACAGTTCCCGAAGGCCATTGTACGATTGCGCTGTCGATAGCTGTGTTCGCACCTAAACCAAAATGCGCGGTGAATGAATTTTGAATTCCGTACGCTTCACCTGAGCGGATCTCGCGCACCTGCACACCCCACGGCCCGTAAATTTTAATGATCGCGCCAATACCATTTCGATTGCTTGCAACACCTTGCAGGTAAAATTTAATCCAGTTATTAGTGTTTCCGTTATTCGGGGAATCATTCATCCACAGCTGATCGTCGCGGAAAGAAGGTGATTGGTAAATGTCGCAATAGCTCGCATAAACATCGAGGAATCCGTCTCCATTTAAATCACCGACTGCATGCGCTGTAATGGGTTCGCTATTGTAAGAAAGTGCATTCACATCATTTGTATAGGTTCCGTCGCCATTATTGATGTATAAAAAATGTGAGCTGCCCGAAAGAAACAAATCAACGAATCCATCATTATTAAAATCATGGAAAGTTGCATTCTCGCCAAAAAAAGTAGTCGTTGCACCAATGCCGCTTCCCGGCATAGAATCTGTAAATACGCCACTTCCGTTATTGATCATGAGGGTGCTGTTTACATCGTAGTTCAAAACAAAAGCATCCATATCACCATCATTATCCACGTCGCCCCACGCCGTGCTCCATCCCTGCGCGCCATCACGCAAACCGGTCCAGTTGGTTGTATCCTGCGAATAGGATCCGTTTCCGTTATTGATAAAAACCTGGTCGATGCGGCGTGCATCCGCAGCTGATGTAACGCCCTGGCGACAATGAGTGATCATCAGGTCCATTAATCCATCTGCATTTATATCTGTCCAGATCGAAGCATAATTACCACTGTTATCAGATGCAGGAACAGTTGCAAGCGGAATTGCAGATTGATTGAAGATCCACGATCCGTTTCCATCACCGAAATACAAATGCGACATATCTACATCATTGCAAACAAATGCATCCAGGTCTCCATCATTATTAATATCGATAAAGTTGCAGCCCTGGACAAAAATGAAAGGGGCGGTTGTTGCAGCTGTAATATCTGTGCTGGTGTAATCTGTTCCTGTTGCATTGGCCTGCATGATGCGCGTGCTTCCGTAATCGCCCCAGAGCACATCATTAAACCCGTTGTTGTCGACATCGCCCACGCACATGCCCCATGGATCGCCTATTGCGCCCGTAAAGCTTGCTTCGGTGAACGTATCATTCGCGGCAGCCTGATATTCGATGAACTGAAAAACATTACCATCGGCACGGACAATATCATCTTTGCCGTCATTATTCATATCACAAACGCCGATACTATTTCCGCTGTGAAACGAATTGGTTGGAAGCAAAGAGGTTTTGACAACAAAAGGAATTTGCTGTGCGCTGAGAAGCACAGTTGCAAACCATGCGAAAAAAGTAAATAATTGTTTCATCTTCTGAATGTTATTTGAAGCAAAGGTAAGTGAATTGAAAACAGGTGAGGGAGGATATGAAAAAGCGGCCTCTTCAAGTTGAACAGGCCGCTTAATTTTAACTTATGAATGTGCTACTGAACGATCATCTTCTTCGAAGCAACTCTTACATTATCATTCGTCACTTCAACTAAATACATTCCGCTGCTGAACATGCTGCGATCAAGTGTAATGATGCTGCGCTGTAATGCTGATTCGCTGTAAATCACTTTACCTGTCAGATCATAAACATTAACAGATAAATTATTCAATCCCATAGTAGAAAAATGATCGAGGCGAATTACTGCATCGTCAGTTACAGGATTCGGATAAACATTCAGTTCAAGCGTTTGTGATGGAATTGTATGTGATGAAAGTGGTGAGCCTCCTTCAGGAACAAACACCGTCTGATCAACCGGGATAACTAAAGTCTGGTCAACAATTCCGGAAGGCCAGATCACAACTGCTGAATCAACTTGTGTTGCGCTGCCCAAACCGAAATGTAAGGTGAATGAATTCTGCAAACCATAACCTTCGCCTGAACGAACTTCACGAACCTGCACGCCCCACGCGCCGTAAATTTTCACAATTGCGCCAATGCCATTTCTATTGCTGTAGCCCGGCATTGATCCGCCTGTGAGAAGGAATTTTACGTAATGATTGGTGTTTCCGTTATTCGGACAATCATTCATCCACAAACGATCGTCGCGTGATGATGAAGGTGTAATGTACAAATTGCAATAAGAAGCATACAGATCCATAAATCCATCATCGTTCAAATCTCCGACTGCATAGCTGCGAATATCATGTGTGCTGTAAACGAATGGATTTGCTTCTAACGAAAAAGTACAATCGCCATTTCCTTTGTAAAGAAAATGTTCATCACCCGCCAGCATCAGGTCAAGAAAACCGTCATTGTCAAAATCATGAAAAGAAGCAGTTTCACCAAACCATGTTGTTGGATTTGCAATCCCTGAAGTTGACATTGAATCTGTAAATACACCGCTTCCGTTATTGATCATCAGCTTGCCATTCACCGTTTGGTTCAGAACAAATGCATCCATGTCACCATCATTATCCACATCGCCCCACGCTGTGCTCCAGCCTTGCTCACCATCACGAAGATTGGTCCAGTTGGTCACATCCTGTGTGTAAGTTCCGTTTCCGTTATTGATGAAAACCTGGTCAATACGACGCGCATCAGACGACTGAGTAATTCCCTGCCTGCAATGTGTGATCATCAGATCCACCAATCCATCCGCATTAACATCTGTCCAGATCGAAGCGTAATTTCCGCTGTTATCAGAAGCAGGAACTTGTGTCAGATCAATCATCGTCTGGTTAAATGTCCAGCCAAACTGCACACCGCTTCCCTGGTAAATCTTCGGCATACCGGTATCATGATCGATGAACAAATCAAGGTATCCGTCATTATTAATATCAGCAAAATTGCAGCCTTGTGTAAAAACACTTCCACCACCATAAGTAGAAGTCATGTTCTCACGTGTATACCCACCAATTCCGTCGGAAGTCAGCAAATAACCATTCGAGCTGCTGCCCTGGAAAATGTCATTGAAACCGTTGTTATCATAATCGCCGATACAAAGGCCCCACGGACTTCCGAACGTAATGCCGGGAAAATGTGACTCTGCAAACGTCGTGTTCGGCAATTGTTGGTAGTCAACAACAAGCCTGATATTATTACTATCGCGCACAATATCATCCTTGCCGTCATTATTCATATCCGCAATACCTACAGCGTTTCCACTATGAAAAGTAGTGCTCGGAAGAAGAATTGTCTGGTTAGTAAAAGGAATGTTTTGCGCTGATACTGTAAAAGGCAATACAAATGCTGCTAATGCAACAAAACAGGGTAACGTTTTTTTCATTGAGTTCTGGTGTTTAGGATTACGAGATTAACAATAAAACCACACATTATCAAGTCTTTAAGAGAAATTTTATTACTACCAATGTTTCCGTACTTTTAAGGTTCACTTCCCCCTTTAGAAAATGGCAAAAAGGTACTTTTTTCGTTTTAAAGCATTAATCGCTGGCTCTATTGTCCTTATTCTCGTGGTTTGCATGGCTAATATGAACATGCAGAAAGCGGAAGCAAGAAAATTTCACACCCCGGAAGAAGCTGCCCGACTCGCAGATATGCTTCAATCACAGCCTTACGATACCAATACATTTTTCGCTACGGGTGGACGCTGCGGCGGTTGTCACGGTCACGATCCGAACTTTGTTTCGCTTGTGGCTAACGATGGTACCGATGTAAATATGATGGACGGCTGGCAGGGAACCATGATGGCCAATTCTGCGAAAGATCCGTTCTGGAGAGCAAAAGTCAGCCACGAAATTCTGGTCAATCCCGGCTTACAAGTTGCCATCGAAGACAAATGCACCAGCTGTCATGCACCACTAGGTCATTTTACAGCACACATGTTTGGTCAGCCGAATTATTCCATGGCTTCGCTTGCAACAGATACATTCGGACTCGATGGTGTGAATTGCAGCGCTTGTCACCAGCAAAAAGATTCGCTGATGGGAAATAATTTTTCCGGCAATTTACAATACACGCAAAAAGTAATTTATGGTCCGGTGCAAAATCCTTATTCAGCGGTGATGGAATTTTTTGTGGAATTCAGACCCGAATACAGCGCGCACGTTGTAAAATCAGAATTCTGCGGAGGCTGTCACACACTCATTACTGAAACAACAGATCTCGCAGGCGCGCTTACCGGCGGGCAATTTATCGAGCAGGCAACGTTCCACGAATGGAAAAATTCTTCTTACAACACCAACGGTATCACCTGCCAGAGCTGCCACATGCCGCGTCTAAATGATTCGATCAAGCTGGCTACCGATTATCCATTCGTTCCCGCGCGCAGCCCGTACGGACAACATACGCTCGTGGGTGGAAATGCTTTTATGTTAAAGCTGATGAGCAATAACATGACAGCAATCGGAGCAACATGTGAGCCCTACAATTTTGATACAACGATTGCCCGCACTACACGTTACCTGCGCGACAGCACCTGCGATATGCATGTATTGCAAACTGCGCGTACTGCTGATACCGTATTTTTCGATGTGCAGCTGGATAATAAAGCGGGACATAAATTTCCAAGCGGTTATCCGTCACGCGTTGCCTGGCTGCAGTTTGTGGTAACAAATAATATCGGCGATACAATTTATAAATCAGGATTGCAGGATGCATTCGGAAATATCATTGGCCGCGATGCCGGTTTTGAGCCGCACCACGACGTTTGTTATACCGATAATGATGTGCAGATTTATGAAATGGTGATGGGTGATGTAACCGATAATCCGACAACCGTGCTTCAGCGAGCGGATACGTGTTTGAAGGATAATCGTCTTTGCCCGAAAGGATTTTCAACTTCACACCCATCTTACGATACCACAAAAATTATCGGCATCGCATCAGATCCTGATTTTAATTATTCAGGTCCTACCGAAGGAACAGGCGCTGATGTGGTGCATTACCATGTTTTCCTCAATGGATATACAGGCATGCTCAACATCTCGACGAAATTGTATTACACATCAGTTCCGCGTCAATGGCTTTCTGAAATGTTTACTTTTTCATCACCTGAGATCACTGCGTTCCAGGGAATGTTCAACACCGCCGATCAAACTCCGATGCTGATTGCGCAGGTCGATTATCAAAACACAATTACCAGCGCGGATCAGCACAGCATTCATCCCGAAATTTCAATTTACCCGAATCCGACTGCAAATGGTCATGTCACTTTCATTGGTTATGAAAAGAGCCATCTTCAAATGGTGCGTGTGTATGATTTGTCGGGTAAAGAAGTGATCGAGGCAATTCCTGCATCACGTTTTACAGGTTCACTGGATCTTCCAAAGCGCGGACTTTATTTAGTTGTATTGGAAACGAAAGAGGGCAGGGTGGTGAAGCGCGTATTGTGGTAAAACCATAGTGATGAAAAAAATAATCCCATTACTGTTTTGCATTTGTTTTTCTCTTGCGGCAACTGCACAATGGTATCCTGTTCAATCACCGTTTATCGGCAGTTTGTATTCTGTTGCATTCGGTAGTCAGAATGTAGGCGCGATCGGTGGAGCAAATTATAATGTGCTGCTTACTACAAATGGCGGATTATCATGGACGCTTGCACCCGGAACAACGGCAGTAAATTATTCGCTCGGCAACGATATTCAGTTCACCGATACGAATACAATTTACATCGGTTCAAACGCAGGCAAGCTGATTAAATCAATAGACCAGGGACAAAGCTGGACCAATGCAGATCCTGTATTGCCTTATGGATTTGCCATTCATTCGGTTTGTTTTCCTTCAGCCACCTGTGGTTATACAGGAGGAACGTTGGGTGAAATGAGTCGCACACTTAATTCAGGTGTAACATGGACCGACATCAGCATTAATACTTCGAATGATTTGAATGATGTTTATTTTTTCAATAACACTACCGGGATTGTCATTGGAGAAAATGGCTATGTACGCAAAACATCTTCAAGTGGAATTATTTGGACTTCTTGTCTTTCGGGAACAACGAATACACTGAATAAAATGCATTTCCTCAATGCGAGCGATGGATTTGCGGTTGGGAATGGAGGGACAATTTTAAAAACCACGAATGGCGGTTCATCCTGGTCGACTATTGTTTCTCCTACAACGTTAAACCTTTATGGCATCAGCTTCAAAACGGACATGGAAGGTTTTATCGTCGGAGCAAGCGGAACAATTCTCAAAACAGTGAATGGCGGAATCACCTGGCAAATTGATGCTTCACCGACAACGATCACGCTGAACGATATTAAATTCAACGGATCGAATTTTGTTATTGTCGGTTATGGCGGAACAATTCTGACAGATGTGCCGACAGGGATGAATGAAAATGTGAATGAGAATTCAATCGTGCTGTTTCCGAATCCGAGCAGCGATGGACATTTTACAATCACCGGAATTGAAAAAAATAATTTTTCCGAGATTCATGTCTACGATGTTTTGGGAAATGAAGCAGTTGCACCGATTCTTTCCGCACAATTTAACGGCACGCTCGATCTGCCGCGTCGTGGTGTTTATTTTGTGGTGATGGAAGGAGAAGATGGTAGTCTTGTGAAGAAAGTGATTTGGTAAGTTACAGAATTACAGAATTACCGATTACCGATTACTGAATTACCAGATTACGAATGATGATGACAGGCTTTATGTTAAGTACATGCTGTGTGAAATTTATGATGTTGGCGTGTCCTTACAGGCCGCGCTTTACGCGCTACACAGTAGCTTGCTTCAATCGCTCACGCAAAAAAACAAACAAAACAAAAGCTTTCAAATCACTAATCACCAGTTTTTTTAATCATTAGGCGGGTTTCGCAAACCCGCCTGATGATGAAAATCACCAATCACCAATCACCTCCGCCGCGGCGGACACCAATCACCTGAGAATGTATTTTATCATGTTCGGCGTATTGATTGTTCATATTTGCTACGCTATTCATGTAATGCCGAAATTACGTTCGGCTGTTTTTTACACAGGGAAATTAAAGATTCTTCATCTTATTCTTTTGTGGAGTATTCCATTTCTCTGGGGATTGCTAATTGTAGTGCTTACGAAAAAAAGTCCCGGAACAGGTGAAGAAGAGCTTACATTCAATGATGTGAATCCGAATCCGTTTAGGAATGAAAGTCATTATTGATTGCTATTTCAGGATTGCAATCAAATTGCTTTTTTCAGAAGATTGGTTTCGTTTTGTAATTTTACACTAAGAAAAAATAGGTTTGGTATGAAAGTTTTACTTGATATAAAAGATCATAAAGCAGATTTTGTTTTGGAATTGCTAAGTAATTTTTCTTGCGTAAAAACACAAAAACTTTCTGAACCCAAAGCACATGTTTTGGTGGAATTGAAAGAAGCCGTCGAAAATATGAAGCTTGTGAAAAACGGGAAGATGAAAGCACGTCCAGTAAAAAAACTTTTAGGTGAATTATAAGTTCTTGCATCTCTTACAAGTAATCGCAAATGAAATACATTTTACCGTTCTTCTTTCTGCTAATAAGTTCTTCCTGCGCAGTAAAACCGGAAGTAACCGAAGAACAATTAGCGCAATATGACTATTGCAAAAAAACGCTGCTCGAAAATAAAGAAGCGTTTATTGCAGTCGGTGGCACAAAAGAAAAGCAGGATTCACTTAAAGATTACATCGATCAGATTGAAAAGCACAGCTTGCCTGAACTTTTGGAGGAATACGATGTAGAGCAAAATCAAGTGGTGATTTTCCTCTATTCCATTTGCCAGAAAGCGGAACTTATACAGGAGAATTCCGCTGTGGATGAAAGATCGTGGTAAGACAAGCGACAGGAAATGATAATGCCTCATTTTAAGTGTAAATTTGCACCCGCATTCGTATGGAATTTTGTAACCCATGCGTCATCAATCAAGTAACAGACTATGGCTTTTTTCCCGCGCAGACGGAAAAGTGTTTTGAGTGACGAGGATTTGCTCAAAGCATACCGCGCATCAGGTGATAAAACGCTGGTGGGGGAATTGTATATCCGTTATTCGCACCTTGTATTCGGACTATGCCTTAATTATTTCCGCGACCGTGAAGCTGCACGTGATGCTGTTTTGGTTCTATTTGAAAAATTGTTCGAATCGCTGAAAAAAAATCAGCCGGAGAATTTTAAAATGTGGCTGACATTTGTCGCGCGTAATCATTGCATCTCCGAATTGCGCAAGCTGAAAACCAAAACTGAACGCGCCGAAGAATACCTGCGCGAGGATGAATATTCAATTATCGTCGATCCGGAAAATCCACAAAAGGAAGATGCGGAAAAACGCGAAGAAAAATTAAAAAAGCTCGAAGCTGCAGTCACAGCATTGGGTGATGAACAAAGAAAATGCGTAGAGCTTTTTTATTTCCAGGATAAATCATACCAGGAAATAAGCAAGCTGACAGGTTTCACCGAAAAGCAAGTGAAAAGTCATTTGCAAAACGGAAAACGAAACCTGAAACAATTTTTAGAAGAATCGAAATGAGCACATCCCTTCATAACGATCATCTTTCTCCAAAAGAGTTATCTGATCTGCTTAGCGGCAAGCTTGACGCAAAGTCAAATGCACGCATAAAAAAATTGCTGAAAGATTGCGAGCTTTCCAAAGAAGCGCTTGCAGGTTTTACAGCAGTTCCGTCTGCAACAGCCGATCTTGACTTCCTGAATAAAGAGATCGCGTCAAAATCAGGAATGGTAAAAACGCCGAAGTGGGTAAGCGTTGGTACTGTGGTGATCGGAGCTGCACTTGTGGTTGGAATGGGTTATGCATTATGGCCACGCGAGCCGGAAGTGCTGAATATTCCATTTTCTTATACAGCACCGCCTGTAGTTGCGCCATACGTTGCACCGCGCGTTGAGCTCACTCCGAAGGCAGAACATTTTGTAAACCCGGAAGCAAAACCAAAACCATTAGCTGTTTTGTCGCAGGGAACACCAGTTGATACAACAGCTGTTCAGCCAACTGAAACCAAAGATCAGATCGCAGTGAAAGAAGCTGAGCCACTCGAAGTAAAACCTGTGGTTCCGAAAAATCCGGAGGCGGGATACAATGCTTCGATCGGATTTATCCAGGATTTAAAAGTGACGGAGTTCGAAAAATATTATCGCAAAACGATTGAAGTGCGCGAGGTGGTTTTGAAAGGCGTACCTGCGCAATTTGAAAATGAAGACAAGTTCAAAAAGGAAAATGAAACGGAAACAGTTCGTTCGGTTCCTGCAGAGCAATTTTTAAATGATGGACTTCGTGCTTTTCACGATGGGAAATATGGCCGTTGTATTGAGAAAATGGAAGTGCTGAAGAAGAGCAATGCAAAAGATTTGAATGCTGCTTTTTACATGGGCGTTAGTTATGTGAAGCTGGAAATGTTTGAAAAAGCAATCAAGATGTTCGATGAAGTGTTGAATGCAACGAACAATGTTTTCCACGAAGAAGCGAAATGGTACAAAGCATTAGCCTTGATCGGAAACGGTGATGCTGCTGCTGCGAAAGTTTTATTGGAAGAGATTGCGGGGAAAGATGGGTTTTATAAGGATAAGGCGGTTGTTAAGTTGAGAGAATTGTAGCGCGATACTTTGTGTGTCAGGGAACCTCAAAGGGCTCCGGGGGAAAGTGCGCTGTGCCCTTTGAGGTTTGCGAAGGTTTGTGCGCTGCGCTTATCCGCGAATTAATAGTCGAAAAGTTTATGAGAGCATTTGCCGTTGTTGTGTTCCTGGTTCTTTTCGATTGTCCTGGTTTCGGGCAAACAGGAAAAACAATAAATATTCCTTCTTACGGTAGAAGCAACGATACTTTGTTTTGGCAGAAGTGGCAACATGCGCGTGATGATAAAATGGAACTGCCGCATTTGTTTGCTTCGACCGACACTTTTGCTTTTCGCGCATGGCTGGATGGGCAGATGGTTGAAATCCGGACCAGAGATTATAAAACATTCACGGGCGTTCTGACGAATTATGTCGAGTCCCACGAAGAAACGAAGAGCAAAACACCCAGGAAGAAATCTCAGACAACTTTTATCAGCCGTGTTCAAATAGATTCTGCTATTGCCAGAAAAGTTTTTGAGCTGGTTAAAACAGTAATCTCAATTCCATCGCAGGATTCTATTGATGGTTGGAACCGTGGGCTTGACGGAATAACATACATTTTTGAATCGTCTACGCCGTCCTATTATTCATTTAAATCCTACTGGACGCCATCAGCGCAAGACAGTTCTTTAACTGAGGCAAATCAAATATTGGATTTTATCAAGACGCTTGATGTGCTACTTGACATGCAGGGAGCAAAGTATAAATTTTACGAGACATTAAAGCCGGGCGCATACACGCTCGATCATTGGGGAGTAATGTTCAAACCAAGTGAAAGGCAAAATAAAAAGTGGAAAAAATATGAACCGCACTGGAATTATATGGAAACAGTACGTGATACATTGAATCATTATCTAAGTGATACATTGACAAAAATTTTCCTTGCAAATAATATATCAATCGAACCAAGACAATATTTTCTGTATTTATCGCGTCACAATCGTCTAAAAAAAATCAGGACCAATTATGAATTTTTTCTTTTTTCTGACCGGCTGGAATTTGCGCGTGACAAAAGAAAGATAAGGAAGGCATTCCGTAAAATCCGTATTCATTTTGTCCAGGCAAAACGTAGTTATGGGGTTGAACTCAACTATTACGATAGAGAAGTGCTGATCTTGTAATAATGACAATTGTCAGACAAAAATAATGGGCCCTGACCACTGACACTGACAACCGACCACTACCTTTGCACCGCAATGCAATCCACTCTCGACAAACTTTTTCTTCGCCTAGCCGGCATTACATTAGTTGTTCTTTATCTCGTTATCTGCGCCGGCTCAATTGTGCGTGCAACAGGTTCGGGAATGGGTTGTCCCGACTGGCCGAAATGTTTTGGTTATTACATTCCTCCAACAGATCCTTCGCAAGTTGAGTTTCATGAAAATCATTCGTATGAAAAGGGAATGATGATTATCGTGAATGATACCTTGTGGCGCGCGTCTTCTGATTTTACTACTGCGAATTATTTTAATCGTGCGAACTGGGAAAAATATCCTGTTCACAATTACGCGAAGTTTTTTGTTCAGCAAACATGGATTGAATACATCAACCGTTTAACCGGCGCGCTCAGCAGCTTTTGTATGACACTCTTGCTGATCGTTGCATTGCTGCGTGTAAAAAAAGATTGGCCAACACTTGCAATTCTTTTGATGGGAATGTTTGTGCTCGCATTTGTGATCTGGCTTGGAAAAGTGGTGGTGGATGAAAACCTGAAACCATTTTCGATAACACTTCACATGTTAAGCGCATTGGTGTTGGTAAGCGTTGTGATCTTCACATCCACGCGCGTGCGATTACGTTCAGCACTGCTGCAGAAACATTTGGTTGGAAACAATTTACAACTGATTTTGGTTTTCGCATTGCTGCTTACGCTTGCACAAATAATTGTCGGAACACAAGTGCGCCAGCAGATCGATACCATTAACCACGCGATGGATGGTTTATCAAGAGAAAGCTGGATTGAACAATTAACCTCCGTTTACCCTGTTCACCAAATCATGGCGGTTTTGCTGGTAGTTGTAAATGTCGCCCTGTTTTTCTTTTTCCGCAAAACAAATCCGCAAGGCAGAACGAGGAAGTTGATGTACGGAATTCTCTTTATCATCCTTGCTGAATATGCAGCCGGAGTTTTCATTCACAACTTCGCCATCCCCGCATTCGCGCAGCCGATTCACTTGGTGTTAGCGATGATTTTATTCGGCGTGCAATTTGCGTTGCTTGTGCGGACGAAAGCACAATAGAACACGGATTCTGCTTTGTCGCCTTCGATACATTTTTTGACATGCGAAATAGTAGCGAAGAAGTGGCATCTATTGTCAGACTGAGTGATTTTCGAAAGAAATGCAATTAGAAAGGAGAAAATTAATTTCGAAAATTGTATCGAAAGCGACAAAGCACAATGTCTTGCTATGAAATTTCTCCCTTGTCAGACTGAGTGATTTTCGAAAGAAATGCAATTGAATTAGAAGAAAATTAATTTCGAAAATTGTATCGAAGGCGACAAAGCAGAATGTCAGCGATACAATTTCCCTCTTGTCAGACTGAGTAAATTTTCTAAAGAAAATGCAATTAGAAAAGAGAAAAAATAATTTCGAAAATTGTATCGAAGGCGACAAAGCAGAATGTCAGCGATACAATTTCCCTCTTGTCAGACTGAGTGATTTTCGAAAGAAATGCAATTGAATTTGAAAAAAATAATTTCGAAAATTGTATCGAAGGCGATAAAGCACAATGTCTTGCGATGAAATTTCCCTCTTGTCAGACTGAGTAGCGAAGCGAATCGAAGGCGACAAAGCAGCATGACAGTGTTCCTAAGTTTCAATCCTTCGGTCCCGACCCGGGATTATTCGACCTCGGCACAATTACTTCTTCTTCCTCTTTCACGTTCGGTGCAATGAATTTAATGAGCTTTACTTCCGGAGCACTTTCTTTCCACTTCAGCGTATTCACCAAATGAAAAATATCTTTCTCGATATAATCCAGCACCGGTGCAATCGAATCTTTATTCGGCGGTGAATAAAAATAAAGTGATGCGCGGATAAAATGTTTTGTGCTGTCGGTTAAATAAAATTGTACTTGTGTTGCAGCATTTCCTCCAAGCAATTGAACAGAACCAAACACTTTATCATCCGGGCGCAAAATAGAAGTATCACGCATGCTGTTTGCAACCTGGTTATGCGCTTCTGTCAATGCCCAGCTTTCATTGATCAATTTCTCAAGTATCGAATCGTTATTGATCTCGTTATAGCTGATGTAAAGTGTTGCATGAAATTTCCCGAAGTACAGATCGCGCCAGCACGCAGGAGCATTGGGCGCAGCGCTGAGATACATGGTGGAATAATCCGGAATTTCAAATGTGAACGGACAATCTGCATCATACTTCACATACTTTTTCTCCGGCAGCTCGATCCTGAAATAGCCGCGCGGTTTTGGAATGCCAGGGCTGTCATCATCTTCGCACGAAACAAAGAGGGAAACGAGTAGAAGAGCGAAAAGGGGAAGTATTTTTTGCATGCATTACAAAGATAATCAGTTATCAGTAGACAGTTGTCAGTGTCAGTTGTCAGTTGTCAGTAATCTATTTGAATAAAAAGGTGTGTTTCTAAAACGCACCTTATTATTCAAAATAAATAACGTAAAATTGTTCCCATGAGATATATCTTTTTCCTTTTTCTTTTCCTTTCGGGAACAATTTTGACGGCGCAGAATATTCCTGTGCTGCAATCGATGAAGAAAAAATCGGGGCATACGCTCCGGGTGAGAGTGGTGGAGGGGCTTGTAAATTTAAACACTACCGGACCGGTTCTGGTTGAAGTGGTTGAAGTTTACAATTCCAAAACCATTCATGTTGGTGATTTGATCGCGGTTAAAATGCAGCCTTTTTCTATTGCAGACGACAGCGCGAAAGTAAATCACATCGCTAATGGTAATGAGCTGATTGTTTTTATTTCAAAAGATGATGCAAAGAGCTTTTCCAAAAACGGGAAGCAATATTCTTATTATTCGCTCTATGATGATTGGGCAGGATGGCTGTTTTTCAATGAAACGATTGGGGAATATCTGAAGAAGAAATAAAAAAAACCGGACTTACCTGTTTTTCCGAAATCGGAAGGGATGAAAAAGGCGGTAAAAAAAGCGCCTGGTTTTTTGATGTGGAGTGAAATCCATGGCGATGTCACCAGAAGTGACTCTTTCTATAGTTCCTGTGGAACGCATTTCAAGCCCTTCGTACCTTGGCACTCCAACTGTTATCGTGTCAAAAATAGGAAGGGCGGGTTCAAAATGAATGTTGCATATAATTGTATCATTTCCAATTATCGGTTTTATCGCTTTCTTAAAATCAGATGACTCCGAAGCCATAACAACTAATGAATCGGTAGAAAAACAAGGAATTGTAATAGCGTAATTCCCGTCTAGACCGGAAAATTTCCTGATCGTATCCCGCCCATTACTGATTTGAATGACTGTCCTGACGGGCTTGATCGAATCAGGTGCGGTCACATGACCTTTAACTGTAATTAAACGTTCAAGCGTAACGCCGGATTGTTTTTTTGCTGATGGGGAAACGATAGTGCCCGACTGTTTTGGTTTGGTGGCTACCTGGGCTGTGGCAGAAACTCCAAGTAAAAAAGATGGAAACAAAAGCAATTGCCTGAAGGCGAAATTATTTTTTTTAGCTCGTAATGGAATAAAACTTCTGTTTTGCTGATCCTCCCTTAGCTTCCCACAAGCTCTTTTGTTTTTAAGAAAAAATTGAACAACTTCTTCGTCCGACATCACGGTGAAATCAGTGATTACTTTATTGCAGGAAGAGCAATGTCGATTGCCTGAGTCGACTGACTGCATTTCTTCCCACGGCATGGAGCAGGGTGCAGGAATGCTTAACTGAAACTGATTTTTATTCATTTGTAGCGGCAACTAAATTTGGGAGAATAATTAAGTGAATATGTTATCCGAATGTTATTATAAAACATTTCACTTTTTTCCTGAATTGGAATTCCCTCATTTGCTCGATGACATCACAAAAAAAATCCGGACTCTTTCGAACCCGGATCTTCAACTATTGAATTTTCAATCTTGAATGTTGAATCTTGAATCTTGAATTAAAAAGGTAAATCATCCGGTGAATCAGGAAGCACTGCAGGGTGATTCGGATTTTCTTCAGGATTGATATTTACACTTTGCTGCTGCTGCTGGTAAGCCTGCTGCTGTGGATTCGGAGTATAAGTTGTGCCGGATTCATTTTTTTGTCCGTATGGTGTTGCAGGACGCTGCTGGTATCCGGGCTGATCTTCACGACGGGAAAGAATGGTAAGAACGTCGCCGAAAATTTCTGTTGTGTAACGTTTGTTGCCGTCCTTATCATCCCATGTACGGCTGCGGATCTTTCCTTCGAGGTAAACCATTTGACCTTTTCGGAGGTACTTTTCCGCCACTTCTGCCAATCTGCGCCATAAAACGATCTGGTGCCATTCAGTCTGCTCATTTTTGTTCCCGTTTTTATCACGGAACGATTCAGTTGTAGCTATCGGAAAATTCGCGACAGCAATTCCACCTTCGAGGTAACGCACTTCCGGGTCTTTCCCCAGATTTCCAATCAGAATTACTTTATTAACGCCTGGCATTTTATTAAAATGGGTTAGTTATGGAACGTAAAGAGTGTTTGTTTCAAGACAAAGATAACAGAAAAGGTAAGTCCCTGTAGAGACGCGATGCCTCGCGTTTTTTTAATCATCAGGCGGGTTTGCGAAACCCGCCTAATGATTAAAAAAACCAATCCAACTCACCAACTTGTCTACCGAAGCTCGCGCAGGTAGATCACCAACTTGTCTACTGAAGCTTGCGCAGGTAGATCACTTCCTTTTAAGATAATTCGCAATCACCACCGGCACCGCATATTTCATCAGCTCATCCTCCTTTATATACAGCCAA
Organism: Bacteroidota bacterium; assembly: GCA_031412295.1. Classification (GTDB taxonomy): domain Bacteria; phylum Bacteroidota; class Bacteroidia; order Palsa-965; family Palsa-965. The sequence goes on from JANOCU010000032.1 coordinate 29,323, forward strand.
TCCTTTTGCCCCTCCCATTTACTCTTCAATTCAATTTCCACAAACCTCACAAACAACCGCTGATGACTCAGAATATGCTTTACCTCATCAGAATAATTTCGAATTTCAAATTTCGTCAGCCGCGGCGGATCGAATAAATCCTTCCATTCTTTTGTTTGAATTAATTTCTTTTCGCTTACAGGCAATGTCGTTTCTACCAATGGAAAATCGAACAAACCTTTCCAGATATCGTTCTCGGTTCGTTGTTTGAGATAAATATTTCCATTGTGATGCAGAACGAGGTAATTGAAATAACGATCGGTGACTTTTGTCTTTTTTGATTTTACTGGTAGCACATTAATAAGATCTCTTTTGCGCGCTTCACAATGCAAGAAGAAAGGACAAATTTGACAAGGCGGATTTTTAGGAACACATTGAATAGCGCCGAATTCCATTATTGACTGGTTAAAATCGGCCGGATGCTTTTTTGAAATGAGAGAATTGGCCAGCTCGCTGAAGATCTTTTTTCCTTCGTTGCTGTCAATAGGCGCATCGATTCCATAAATGCGGGAGAGCACGCGGTACACATTTCCGTCTACCACCGCCTGCACTTCATTATAACAGATAGAAGCGATGGCTGCGGCGGTATAATCTCCTACTCCTTTAAGGAGCTTTAACTCTTTATAAGTAGCCGGAAAAACACCATTGAACTCGCTGACCACCATTTTTGCCGCAAAATGCAGGTTTCGGGCCCGGGAATAGTACCCCAAACCCTGCCAAAGTTTCAAAATATCGTCTTCTGGAGCCAAAGCGAGGCTTTTTACGTCGGGATATTTATTAATAAATGAAAAATAATAAGGAAGCCCCTGCTGCACGCGGGTTTGTTGGAGGATAACCTCTGAAAGCCAGATTCTATAAGGGTCCTGGGTCATCCGCCACGGCAAATCACGCTTGTTTTTTTGGTACCAGGACATGATAATTGCACCGAAATCCATTGAAATTCTGATTGTTCCGAAGATAAATTTACTGGGAAATTTTGGGGTTAGGGATAAATGAGTAATTTTGCAGCCCTGAAACCCGCTTTAATGGGATGTTAAACACTTGAAAGTAAATAGCTTAGAAGATGACAAAAGCAGAAGTAGTCAACGAGATCGCAGAAAAAACCGGAGTTGAGAAAGTAGCTGTGCAAGCTGCCGTTGAAACATTTATGAAGGTGATCAAAAATTCACTTGCAAAAGGAGACAACGTTTACCTCCGTGGATTCGGAAGTTTTGTGGTAAAACGCAGAGCCGAAAAAACCGGAAGAAACATTTCAAAAAACACAACCGTGATTATTCCGGCACACAATGTACCGGCTTTTAAACCCGCAAAAACTTTTGTTGACCGGGTGAAAAAGAATGTCAAAGTTTCCTGATTTTAATAAATAGCCGATGCGCAAAATATCCGTAACCCAATGGATCGTGATACTTTTGGCGGCTATCAGCACCGTTCTTTTAAGTTTTGTAAGTACAGTATCGCCCGTTAAAAACAATCCAGTAGTAAGCACAGAAGCTGAACACGGACATACGCTCGATGAACAGATAGCAAATGCAAGAAAAAGCATGACGCCGGATGTTGTCGCACAGGTAAACGCAATTGAAGGCGCCATCAACACAAATCGTGATGCCGTTAAACGTGTTCAGATGTACGATTCGCTGGTGAGGTACGTGAGCATAAACAGGGAAAAAGTGGTTTATAAAAACCGTGAAAATCTTGTTTACGCAGCATGGCTCACCGAACAAAAAGCGATAAAAAACAACGGATCAGGTTCCGACTGGCAGTCAGCAGGCGATCGTTACAGGGTTGCAGCAGGTTTTCAGAACGATGAGAATAACCTGCCTGCGTTGTTTGACGGTGCAATTCGCTGCTACAGTAAAGCGCTGGAGCTCGAGCCAAAAAATCTCGATGCGAAAGTTGGTCTTGCTTCCTGCATGGTGCAGGGAACAAACGACCCGATGGCGGGAATCACCATGCTGCTCGAAGTAGTTGCAGTGGATTCTACCAACGTAAATGCACAGCTGGAATTAGCTGAGTTCTCCCTTAAAAGGAATGCTCCTGATAAAGCGATTGCGAGATACAACACAGCGCTTCGTTTGCGACCTGATTATTATGGTCTGCATTTGAATATTGCAGAAGTGTATTTAGAACAAATGGGTGATACCGCGAAAGCGATCAATCATCTCGAACAATATGTGCAGATCGAAACCGATCCGCTCACAAAAAATGACGTGGAGAATGCCATTCGCAGACTTCGCGCTCATCTGCCGGAACCAAAATGACGGCAGAGAGTAAAATAATAATAAGTAAGTACTAACCAAATAAAGCATTACAACTATGCCAAGCGGCAAAAAGCGCAAACGCCATAAAATGGCAACCCACAAGCGGAAAAAACGTCTTCGTAAGAACCGCCACAAGAAGAAATAGACCTTTCGCTTAGCGGATTTAAAATTCAATATTCAAAATTCAGGAATCGATAACTTCAATCTTGAATTTTGAATTGTTTGAATTTTGAATTCCACGCGTTCCGCAATTCTTCCCAGTATCTCATGCACAAGCCCATGCCGCATAACAGCGATGGGATTTTTGTGCTATTATACATCTTATAAAAAAATCTAACCGTGTCAAACGAACTCATCATCGATGCCTCTGGCTCCGAGGTGGTGATTGCCCTGATGAACGAGAAGAGACTGGTCGAGCTTAACCGCGAAAAGACCAACTCCCAGTTCGCAGTCGGCGATATCTACTTAGGACGCGTACGCAAAGTGATGCCGGGGCTAAATGCCGCATTCGTCGACGTGGGTTATGAAAAGGACGCCTTCCTGCATTATTTCGATCTGGGTCCACAGGTGCAATCGCTCAATAAATTTGTGCGAAGCACCATCACGCAAAAGCAGAAAAACGCCGCACTGGCCTATTTCAAGCTCGAGCCTGATATCCGGAAAGAAGGAAAAATTACTGAAGTGCTTCAATCGGATCAGCAAGTGCTTATCCAGATTGCAAAAGAGCCGATCTCCACGAAAGGCCCACGGATCACTTCCGAAATTTCCATCGCAGGCAGATACATCGTCCTCATTCCTTTTGCCGATAAAGTTTCTGTCTCACAAAAGATCCGAAGCCATGAAGAACGCGAACGATTAAAGCGTTTGATCATGAGCATCAAGCCGAAAAATTTCGGTGTGATCGTGAGAACAGTTGCTGAAGGAAAAGGAGTAGCTGACCTCGACGCTGATATGAATGACCTTGTAGGGAAATGGAACACTTGTTTCCAGGAACTCACAACGTCTAAACCACCGGCACGCGTGCTAGGAGAAATTAATCGCACCTCCGCAATCCTCCGCGATTTACTTAATGCGTCATTCGCAGCCATTCATATTAATGATGGACGAATGCACGACGAGATCAAAGAATACCTCCAGGCCATTGCGCCTGACAAAGAAAAAATTCTAAAGCTCCACAAAGGACCTCAGCCTATTTTCGAAGCATTTGGTGTTGATCGCCAGATGAAAGCATTGTTCGGCAAAACAGTGACAATGAAAAGCGGAGCTTACCTGATCGTAGAACATACCGAAGCGCTTCACGTAATCGATGTGAACAGCGGTAACCGTTCGAAATCTTCCAACGACCAGGAAACAAATGCGCTTGATGTAAATATTGAAGCAGCTGTAGAAGTAGCGCGACAATTACGTCTTCGTGATATGGGTGGAATTATTGTAGTCGATTTTATCGATCTGCATTCGCCTAATAACAGGAGATTACTTTTCAATAAGCTACGCGATGAGATGAAGCTCGATCGCGCAAAACATACTATTCTTCCTCCAAGCAAATTCGGACTTATTCAAATCACCCGCGAACGTGTTCGCCCTGAAACGGCAGTTGATACACAAGAGAAATGTCCGACATGCGGTGGTACAGGAGAAGTTCAGGCAAGTATTTTGCTGATCGATAATATTGAAAATAATCTTCGTTACGTGCTCACCGAGCAGAATGAAAAATCAGTAACGCTTTGTGTTCACCCATACGTAGAAGCATTCCTCACAAAAGGTTTCCCTTCTCAGCGCATGCGATGGAAATTGAAATACAAAAAACCGATCAAGATCAAATCCGTTCCCGCTTATCAATTTCTCGAATATCATTTCCTGAATAAAAATGATGACGAGATTAAAGTTTGAGGATTTTCGGATTTGATGTACGATGTAGGAATTACGATTTTAAAAAAAGAACGCTTCAGAGATGGAGCGTTCTTTTTTTATTTTTTATTTTTTGTTTGTTCGAGTCCCGATTTTTTCATCGGGAAGAACGCTTTATAAAGAAATGTTTAATCCATTAGAAATAGTTCTCGCAAGTCTAGCGAAGAGAAACACTCACGTTGATGGGAAATACTGCTCGCATTGTGTTCTGGACTTCGCTCGAACAAACTAATAGAGGACGAATTTGATTTTTTTTGTTCCAATGTCATTAAGTTAAGAAGCAAATTATTTTTTTTCATTACCGCGTCATTTATGGCGCGGTAAATGACGACAACATAAATGGCTTTAGCCAAACATACAGGTAACCCCTTGCCAGGGAAATTTCTCTTAACTTAATGACATTGCCTATAAGACTTGCCCCGTCTGTAATCAATATTATCTCATTTTACGCCAAAACTTTGTTGGATCGAAAATGTTATCTTTAAATAAATCCCTATCAGGAAATCCCTTTAGTCACAAGGCTTTTTTCTTGCAATCCCCAAACCCACATGAATACAATCAAATCCATCCTTACCACACTTTCAATTATAATTTCTGTTTCCCTGGCCGCGCAGGCACCATCCATTCAATGGGAAAAAAATTATGGCGGAAGCGACGGTGATCATGTTCACGCAGTTCAACAAACGCTGGATGGTGGTTATATCGCGGTCGGACTTTCAGCCAGCAATGACAGTGATGTAACTGCAGCAATGACCAGCGGAGATCTTTGGGTTGTGAAAACTGATGCGGCAGGAAATATACAATGGGAAAAAAGTTTCGGCGGCAGCAGTTACGATTATGGAATGGGCGTGGAAGTTCTCGCTGATGGTAGTTACGTAATTGCCGCGGTGACGATGAGCAACGATAGCGATGTTACAGGAAATAATGGCGTGTCAGATTTTTGGATGGTGAAAATTGACGGACTTGGAAATCTTGCCTGGCAAAAATCGTATGGCGGATCTAACCAGGATAATATTTACGCGCTGGATCAAACGAGCGATGGTGGATTTATTGCAGTGGGATTAACATTGAGCAATGACAGTGATGTTACTGTAAATAATGGCAGTTCGGATATATGGGTAATTAAAGTTGATGCAAATGGAAACCTGCAATGGCAAAAATCGTTGGGTGGAACTGCGTCCGATCTTGCTACATCTGTGAACCAGGTTGCTGATGGCGGATATATCATCGGTGGAAATACAAACAGCAATGATTCTTTGGTTTCCGGAAATCACATGGGTTGGGGCGTTACTGATGGATGGATCGTTAAGCTGAGTGCAACAGGAAATTTACTCTGGCAGAAATGTATCGGCAGCACAGGACAGGAAACAGTGTATGATGTAAAAGAAACGTTTGACGGCGGATTAATTGCAATCTGTTTTTCAAATGGTGATGATGGTGATGTGACTGCGATACCCGGAAATATTTCCCCGAATTATTGGCTTGTGAAAATGGATAACGCCGGAACAATTTTGTGGCAAAAAGAATATGGCGGCACCAACCAGGAAATTCCCGCGCGCGTAGAACAAACTCCTGAAGGCGGATATGCAGTCATCGGCTACACGGTGAGCAATGATGGCGATGTTGTTGGTCAGCACGGATCACCACCGAACGCGGATATATGGATGATAAAAACAACTGCAACCGGAACTTTGCTCTGGCAACGTTGTCTTGGTGGTTCTGCAAACGAAGATGGATTAGCGCTTGCGAAAACTGCTGATGGTGGATTTATCGTCGGTGGTTATTCCATCAGCAATGATGGCGATGTAGCAATGAATTATGGGGGCGACGATTATTGGCTCGTAAAAATAAACAGCGATCTGACTGGAATTGAAAATTTAACTTCAGAAAAACGTTTTACAATTTATCCGAATCCATCAAGCGAGTTAATTTTTATTACTGCTGAAAATGAAATTGAAAATTATTCCTGGTCAATTTTTAACGAAGCAGGTCAGCTTGTTCTGAATGGAATCGGAAAGAATACATCACAGATAAGCATCGAATCGCTTGCCGCCGGATTTTACACGTTACAAATCAATTCCGCTTTCTACAAGCTTGTAAAATGCAATTAGATTTGAAAATTGCCCGGATTGTAATTGGTAATTTGTAATTCGTAATCGCGCGCCGGATTTTTGTGCGCTGCGCTATTTTCCTTCAAAATTATAATGCGCATAATCCGCCAGCACAATATTCAAAAATTGCATCGTCGGTAATTGATGCGGAGGCGGAGAAACGCCCATGATAGCTTTTACTTTATTGCCGAGGTATTCCAGCAAAGAATAATTTCCTGTGTCAAACGATTGCTGCATAATATCACGGATCACATTCATGTCACGGTCGGTGAGATAAGCGACTTGCGGAAATACAACGCGGTATTGCGGATTGATCTGCTGGATAATTGTGTTGCGCAGACTTGTTCCTTGTTTTACTTTGATAACAATTGTATCAGCCACCATATCACCGATGCGCTGACTTTTTCCACTGATGATTGCAACAGGCAATGCGAGACAAGTAAACAAGCTGAATTCACCTTCGAACATCCGCATCAGCCAGCGAAAAGCAAATTCACCAATGCCTGCAGGAGTGCCATTCGTTTTCACCACTTTAAGTCCCATGATCAATTTTCCGAATGAGCGGCCATTTAATAACGACTCGCACCACAACGTATACGTCATTACCGGCAATAGAACCAGGGAATAAAGCAATGAGCCAAAGTTTGACATGTTGTCAAAGCTCATTCCCGACACAATCATTCCCACCGCCGAAAAGGCAAGAAAAAGATAAGCCGCAAAAAAAGCAAGATCGATCAACCGCGCAAGCAAACGCTCACCGATATGCGCCACCTTATAATTGATGGAAACATTTTGCGTGGTTAAAACTCTTGCCTGGTCAGACATTTTTGAGGGAACGATCCCGATAGCTATCGGGAGAATGAAGGCGAATATACGAATATTGAAAATACTAAGATTCAAGATTGCCCCTGTTTCAAATTCGTTCCCCTTTTTTCTTTCGTAAATTCGTTTTGATTCGTAATTCGTTCCCCCCTTTCTTTCGTAAATTCGTTTTCATTCGTAATTCGTCCCCCCTTAGTTTCGTATTTTCGGTTTGATTCGTAATTCGTTCCCTTTTGTATTTCGTTCCCCGTAGTTTCGTAAATTCGCCTTCATTTGTAATTCGTACCCGCCTTGAAGGAAATTACCTTCCTTAAACAAAATCACGAAAAGTGGCTGCAGTTTGAAGCGCTGCTGAACTCGAAAGAGCGGCAAAATCCCGACGCGCTTGCTGATTTGTTTATCCGCATCACCGATGATCTTTCCTGGGCACACACTTTTTATCCCGGATCGAATACAGAAAAATATCTCAACGATCTCGCTGCGCAAATTCACCAGGAAATTTATAAGAACAAAAAAGAAAAACGTTCACGCCTTATTACTTTTTGGACGCACGAATTGCCGCGTCTCATGGCGAAACACCGTTTAAATCTGCTGATTGTATTTGTGCTCTTTTCTGTTTCAGTCTGGATCGGAGCAATTTCTGCGAAGCATGATGAAGGTTTTGTGCGAATTATTCTCGGAGATATGTACGTGGATCAAACGCTCGACCGCATGCGCGATGGTGATCCGCTTGGCGTTTACAAAGATGAAAACCAGTTTGTGATGTTTTTGCGAATCGCATTGAATAATTCGAAGGTTGCCTTGTTTTGCATTGTCATTGGTGTTTTCGGTTGGCTTGGCGTTGCGTACCTGCAATTCTCCAACGGTGTAATGCTCGGTGCGTTCTTTTATTTTTTAGTCTCGCATGGATTTGCTCGCGAAGCAACACTCACCGTCTGGATTCACGGAACGATTGAAATCTGGTGCATCATCGTTGCAGGTGCAGCAGGGATGGCATTGGGAAATGGACTTTGGTTTCCGGGCGCATGGCCAAGGGGAATTTCATTCATGCGTGGGGCGCGGGAAGCATTGAAGATCGGCATCGGGTTAGTTCCTTTCTTTTTCCTCGCCGCTTTTTTCGAAGGGTTCCTCACACGTTATACACAGATGAACGATTACATGCGCATGGCAATTATTTTCCTGTCGCTAATTTTCGTGATCTGGTATTTTGTCATCTGGCCTTTCTTCGCGGATGAAAATTATAAAGACAAAAAACAAAAAGGATTATTTTTTCTCAACCCGAAGTTATTTTTTCTTACCAACCTGCTTCGGAAAATTCCGATCTCCCCGAAAACAGTCTTCCTGTTATTCGTCGGCGCATTGTTGATATTCCTTCCGATCCTTTCTATGGTGATGAACTTTATTACGGAAACAAAAGCTGATTATATTGGAATTATCTTCTTTGTAATTTGTATCGGACTCGGCGCGCTATGTTTGGTTCTTGCTTATACAGGACGCGGAAAAGTGGAGGAAGAGGATTTAGTTATTACCCGAAAAAATTCTGCGAAGGCAGACGATTATGAACGAAGCGCAAGCACCACTAAGATTTGAGCGTGTGAGAAGCTTCGGGCGAATCTTCGGGGACACCCGCAGGTTCATCCGTGAGAATTTCAGCGTTTTTTTCCGAACGATATTATTTCTTGTCGGGCCCGTGGCGTTGATCACTTGTTCAATAAATATTTTTATCCAGGTGCACATGCTGGATGCTGAAGAAGCACCGGGACTTAATCGCATGGGTTCTTACATTGCAGCGTCCCAGGTTTATTCTCAGCTGCGTTGGGTAATCAATGGACTTGTTGTTGCAGTTGTTGTAAGTCATTTTGTGAAAGTGTATCGCGAAAAAGGACAGGGGAAATTTGATGTAAGTGATGTAACGCATTCCATTTTCAAAGATTTTTTCGGAAACCTTTTTGCATTTATCATCGTGTTTCTTTCCGTGGCGTTGATTTCCGTAGTGCTCGGTTTTATTATTTTCGGATTAGCAGGAGTTTCTTTCGGAGCTGCAATCGTTATGACTTTTGGAGGAGGACTGGCTTATTTTCTAATTCGTTTTCCTTTCTGGTATTTTGTGTTTTCCATTTTTATCGCGCGTACTGCAAATAAGAATACAAATGTTTTTGACGCAACAGGAAAAGCTGCGAATGTACTTTCAGGAAACTGGTGGACTACCTGGCTTATCTTTTTTGTCATGTGGCTCGTCTTATATATTGTCGGAACCGCAGTTTCTATGCCTGCAACTATCATTGCAATGATCACGAAACTTTCATCTATACAGGTGAATGAAGATTCTGAGAATATGAAATTGCTGATGACTGTCGTACTTTCACTCGGCGAATTCGCGAAAACAATTATAAATAGCGTAATGTGTTTAGCCGTTGCGCTGCATTTTTACAGTCTGAAAGAACGAATAGACGGCGAAGGCACGAAAAAAATTGTCGAGACGATCGGCAGCAAAATAGATGATGACGAGGCAGATTATACCTGGTAAGCACATGCGTTGCTTTTTGCTCTCCGTGGTAATTATATTCCTCGGCAGTTTAATGCTGCACGCAAATCCGGAAGAGCGGAAGAAATTGAAGTATGATACTTCGTCGATTGTAATGCGTGAAGTATCGATTGAAAAGCAAAAACAATACAGCGAAAGCGAAGAATGGAAATATGAAGATGAAAAATCTTCCGCAACAAAATCCGAACCTACCGTTTTCGATCGGTTGTGGGATGGCTTCTGGCAAAAAATGTTCGAGAGCTTCGAGGGCAATGGTTCAGGATTTAATCCGTGGACAATTTTATGGATACTAATTTTTGTAGGACTTGTAGTGCTGGTGATTATGAAAATGACAAATTCTGGAGTCAGCACATTATTTTCCGGTAAAGCACGCGATTCTGAAAAAACAGATGCAACACTGGAAGACGTCGATATTCACGCAATCAATTATGAACGACAAATTGCGGATGCATTAGCTAAAAACGATTACCGTCTTGCAGTGCGACTTTGGTTCCTGCGGACATTAAAATCATTGTCAGATAAAGAATTGGTGCAATGGAAAATGGATAAAACAAACAGCGATTATTTTTATGAATTAGGCGGAACAGCTTATCAAAAGGAATTCGGTGAAATAAGCAATGTGTATGATTACATCTGGTATGGTGAATTTCCATTAGATCAGAATTCGTATTCCACAGCAGAAGAAAAATTCCATGGACTATTCGGAAAGATTAAGCCTAAGAAATAATTGTAAGCACAAAGTAAAAGTGAATATCAAGTAAATGTAAATGAAGAAGAACTGGCCATATTATATTGTTTTGCTACTGGTCGTGGCCTTCCTTTACCGTGTCTCACAAAACGCGTCGAAGAAACAAATTGACTGGCGTGAAAATTATTCTGCCGATTCAAAGCTTCCTTTCGGTTGTTTCGTTGTGCGCGATTATCTTGATGAGCTGATGACTGCAGGAGTTAAGAATGTTGATCAAACTCCTTACGTTCAATTAGTAGATTCTGCATTCAGAAACCGTAATTATATTTTCATCAGCAGTGACGTTCAGCCCACCGCACTCGATGTTGTGCAGCTTTGCCGTTTTGCAGGTAATGGAAATACCGTTTTGATTTCCGCCCGCGAATTCGGATTTCTGCAAGACACACTTCATTTTTTAGTTGGCGATCCATTGCTTTTCGATATTCAGAATGATTCGATAAGCACATTCGGCAGCGCAGTAAGCAGTGGGTCAGTCAATGCGGAAGCAAATCTTGTCAACCCGAATTTACATCTTGATAAAAATGCAGTCTTTGATAAAACAACATACACCAATGTTTTTATCAAAGTAGATACAGCAAAAACAACCATTCTCGGATTCAACGGTGAAGGCCGCGCTAATTTTATAAAAGTGGCTTTTGGTCGCGGAGAATTTCTTGTACATACGTTCCCTGATGCTTTTGGAAATTATTATGCTGCTAAAAAACCAACGCAACGTTATTTGTTAGGTGTGCTTTCTTACCTGCGCGATCGCCCGACTTTTTTTGATGAGCATTTTAAATCCCGTAAATTTTCCAATGATGATTCGAGAAGATATCTTTTATCTGAACCTGCTTTGAAGCTCGGATATCTCATTGTTATTATTACAGGATTCATTGCATTGTTCTTCGGTGGAAAACGTCGCCAGCGCCCTGTGCCGGTTGTAGCAGCACCTGCAAATTCTACATTGGAATTTGTTGAACAGGTTGGTGTGCTTTATTATAACCAGGGAAATCATTTCGATATTATCAAAAAGAAGATCAACTATTTCCTCGAATCAGTTCGCACACGATTTTATGCACAGACAACTGTATTCGATGATAAGTTTTTAGAACGAATGGAAAATTTATCAGGAGTTCCTAAAGAGCAGGTGCATCATCTTTTTGCAACAATAGATTATCTGCGAAATGCACAAGATGCCGGTGAACAGGATTTGAAAAAGCTGGAGAAATTGATTTGGGATTTTAATCAGCGAAGCAAAAGATGAAAATTTGAAAATCAAAAATCCAAAACCCAAAACAAAAAAGTATAAATACAAAGGATAAACATTCCCACCCTACATATCTACTATTATGGAAGAACCAATTTACACTAATCGCATCGACCTTTCTGATCTGCAGCAAGCTGTTACAAATGTGCGCGCGGAGATCGGAAAAATAATTGTCGGACAGGATCGCATTGTTGATTTGCTGATCGCCGCTTTGCTTTCCGATGGTCACGTTCTTATTGAAGGTGTTCCCGGTGTTGCGAAAACACTTACAGCAAAATTATTGGCGCGCACCGTGTCGGTAAAATTTTCGCGCATCCAGTTCACACCCGATCTTATGCCTTCGGATGTTGTCGGTACAAGCGTGTACAGTTTAAAATCAAATGAATTCGAATTTCGCGCAGGTCCGATCTTTTCAAACATCATTCTCATTGATGAGATCAACCGAGCGCCGGCGAAAACACAATCTGCTTTATTCGAATCCATGGAAGAGCGCCAGGTAACTGTCGATGGAAAAACATACAAGCTTGATGTTCCTTTCATGGTCATCGGCACGCAGAATCCTGTTGAGCAGGAAGGAACTTATCGTTTACCTGAAGCGCAGCTCGATCGTTTTCTTTTCAAGATTGATGTTGATTATCCGACATTGACAGACGAAACAAAAATTCTTTCCGACTGGCATTCCAGGAAAAACTCGCTTGATATTGAAAGTGTAAAACCTGTGATCACCGCTGAACAATTAAAAGGTTTTCGCGAAAAAGTGTACAGCCTGCATGTGGAGCCGAATCTTTTAGGTTACATCGCGCAGATTGTCGGGCAAACACGAAACAATGCTGCTCTTTATCTCGGCGCATCACCACGTGCATCACTTGCAATTTTAACTTCATCAAAAGCGCTTGCAGCAATGCGCGGAAGAGATTTCGTAACGCCGGATGATATTCGTGAAGTTGCACCGTCTGTGTTGCAGCATCGTGTAATGCTTACCCCGGAAAAAGAAATGGAAGGACTTTCCGCAAAAGATGTCGTCCGCCAGATTATTCAACAAGTAGAAATTCCGCGCTAAGGTGACTGAACCGCAAACAACGCAAAATGTAAAATCGAAGAAGGGATTTTTTCTTTTCCGGTTTATCCGCTCGTTTTATTTTACGGGACGGTTCTTCCTGCTTTGCGGTTTGCTCGCGTTGTTTTGCCTTGTAGCTTATTTTTTTCCTTCGCTTTATTACATCGCATGGGTTGCAACACTCGTTCTTCCCTGCATCATGCTTGTGGATTTAATTTTGTTGTATTGCAGGCCCGATGGAATTTTCGCGCGCCGTGATATGATGGAAAAATTATCCAACGGCGATTTAAATGATGTTCGCATTCATCTTGAAAACAAATATCCTTTTCCAGCCTTCCTGACAATTGTAGATGAATTGCCTGTACAATTCCAGGCGCGCGATCTCAGCTATAAAGCAACACTTGCTCCATTTAAATCCAAGCTGCTGACGTATAAAGTTCGTCCTGTAAAACGAGGAGAATATGTTTTCGGATCGCTGAACGTTTTTGCAAAAACCATTTTAGGATTATTGCAACGCCGCTACAAATTTGAAAACGAACAAATGGTTCCGGTGTATCCGTCGTTTATCCAGATGCGCCGTTATGAATTGCTTGCGATCTCGAATCGATTGAATGAAGCGGGAATAAAAAAGATCCGCCGTATCGGACAGAATCGCGAATTCGATACGATCAAAGATTATGTTGCCGGCGATGATCCGCGCACGGTGAACTGGAAAGCAACTGCGCGCAGGAATCGCTTAATGGTAAATACGTACCAGGACGAAAAATCGCAGCAGGTTTACGCGCTCATAGATATTGGCCGTGTAATGAAAATGCCTTTCGAAGGATTGACGCTGTTGGATTATGCGATCAATGCAAGTTTGGTGATTTCAAATATTGCGATGCTTAAATATGATAAAGCAGGCATTATTACTTTTTCCAAAAAAGTGCATAAGGTATTAGCGGCCGAACGAAAAGGTTTGCAGATGCACAATATCATGGAGCTGTTGTATGCAACAAAAACCGGCTACCAGGAATCGGATTACGGAAAATTGTACGCGACGATCAAACAGCGTGTTCGCCAAAGAAGCTTGTTGTTGCTGTTTACAAATTTCGAAACACTTTCAAGCATGCAGCGGCAATTGCAATATTTCCGTCGCCTGTCAAAAGATCATTTGCTTGTTGTTATCTTTTTTGAGAATACAGAGTTACGCGCTTTCCTTGATAAAAAGCCGGACAGCATGCAGGAAATTTATTACCAGACCATCGCTGAAAAATTTTCGTACGAGAAAAAACTGATCGTGAAAGAATTAGAGAAATATGGAATTCACGCAGTTTATACTTCGCCGCAAAATTTAACGGTAAATACGATCAATAAATATCTTGAGTTAAAAGCCCGCGGGTTAATTTAATTCCGATGCTTACTAAATCCAAAACGTTTTTCGTTAACAAAGTAAAATGGATTTTTCTCCTGGTCATCGGAATTCTATCCATTTGGGCTGCGCTGAATAAAATGCGCGGTGATGGTTGGCGGTATACCATTTACATGGATGGCCGTGGATATTATGCTCAACTTCCAGCATTCTTAATTTACAATGATCCGGCTTATGAATTTTACAGCAGTCAATCCGCAGTTATTAACGACGAACCAAGCTTTCTGAATGAAATCGATGGTAAGTATGTAAATAAATATTTCTGCGGCGAACCTTTCTTACAGCTCCCGTTTTTTACTGCCGGTCATTTGATCGCGAAAAGTTTTGGCTATAAAGCGAATGGATATTCAGAACCTTATTTTTATTGCATTGCGTTCGGAGCACTATTTTATTTCCTGCTTGGATTATTTTTTCTCTGGAAGCTGCTGGAGAAATTTTCTTTCAGGAAGCCTGTTATACTTATTGTTTGCATTTGTTTTGCAGCAGGAACAAATCTTTTTCATTATGCAGAGTACGAACCTTCAATGTCGCATATTTATTCCTTCGCGGCCGTTGCAGGTTTCCTTTATTTCATGCGTTGCTTTTTTCTTTCTCCTTCACGGAAATACATTCTGCTTTCAGCAGCAGCGTTGGGTATTGTGGCTTTGCTTCGGCCTGTAAACCTGGTTGTGCTGTTAGCATTTCCTGCAATGGCCGGAAATTGGGAAAATGTAAAAGCAGGATTTCGCTGGATGGGAAAAAATGTTTCTTCAACAATGATCAGCGTTGTAATTTTCTCGATCATCTGTTCTGTCCAGCTTTTGATTTACTACTGGCATACAGGAAAATTCTTTGTGTGGGCTTATAGTGGAGAAGGATTTGATTTCGCTCACCCGCATTTTTTCGGAACGCTCTTCAGCTATGAAAAAGGATTGTTTGTTTATATGCCAATGACGTTGCTTGCACTTTTCGGCTTTTTCATAATTGCAAAACGATCACCTTACCTGCTTTTTACTTTGTTGCCTTTGCTTGCACTCATCGCATGGATTGTTTCCTCGTGGCACGAATGGCGATATGGTTACAGCTTCGGACTTCGCGCATACATTGATTATTATGCATTGTTTGCATTACCACTAGCATTTTTAGTTGATTTCGCATTCCGACGAAAACTTTTTCTCGCTCCTGTTGTCCTTACATGTTTGCTGTTTATTTTATTATATGGCATACAGGAATATCAATTTCAAAACAGAATTCTTCATGCCGGTGCAATGAATAAAGAAGCCTATTGGATGGTGTTTTTAAAAACCAGTGATGAATACCAGGATCTGATTACCGAAGAAACCCAGCTGATTGAATCTGACGGAGATTTTAATGACATGGAAGGAAATGTAAAATGGCTCGGTCATGAAACAATCGTGGCTGATGCAGGTTTTTCCGGGAACCATTCTTCACGCATCGATTCTGTTTTTCCATATTCCTGTGCATTTGTGCGTAATATGT
Source organism: Bacteroidota bacterium (assembly GCA_031412295.1). Classification (GTDB taxonomy): domain Bacteria; phylum Bacteroidota; class Bacteroidia; order Palsa-965; family Palsa-965. The sequence continues at coordinate 44,947 of JANOCU010000032.1, forward strand.
CAAGGAGTGAAATGTTCGATCATCCCACCCGCTTACTGATTTCTGCACAAATATTACGCAAGGATACTTCCGGCCAGGCAATGCTCTCAGTTGCGCAGGTGAGAAATAATAACACGTACTTCCTTTATAATTATCCATTACCGCTTGTAAAAACAAATGGTGAATGGCAGCAGATCACGCATGAAGTACTACTTCCCGGAAAAACAGTCAGTAATCAAATGCTGAAAGTATTCTTTGTCCATAAAAAAGGTGAACTTTATATTGATGATCTCAAAGTGCAGGTAAAAGAAAAGTGATTAGCATTCATTTTATTTTAAGCTAACTTTACCATTATAACCCCCGATTAATGCTTTTCAATTCAGTTCAATTTCTTTTTTTTCTGCCCATTGTCGTAGCGCTTTATTATTTGCTTGCTCCGCGTTTGAGGTGGATATTACTTTTTGCGGCGAGCTGTTATTTCTATATGGTTTTTTATCCGCCATATATTCTCATTCTTTTTGCAATTGTTTTAATTGATTATTTCAGCGGACTACTGATCGAAAAAAGTAAAGGCGCCCGACGAAAGTTTTTTCTTTTAATAAGCATCATCGGAAATATCGGGCTCTTATCTTATTTTAAATATTTCAATTTTTTTCTCACTTCGTGGAATGACATCGCCGGAACTGATATCGGGATGACATTTGAAATTGAATTTATTTTGCTGCCGATCGGACTTTCCTTTCACACATTTCAATCGCTGAGCTATACGATTGAAGTGTATCGCGGAAACCAAAAAGCGGAACGGCACATCGGCTATTTTGCAAATTACGTTTTGTTCTTTCCGCAAATGGTGGCAGGTCCGATTGAACGTTACGAACGATTAGGAAACCAGCTTCGCGAAACGCATCCGTACCGGTATGAAAATATTTCCACCGGATTTAAGCTCGTGCTTTACGGATTGTTTGTGAAAATGTGTGTAGCCGATAATCTTGCACCGATTGTAACACAAGTGTATGAGCACCCTGAAAATTTTAGTCCGCTTTCCATTTTTCTCGCGCTTGTAGCTTTTTCATTACAGATCTACGCTGATTTTTATGGCTATTCTACCATTGCAATCGGTGCAGCAAAAATGATGGGAATAAACCTGATGGATAATTTCCGCCAGCCTTATTTCGCTGTTAACATCCGCGATTTCTGGCAACGCTGGCATATTTCACTCAGCACCTGGTTCAGGGATTATGTATTTATTCCGATGGGCGGAAGCAGGGTAAATACATTTCGCTTCATGTTCAATATTCTTGTGCTGTTTACCATCAGCGGATTCTGGCACGGCGCACAATACACGTTTTTAATCTGGGGCGCGCTGCACGGCATTCTTTATTTAATGGAATACTTTATAAATAAAATTCCGGGTGTGAACGCATTGACAAAACTACCTGTTGCAAAAATATTTCTCGGACTAAAAACATTTCTGCTCGTTACTTTTATCTGGATATTTTTCCGGGCGGAAAATATGGACAATGCAAAAGGAATTATCCATGGACTCTTTCAATCTGCGCAGCCGAAAGATGTGCCGCTTGATTTCAGGATATGGATATTGATTCCTGTCTTTTTGTTTTTTATTCTTGAGATCAGCATTGTGAAAAGCCGTTTTGATGCGTGGTTACAAAATCGGGTGGTTTTTACGCGGTGGTTTTCTTACGCTGTGTTGATCTTTTGTATTTTACTTTTCAGCGGAATAAAAAGTTATGAATTTATTTATTTCAAATTCTGATGATGAATAGATCCATTCTTAAAGGAATTTGTTTTTGCCTTTTGCTTGTGAGCGTAACGGCGCTGGCTAATGTCGTGTATGTGAAATGGTTTTATTACGATGATGTTGTTGAAGCAGATGCTACGATGTTATTCAGGCTGGATAGTTTAGAAGATGTTGCTGATATTATTTATATCGGTGAATCTTCAAATGCAACTTATGCTAAAACGGATACTTGCGCATTACGAATAAGTGAATTAATTCAGCGACAAGTTCCCGGTGCTGTTGTTGCAACACTGGATCATGGCGCGTATCATGCAAGAGGATATTTGGAGCTGATTAAAAATATTACTCCCGGTTCAAGAGTGAATACGTTGATTATAACAATGAACCTTCGTTCATTCGGCGCGCTTTGGATCAATTCTACGCTTGAAACGCCACTGATGAAAGCGAATGTAATGTATCAGCGTTATCCGCCAATCATAAAAAGAATGATGCTGGCATTGGGGGAATACGATCAGAAAACATGGGAAGAACGCGCACCGATCATCCGGGATCATTGGAAGAATGATAAGCTGAATGTGCCACCTGATTTTCCGCACAAGACTACGAGTGAATGGGATGGGTGGCGTTGTATGGCGGGCATTGATACTTTACCGGATGGAACCTGGGATCACGCACGGATAAATTTTGCCTGTAACTTCATTAAGATTTTAGGGTTTTCCATTGATACACTTTCAAACCCGCGAATAAAAGATTTTGATGAGATCGTAGAAGTGGCGAAGGAAAAAAACCTGCATCTTGTTTTTAATCTTTTGCCCGAAAATGTACAATACGCTGATTCAATCGCAGGGCCGCAGCTCGCTCAATTGATCAGGCAAAATCGTGATCTGCTGGTGAAGCGGTATAATAAGAATGGAGTGATTGTAGTTGATAATATTGAAAAGGTGCCGGGGAAAAATTTCATTGAGCAAGACCAGGTCACCGAACATTATGATCAGCTTGGAAGATGGATCATCGCCACGAATGTTGTAATGACGGCAGGAAAATATCTTACAAAAAGAGGATCATGATCATTGCAGCTAAGCCGCATCTTCTGCCATTTTTACTTCGGCAAGCGCAGCAAACAAATAAACGTGACGCGCATTTTTTTCCAAACATTTATATCGCTTGCGGATCTTTTGTCCTTTGATAAAATAACGCTGGTTGTAAATAAAAACAGCATTCAAAGGAAGCGTTTCAAGATGTACGAATTCACTCGGTGCATCGTACTTTTTTAAGATCCGCAATAAATGATCATCCGAACAGCTTGATGCAGCAGGATTTTTCATGTAGCCTACAATCGCCTGGAAAACATCTTCAGGAAAAATTTCCAATCGCATAAAAGGACGCATCAATTCTTTAAACGAATTTTTCCATTCTTCCCCGTGCGGCTTCACGCGATTTCCAAAACGTTCCTGCGTAAGCAAATGCGCAATCTCATGAACAAGCGTAAGCAGGAATGCAAACTTGTTCAAATCCTGGTTGACAGTGATCTGGTGATTGCGCCCCGGCAACGGAGGACGATAATCACCGAATTTCGATTGCCTGCTTTTTTTTATTTTCAGCTTGAAATTGAAATGCAGAATCCACTCTGAAATCAGTGGAACCGCCTGTTCAGGAATATATTTCGCAAGAATGGATTGGTTTCTCGTTGACTGATCCATAGTACAAAAATATGTACGAATTACGATTTACGAATTACGATATTAAAAAAGAGCGTGTAATCTTTTTCTTACTTATCAACAAATAAAAAGAGTAGTCAGTAGTCAGTAATTAGTAATCCTGTAATCAGTAATCAGTAATCAGTAATCCTGTAATCCGGTAATCAGTAATCCGGTAATCAGTAATCCCGTAATCAGTAATTCGTACATTTACCCTGATGCGATCCTACTTTTACTTTCGGAAACTTTACGTTGCAGGAGTGCTCTTGTTCGGTGTGATCGTGGTAGGTACGATCGGCTATATGGCCATCGACAATCGTTTCAGCTTTCTTGACGCGCTTTATATGACCGTTACGACCATTGCGACAGTCGGTTTCAGGGAAGTGCATGAATTAGGAGTAGGAGGAAAGCTATTTACAATTGTGCTCATCATTATTGGTTTTGGTACATTTGCTTATGTGCTCTCGGCATTATCGAGCTACATTCTCAGCGGCGAATTCCGTCAATATTACTCACGCGTTAAAAAGGTGAATGCAATAGCCAAACTCACAGGTCACGTAATCATTTGTGGTTACGGTCGTAACGGCAGACAAGCTGCGCATGTTTTAAAGAAGCATGACCGCAGGTTTGTCGTGATCGAACAGAAAAAAGAAATCATCGAGGCCATCAATCACCGCTATTCTGAACTGGTAATTGATGGTGATGCTACACAGGATGATGTGCTCGAAAAAGCCGGCATTGAACGTGCTTCTGCGCTCATTACCACGTTGCCTACAGACGCGGATAATCTTTTTATTGTACTCAGTGCACGTGCGCTTAACTCAAAGCTCACAATTATTTCACGCGCATCAGATGACAATTCCGATAAAAAACTAAAAACAGCAGGCGCAGATAACGTCATCATGCCGGATAAGATCGGTGGCGCGCATATGGCTTCCCTGGTTTTGAAACCGGATGTAATTGAATTTATCGATCACATCACCGGGCAAGGCGGACCCGATATTAATCTCGAAGAAATTACATTTGATAATCTTCCGCAACATCTTCGAAATAAAACGATCCGCGATTTAGAGATCCGGAATAAATCAGGCGCAAATATTGTCGGATTCAAAAAAGGAAACGGAGAATACATCATCAATCCCGATCCCGATACACAACTAATTCCCGACGGAAAATTATTTGTACTCGGTACGCAGGAGCAGATTGTGCGGTTGAAAGAATTATTGTCATAGCCGAATGTGCAAATAGCAAATGTGTAAATAAAAAATCTGCGCTATCTCCGCGGAATCTGTGAAAATCTGCGAGAACTTTTTTGCACGCAGATTCAAATGATTCCGCCGAGTCCTGTAGGGACGACACTTTTGTAAAAAACAAATCAGAAGATGGACAAGCCCTGTAGGGACGACACTTTTGTAACAAAAACAGTCTATATCAAAAACTAAGCCCTGTAGGGGCGACATTTTCTCTACGCGCCTCACCTACCCAAGGCAATACGCGTGGAAAAAATGTCGCCCCTACAGGACTAAAAAATCACAGCAAAGCATACAATCATTTCTTCTTCCCAATAACATCTTACAAATTTTTTATTTTCCATTTCCCAATTTCCATTTTCTATCCTCATGCAAAAAAGGTTAAACCCTTTGCGTTTGGCCCGATTATCGCTTAGTTTTATCCCAATGAAAATCGCCGCAATCCTGCTTTCATTTTATTTCGTTTTAATCTCCTCCCAGCCCGTTATTGCAGCTGTTGTGAAGATGACGAATGCATGTGAGATGGTAAGCAGATGTGACGAAACCATTTCCAGTGAATGCCCGAAAAATCGTAAAGCATGTCCTGAAGAAAAAAACAGCTGTGCGCTTTGTTGCATTAACGTATTCCAAAGCGCGTTCTGTTGCGGCGCACTTATTGAAGAAAACAATTATAAGTTCAGCTTACATCCCGAATCCGAACGCCAATATCCCGGCGCGGATTTAATCCTTCCTTCCTCTTATTCTCCTGACTGTTGGCAGCCGCCTGAAATGACTTGATTTATTCACAGGAATAAAAATCAATTTATTTTAATCTTAAAAAATAACGATCATGAAAAAAGTAATTTTCAGCATCGCGGTCATTCTTATGTCCGCAGGTGCAGTAGTAGCAGCTAACGTAATTGCAAAATCAACGTCTGAATGTTCAACTTGCACAACATGCGAGTGCCCGTTTTGTACGGATGATTGCTGCGCAAAGTAAGTAGCAACATGTAAAATGGAACCCGTCGCATTCTTGTGGCGGGTTCTTTTTTCCTTCACATAAATGCTAGATTTGTAAATTCTAAAAACGGACCCATCCGAAATACAATGTCAAAAACAATTCTCATCACCGGCAGTAACGGCCTCCTCGGGCAGAAGCTGATCTATGCTTTGCTCGATCGCAATAAAATTGACGGTGCATGGAATATCATTGCTTCTTCCAAAGGAGAAAACCGGATTTCTGAAACGAGTGGATATACCTATCATTCACTCGACATAACAAGTCGTGAAGAAGTTTTTTCTGCCATGAAAAAAATTCAGCCTGATGTGATTATCAATACTGCAGCAATGACAAACGTTGATGCATGTGAAACACAGAAGGAAGAATGTTTTGCAATGAACGTTACAGCTGTTCAGAATTTCATCGACATCAATGAAGTGTGGCAACCGGAAAGCGGGCAATGCCAGTTCATTCATCTTTCCACCGATTTTGTTTTTGACGGAGAGAACGGTCCGTACCGCGAAACAGATAAAACAAATCCGCTAAGCTATTACGCATGGTCAAAGCTTGAAGCTGAAAAATTGCTGGAGGCATCTACAATTAAGTGGGCCATCCTGCGCACAATCATTGTTTATGGCATCGTAGATAATATGAGCCGTTCCAATATTGTTTTGTGGGCGAAAGAAGCATTGGAAAAAAAACAAAAAATAAATATTGTCGACGATCAATTCCGTTCGCCGACGCTTGCCGAAGATCTTGCTGAAGGATGTTTGCTTTGCGCAGAAAAAGGTGCAACAGGAATTTTTCACATTGCTGGAAAAGACCAGATGAGCGTGCTCGAGCTGGTGTATCGTGTTGCAGATTTTTGGAAGCTGGATAAATCATTGGTTACACCTTCAAAATCAGAATCGATCAAACAACCGGCAAAACGTCCATGGCGCACCGGGTTAGTTATAGAAAAAGCGAAACGAGAATTAGGTTATAATCCGCATTCATTTGAAGAAGGTTTGGCATTGCTCGAGAAGCAGCTGCATTCAAAATAGTATACGCGGTTATTAATGCAAATTGCTATTTACGTTATTTAGAATTAAATTTAGAGAAGAGAATCTGAATTTATGAGCACAATAACGATAAGGGAGTATAAGCCATCCGACAGAACAGCTTGCATTGAAATTTTCAAAAGTAATATTCCGAAGTTTTTTACCAGTGAAGAGTTAGCGTATTTTGAAACCTGGCTGAACGGGCAGGATGAAGGAAAAGTTGCCTATGATAATGCAAAGGCAGAATATTATTATGTTGCAGAGCACGATAATAAAATAACAGGCTGCGGCGGATTTTACATTGCGCGCGAAGAATCAGTTGCGCGGATGGCGTGGGGTATGGTTGCAAATTCACTGCACAAAAAAGGAATCGGAAAAGAGCTGCTTGTTCACAGGTTTAAAAGTATCGAAGCATTGCATCCGGATTGTGTGATTAGTTTGGATACTTCGCAGCATACATTTCAGTTTTTCGAAAAGTTTGGTTTTGTTACGACGAAAGTGCAGAAGGATTTTTATACGCAGGGAATGGACCGGTATGATATGGAAAGAAGGATTAGTTAGCAGTTTAAATATAATAGCATGGCTGAGATTTTAATCAGAGAGTACAGGCCTTCATATAGAAATGCCTGCATTGAAGTTTTTAGAAGCAATATTCCGAAGTTTTTTGCGGAGAGTGAATTAGAACATTTTAAAGCGTGGCTCGATGCGCAGGATGAATTGCATCCGGCTTACAGCAATGCGGTAGAAGATGATTTTTATGTCGCGCTGCTGGATAAAAAAGTTGCAGGCTGCGCCGGATTTTACATTATCAAAAATGAGAAGACAGCAAAATTAGCATGGGGAATGGTGGATACTTCTTTGCATAAACAGGGCGTAGGAAAAGCACTGTTGGTTCACCGGATAAACAGCATTGAAGTTTTATATCCCGGTTTTAAAATCACGCTGGATGCCTCGCAGCATTCATTCGAATTTTTTGAGAAGATGGGATTTAAAACAGAGAAAGTCACGAAGGATTATTATGCATCAGGGTTGGATAGATATGATATGGTGCTGGAATAAATTAATCGGAAAGCATCGTTGATGTATATTTGATCAATGAAAATTCTTTACCTCTCTCCCGATGTAGTTCAAAGAGAATTTGAACTTATTGATGAAGTTAATTCCTGTGATAGTTTGATCAGCTATTTTAATTCTTTCGATTGGGAAAAAGGAAATGCCATCATTGCAAAACGGATAAGTCTCGATATTCCGTATTCTCAGCAAATACTACGTTTTCAAAGAAGCGAAACTGATTTTGTTGAATTGTCTCCGAGAGGAAAGGATGATTTTGTTGTTACATGCGTGAATAGAACGCTTGTATTTGAAGACTATGTTTCAGGCAATATTAACACCCAGGAATTTTCGATTGAAGAATTTCTTGAAGATTTCTGGGGTGAGAATTTAATTGATAAATATTCTTTTGAAGAGATAAATGATTCTGAAGAAAAGGATTTGCATTCCTCATCGCATTTCGGCATTAAAATGTTGTGGCCCCTGTTATTTCTCCTGCTTACTCCCATCTTAATGCTAATTGACGCAAAGAAGGGGAAAGAAAGTGATATAATATTATTAGCGGGGATGTCCGCCATCATATTAGTTTTCATGTCGCCTTATTTTATCCGTTTATTCCAATATTTCAAATTCAATGGTAACTCATCAATTAATGTCAACAGAAAAAAGAAGACCATCACTTTTACAAAAGCAGGGCAATCACAAATTTTCTTTTTCCAAGACATTACCAGGTCAAGAATTATGGTTAACGCAAAACAGGAAATGTTTAGTGCCTGGGCTTATCTGTTGTTAGAAGCCGGACCAAAAGATAGAATGGTTATCACTAAATTTTTATACGACGATCTTACGGGACTTGCACAACTTCTTAATACAACCCCTGGAATTGAGCCATCATTTTTCCCGTTCATCCAGCTTAAAATAAAAACGGATGATCAATTGAAAGATGAAAAACATGATTATGATTTAAAAGTGCAGGAATTTACAGACAAGTGGTCGGGGAAGTCGAAGGAGGAGTTGATGAAGATCAAACAAGATGTAACCGGATATGCGCCGTATGCGATTGAAGCGGCTAACAAATTATTGAAGAAAAGAAATAATTAATTAAATCGCCTGCATCAAAATATAAACCAACGCCCCCGCAAAATAGCCCAGCAACGCAGGAAAAGAAATCTTTTTCAGATACCACACAAACGGAATGCGCTCAATTCCCATTACCGCAATTCCTGCAGCCGAACCGATGATGAGAATGCTGCCACCCGTTCCCGCGCAATACGCAAGGAATTCCCAGAAATAATGATCGGTCGGAAATGTTGTCAGCGGATACATTCCCTGCGCAGCTGCTACCAACGGAACATTATCCACAATCGCCGAAGCAAGCCCGATACAGAGCGTTGTTATATTAATGTTGCCGATCGCACTATCCATTTTTTGAGCGAGCGAACTAAGCAGGCCATTACTCTCAAGCGCGGATATTGCAAGCAAAATTCCAAGGAAAAAGAACACACTCTGCGTATCCACACGCTGCAATGCGCTTGCTACTGAGAAAGAAGTTTTTTCTTCCTCATTTTTCTTTTTGTGAATGAATTCCGTAATCGTCCACAATATCGCCAGGCCCGCAAGCATTCCCATAAAAGGTGGTAGGCCCGTTAGCGTTTTAAAAACAGGAACCATCAGCAATACGGCTGTTCCCGTTATAAAAACAATATTACGTTCAAAAACTGTAGAAGAACCAGGCTTGTCATAAGCCATTGCTTCCGGACGTGAAACTGCTCCCTTCATTTTAAAGCTCATCCATAACAACGGAATAAACATGCTCACCAGTGATGGAAGGATCAGCTTCACAATAATATTTACACTGGTAATTTGTCCGCCCACCCAAAGCATCGTAGTTGTTACATCACCGATCGGCGACCACGCACCGCCCGCATTCGCTGCAATGATCACCATTCCTCCGTAATACATTCTGTCTTCCCTGTCTTTCACCAGCTTGCTGATAAGCGACATCATCACAATTGCAGTAGTAAGATTATCAAGAAGAGCAGAAAGGAAAAAAGAAATGAGCGCGATAATGACGAGCAATTTTTTTCTGCTCAGCGTTGTGATGCGTGAAGTGATCACATCAAAACCATCATGCGTGTCAATTAATTCAACCACCGTCATCGCCCCGAGCAGAAAAAAAACAATTCCTGAGATATTGCCCAGATGATGAAGCAGCTCATTATTAACGGTTACCGATTCGTGATACGCAATGTAAACCGTCCAGCAAAGCACACCGGTAAGCAGGGCGGAGGCGGTTTTATTCAGCTTCAGCGAATGCTCAAAAATGATCGCGAGATAGCCGATAAGAAAAATGATGACAATTAGCATATAGGCGCAAAAGTACGTTCAATGAGTTGCTTTTAATGCCTTTCCTCTAAAAAGTTTTGAATCCTGAATGTTGAATCCTGAATGATTTTCGAATCTTTTCTTAGTTATATTTGGCAATTCGAACTCCCTAAAACTAAACGATAAAAATCCATGAGTATTTTCAGAAAAAAATCATTGGAATCATTGCTCGCTCAGTCGGCCGACTCGGAATCGGGATTGAAAAGAACGCTTGGTTCATGGCAATTGGTTGCATTGGGAATCGGCGCGATCATCGGTGCCGGACTTTTTGTACGAACAGCAGCAGCAGCAGGTGAAGCTGCCGGTTCAGCGGTTACACTTTCTTTTGTTATTGCGGCTGTGGGCTGCGCTTTCGCAGGATTATGCTACGCAGAATTTGCGGCAATGATCCCGATTGCAGGATCTGCTTATACGTATGCATACGCTACCATGGGCGAATTGATTGCATGGATCATCGGTTGGGCTTTAATTCTTGAGTATGCGCTTGGTGCTGCAACGGTTTCCATCGCATGGAGTGAATATTTAAATAAGCTGTTGGGAGGCGCTATACCATATGAATGGTGCCATTCGCCGCTTGAAAGTGCAACTGTTGACGGAACACTTGTTAGCGGAATTGTAAATGCTCCGGCATTATTTATTCTTCTTGTTCTTTCGCTTCTTCTTATCCGCGGAACAGCAGAATCTGCTTTTGTAAATGCAATTATCGTGTTTTTGAAAGTTGCAATCGTTCTTGTTTTCATCGTAATCGGATGGCAGTTTATCAAACCGGAAAATCACACACCGTATATCATTCCTGAAAATTATCCCGGACATGAAGGATTTTTCCAACATGGATGGGGAGGAATTCTTAAAGGCGCCGGAATTGTATTCTTCGCTTTCATTGGTTTTGATGCCGTTTCTACTGCCGCACAGGAAGCAAAAAATCCTAAGCGTGATATGCCAATCGGAATTCTCGGATCGCTCGTGGTTTGTACGATCCTCTACATTTTATTCTCACACGTATTGACTGGTGTTGCTCCATGGTCCGATTTCACTGATCCGACAAAAGGAAAAGAAGCTTCTGTTGCTTATGCGATTTCTGAATACATGGCCGGTTACGGATGGCTTGCAACTGCAGTTACTGTAGCAATTCTCGCAGGATTCTCTTCTGTAATTCTTGTAATGTTGATGGGACAAAGTCGTGTATTCTATTCCATGTCGCACGATGGATTGCTTCCGAAAATTTTCTCGCACCTGCATCCGAAATTCCGCACACCTTACAAATCCAATTTAATGCTGTTCTGTTTCGTTGGAATTTTCGGTGGATTTATTCCGGGAAGTGTTGCGGGTGATTTGACAAGTATCGGAACATTGCTTGCATTCGTTTTAGTTTGCGTAGGAATCTGGGTAATGCGTGTAAATGATCCGAATGCAGTTCGTCCTTTCCGCACACCAGGTATTTTCAAAGTCGGCAAAGTATTAGTTCCGCTCACACCGATTTTAGGAATTGTAGTCTGCAGCTTCATGATCATTTCACTTGATATGCTCACACAGCTCAGCGCGCTCGCATGGATGGTTCTCGGATTGATCATTTATTTCATCTACAGCCGAAGCCGCAGCAAGCTTGGAATCTTAAAATAAAAAAGGGACGAAGGGACGGAGTGACGAGGGGCGGGAAATATTTCTCACCCTCGTCACTCGTCCCTTCTCTTTTTTTCGTCCCATCGTCCCATTTTTCCGTCCCACGTCCCTTTTTTTCCGTCCCCTTTTCTCCTATGACAGAACCTCGTGAATTAAAGAGAACCCTCGGCTTAGTAGATGCCACTTCCTTAGTAGCAGGTTCGATGATCGGCTCCGGGATTTTTCTTGTGAGCAGCGATATGGCGCGCGATGTTGGTTCTGCGGGCTGGCTGATCACGGCGTGGTTGCTTACCGGTGTGATCACGTTGATTGCAGCGTTGAGTTATGGCGAGCTTGCGGGAATGATGCCTGCTGCGGGCGGACAATACGTTTACATTCAGCGTGCGTTCGGAAAATTCACTTCTTTCCTTTATGGCTGGACAGTTTTTGCTGTGATACAGACAGGAGTAATTGCGGCAGTGGCAATGGCGTTTGCAAATTACGCTTCCGAATTAATGCCGGTTTTTTCTTCTAAGAATATTTTATTTTCCATTGGTGATTTTGCAATAACGGCACAGCAGGTATTGGCAGTTGCATTAATTGTGTTCCTGACATTTGTAAATACGCGCGGTGTGAAAGGCGGTGCAGGAATTCAAAAAGTATTTACCGGTGCGAAATTATTAGCACTGTTTGGTTTAATTATTTTCGGATTGTTTGTGGGATTAAAAACAAACGTCTTCGGAAATAATTTCACCGATTCATTTAATGCAACACGAACATTCCAGGAAGTAAAAGACGGACCATGGAGCACCGTTCCGCTTAGTGGAATTTTCTTCTGGGCAATTTTCGGAATGACGTTGATGAATTCACTTTTCTCAAGTGATGCATGGAACAATGTCACCTTCATCGCAGGAGAAATAAAAGATCCTCAGAAAAATATTCCAAAGAGCTTATTCTATGGAACATTAATTGTCACCATCATTTACATCAGCGCGAATTTAGCTTACCTCGCATTGCTTCCGCTCAAAGGAGATCCTGCTGCAGCATCAACAGATGTTATGGGCAGGGGAATGCAGTTTGTGGAAAATTCAAGAGTAGGTACTGCGGCTGCAACAATGATCTTCGGAAATGTGGCGACCGTGATGATGGCATTGCTGATCATGATTTCTACCTTCGGATGTAATAACGGGATCATTCTTTCCGGCGCGCGTTTGTATTATGCAATGGCGAAAGACGGATTGTTCTTCCGTAAAGCAGAAACACTGAACAAGCATTCCGTTCCTGCATTCGCATTATGGAGCCAATGTATCTGGGCATCGCTGCTTTGTTTTTCAGGCACTTATCGTGATCTTATTTACTATTGCACATTCGCATCAATGATCTTTTACATTGTTACAATCAGCGGACTTTTTATTCTCCGTAAAAAAGAACCGCTTGCAGAGCGTCCGTACAAGGCATTTGGTTACCCGGTACTACCAGGACTTTATATCCTGATCGCCATTGCCATCTGCGTGAATCTTTTGTTTATGGATACAAAAAATTCAATGGGGGCATTGGTGGTTATCACTATAGGCGTCCCGATTTATTTTATCCAGGAAGCGCTGAAGAAAAAATCGGTGCAGTAGATTCTGCTTGTCGTCGTGGCTTTTTGTCGCCTTCGATACATTTTTCGAATTTTATATATCTTATTCCAATTCGTATTTCATTCGAAAAACACTCAATCTTACAAGAGAAAGACTCCCTTTTGTCAGACTGAGTAGCGAAGCGTATCGAAGGCGACAAACAACAAATGTGAAACAAATCCCTTTTTCAATCACCCAGTCACAATCACCCAGTCACCAGATCACTAGATCACCAAATCCATGCGAGGAAATGCTGATTTTGCGCAACAATCTCACCCCCAGCACAAAACATTATCCATTTACAAACGGCTAGCTCCCCTTTTTAAATTTCCATTTCACATCTTTGGAAAATAGAAATTCAACAGATGAAATCAGAGCTGCGCGAATTATTTTCTTTTACCGCAAGCGAACGCAACGGAACAATCGTTCTGCTGATTCTCATTATGATGCTGAGCGTATTTATTTCTTTGCAGGGAAAATTCATTTCATTGCCGAAAGAAGATTTTACGCAGTTCGATGCATTTCTTGCTCTGGTGGATGAAAAACCAAGTGCAGATTCAATTGAGTATGCCGATAAATATTCCAATTCAAATTCATTCGAAGAAAAGAAAGATAAATTTCCATCCGCATCAGAAGAGGCCGGACAACATTCCGTTTTTCATTCGAAAGAGCTTTTCAATTTTAATCCGAACGGACTTCCAGTCGACGATTGGGTTCGTTTAGGATTAAGTCCGGCACAAGCGCGATCGGTTAAGAATTTTGAAACTAAGGGAGGAAGTTTCAAAACGAAAGAAGATGTCAAAAAACTTTTTGTGATTTCCGAAGAACGTTACCGCGAATTAGAACCATTTATTGTATTACCCGAAAACAATAAAAATCAAAACGCATCGGCCCAAAACGCAAAACACCCAAATCAAAATCCGCCAATTCCTTCCATCATTGAATTAAACACAGCCGACAGTTCCTTACTCACAACAGTAAAAGGCATCGGCCCTGTTTTTGCAAAACGAATTGTTACTTACCGCGATCGTTTGGGTGGATTTCATTCGAAGGAGCAGTTGATGGAAGTTTTCGGAATGGATGCAGAGAAATATGCGCTGGTAAAAGAATGGGTCAAAACAGATTCCACTTACATCCGCAAGATCAACATCAACACAGTTGAAATTTCCGAGCTGAAAAAGTTTCCTTATCTCACACCAACTGTAGCAGCCGCGCTCGTGAATTACCGCAAATCGCATGGGAATTATAAATCTGTTGCCGGCATTCGCTCCTGTGCTCTGATCAATGAAGCATTGTACAAAAAAGTTGCGCCTTACTTTACCATTTGAGTCAATTAGAAATCGTTAATTTGCACTCCCGATCATTAATTGCAAATTGACCTATGAATTCCATCCGCGAAGCCATCCGTAATGTTCCTGATTTTCCAAAACCGGGAATTTTATTCAAAGACATCACACCCTTATTGCTCGATCCGAAACTCGGCAGAGAGATCATCGCAGAATTTATCGCTCAATTAAAAAACACCAAAGTCGACGCGATCATCGGCGTTGAAAGTCGCGGATTTATTTTCGGATACATGCTTGCCGTGGAGATGAATGTTCCTTTTATTCCCATTCGCAAATCAGGAAAGCTGCCGTGGAAAACCATCGGTTGC
Organism: Bacteroidota bacterium; assembly: GCA_031412295.1. Lineage (GTDB taxonomy): Bacteria > Bacteroidota > Bacteroidia > Palsa-965 > Palsa-965. Next base: position 59,961 of record JANOCU010000032.1, read on the forward strand.
GATTATGCGCTTGAATACGGAACGGCACGAATTGAAATGCATGAAGATGCCCTCACCCCGGGAATGAATGTGTTGATTCATGACGATTTGCTTGCAACAGGCGGAACAGCTGCAGCAGCAGCTTCACTCGTTGAAATGAGCAAAGCAAAGGTGGCAGGATTTGCTTTTGTTGTCGCGCTCGATTTTCTTGAAGGCGATAAAAAGCTTACTGCATATTCAAATAACATCATAAGTCTCGTGAAATACTGAGCCTGTAGTTAACAGCTTGAATTTCATATATGTTAATTAATCCGCAGACTTACATCCGGGCAGATTTTTCCTGTAAATAATCCGTATTTTTGCCCGCCCCTTCAATTTTATAATTCCCCCATAAATAAATAGTAGCTGATGCAATTTTCACAAAACGAAAACCAGGAAATGATCGCCGGAATGATTCGCAAATTCGGTGAAGAACATATTCGCCCGAAAATGATGATCTGGGATGAATCGCAGGAATTTCCTGTGGAGTGCATGAAGAAACTGGGTGAGCTCGGATTGCTCGGCGTGCTTGTTCCGGAAGAATACGGCGGATCAGGTTTCAGCTATACAGAATATGTGACTGCAATTTCTGAGCTGGCGAAAATCTGTGGTTCAATCGGTCTTTCTATGGCTGCGCATAATTCACTTTGCACAGGACACATTCTTGCTTTCGGAAACGATGAGCAGAAGAAAAAATATTTGCCATTGCTCGCAACCGGCGAATGGATCGGCGCGTGGGGATTGACAGAACAAAATACAGGTTCGGATGCAGGCGGAATGTTGACCACCGCAGTTGCTGACGGAGATGATTTTATTCTGAATGGCTCAAAGAATTTTATCACGCACGCCATTTCAGGTGATGTTGCAGTTGTTATTGTACGCACCGGCGAAAAAGGTGACAAGCACGGCATGACGGCTTTCATTATTGAAAAAGGAACAAAAGGATTTTCTTCCGGCAAAAAAGAAAATAAGCTCGGCATGCGCGCATCAGAAACTGCTGAATTAATTTTCACAGATTGCCGCGTTCACAAAAGCCAGATGCTCGGAAAAGTCGGAGAAGGATTTGTGCAGGCGATGAAAGTATTGGATGGCGGACGAATTTCTATCGCTGCATTATCATTAGGCATTGCAAGAGGCGCTTACGAAGCAGCTTTAAAATATTCACAGGAAAGAAATCAATTCGGCAAACCTATTTCTGAATTCCAGGCTATCGCTTTTAAATTAGCGGATATGGCAACAGAAATTGAAGCAGCAGAATTGCTCACGATGCAAGCCGCAGACATGAAAAACCGCGGACAGAAAATGACCAAAGAATCTGCGTTCGCTAAATATTATGCTTCGGAAGTTGCAGTGCGCGTTTCGACAGAAGGCGTTCAGATCTTCGGTGGTTACGGCTACACAAAAGATTTCCCTGCAGAAAAATATTACCGCGATTCAAAACTTTGCACCATCGGCGAAGGAACTTCTGAAATCCAGAAGCTGGTGATTTCGAGGGAGGTTTTGAAATAATTTTTCGATCCTTTAAAATTTAATCTGTGTAATCTGCGAAATCTGTGGCAACCAAAGTCTGGCCCCAGATTACGCAGATGGCGCAGATTTTTTTGTTAGGATTAAGAGTTGTTAATTGTAAGGAATTCCATTGCCACTCATTGACAAATTCCTCCGTTCATCTGCTCCTTGCAGCAGAAGTGCAATTTTCTCTTATTTTTATACGTTAATATTCGCATTACCTCAATAACAGACCCATCTACCAATATGAAAAAAATCATCCTCTTTATTGCAGTAGCATTTTCTTTTTCACTTGCTGCACAAAAAGCTGCGCCTGCTGCTAAAGCTCCTGCTAACTGGTTCAATCTTGCTTATTCTACCGACAAAGTTCATGGTGTGCGCACCGAACAAACCTATAAAGATCTTGTAAAAGATAAAAAAGCAGATACGATCATCGTTGCTGTTATGGATGGTGGCGTTGATTATATGCACGAAGATTTGAAAAGTGTAATGTGGCGCAACCCGGGTGAAATTCCCGGAAATAAAATCGATGACGACAAAAACGGTTACATCGATGATATCTACGGATGGAATTTCATTGGCGGTGCTAACGGAGAAAATGTTCAGTACGATAACCTTGAGTTCATACGTTTGCTTCGTCCATTGCAGAAAAAATACCAGGGCGTTAACGAGAGTACTGTGCAGCCTTCGCAAAAAGAAGAGTATGAAAAATTTGTAAAGCTGAGAGAGAAATACAATACTGAACTGGCAATTAATCAATTTTATTTTGATCAATACAGCGCATCTAAAAAAGCAGTTGATGCTTTTAAAGATGAAATTAAAAAGCAGCTGGATATTGACTCAGTGTTGTATGAAGATATTTTGAAATATTCCCCTACTGGAAAATTTATCAATACAAAGACCAACATCATTGCTTATTACGGCAATGAAGAAAACTGGGCAGCACTGAATGAAGGTCTTTCTGAAGGATACGCCCAAACTTATGCTGCGATCAATTACCAGCTGAATTTGGACTATGATCCTCGTTCTATCGTTGGTGATAATTACGATAATGCAGACGAGCGTTATTATGGAAACGCTGATGTAAAAGGTCCGGATGCATTACACGGAACGCACGTTGCTGGAATTATTGCAGCAAACCGTTTTAATAATATCGGAACGTTTGGTGTTGCAACTCCTGTTAAGATCATGGCGATCCGCGTTGTACCGAATGGTGATGAGCGCGATAAAGATGTTGCAAACGGAATTCGTTACGCAGTTGATAATGGTGCACGCATCATCAACATGAGTTTCGGAAAAGCATATTCGTATGACAAAGGCGCTGTTGACGCTGCCGTAAAATATGCAGAGAGCAAAGGAGTTTTAATCATTCACGCTGCGGGTAACAGCAGCCAGAACAATGATGAGAACGAGAATTTTCCGAATAGCAAATTCAACGGTGGCGGAACTGCTACCAACTGGATCGAAGTGGGCGCGTTAAGCTGGAGAGATAACCGTGATCTTGTTGCGCCATTCAGCAATTATGGAAAAACTGCTGTTGATGTTTTTGCTCCGGGAGTTGACATCAATGCACCGAAATCAAACGGCGGTTACGTTGATCTGAGCGGAACAAGTATGGCTTCACCGGTCACTGCGGGTGTTGCTGCGTTGTTGCTTGCTTATCATCCAACGCTTACACCTGCGGAAATAAAATCCATCATCGAACAGACAACAGATAAGTCGATGATGAAGAAAAAAGTAAATCGTCCGGGTGGAAAGCCACGAAAATTTTTCAAGAAGAAAAAGGGACCGTTTAAAGACAAAAAAGTAAAGTTCGCTACGTTGAGTAAGACCGGTGGAATGGTGGATTTATATGCTGCGTTTCAGATGGCAGATACTATGAAAAAGTAATTACGGATTACAGATTACTGGATTACCAATTACCAATGAAAAGGGTTCTCAGAAATGGGAACCCTTTTTTTTCTTCGTGTCTTCCGCGCCGGAGCTTGTACTGAGCTTGTCGAAGTACGTTAAAAAGTTTAGCCACAGATTACGCTGATTACGCAGATGGATTTTTACAGATTAGAAGGAATGGGTTCTCAGAAATGTGGACTGTTTTTTCTCCGCGCTTTTCCCCGTGTCTTCCGCGCCTTAGCGTTAAAAAGCTCAGCAAGGAAATATCTCTTTGCTGTGCTATCTAAAAATGAAATCTCCCCAAATAAGATTTCCCCTTTTTCCCCGGCGTCCGACAAATAATGTAACACTCATCATCCTTAATCTCCGTACAGAAATATTCATCATCAACCGGAAGCGCATCAACGGGCTTAGAAGGCTTCAAGCGATCATATTTTAATTCCCCACGTGGTGTGACGATTGCTGCTGTTAAACCTTCGTTCTCATCGGTATAAAAACAATACAGGTTTTCATTATACAGCTGCGCAAAAAAAGTCGGACGGGCAACAAAAGAAGAAACACCGGGCTGTTTTACTTTCACTGTTTTGTCAATTAACAAAGCAGATTTAAAACTTCCTTTCGGATCAAATATGCCAACAAAAAGATTTCCATATGTAGAGCTTGAATTCACTCCGTATTGTTTTTCGCCGATGATCCACACTGCTCCTTCTTTGGAAACAAGCAAATTGCAAATCACGTAAGCGGTTAAGGATTCTATTGCAGGTGCAGTCTGCGTTTTGAAATCAACAATTTTTATTTCTGAATACTTTTCTACTTCAGGGTCAATGGAAATATAAAATACCCCTTCTGCCTTGATCGCGTATTTATCATAATTTAAAAAGCCGCAGCAGATTAATTTATTATCCGGTGTTACAACGGCTCTTAAATCCATAACGCAACACTCTTTCACAGGAATTTTGCGGTGAATGATTCCTTTTTGCGTGATAGTAGTAATGAACAGAATCACTTTGGTGTTCTTATCATCAGCGAACCTTTTGGTGGCCGAATAAATCGGCATTGAACTGTAGAAAGCAACAACACCGCTATTCCCGATCACAGGACGAACGGAATAACCAAGCCCGGGAGTGAAGCCGAAAGGAATGGTATCTTTTCTGTCCCAAACGGGCTTGCGCAAATCAGAGCTGTAGGCGATGGTATGAGTAACCGGTAATGAATGATGATCGTTTACTTCAGTGATCACAAAAAGGGTTTTGCTCTGATCATCCGATTGGATCATCGTTAGAAAACCGTAAGTATACATTTCTCCATGCTTGAATTGAAAAAGCTTAAATGGATTTCCGGTTAATGAAAAATCATGTGTTTCAATTTCATCAGCATACACATCATCGGTTACGTCATCAATTTTAACCAGCATGAGCGCATATAATTTTTCGCCGATCACTACAATTCCATAAGGCACAACATCTTTGCGACCTTTTATAGTGGGCATGATATAGACGCTTCCGGAATCAATTATTTTATCGCCATCTCTTTCGATGCGATATGCCCAAATTGGTCGCGGTTCCCATTGATCGGTAACGTTAATGCGTTTGTTCCAGATAAAAAGTACGCCGTCTTCATTCTGCCAGGAAGTGATGTTAGCCGACGGTGTTCCTTTTACTTGTCCTGTAATATCAAACTGCATCGTTTGTGCAGATGAACAAGTACAGTAAAGAACAAAAAGAAAAGCAGAAATGAATTTAAGCATGGGGTTAATTTTTATGGATGTTTTAAAATTGCAATTCTTTAAATTCAATTTGCGCCCGCGCATAATCCTCCGGAATCCCAATATCAATAAAATACCCCTCGCACGGAAATGCCTGCAACCACAATTTATCGGCAAGCGTTGCGAAAAAATCATTCTCGATGGAAAATGGGTTGAGTGCTTCCGTATTTCCCAAATAAGTTTTCTTGCGCAACAAATAAACGCCGCCGTTGATGAGCGCGTTTCCTTTTACATCGGCACTTTTTTCTTTGAATGCAGCAATGCGTTTTCCGTCCAGCTCAATCGTTCCGTAACGCGACGCATCTTCTACTTTTCGCAAAGCAAGAGTTGCATCAGAAGAGCCGCTTAAATGCATTTCGAAAAACTCATCGAGCTTCACATCGAAAAAAGTATCGCCATTCAACACCATCACATGCGCGCCGGAACATTTTTCCATAGCTAAACGAATACCGCCGCCGGTGCCGAGCGCTTCTTTTTCATAAGCATAATCGATTTCAATACCGAGATAATTTTTTCCGAATTCGGCTTCCACTTTTTCTGCAAGGTAGCCGACGGATAAAATTACTTTTGAAATATTGTAATGTTTGAGATAGAGAAAGAGATAATGTAAAAAGGGTTTTCCATTCACCGGCGCCATGGGTTTAGGCACATCTGTGATCACAGATTTTAACCGTGTGCCGAATCCGCCTGCGAGTATTATTGCTTCTTTGATCATGCGGAAAGGTAGGTGGTAGGTGGTGTAAAAGGTTGGTGGTGGAAAAATTTTGTTGGATAAAAATAATTAATCTCTACTAGTTTTCACTTGTACATTGAACATTGTTTGTTTGGGATTGTTTGTTCCGTGCGAAGAGAAATTCCCATGGTTGAAACAATGTTCAATGCCAAACAAACAATGCACAATTAACAAGGAAATGAAAATGCAAAATGACCACCAACAAAATCGACCACCAACCACCAACTTTTCCTGCTGATTATTATTTTTTTGCTCCCGCTTCATCAGTATGAAAGCCGGCAATGATCATTTTATTATCGACGAACTTGATCACGAAGTTTTCATCTTTCGTCATGTTCTCGTATTTCACTGTGTAGTACAAATCAATTTCACCGGTGACTTTTTTATTTTCTTCATTCACTTCACTTTTTCCGGACACAAATTGTATTTCGTTGATCGCACCTTGCGGTTCGGCGAGCTGCAGAAGTAATTCTTCCACATCGGCAGGGTTGGCTTCACCACCGAAAAGCAGGGATGCCTCATGGTACGATTCGTTTTTTATGAGCTCATAGAATTTATCGGAAAGCGCTTTGCCGTCGTTAATATCTTGCGGCAAATTCGTACGCTTGGTGGAGGCGTTACAGGAAACAAATACAATAGCAAGAAACAGGATAATTGTTTTCATTGAATAGGTATAAGATTGGTTAAACTGAATTACAAAGGAAAGATCTCCCGCTACCTCGGAAACATTTTCATCTCCACCATTTCACACAAGGTATGACCGAGCAACATGTGACACTCCTGGATACGCGGTGTATCTGTTGATGGAATATTGAGTAGGAAATCGCAATTGGTTTTCATTTCGCCGCCGGTTTCTCCTGTGAATGCTGCGGTGATCATACCGATTGATTTTGCTTTTATCAATGCATTAACAACGTTCGGTGAATTGCCGCTGGTGGAAAGTCCGATGAGGATGTCTCCTTTTTTTCCCATGGCTTGTGTTAAGCGTGAATAAACAACTTCATAGCCATAATCATTTCCAACAGCTGTGAGGTAAGAAGTGTTTACATGCAGCGCTTCGGAAAAAAGTGGTGCGCGGTCGTAATAAAATCTTCCTGATAATTCGGCTGCGAGATGTTGTGCGTCGGCAGCGCTTCCGCCATTTCCCGCCCACAACACTTTGCCACCATTCCTGTAGCAATTCACAACTTCTTCAACGAGCTTGTGTAATGAATTTAAAATTGCATCGTGTGAAAGCAATGCTGTTTTTAAGTTCACCGATGCTTCTATGCGCTCGCGTATAAATTTCAGCTCGTCCATGTAGTGAGTCCGTGATTGGTAAATGTAAAAGATTTTGTGCGTCCGCCGAATTGCTCTAATGCTTTTGCGACATTCAAACGTGTGGTGCCGGGACAATAGAAAAACATAAATCCGCCACCGCCGGCTCCTGAAATTTTTCCGCCGTTTGCTCCGGCTTTCATTGCTGCGAAATAAATGGAATCTAAAAGATCATTGGAAATAGAGGCGGCCATTTTCTTTTTGTGCTCCCAGCCCATGTTTAAAATTTCGCCGAATTTATCTGTATCGCCGCGAAGCAAACATTCTTTCATGAGCACTGCATGTTTTTTTAATTCATGAGTTGCTTCAATTGCTTCGGTGTTATTTTTCTTTACGTTTTCGACTTGATGTGTGATGATCTGCGCCGAGTCGCGTTTTGTTTCGGTGAAGTAGAGGAGGAGGTTCATCTCCAATTCATTCATCACATCGGGTTTGATCATCAGAGGATTTACAATGACTTTATCGTTGGCGAGAAATTCCAAATAATTTACACCACCAAAAGTTGCCGCGTACTGATCTTGTTTTCCGCCGGCCATCTTCATTTCGATACGTTCAATCTCGAAAGCCAAATGTGCAATATCGTATTGGCCAAGCGGCAACTTGAGCCACTCGACAAACGCGCCGATGATGGCAACTACCAATGTAGAAGACGTGCCGAGACCCGAACCCTGCGGCGCATCGATCCAGGTGGTCATGCGGAAGGAAAGTGGCTTGTGCGTGAATTGTTTTACGATGCGGTTATAAACACCGCATTGTAATTCGAAAGCGCGATCGTCGATTGGTAATGCGTTTGTTGCATCATACACACGCATAGTTGTAGCGCTGCCCGAAACGAATTCTATTTTTCCGTTGTCGAGTGGTTCAATGGTTGCGTATGCGTAGCTGCTGATGGTTGCATTAAGAATTGCACCGCCGAACATATCGGAATACGGAGAAACATCTGTTCCGCCGCCGGCAAGTCCCAAACGCAAAGGAGCTTTACTTTTGATCATCATATCGCTACGAAAGTAGCTAATAGACGTGAGATTTTAGACTTGAGACAGGAGACAAAATAAAATAGCGCCTGCTCACATCTCACGTCGCACGTCTCACATCTCCTTCCCCCATCTCAAAGCAATTTTCGCTTGTCTCACTTCTTCAAAACTTTTTCCGCAGATCTTACTTTCCAAATAAGACGCGAGGTCGAACATTCGTGCGCTCAGCTCATCGGTTTCGTTTTCCAATTCGTTTTCCACTTCCTGTTTCCACTTCCGGAATCGTTCTATAATTTCTGATTCATTCAGCACTTTTCGAAAAACATCGCGCAGGAAATCGAGGATTGCTTTTTCGACTTTATGCAATTGTTTCTTTTGCACCAGGAAGCGGTAAGTGGAACGCAATTGGCTGTCTATTCCCAACCGGTCGCCGTGTTCGAATTCTACGACCAGCAAAAAAATACGTGCGCCGGCAGCAAGTGAAATTGCTTTTTCGGCTGCAGGATGACGTAAAAGTTGGCGAAGCTGTTTAGCTGCCTGTTGCAATTTTCCGTTTGTGAACAAGGCGCAGGCACTGATGTAAAGTGCAATCAGCTCTTCCATTGGGCGATTTACCAGCTCCTGATTTTTATGAAGATATCCGATCATAGAAGCAGAAAGTTCGTGCACATCATCGTAGCGGCCGGTTTCCCAGGCTTCCATTAGTTTTAATCGCTGCAATAAAATATTTGATTTCGGATTGCCAAGATTATCTTTTACAATAAGTCGTTCGAGCACTTCGATTGAGGCGCGGACTTCCGATCGATAAAATAATAATTCATACAATGCTTTATTATAAAAGGCGGTGATATACGCTGTTGATTTTGACGTTGAATATTTCCAGTTTTCCAATAACCAGCCGCAATGTACATCCGCATATTTCAAGCCTTCTTTTATATCGCCACATATGTAATTATAATTGACAAGGAGCTGGTAATACAAATTGCGTGTGTCGAACGATTGCAAACGGCTTGTGTCATAGTGCTGCCATTGCCGGATCTTTTCACGGAAATGATTTATGTCTTCTTCCGTGCGTACCTGCGTGATACCGGAAGTTTTTCGTTTCAACAATTCCATTTCATGCTGCATCGTCGTCACTTCAATAGAAAGTGCGCTTGTTTCTTTGATCTGCTCAAGTATATTTTCTGTGCCACCCACCCATTCCGAATTGTACATGATGGTATGTGAAAGGAGCACGTGCAATACTTCCGTTTTCAGAATGGTATGCCCGTTCTTTTCACACAGCTGCAGCGCGCGCAGCAAAAGTTTATGACCAAGGAGTGTCAGGCCTTTGCGTCGGAGAATTGTATATTGATTGAGCAGGTTTCTTATTTCATTTGGTGCAGAAGAATCATAGGATTCGAGATGGCGGAGAATTACGTTTTGCAAATAATTTTTCGCGCCGGGAAAATTTTTCATGAATTGATCTTTCGCTAATTTTTTGCGCAAGGCAGCTTCATCGTAAGCTTTCTGCTTATCAATTGCATCGAAAAGCCGGAGGTAATTGTTTTCGCCACTTCCCTGGTGCACAAAAGCCATCCGGCGGATATAACCTTTCTCGTGCGGTGTAAGCGATTTGATCAATGCGAAAAGCTGGTCCCGGGCCATTGGAAGTAGTTTGATGCAAATGTGCTGATTGTTCGCGGAAGTAGCATACAAGTCAGGTGGAAAAATTCAGCCTTCGAAACCGTATGAAAATTGCCTTAACTTATTTTTATTTAATTGTATGTCAGATAAATATCTGATAATTTGTTTAAAAGTTGCCTCTTTCGAATCCGCATGAATAACAGCTCTTTTTCTTGACCGGGAAACGGAAGAAGTGAATCTTTAATCCCGCAAACACATTCTTTTAAACCGATAACTTCTACGATATGAAAAAGAGCTACAAACTTCTCCTGATCGCTTTTGCTTTTTCGTGCATGGCGAGCGCGCAATCTATTTCACTTGATTGGGTACAAACCGAGCAATATGGCGTGGATAATATGGGCGATGTTTTTATTATTGATAAATCAACTAATGATATAGTAACCGGTGTTATGGGAGTTTACCTGGATCCCAATAACCAGTACCATGCGAATGCTTTGAATCGCCGCAACCAGCAGGGACAAATGATCTGCGATACGATATTTAACGATACGTCTTATCTTAATTATCGGTTACGTGGCTTTTACCCGAAAAACGGTGACACGTATTATTGTCTCAATTACCAGTCAAGCAACCTCATCTTTGAGAAGATAAGTGTTACGGGACAATTGTTATGGCAGCAGCAGCTTCCGCGTGCGACTTTATTTTTCGCTTATGATTGGAATTTGAAGGGCAATAATTATGTGATCGATGATTCGCTGAACAATCGCATGTTATGGATGTTCGAACAATATGATCCTGCGTTCACAACCAGGAGCATTGGTGTTCTTGCAACAGATAATACAACCGGTGCAATTACAATAATCGATACGTTAAGTCAATCCAGCCAGGCGACATGGAACTCATTTGCTGTAGAGCTGCAGCGCGACAATTACAACCACATTTATTTGAGCTCCTCAGATTCAAATCCGGGTATGCGAATTTCGTTGCTTGAAAACGGGCAATGGACAACCGTAGCCGCGCATGATTCTGTCGGAGAAAGGGATTATCCGCAGTCGATGCGCATCGTTGGAAATACGATGTTTGTCACTTCGCGTATTGAATTGAATTCCTATTCCATCAACAAGCTTCGTATTTATTCCATCGACAGTGCCGGTCATCTCACGCTGATAAGTGAGCAGAACATGTCGGATACGCAAAATTATCTCTTGGGAATGCGTACGTTCAATAATTGCTGCTACGTATTTACTTCGGGATATGTAAATTTTGGGTATCCAATGCTGACGCCGACGATTTGGAAATATGATAATGCAGGAAATCTTATCAGCACATTTACGTTATCCAATTTCGTTTCAAAATGTATATTGGATCTGGCTGTAACGAATAATGCTATTTATTGCTCCATGTATTCATCTGCCGGATATAATATGCTCGAAGTGATAGATCCGTTTGCAGGGCAACATTTGACAAATTATTCGCTGCTTTACGAATTTACTGCTAGTGCAAATGATGGAGCTTACCAGGTGGAAGCGTACAGCACAAATGCAACAAGTGATGTGATTTTTATTGCCGGGAATCAATGGGTGAACAATACGAATATATTCGCCCGCCTTGCAAGATATGAGTATCAGGGAATGGAAAACAGCACGGGGGAATTAAGTGATGATCCAATACTTACAGTATTTCCAAATCCCGCGAAAGATCGGCTGTTTGTGAATTACGCAAGCGAGGATTACACTATAGAAATAACTGATGCAGCGGGGAAATTGATTTTATCGCAACAAGCGCAAACCGCTCAGCAGGTTCTTGCTATTGGCGAATTAAGCAAAGGAATTTATTTTATCCGCTTGCACGATACAGAAAAAACTGTGGTGCGAAAATTCGTAAAAGAATAAAGATAGACTTGGGATAAGAGACTTGAGACGTGAGAAGAATTAGAAATTCTCACGTCTCAAATCAATCCATCAAAATGCGGCGGTACAAGGTCTCAATATTATCCACCATCACATCCCAGCCGTATTTCTTTTTCTCTTCAATCGTTTCGCGCACAAAATCCTCTTCGCGTAAATTATCATAAAAGTCAACAATGCTGTCGGCAATAGCCTTTGCTTTCGGCGGTACCACATAACCTGATTTGCCGTGGAAAATAATTTCTCCGAGTCCGCCCACATTCGTTACAAGTGAAGGCTTATCAAACTGCAATGCAATTTTTGTTACGCCGCTTTGTGTGGCTGTATGATACGTCTGTGCAACTAAATCGCAAGCCGAGAAATACCATTTCACATCTTCATTCGCAATAAATTTCGCGTGCAGCACCACGTGATTTTTTAATTCGTACTTGTGAATTATTTCATCGTAGTACGTGCGGTCTTCATAAAATTCACCTGCAACAAGCAATTTTACACCGAGATTTTTCACGCGCACATCGGCCATTGCTTCTAGCAAAAGATCAAGTCCTTTGTAACGGCGAATCAATCCGAAGAACAAAAGATATTTTCCGCTTTCATCAACACGTAAATGTTTACGCGCTTTGATTTTTTCTTCCGCATCACCGAACGAAGTATACAGCGGATGTTCAGTAAAAATTTTCGTTGTGGAATCGGTGAATTGCTGCAGATCATGCAATACTTTTTGCGACATGGTTAAATAGCCATCGCAGCTTTTCAGGAAATAAGAAGAAAATAGTTTATCGCCCGGACGTTTTTCATGCGGAATAGCATTGTCAACGATCGCGATCACTTTTGTTTTTTTATTTTTCTTCGCGCGGCGTGCAATAGTTCCAAGCGACGGTCCCATAAACGGCAACCAGTAACGAATGAGAATAAAATCGGGCTGCTCTTTTTTAATGTAATTACCAACCGAAAGCCAGTTGAACGGATTGACGGAATTTATTTTGGTTTCAATGGTAATTCCTTCCGGTGCTTTTCCGCTTTCATCAAATTGCGTGGTTCCGGGGAATAGAAATCCGGGATATTGCAATGAAAATGAAATGATGCTGCAATCGTGTCCCGCAGCAATTAACGAACGGCAAAGCAGCTCATCAAAAGTGGCAAGTCCGCCGCGCAAAGGCCAGGCGGGTCCGAGAATGAATATTTTTTTCTTTTCCAAAATTGTCTGACAAAGTTAAGCGCGTGAGCTTACCCTCGCCGAAACCGGTGTTAATGTTTTACACAGCACAACACATGCCCTGCAGGAATTCCATTTTCATATACAGAAACCGTGTACATTCCTTCTGCTAAGGCGGAAATTGAAATGTGGAATTTATTTTCAGCATTCAATTGCAACGTCTCACTCCTGTTTATTCGTCCGGCTATATCAGTAATTTCAACGACCAGATTCGCATTCAGATCTTTCGGGGTATAATGAATCGTCAACTCATCATTGGCCGGATTTGGAAAAATTGTTGGCCTGGCCAATGCTGCCGAATTTTCATTTATACCTGTTGGCAAACAACCATTCCATTTATCATAACCCAGCTGAACAGTTGTATCCGAATAATTAATATTTTCTGTTTGAATAAAATGAGGAATCGATAGGAGCTGGTTGGATAAAGTGGTGCTTGAATTTACGGTAGTGATAATTGCGCGGGGCTTGAGGCAGCTTGAAATGGTATTCATATCGAAACGCATTAATGTATGACGATAATCCATAACCGCATCGTGGTAAATAGGACCGGCAAGCATAAATTCATTCGAGCTGCAAGGCTTTAAAACTTTGTAATTATTACTGCTGTTTACTGTAAATCCGGCACCGACCGGAAAACCGAGCGTGTCTATTTCAAACATAACGCTGTCGGAGTAAAGCATAAGATTATTTCCGCTCGGATAAATATTCCTGATAGCGCTCATCGTCAAGCTGTTGGCCATGAGATACGTATGATACCAAATGAGAGCGCCGGAAGTATCAAATTTCGCAACGTATGAAACGCTTGTGCTTGTAAACGTAGTTCCGCCTGCAAAAATTGAACTACCAACACGGCATAAAGTAAACGCATTTCCTATGGAAGGATAAGATTTGGACCAGATAATTGCGCCGCCGGTTGTTGTTTTTGTAAGTGCTAAACAATTTGCTTCACCATTGAATAAAAGTGTTGTATCCGGAAGCAAAAGGCAATCGCGTCCGCGGCTATACAAAGTATTTACCTGGTAAATTCCACTTGAAATTACATTCAATTGTTGATCAAGCCTGTAAAATCCAAAGCGCTCATATTCTGAAATGCTGATGATAATGCTGCTATCTTCAGAGATGGTGAGCAACGGAAGAACATTGGCATTACTGATATTAAGGGTGTCGCCGAGAGCAGTATAATCGAGCACATTTCCATTTGTGTCAAAAACAAAGATCACGTAAGCAGGTCTGCCGGGTACGCCTGTTTCCGCGAACATATAATAGTTGCCATTCAACAATTCCCCGACATTGGAAAAATTAATATTGTCGTAAGGCATTGCAGCATTATTAAAATTCAGCATAGTCGACCAGGTTTCCTGCAAAGCAGTATCTGTGCGAATCAATATGGTGTTGCGCACATTTGTTGAAGAGTATTTTTCTGCTGTAAGAAGGTAGCCGGATTGGTTGGAAAGTTCATGGCAATTGGTAAATGTTGTACCCACCATCGGGTTATTCACACCGAAAGAGAAGTATTTTGAAAATGTCGATTGCGCGTTTGCGGTGAAGACAACAAACAATAAGGCAATAACAAGAGTAAATCGCGACTTTTGTGTAGAGATCATGATGCAAATTAGAATGAATGGAAAGAAATAGAAACGGAATAAATGAGTAAATCTTACCTGTTCAGGAAAAATTCTGCTGAATTGCCCGGATTTAGTATAATAATACTCCCACGAACCGGCAGAAAAAAATGGAAATTAAAATTGTTTGAATACAAGATTCAGTATTGAAATTCTTCTTAGTCTTGCATAATAATTTGATAATCAGTATTTAATCACCGAGTGAGTTGGCTTTTTCATGAAATCTCGAATATTGAATATTGAATATTGAATTTTTGTTTTAAATCTTGAATTTTGAATATTGAATTTATTCCCTACATTTGCAGCCCTGATAAAATTAACATACCACACACAAAATGATCGTAGTAGCAGTTAAAGAAGGAGAGTCAATCGAAAAAGCTCTCAAAAAGTTCAAGAAAAAATTCGAAAAGACAGGCGTTGTACGTGAATTACGTGATCGTCAGAAATTTACAAAACCGTCTATTCGCAAGCGTGAAACAAAGTTGAAAGCCATCTACAAACAGGCGCTTCAGCTTTCTGAAGAAGCATAGACAGATGATATTGTAGAATCGCGATGCTTCGCGATTCAATATTAACATACATACACACAATTGTGCGAACTTCCTTAAACGGAATCCGTACAATTGTGTGTATTTCTTTTTATAGCTGTTTGTGAACGACGACGCCACCGATATTTTCGACCCATTTATTGATTACCTCGGTTTTGAAAGGCGGCTTTCTCCTCATACCCTGACGGCCTACCGCACGGATCTCATCCAATTCCGTGATTTTCTCGCCACTTCTTACGAAAATCTGCCTCCACTGGAAGCCAATTATCCCATCATCCGCACGTGGATCGCTTCTTTGATGGACAATAGCATTACCCCGCGTTCTGTAAATCGCAAGATCACAACGCTCCGCACTTATTTTCATTTTTTGCTCAAGAACGAGCTCATCCAGGTTAACCCGATGCTTAAGATCCAGGGACCGAAATCGGGTAAACGTCTGCCTGTGTTTGTGGAGGAAAAGCAGATGGAGAATTTGCTGGACAAAACTGCCTTCGAAGAGCGTGAAGCTGATGCGTATGATGCGATGCTTGTGCGGTTGGTAGTGGGAATGCTGTATGAAACAGGTATGCGACTTTCAGAGTTGATAAATCTGAAGCAGGTTGACTTCGAACCGGTTGCAGGAACAGTAAAAGTTTTGGGAAAAAGAAATAAAGAAAGGATCATTCCGCTTACCGTTGAATTGATTGAACTTGGAAAGCAATTTGTCAATGAAAAGATAAAAGAAAACGTGCCTGCCGGTGATGAAAAATTTGTTTTTCTCCTACAGAAAAAAGATGGAAAAAAACTGAATGAAAAGTTTGTCTACACCCGTGTAAAATTCTACCTTAGTCTTGTAACAACCATTAATAAAAAATCCCCACATGTTTTACGCCACTCTTTTGCTACTCACATGCTTAACAACGGTGCTGATCTTAACGCTATCAAAGAGCTTCTCGGTCATGCCAATTTATCTGCGACGCAAGTCTACACGCACAATACGGTCGAAAAATTAAAAGCGATTTATCACAAAGCGCACCCCCGCGCATGAAATTCATTTAATAAGGACAATGGTCCGAAACATATCCAAAAACAAGGAGGACAATTATGAACATCCAGATCCAATCCATCCATTTTACCGCAGATCAAAAGTTGCTGGGGTTTATTGAGGAAAAAGTAGCAAAGCTTACACATTTTTATGATGGAATTATCAGCAGCGAAGTTTTTTTGAGGCTTGATAACGCAGATGATGCAACAAATAAAGTGGCGGAAATAAAATTGATTGTTCCCGGAAACGATTTGTATGTAAAACGTCAATGTAAAACATTCGAAGAAGCGATTGACACAGGAATTTCAGCGCTTTCAAAACAGGTGAAGCGCTATAAAGAAAAACAAAAAGGGATTTAATCCTTTAAAATTTGAATTTAAAAAACGTCTTGTCGGTTTGACAGGACGTTTTTTTTTATTTTCGCCGCGGTTTTAGTTTGAAAACGGAGTTGAAGATCGATTAACAAGGTTTCGGGCTCAAAAAAGGCTGAAAATCACGTAAAAAAATAATATCAAATTTGTTGCGTGATGAAATAATTGTACATTTGCAGTCCTTTTTGAGGGGCATCCAATTAAAAAGCCTCTAAAGTTCTTTGAAATCAGGAGATGTATGCATGATGGTCGCTTAGGCACATCCTCAGTGACTCACACTAATAGCCGGTGTAGCTCAGCTGGTAGAGCAGCTGATTTGTAATCAGCAGGTCGGAGGTTCGAATCCCTTCGCCGGCTCATTTTTTTTATTAAAAATGAATCAAATAATTGTCACAGGGGAGGCTAAGGATATCAGCTTCATCAATGGCTTCGGGGGAGATACTCAAGCGGCCAACGAGGACAGACTGTAAATC
Source organism: Bacteroidota bacterium (assembly GCA_031412295.1). Lineage (GTDB taxonomy): Bacteria > Bacteroidota > Bacteroidia > Palsa-965 > Palsa-965. The sequence goes on from JANOCU010000032.1 coordinate 76,957, forward strand.
TGTTGACTTAGTCTTCACAGGTTCGAATCCTGTTCTCCCCACACATCCACCCGGCTTGGGTGGATACCTGCAAGGCAAATGCAGTAGTAATCGGAAGATAAAAATTAAGCGGAAGTAGCTCATTTGGTAGAGCGATAGCCTTCCAAGCTATAGGTGGCCGGTTCGAGCCCGGTCTTCCGCTCAAAATAAAAAGAGCACGGCACGTCCAACGAAGCTTCAGCGCAGTTGGATCTTCCGCTCAAAAGAAAAGTTATCCCGAAAGGGAAAAGTGAAAATAGAAGTCCATTGCATCTCCTGATCATCGCCGCTGTAGCTCAGTGGTAGAGCACTTCCTTGGTAAGGAAGAGGTCGGGGGTTCGATTCCCCCCATCGGCTCACAAAGTTCCGGCTTTGAGAGTAAACAGCTCAACCAGGGGGAATGAGGCAACCGGATTTGAAAAATATTGAAGAGTAACATTACGAAACACAGAAACACAAACAATAATCAACACCAAAAACAATAGCAATGGCAAAAGAAAAATTTGACCGCTCCAAACCACACGTGAACGTTGGTACCATCGGTCACGTTGACCACGGTAAGACAACACTTACTGCTGCAATCACAACTGTACTTGCATCTAAAGGTCTCGCGGAAATCCGCGACTTTTCGTCAATCGATAACGCTCCTGAAGAAAAAGCACGTGGGATCACAATTAATACATCACACGTTGAATACTCAACTGCTGCGCGTCACTACGCTCACGTAGATTGTCCTGGTCACGCTGACTATGTAAAAAACATGGTTACAGGTGCTGCCCAAATGGACGGTGCTATCCTTGTTGTAGCTGCAACAGATGGTCCTATGCCACAAACACGTGAGCATATCCTTCTTGCTCGCCAGGTTGGTGTTCCTGAACTTGTTGTGTTCATGAACAAAGTTGATATGGTTGATGATCTTGAGCTTCTTGATCTCGTTGAGATGGAGATCCGTGATCTTCTTGTGTTCTACAAATTCGATGGAACAAAAACTCCGATCATTCGTGGATCTGCACTTGGCGGATTGAATCAGGAGCCGAAATGGGTTGAGAAAATCATGGAATTGATGGATGCTGTGGATACTTATATCCCGACTCCTACACGTGATAAAGACAAGCCTTTCCTGATGTCTGTTGAGGACGTTTTCACAATCACAGGTCGTGGAACAGTTGCAACTGGTCGTATCGAAACCGGCGTTGTAAACGTTGGTGAAGATGTTGAGATCATCGGAATGCAAGAGGAAAAACTCAAATCAACCTGCACAGGTGTTGAGATGTTCCGTAAGCTTCTTGATCGCGGCGAAGCTGGTGACAACGTTGGTCTTCTCCTTCGTGGTATTGATAAAGATGCAATCCGTCGTGGTATGGTTATCGCGAAACCGGGTTCTATCACACCTCACCACGATTTCAAAGCTGAGATCTACGTTCTTAAAAAAGAAGAAGGTGGCCGTCACACGCCATTCCACAATAAATACCGTCCACAGTTCTACTTCCGTACAACAGATGTAACAGGAGAAATCGAACTTCCGGAAGGACGCGAAATGGTAATGCCTGGTGATAACGTTACAATCACAGTTAAATTGATTGTTCCGATCGCTATGGATAAAGGTCTTCGTTTCGCGATCCGCGAAGGTGGCCGTACTGTTGGCGCTGGCCAGGTAACTGAAATTCTTAAATAAATAAAAGGTACCTGTTTTCCTTAGCGTACGCTGAGGCGAACAAGATCACAGCAGATCGAAGCTGTTCCCCGCTCAAACGGGGAACAGCTTTCGCTGCCAAAAGGACCTCCGGTAACCGAAACAAAAACGGGAATAGTTCAATGGTAGAATAGCGGTCTCCAAAACCGTTGATCTTGGTTCGAGTCCAGGTTCCCGTGCAAAGTCTGCCGAAGTTTAACATAGTCAGACAAGAATCGCCGGTCAGGCAAAGGCAGGCAAAAAACAAAAGCAATGAATAAACTCAAAGTATACTTTCAGGAAGTCGGAGACGAGCTTCTCCGCAAAGTAACCTGGCCAACATGGTCAGAGCTGCAGGAAAGCGCAATCATTGTAATGATCGCAACTTTGATTTTTGCGGTTGTTGTTTTTGCAATGGATTTCACATTCAACAAAGGGATGGAAAAGCTGTATAGCATTTTCTAATATTTGAATTTCACAACCAATTAGTTCCCCACGGAAAATGTCAAAGGTCCAAACAAAAGAACAACAGGTTAAGAAGTGGTATGTATTGCGTGTCGTTAACGGCAAAGAGAAAAAAATCAAGCAATACATCGATTCTGAGATTTCACGTCTCGGAATGCAGGATTATGTGACGCAAGTGCTTATTCCGATGGAGAAGGTAATCCAGATCCGCGGAGGAAAAAAAGTAAGCAAAGAGCGTAACATCTTTCCTGGCTATATCATGCTCGAAGGTATGCTGGTAGGAGAGATCCCACACATGCTCAAAAATATTACCGGCGTAATCGGGTTCCTTGGTTCAAAAACAGGAGATCCCGTTCCGTTGCGTCAGTCTGAAATTAATCGCATTCTCGGAAAAGTCGATGAAATGGCAGGAGCAGAGGAAACAATGCTCAACACATTTGTGGTTGGAGAAACAGTGAAGGTGATCGACGGACCGTTCAATACCTTCTCAGGCGTGATCGAAGAGATCAACGAAGAGAAGAAGAAGCTTAAAGTGATGGTGAAAATTTTCGGAAGAAAAACACCACTTGAGCTTAATTACATGCAGGTCGAAAAAGAATAGACCTGCCCCTAACTCGCTGTTACGTTGCTTCCACAAATAACAGAAACAAAGTAAAAAAATCACAATGGCAAAAGAAGTAAGTGCTCTAATTAAACTCCAGATCAAAGGTGGCGCAGCCAACCCGTCTCCTCCAATCGGACCTGCTTTAGGTGCGAAAGGTGTGAACATCATGGAGTTTTGCAAGCAGTTCAATGCCCGTACGCAAGCTCAAGCAGGAAAAGTTCTGCCGGTTATCATCACGGTTTATAACGATAAATCATTTGAATTTATCCTTAAAAATCCCCCTGTTGCTATCCAGTTGAAAGATGCTGCTAAAGTGCAAGTCGGTTCCGGTGAATCTAACCGTAAGAAAGTTGGATCAGTAACATGGGAACAGGTGCGTGCAATCGCTGAAAACAAAATGCCCGATTTGAATTGTTTCACCATTGAATCAGCAATGAGCATGGTGGCCGGTTCTGCCCGCAGTCTTGGTTTCACGGTTACGGGAACAAACCCGCTTGAAAACTAAATCCGGGAATTCCGGAAGTTTTTAACCCGACGGAGTTTTTTGTAAAAGACAAAAAACGTTTGTACGTCACAACAGTAATTAAATGGCAAAACTGACCAAAAAAAGAAAAGCGATCATCTCGAAATACGACGCAGCTAAGTCGTATACGCTCGTTGATGCAGCGAAGATCGTAAAGGAAATTACGACAACTAAGTTCGATGCTTCTGTAGACCTGAGCGTACGCCTCGGTGTTGATCCGAAGAAAGCAAATCAGATGGTTCGTGGAACAGTAACACTTCCGCACGGAACAGGTAAAACTCTTCGTGTGCTTGTTATTTGTACCCCGGATAAAGAAGCTGAAGCGAAAGCTGCAGGCGCTGATTTTGTTGGAGGTGATGAATTTATCACCAAGATCAAAGAAGGCTGGACAGATGTTGACGTAATTATCACTACTCCGTCTATGATGGGTAAAGTAGGTGCATTAGGAAAAGTACTCGGACCCCGCGGACTCATGCCGAATCCTAAAACAGGAACGGTAACGATGGAAGTTGGCAAAGCCGTGAAAGATTCCAAAGGCGGAAAAATCGATTTCAAAGTAGACAAAGCAGGGATCATTCATTCCTCTGTGGGCAAAGCTTCTTTTGATGTTGAAAAGCTCGCTGAAAATGCAAACGAAATTCTTCAGTCGATTCTTAAGCTTAAGCCTGCTTCGGCAAAAGGTGCTTATATGAGAAGTGTTTATCTCTCCAGCACAATGAGCCCAAGCGTTCAGGTTGAAACTAAATCGATCGCATAACAGTCTTTTATAATCGGATCATTAACTGATCATCGAAATGAATAAAGAAAATAAAACACAAATCATCAGCGACCTTGCAGAGAAACTTGCAGCAAGCAAGAATTTCTACCTGGCCGACACTTCTGAGCTTGCGTCTAATAAGACCAGCGCTTTGAGGAGAAAATGCTTTGATCAAGACATTAAGCTGATTGTTGTAAAAAACACGCTTTTGCAAAAAGCGTTAGAGCGCACAAACGATGAAGAGTTCAAAGCTCTTTATGTTGCATTGAAAGGCTCTACATCAATCATGTTCAGCGATTCAGCCGCGGCACCAGCGAAACTTATTAAAGAGTTCCGCCTGACAAACAAAAAGCCGGTATTAAAAGGTGCATTCGTTGAGCAAAGTGTTTATATCGGAGACGATCAATTAGATGCTCTTGCAGCGATAAAATCGAAAAACGAGCTTATCGGCGATGTACTTGCAGCCCTTCTTTCTCCTATCCGCAATGTCATTGGTGCCCTCACAAACGAGGAACGCAAAATGCCGGGATCGGAAGAAGCAACGCCAGAAGCACCAGCTCCTGAAGCAACGCCCGAAGCACCAGCTCCGGAAGCATCTACTGAGGAAACACCATCCTAACCCAAGGCTTCAGCCTTGCGACTACCAGACATCCTGGTGACAACAAAAACAACAAACCACATCACTCCTAAAGTTAAATCACAAAAACCAAATAAATAAAATGGCAGACGTAAAAGCTATCGCAGAAACGTTAGTTAACCTTACTGTAAAAGAAGTAAGTGAACTTGCAAAAGTATTGAAAGATGAATATGGAATCGAACCTGCTGCTGCTGCTGTAATGGTTGCTGGCCCTGGTGCCGGTGCTCCTGCAGCTGCTGAACAAACATCATTCGACGTAATTCTCAAAGCAGCAGGCCCAACTAAGCTTGCTATTGTGAAAATCGTTAAAGATGCAACAGGACTTGGACTTAAAGAAGCAAAAGACCTCGTTGATGGCGCTCCAAAGCCTATCAAAGAAGGTGTTAGCAAAGAAGATGCTGAATCACTCAAAAAGTTACTGGCTGATGCTGGTGCTGAAGTTGAGGTTAAGTAATTCACTTCTTGCCTGAATTTTGGTTTAGATCCTCCAGTCTTATGGAGGATCTAAACCCTTTTGTTGCTTACAGTGCCTTTATTTTCACGCATTAATTCCGAAGCTTTGGAAACGACCAAAAAACAGCAACGCATAAGTTTTGCAAAGAGCAAAGCGCAAATCGATTATCCGGATTTCCTGGATATTCAGCTGAAATCCTTCCAGGATTTCTTCCAGTTAGAAACCACCAGCGAAAATCGTCAGGACGAAGGTCTGTTCAAAGTATTCAGTGAGAATTTTCCTATCACTGATGCCCGCAACAACTTCGTGCTCGAATTCCTGGATTATTTTGTTGATCCGCCGCGCTACTCAATTGATGAGTGTATCGAGCGTGGACTAACTTACAGTGTTCCGCTTAAAGCGAAATTGCGTCTGTATTGTACAGACCCTGAACACGAAGATTTCGAAACAATCGTGCAGGATGTGTACCTGGGAACAATCCCGTACATGACCCCGCGCGCTACTTTCGTTATTAATGGCGCTGAACGTGTTATCGTATCGCAGCTGCACCGTTCACCTGGTGTATTCTTCGGACAATCACGCCACGCTAACGGAACAAAGCTTTATTCTGCCCGTGTAATTCCTTTCAAAGGTTCATGGATCGAATTTGCCACTGACATTAATAACGTCATGTATGCATACATCGACCGTAAGAAAAAATTACCGGTTACAACTCTCCTCCGCGCAATCGGTTGGGAAAGTGATAAGCAGATCCTCGAACTTTTCGGTCTTGCCGATGAAGTGAAAGTTTCTAAAGCAGCTTTAAAAGCAGTGATCGGCCGTAAATTGGCTGCTCGTGTTTTGAAAACATGGGTAGAAGATTTCGTTGATGAAGATACCGGTGAAGTTGTGTCAATCGAGCGTAACGAGGTTATCATCGATCGCGAAACCATTCTTGAAAATCAGCATGTGGATCTGATCGTTGACGCCAACGTAAAATCTGTCATCCTGCACAAAGAAGACGCCGCAAATCTTGATTATTCTATCATCTACAATACACTCCAAAAGGATACTTCGAATTCTGAGAAGGAAGCCGTGGAGCATATCTACCGTCAGCTTCGTAACGCTGAACCACCGGATGAAGAAACTGCCCGTGGAATTATCGACAAGCTTTTCTTCTCTGACAAACGTTATGATCTTGGAGAAGTTGGTCGTTACCGTATCAACAGAAAGTTAAAAGCAAGCACATCTTCTGAAACACGCGTTCTTACAAAAGATGATATCATCGCGATCATTAAATATCTCATCGAGCTTATTAACTCGAAAGCAGATGTCGATGATATCGATCACTTGTCAAACCGTCGTGTACGTACTGTAGGCGAACAATTGTATTCTCAGTTCGGAGTTGGTCTTGCCCGTATGGCACGTACCATCCGTGAGCGTATGAACGTTCGTGACAATGAAGTGTTCACACCAACAGATTTGATCAACGCGAAGACACTTTCTTCCGTTATCAATTCGTTCTTCGGAACCAACCAGCTTTCACAGTTTATGGATCAGACCAACCCGTTGGCAGAGATCACGCACAAGCGTCGTCTCTCCGCACTCGGGCCTGGAGGTCTTTCACGTGAGCGCGCAGGATTCGAAGTTCGTGACGTTCACTATACGCACTACGGACGTCTTTGCACTATTGAAACACCAGAGGGACCAAACATCGGTCTTATCTCTTCACTTTGCGTTTATGCGAAGATCAACAAGCTTGGATTTATCGAAACACCTTACCGTACAGTAACAAATGGTAAGATCGATATCAACAAGCCTGTTATCTACTTAACAGCAGAAGAAGAGGATATGCGTACCATCGCTCAGGCAAATGCTGAGACAGATGACAAAGGAAACTTCATCGAGAAACGTATCAAAGCGCGTTACGAATCGGATTACCCGGTTGTAGAGCCTGAGCAAATTTCTTTGATGGACGTTGCTCCGAACCAGATCGCTTCTATTGCGGCTTCTTTGATTCCTTTCCTTGAGCATGATGATGCTAACCGTGCTCTTATGGGCTCGAACATGCAACGCCAGGCTGTACCACTTCTTCGTCCGGAAGCTCCGATTGTCGGAACCGGTCTTGAAGGATTGATCGCGCGTGACTCACGTGTGTTGTGGCAGGCTGAAGGTGAAGGTGTAGTTGAATACGCTGACGCAACAGAGATCACGATCCGTTACAATCGTACAGATAAAGATCGTCTCGTTTCTTTCGACGACGATTTGAAAACATACAAGCTCACGAAATTCCGCAAAACCAACCAGAGCACTTGTGTCAACCTTCGCCCTATGGTGAAAAAAGGAGACAAAGTGAAAAACGGTCAGATCCTCTGTGAAGGTTATGCAACGAAAGACGCTGAAGTAGCATTGGGAAGAAACCTGAAAGTGGCTTTCATGCCATGGAAAGGTTACAACTTCGAGGATGCTATCGTTATCAGCGAACGCGTTGTGCGTGATGATATCTTCACTTCCCTTCACATTGATGAATACGTGATGGAAGTGCGTGATACAAAACGTGGTCTTGAAGAATTAACCGCAGACATTCCGAACGTTTCTGAAGAGGCTACAAAAGACCTTGATGAAAACGGATTGATCCGCGTTGGTGCTGAAGTGAAAGAAGGAGATATTCTTATCGGAAAGATCACACCGAAAGGTGAAACAGATCCTTCTCCGGAAGAAAAGCTTCTGCGCGCGATCTTCGGCGATAAAGCAGGTGATGTAAAAGATGCTTCGTTGAAAGTTCCACCATCCATTCGTGGTGTGATCATCGACAAAAAACTTTTCTCACGCGCTATCAAAGACAAAAAAGCGAAAGCTGATGAGAAAACACTGGTTGAGAAAATCGACAAAGAAGAAGCAGTTGAAGCAGCAGCTTTGAAAGCAGTTCTTGTTGAGAAGCTCACATCAATCCTCAGCGGAAAATCTACTCCGGGTGTATTCAGCAACCTCAAAGAAGAGGTAGTTGAAAAAGGAACAAAGTTCACCGGAAAAGTGCTTGAAAAAATCGATTTCGCTAACGTAAATCCATCTAAATGGACAAACGATAACGACACTAACGATCTTGTAAAAGCAGTGCTTCACAACTTCAACATCAAGAACAATGATCTTGGTGGTGTGTACAAGCGTAAGAAATTCGCTTTACAGGTTGGTGATGAATTGCCAGCAGGAATTGTTCAGCTTGCTAAAGTTTACATCGCGAAAAAACGTAAGCTGAAAGTGGGAGATAAAATGGCCGGCCGTCACGGAAACAAAGGTATCGTTGCGCGTATTGTACGTGATGAAGATATGCCGTTCCTTGATGATGGATCGACTGTGGATATCGTCCTCAATCCGCTTGGTGTACCATCGCGTATGAACCTTGGACAGATCTATGAAACTGTACTTGGCTGGGCCGGTATGAAGCTTGGTTTGAAATTCGGCACGCCGATTTTCGACGGAGCAACTATTGACGAGATTAATGCATACACTGATAAAGCTGGTCTGCCACGTTTTGGCCGTACCTTCTTAACAGACGGCGGATCGGGAGAACCTTTCGATCAACCGGCTACTGTTGGTGTGATTTACATGCTGAAGCTCGGTCACATGGTTGACGACAAAATGCACGCACGTTCAATCGGACCATACTCGCTCATCACTCAGCAGCCGCTTGGTGGTAAGGCACAGTTCGGTGGTCAGCGTTTCGGAGAGATGGAAGTTTGGGCACTCGAAGCATTCGGTGCAGCGAACATCCTCCAGGAAATTCTGACAATCAAGTCTGATGACGTAGTAGGCCGTGCAAAAGCTTACGAAGCAATTGTTAAGGGTGAGAATATGCCAACACCTGGCATCCCGGAATCATTCAACGTATTGTTGCATGAGCTTCGCGGTCTTGCGCTCAACGTCAGCCTCGACTAATTTCAACCGATTCAGTTTTTATTTTCACGAACGAAAACAAAACAAAACATGTCTTTCCGAAAAGATATCAAAATAAAAAGTAACTTCTCTACGATCACGATCAGCCTGGCTTCCCCGGAATCCATCCTTGAGCGTTCGAGCGGTGAAGTGCTTAAACCGGAGACTATCAATTACCGTACTTACAAACCTGAACGCGATGGTTTGTTCTGCGAGAGGATCTTCGGACCAGTGAAAGACTGGGAGTGCCATTGCGGTAAATACAAACGTATCCGGTACAAAGGAATCGTTTGCGATCGTTGCGGTGTTGAAGTAACAGAGAAAAAAGTACGTCGTGAGCGCATGGGTCATATCAATTTGACTGTGCCTGTTGCTCACATCTGGTACTTCCGTTCTTTGCCAAACAAAATCGGTTACCTGTTAGGTCTTCCTACAAAGAAGCTTGACATGATCATTTACTACGAGCGTTATGTAGTAATCAACGCCGGTATCAAAGGTGAAGACGGAATTCAGTACATGGACTTTTTAACAGAAGAACAGTACTTAGAGATCCTTGACACACTTCCAAAAGAAAATCTTCACCTCGATGACATGGACCCTAATAAGTTCGTGGCGCGTATGGGTGCAGAAGCGTTGTATGATTTATTGCAGCGCACAAAATTGGATGAGCTTTCTTACGACTTACGTCACAAAGCAAATACAGAAACTTCACAGCAGCGTAAAAACGAGGCGCTCAAACGTCTCCAGGTTGTTGAAGCATTCCGCCAGGCAAACAAACACGTTGAAAATCGTCCTGAATGGATGATCATCAAAGTTGTTCCTGTTATTCCACCGGAGCTTCGTCCACTCGTTCCGTTAGATGGCGGACGTTTCGCTACTTCTGATTTGAACGATTTGTATCGCCGTGTGATCATTCGTAACAATCGTCTTAAGCGTCTTATCGAAATCAAAGCTCCTGACGTAATTCTCCGTAACGAGAAACGTATGTTGCAGGAAGCTGTCGATTCATTATTCGATAACTCACGTAAATCAAACGCTGTAAAAACAGAATCAAACCGCGCCCTCAAATCGCTGTCTGATTCCCTCAAAGGAAAACAAGGCCGGTTCCGTCAGAATTTGCTCGGAAAACGTGTCGATTATTCTGCGCGTTCGGTTATCGTCGTTGGACCGGAATTAAAATTACATGAGTGTGGTTTGCCAAAAGATATGGCAGCCGAGCTTTTCAAACCGTTTATCATTCGCAAGCTCATCGAGCGTGGAATCGTGAAAACAGTTAAGTCAGCGAAGAAAATCGTTGACAGAAAAGATGCAGTTGTTTGGGATATCCTCGAGAATGTACTTCGCGGACACCCGGTCCTTCTGAATCGTGCTCCAACACTTCACAGGTTAGGTATCCAGGCTTTCCAGCCAAAACTGATCGAAGGAAAAGCGATCCAGCTTCACCCACTCGTTTGTACAGCGTTCAACGCCGATTTCGATGGTGACCAGATGGCGGTGCACGTTCCGTTAGGAAATGCAGCTATTCTTGAAGCGCAGATTTTGATGCTTGCTTCACATAACATTCTTAACCCTGCGAATGGTGCGCCGATTGCGGTTCCATCACAAGACATGGTACTTGGTCTGTATTACATGACCAAAGGAATGCGCACAGATAAAATCGTTACTGTAAAAGGTGAAGGTTTGAAATTCTACAGCGCTGAAGAAGCAATTATCGCTTACAACGAAGGACGCGTTCAGCTCCATGCATGGGTGCACGTGAAAATTCAGAATCACAAAGAAGGCGACAATCTTTTGCCTAAAGTGATCGAAACAACAATGGGTCGTATCATCTTCAACCAGGTTGTGCCTTTCGAAGCAGGTTATATCAATGAGCTTCTTACGAAAAAATCGCTGCGTGATATTATCGGAGCGATCGTGAAAGAAACAGGTATGGCTAAAACAGCTAAGTTCCTCGATGATATCAAAGAACTTGGTTTCCGTATGGCGTTCAAAGGTGGACTTTCGTTCAACCTTGGTGACATCATCGTTCCGGAAGAAAAGCCGCAAATGATCAAAGCTGCTAACGAACAGGTTGAGGAAGTCAGATCAAATTACAACCTTGGTTTCATTACCAACAACGAGCGTTACAACCAGATCATTGACATCTGGACACATACAAACAATAAAATCACGAAACGTGTACTTGACCAATTGTCATCAGATCGCCAGGGCTTCAACCCGGTGTATATGATGCTTGATTCCGGTGCGCGTGGATCTAAAGAGCAGATCAAACAGCTCGGCGGAATGCGTGGACTGATGGCAAAGCCGTCAAAGGCAGGTTCATCAGGCGGGGAGATCATCGAGAATCCCGTTATCTCCAACTTCAAAGAAGGTCTGTCAATTCTTGAGTACTTCATCTCCACTCACGGTGCGCGTAAAGGTCTTGCCGATACTGCTCTTAAAACAGCGGATGCGGGTTACCTCACACGTCGTCTCGTTGACGTTGCACAGGATGTTGTAATCACAGAAGAAGATTGCGGAACACTTCGCGGACTCATTGCAGTTCCGTTGAAGAAAAATGAAGAGGTTGTAGAATCATTGCACGATCGTATTCTTGGTCGCACAGCGGTTCATGATGTATACGATCCACAAACAGGCGATCTTATTATCGAATCAGGTTCTGAGATCACTGAAGGTTATGCAATGCTTATTGATAACACAGCAATCGAATCTGTTGAGATCCGTTCGGTACTTACCTGCGAATCGAAACAAGGTGTTTGCGGAAAATGCTACGGACGTAATCTTGCATCGGGCCGCATGGTTCAGCAGGGTGAAGCTGTTGGTGTTATCGCAGCGCAATCAATCGGTGAGCCGGGTACACAGCTTACACTTCGTACCTTCCACGTTGGAGGAACTGCGTCGAGTATCGCTGCTGCTTCTAAACTCGAAGCGAAATACGACGGTATCATCGAGATCGAAGAGCTTCGTACTGTAAAACGTAAGAATGCAGAAGGAAATATGGTTGATGTTGTTATCGGCCGTTCTGCTGAGATGCGTATCATCGATACCAATACAAAGATCGTTCTTACCACAGGTAACGTTCCTTACGGTTCACAGCTTTATGTGAAAAACGGGCAGAACGTGAAGAAGAATGAAGTGATCTGCGATTGGGATCCTTACAATGCGGTTATCGTTTCTGAATTCGGTGGTAAGCTTGAATTCGAACATATCGAAGAAGGTGTTACTTTCCGTGAAGAGTCTGATGAGCAAACCGGATTTGCTGAGAAAGTAATTATCGAAACAAAAGATAAAACGAAGAATCCTTCTATCCGCATCATGGGTGGAAGCGATATCCTGAAAAACTATAACCTTCCTGTGGCTGCGCATATCGTTGTTGACAATGGTGCGAAGATCGAACCGGGTCAGATCCTGGTTAAGATCCCACGTGCTCTTGGAAAACAAGGTGATATTACAGGAGGTCTTCCACGTGTAACTGAATTGTTCGAAGCACGTAATCCTTCGAATCCTGCAGTTGTTTCTGAAATTGACGGTGTTGTTACTTTCGGAAAGATCAAACGTGGTAACCGTGAAGTTATGGTTGAGTCACGCACAGGGGAGCGCAAAACATATCTTGTTCCGTTATCAAAACATATTCTCGTACAGGAAAATGACTTCGTCCGCGCAGGAGAAGCATTATCTGATGGATCAATTTCGCCTGGTGATATCCTCGCGATCAAAGGACCAACAGCAGTACAGGAATATCTTGTTAACGAGGTGCAGGAAGTTTACCGTTTGCAGGGTGTAAAAATCAATGACAAACATTTTGAAGTAATCGTTCGTCAGATGATGCGCAAAGTGGATATCGTTGATCCGGGTGATACAATTTTCCTTGAGACACAGTTGGCAAACAAAGCTGACTTCATGGAAGAGAACGATCGTCTCTACGGCAAAAAAGTTGTTGTTGAACCTGGTGATTCACAAAGTCTCAAAGCAGGACAAATCATTTCCGCACGTAAATTGCGCGATGAGAATTCCATGTTGAAACGTAAAGATCAGAAGCAGGTTGAGGCACGTGATGCTGTTCCTGCAACATCTTCACAGATTCTTCAAGGTATCACACGTGCATCGTTACAGACTAACTCTTGGGTATCAGCTGCTTCCTTCCAGGAAACAACAAAAGTCCTCAACGAAGCTGCTGTCAACGGAAAAGTGGATATCCTCAACGGACTCAAGGAAAACGTTATTGTTGGTCACCTTATTCCAGCCGGAACAGGTCACCGCACTTACGAAAAGCTTGTGGTTGGTTCGAAAGACGAATACGAAAAGCTCCTCGCTGCGAAAAAAGAAGCGATGGAAGAAGAAGCATAAAACCTTCTTTCTTTATAGAACAGAAAGTCCTCTCAACTCAGTTGGGGGGACTTTTTTTTTGCTATTTTAGAAGTAATTCCTTAAGATGAACAATCAATTCCCGCGCGCTGCGAAATCCAATTCTGCTTTCAAAATAGTGATGATCTTTTGCCTGGTTTTGTTGGGTATCTGGATCATGGGAATGTTGGGCATTTATTTTTTATGCAATAAGATGATGAAAAGTTCAGAAGCTTACGAGCGAACCTTTACAGATTTTACGGGTGTATTTGAAGGAGATGATTCCGTTGTAGCTCCTTTATCAGGTGAAAAAACCTTATTCGCTTTTTTTAATGTCAGGCGTACTCATTCAAAGATCGGCCCCGGACGTGATGACCCATCTGATGATTTCGAGTTTCTATATTTTAAACCAGGGACATTTTTTAATGTCAATGGCAAAAAGTACCACCTTTCAGGAACGCAGGTCCACAGATTTCATGGTAAAAAGAAGTACACTTCTTCCACTGAATTAAGTATTGTCGCCGTAAATTCAAGAGGAAAACATCATGATGAAATTCCTCCGGCGATCAATGGCCTTGATGTAAAGCTGGATAAATATCTTCGCGAGATAAAGGATTATTCATTCCAAGGTAATGGATGCGTTTTGTCTTTGAGAGAGTGGATTTATTCAGGAAAAGATACTGTTCAAATCCGCGTTCATGTACGAAATGATACGATCTTCCTGAGAGAAAGCATGCGCTAAATATTTACCAAAGCGTTTCTGAAATAACAAAGTCCTGTCACCTGATTTTTTCGTAAATTTCACCTACCAACCGGCCTGATGAAAAGTATAAGATCAGGCATCTCCCCAGGATGAAAGCAGCTACTTCTATCTCGAAGCAACTTTACTTTTTTATTCTTTTGCTTTTACCGGCAATAAATTCATTTGCACAGAATGCCGCAGCCGATACGCTTCGTCAGCAATTAGCTGCACTCAAACCAAATTCTCCAACGTACCTCGAAGATAAGATCGGCGGACTGGGAACACTTTTTCTTTCTATCGTTCACACTCATCCTGCGGAAGCGCTTAAAATTTCAGATCAGCTTGCGGCATGTTTGAAGCAGAAAGGTGATTCTGTTGCGTATTACGAAGCGCTTTATCGTCACAAATCAATTGCCTATAAAGAAATGGGCGATTACACGAATAATATTATTTACCTCGAAGCTTATGCAGCAGCATTAAACCGGATTGGTAAAAGTGATGGGTATGCATATGTGGATATTGGAAATGCATATTATAGCCAAGGACTGCGTGTGCTCGCGAGAGATTGTTACAGGCAGGCTGATGAAATTTTCGAGAAAGAAAATAATGTTCCCGGGCAATGTACGGTGCATAATAATTACGCGCAGATCTATATGATGCAGGCGCAATACGATTCTGCATTATACGAATTGCATCTCACACATTCGCTTCGTTTGAATAAGCTGAAAGATGTTGCGATAGCAGGCGATTCAAAATTCCTGATCGGCATTTGTTATTTCAACCTGGCAAAGTATGATTCAGCTAAGTATTATTTTCGTCAGGTGCTTAATCTCATTGGAAGCGCAGCATTGCAAAATCACACCGATCATGTTGCGTTACAGGAAGAATACGCAGGCGCTTACAATCGGCTTGCAATGGTTTTTGTCAATGAAAAAAACTGGGACAGCGCTTCGTATTACCTCGATAAAGGATTTGATTTTTATAGCGGCGCCGGTTATACACGCAAGATCAACAGCACGTATGCAACATGGGCAGAGCTGTATCTTAAAAAAGGAATGCCCGACAGCGCGCTGGCTAACATCATGCGTTTTGAAAAAAGAATAGCAGGAACCGGCAATCTTGAAGCGCAAATAAGATTGTATAAGCTCTACGCTGATTATTATAACGCAAAGGATGATAAAGAAGGCTATTACAAATTCATGATGCAGTATTATATGCTGGAGGATTCGCTGAAAGGTGAATCCATTAATGAAGGATCGCTGCTTGCATCGGGAACGATGATGGAATTAAAAAACAAATCACGTATCGAAGAGCAGAACATTGCGCTTGCACAGCAGGAAAAAGAAAAAGTAATGCTCTATGCAATTTCCGGGTTGTTACTTTTTATTATTTCCACCGGTATTTTCTTTTTCTTCCAGATCCGTAAAAAGAATAAGCTTATTCAACATTATAATATTGAGCTGGAAGAAGCGAATGCCACCAAAGAAAAATTTCTTTCTGTTATCAGCCATGATCTGCGTGGACCTTTTAATACGCTCATCGGCATGTCGAATGTGATGATGAATAATGTGAAAGCGCATAAGCTGGAGAATCTTTCTTCCAATGCCGAAGCGATCAATGTTTCTTCACGGAAAGCATATGTGCTGCTGGATAATTTAATGCAATGGGTGAGCTTGCAGAAAGAAAAAATTGTTGTGAACAAGGAAGAGCTTCAGGTGAATGAAATAGTGGAAGATGTGCTGGTGCTCTTCAGGAACCAGGCGTTGGCACAAAGCATAACAGTTAATAAAGATCTGAATGCGTCTGTAATTTTCGCTGATAAAAATCTGCTACAGGTTGTCTTGCGCAATTTATTATCAAATGCAATCCGGCATATTCCTGCAGGAGGAACGGTCAAGCTTTGTATCGAAGCAAATGGCAAAGACATGCTGATCATTGTGGAGGATAATGGTAACGGCATTGAAAAAGAAACATTAGAATCACTGTTCATTAAAAAAGAGCATACCAGCATCGCACGAAAAGGAGGCGGGCTCGGATTACTTTTAGTGCAGGAGTTTGTAGAGCAAATGAATGGCACCATCAAAGCAGAAAACATTCCTGCAGGTGGCGCAAAGTTTACAATTGTATTGCATAATGCAACTGTGTCGGGCGCCAATCATTCTGTGGGACAAACTACTTCGTTGACAGAAGCACAATTTACTGACGACGAAAAGAAAAAAATGAATGCGCTGATACGCAAAATGGAGAAGTATGAAATTTTTGATACCACCGAATTGCGTGAATGTTTTGATGCATTTGATGCAGTCGATTCGGTGGCAATGAAAGAATGGATAAAAAATTTATCGCTCGCTGTTTATCATGCGAACAATGAGCAATTCAAAAAACTCATCAGCCTGGCTAATTAGCGATATGAAAATATTCGAGCATAAAACAATTCTTGTAGCAGATGATGATCCGGGCAACCGTGAGCTTGTGGTAAGCACAATGCATAAGCTGGCAGAGGGAATTAAAGTGCTGTCGGCTTCGCATGGCGGACAGGTAATTGAAATTCTTAGCAAGCGGAATGTTGATGCTGTGCTGCTCGATTGGGAAATGCCGGTGAAGGATGGTTATGCTGTGCTTTGTGAAATGAAAGCAAATCCAAGGTGGGCGGATATTCCTGTGCTTATGTATACCGGTGTGATGACATCAAATGTGAATTTGGTAAAAGCGCTGGAGATTGGTGCGTCGGATTTTATCCGTAAGCCCACAGAACCGGTTGAGCTTACAGCGAGGATAAAATCTGCATTACAGCAGCGTGAAAATTTTAAAGCGTTGATTCGATTGGAGAAAGAAAGTGCGGAAATGCATGCGCTTGTTTTTGAAACCGAGATCAGATCGCTTAAAGAGCAGCTCAATAATTACCTCATCCAGCTCGCGCGAAAAAATGAAGTGCTGATAAATGTGCGTGAACGTTTGATTAATGGAGAAGACTCAATGGAGGCTGCCAGGTATATTGACAGTCTCGTGAACATGGAAAATTATTGGGATGAGCTGTTTCAGCAATTCAGCCGCCTCGATAAAAATTTCCTCACCACATTAAACGGTAAGCATGAAGACCTTTCGCCAAACGAATTAAAGTTTTGTGTGCTGCTTAAAGCCGGCATGGGATCAAAAGATATTGCGAGTCTTATGAATGTATCCATCGCTGCAATTGAAAAGAACCGTTACCGCATTCGCAAAAAATTAGTGCTGAACCCGGAAGATTCCCTCGAAAAATATATTCTCTCTTTTTGATGCTGTTGTTTTAAGTAATATTTATTTGCGGAGATTTTATCCTTTCCTCCATCCGTTGATTTAATAATTTCTTTATATGCCTTCCGCTTTGTCCGGCTTTTGTCCGGCCGGCAGAATAGGCTGGTCCTCCCTTTTGAAATACTTTTGTGCTGATTTTACGAATTTCCCCGGCACCCCATTTTTACCTATTTCCTATGTCAAGTGTTTCTATGAAAAATAGACTGTTCACCATTGTGCTTGTTTTATTCAGCACAGCAGTATTCGCCCAGGTTATTACCCCTTTTTCCATTCGCTATCAAACAACACAAAAAGGAGGCATTCGTTATCTTTCAAATACATCGGTAACATGCTCCGGTGTGGGGTGCGGAGCTGGTCGCTCAGAAGTTCCGCCCGCTGGTACTTCTACAGATAACGGGTTTACAGCGGCTTATGTTGATATCGACGCTGACGGAACAACATTCTCCTCTTCATCGGATAGTTTGGCGCTTCCGACTTGTAGTGAAATTTCATGGGCGGGGCTTTATTGGGGCGGTGAAATGACGAATGCCGGTGCAAACTATGCAACACGTAACCAGGTAAAGCTAAAAACAAATAATGGTTCATACGTCAATCTTACTGCTGACGCTTTGCAGGATAATGCAGTTGGCTTCAGTACTTATCATTGCTACAAAGACATTACGGCTATCATGCAGGCAGGTGGCACCAATGCGCGTTATACCATTGCAAACGTTGCAGCACGCATAGGAGGAACAAATCGTTTTGGCGGATGGAGTATCGTGATCGTTTATAAAAATGATTTGCAGCCAATGCGTAACCTGACGGTCTTTAACGGTTTGTCAAATGTGTCCGGTGCAAATCCTATTTCTGATATTACTGTAAGTGGATTTCTTACGCCACTTTCCGGACCTGTTACGTTTGAAGTGGGTAATATTACCTATGACGGCGATCGCAGCTCCACCGGGGATCAATTGATGTTCAACGGAGGTAGTGGATTTGTAAATATCCTGGATGCCGTTAATCCAACGAATGATATTTTCAACAGCACCTATTCTTACAATGGTGTTCAGAAAGTTACGCCATTCATTAATCCGGGCTATACCAATAGTCTTGGGTATGATGCTGATATTTTCCTTCCGAATAATGCAGCGAAAAATTTCATTGGAAACAGCGCAACCTCTGCAACACTACGACTAACCACGGGAGGAGAAACCTTTCTCACCCAGGTTGTAACAATGGCCATTGACGTGTACGAGCCTGATCTTCGAGCCGCATGTCGTGTTGTCGATCTTAATGGCGGCTCTGTGCTTCCCGGCGACATTCTCGAATACACAATCGTCGGAAAAAACATTGGTTCGGATCCTTCTGTCAATACGTATATCACTGATACGCTCGAGTATAACTCTGTATATATTCCGGGATCATTAAGTATTCTTTCCGGACCAAATGCTGGTCTTAAAACAGATGCAGCAGGTGATGATCAGGCAGAATACATTACAGCCAGCCGTACAGTAAAAGTGCGCATAGGAACCGGTGCGAATGCAGTATCAGGAGGGCAGGTAAATAATTCCCCGCTTGGTATCGACAGCACACAAATCAGGTTTCGTACAATGGCAACGACAGATTGTATTGTATTACAATGTGATAATATTATTAATAACCGCGCTTACATTTTCGGGACAGGAAACGTTTCCGGAAATAATTTTAACAACGGAAGTAATCCGAATATTTTTGACGGAAACGGATGCCCTGTTCCCGGAACAACAAACACCCCGATCAGCGCGGCAAGCTGTACACCACCTTCCTCTTCAAGCAATTCACCTGTCTGCACAGGCTCAACATTAAGTCTTACCACCAGCCCATCCTCATCTATCGCCACTTATTCGTGGACAGGCCCGGGCGGATTTGTATCAACCGCAGCAAATCCAAATCGCGCTAATGCTACTGCTGCTATGGCAGGAACATATACGTGTGTTATCACTATTCCTGGTTCGGCTTGCTCATTTACAGTCACCACAACAGTTGTCATTAATACAAGACCTGCAACACCGGCTCCATCCAGCAACACACCGGTTTGTTCAGGCAATACAATCAATCTTTCAACTGCTGCAGTTGCAGGTGCAACATATTCATGGACCGGGCCATCTGCATTTGCTTCAGCGCTGCAAAATCCAACGCGCCCGGCCGCAACAGTTGCAATGAGCGGAACCTATAGCGTAACGGTCACGGCAAATGGTTGTACTTCTGCAGTCGGAACAACTGTCGTCATTGTCAATTCAACTCCGGCAACTCCGGCACCATCAAGCAACACTCCTGCTTGTACAGGAAACACAATTAATCTTTCCACAGCAGCAGTTGCAGGAGCTACATATTCCTGGACAGGGCCAAATTCATTTGCTTCTGCAGTACAAAATCCATCCATTGTAAATGCAACACCAGCAATGGCCGGGACTTACAGTGTAACTGTTACAACAAATGGTTGCACATCAGCAGTTGGAACAACAGCAGTGGTTGTCAATGCAACTCCTGCAACACCTGCACCTTCAAGCAACACTCCTGTTTGTACAGGCAACACAATTAATCTTTCGACTGTAGCAGTTGCAGGAGCTACCTATTCCTGGACAGGTCCGAACAGTTTTGCTTCAGCAGTACAAAATCCATCCATTGTAAATGCAACAGCAGCAATGGCCGGAACATACAGTCTAACTGTTACAACAAATGGTTGTACATCTGCGGTCGGAACAACTGTGTTGGTAATTAATACAACACCTGCAACACCTGCCCCGTCAAGCAACACACCTGTTTGTACAGGCAACACAATTAATCTTTCTACTGCAGCAGTAGCAGGTGCAACTTATTCCTGGACTGGACCAAACAGTTTTGCTTCTGCCGTTCAGAATCCTGCTATTGTTAATGCTACAACAGCAATGGCTGGAACGTACAGTGTGGTAGTTACAGCAAATGGTTGCTCATCGGCAGTCGGAACTACAGCTGTGGTTGTTAACTCAACTCCTGCTGCACCGGCACCATCAAGCAATTCACCGGTTTGTACAGGAAATACAATTAATCTTTCCACTGCAGCAGTAGCTGGAGCAACGTATTCATGGACCGGACCAGCTGCTTTTGTTTCTGCAGTTCAAAATCCAACACGTGCAGGTGCAACCGCTGCAATGGCGGGAACATATAGTGTAACTATTACAACAAATGGTTGTACATCCCCAGTCGGAACTGTTGCTGTTGTTATCAATGCAACACCGGCCGCACCAACTGCTTCAAGCAATTCACCGGTTTGTACAGGCAATACAATTAATCTTTCAACACCAGTTGTAGCAGGGGCAACCTATTCCTGGACCGGACCAAATTCATTTGCTTCAGCGGTACAAAATCCATCTATTGTAAATGCAACAGCAGCAATGGCCGGCACTTATAGTGTAACCGTTACTACCACAGGTTGTACTTCGGCAGTCGGAACAGTTGCGGTTGTTGTGAATGCAACTCCGGCTGCACCAGCGCCATCAAGCAACTCTCCTGTTTGCACCGGAAATACAATCAATCTTTCTACAACAGCAGTAGCAGGCGCAACGTATTCCTGGACCGGACCAAATTCATTTGTTTCAGCAGTACAAAATCCATCCATTGTAAATGCAACAGCAGCAATGGCCGGAACATATAGCTTAACTATTACTACAACAGGTTGTACTTCGGCAGTCGGAACAATTGCTGTAATTATCAATGCAACTCCTGCTGCACCAACTGCATCAAGCAACTCTCCTGTTTGTAGCGGAAATACAATTAACCTTTCTACACCTGCCGTTGCAGGCGCGACTTATTCATGGACAGGACCAGCTGCATTTGTTTCTGCAGTTCAGAATCCAACACGCGCAAGCGCAACAGTTGCAATGTCCGGAACATATAGTGTGACGATTACGACTAACGGATGTACTTCAGCAGTCGGCACAGTTGCAGTAATTGTAAATGCAACACCGTCAACACCTGCGCCGTCAAGCAATTCACCTGTTTGTATCGGTAACACAATTAACCTTTCTACTGCAGCAGTTGCAGGCGCTACGTATTCATGGACAGGCCCGAACAGTTTTGTTTCAGCAGTACAAAATCCTTCAATTGTCAACGCAACAGCTGCGATGGCCGGAACATATAGTGTTACGGTAACAACCAATGGCTGTATATCTGCTGTGGGAACAACAGTGGTAACGATCACTCCGCCGCCAACAACAGCTGCGGCAGGTTCTGATCAGACCATTTGTGTGAACAGCACAACGATGGCTGCAAATGCTCCAACAACCGGAACCGGAACATGGACGCAGATCAGCGGACCTGTTACGACAACGATCACTACGCCGTCATCTCCTGTAACAACTATTACGGGAATAACTACAGCCGGTACATATGTGTTCCAATGGACAATTTCAAATTCACCTTGCACAGCTTCAAGCGATTTAGTTTCCGTTATACTGAACGGAACAACCGCTGCCGCGAATGCAGGGACTAATCAGCTGTTGTGCGATGTTACAACTACGGTTATGGCGGCAAATGCTGCTGCGCCGGGTGTTGGTTCATGGACACAAGTAAGCGGTCCGAATACAGCAACGATCACTTCACCAGCTTCTGAAACCACAACAATGACCGGTCTTATTACTGGTATATATGTTTTCGAATGGACCATTACAAATGCTCCATGTCCTGCAACAACGGATAATGTAACAGTTACGATTTCTGCACAACCAACAACATCGTTTGCCGGTCCGGACCAGGCTATATGCAGTTCAGTTGCTTCAATGCTTGCAAATACGCCGTCAGTCGGAGCAGGAACCTGGTCGCAGGTAAGTGGTCCGAACACTGCAACAATCACCACTCCAACTTCACCAGCAAGCACAATGACCGGTTTAATTGCCGGAACATATGTGTTTGAATGGTCGATTGCAAATGCGCCTTGCGTTCAGTCGGATGATGTAGTTAGTATTGTTGTGAGCGCGGTTCCTACCACAGCAAATGCAGGAACTGATCAGACAATTTGTTCTGCTTCTGGTGCTGCTACTATGTCAGGAAATATTCCTGCTACCGGAACAGGTGCATGGACGCAGGTAAGCGGACCAGTGAGTGCAACAATTACTTCTCCTTCTTCCGAAGCGACAACAATCACAGGTATGACAACTGCCGGCACCTATGTTTTCGAATGGAGCATCAGTAACGGTTCTTGTGCAGCTTCAAACGATTCAGTTAGTGTTATTGTAAATAATCCTCCGACAGTCGCCGCAGCTGGAAATAATCAATCGTTGTGTAATGTTACAACTGCTCTGATGAACGGAAATACTGCTGTGAACGGAACCGGTAACTGGACACAAATAAGCGGTCCGAATACAGCAACCATCACAACTCCTTCTTCTGAAGGAACAACAATGACAGGACTCATTGCAGGCACTTATGTATTTGAATGGACAATTTCCAATTCACCTTGTGCTGCTACAACTTCACAAGTACAAGTTGACATTTTCGATTTGCCGACAACTTCAAATGCAGGCCCTGATACATCAATTTGCGCAGCAGCCGCTTCTACAACGATGAACGCGAATGCTGCAACAACAGGAACAGGAAACTGGTCACAGGTGAGCGGTCCTTCAACAGCAGCGATTACAAATCCTGCTTCCCCGGTTACAACAGTTACCGGAATGGTTGCCGCAGGAACATATGTTTTCCAATGGGAAATCAGCAATGGTGTTTGTGCAGTGAGCGCTGATAGCATGCAGGTTATTGTAGCTGATCCGCCGACAACTTCCAGCGCAGGTGCTGATCAAACATTGTGTAACAGCGCAGCCGCTACAATGGGTGCAAATACTGCCGGAACAGGAACAGGTGCATGGACACAAATCAGCGGACCAAACACCGCAACAATTACTTCACCGGCTTTCGAATCTACATCGGTGACAGGACTTATTGCAGGAACATATTTATTTGAATGGACAATTACCAGCGGCGCTTGCACACCAAGTTCCGACACAATACAAATTACAATTGATGATCTGCCAACAGCTTCGAACGCAGGTGCTGATCAGCAAATTTGTAATGCAACTGCAATAACGATGGCTGCTAATATTCCATCAACAGGAACAGGAATGTGGTCGCAGTTGAGTGGTCCGAATACAGCGATAATTTCTTCACCATCTTCTGAAGCTACAACGATCACAGGATTAACTTCCGGTGCTTACGTATTCGTTTGGTCGATAACGAATGGTGTTTGTGCTGTAAGTACTGACAGTGTGAATGTGATCGTTGATCCGTTACCAACAACAGCATCAGCAGGGCCTGATCAATTGAGCATTTGTCCGCCGGTAACAACGATGACTGCGAATGTTCCAACAGAAGGAACAGGAATGTGGTCACAACTAAGTGGTCCGAATACAGCGACCATCACCACACCGAATTCTGCAACGACAACAATTTCTTCGATCACATCAGGAACGTATGATTTTGTATGGACGATCAGCAGCGGTGTTTGTGCTTCAAGCGCAGATACAATTCAAGTTGTTGTTATTCCATGTGATTCCGACGGTGATGGTGTTGCTGATCTCACAGAAGTTTCCGACGGAACAAATCCAAATGACCCATGCGATTATCTCACAGCAAGTGTGAATTTAATCCAGGGTGGTCTTTGGAATCTTGCGGATTGTGATGGTGATGGTGTGACGAACGGAACTGAGATCACTGACGGAACAAATCCAAATGATCCGTGTGATCATCTTGTTGCAAACATTACTTTATCGCAAGGCGGAAATTGGAATACTGCAGATTGTGATAACGATGGTGTAACAAACGGAACAGAAATTGTTGACGGAACAAATCCATCTGATCCTTGCGATTATATTGCTGCAAACATGACGCTTCCACAAGGAGCAACCTGGAATGTGGCTGATTGTGATGGTGACGGAGTAATCAACGGAACAGAAGTAGCTGATGGAACAAATCCGAATAATCCTTGCGATTATCTTACCGCCAATATTACATTATCACAAGGCGGAAACTGGAATGTTGCGGATTGTGACGGTGATGGTGTAATCAACGGAACAGAAATTACTGACGGAACAAACCCGAATAATCCATGTGAATATCTTGCTGCGAATATTACTTTATCGCAAGGCGGAAACTGGAATGCTGCGGATTGCGACGGTGATGGTGTGACGAACGGAACTGAAATTGCTGATGGAACAAATCCGAATAATCCATGCGAATATCTTGCTGTAAATATTACTTTATCACAAGGTGGAAATTGGAATGCTGCAGATTGTGATGGAGATGGTGTGATCAACGGAACAGAAATTATTGACGGAACAAATCCGAATAATCCATGCGATTATTTGACAGCAAGCATGACATTGCCACAAACAGGAAATTGGAATGTTGCGGATTGTGATGGTGATGGTGTAACAAACGGAACGGAGATCGTTGATGGAACAAACACAACTGATCCATGCGATTATCTTACTGCAAACGTTACACTTCCGCAAGGAGGAAATTGGAATACGGTTGATTGTGACGGTGACGGTGTAACAAACGGAACTGAAATTGTTGACGGAACAAATCCAAACAATCCATGCGATTATCTTCTTGCAAATGTTACGCTTACTCCGGGTGGAAATTGGAATGCTGCAGATTGCGATGGTGATGGTGTGATCAACGGAACAGAAGTAGTTGACGGAACAAATGCAACTGATCCATGCGATTACTTAGCTGCAAACATGACGCTGCCACAAACCGGAAGCTGGAATGTTGCAGATTGTGATGGCGACGGAGTAACAAACGGAACAGAAGTAACCGACGGAACAAATACAAATGATCCATGCGATTACCTTGCTGCGAATGTTACGCTTCCACAAGGCGGAAACTGGAACATTGTTGATTGCGATGGTGACGGTGTAACCAACGGAACTGAAATCGCTGACGGAACAAATCCGGATGCACCATGTGATCTCTTGCTTGCAAGTCAAACGCTTCCGCCAAATGCTGCGTGGAATGCATTGGATTGTGATGCTGACGGAATTACCAACGGCGTAGAAATTACCAATGGAAATAATCCATTAGATCCTTGCGATCCGAATGCATGCGACCTCATTATTCCTGAAGGATTCTCGCCGAACGGAGATGGCATCAATGATATTTTCGAGATCAAAGGAATTTCTGCTTATCCGAATAATACAGTAACCATGTTTAACCGCTGGGGTAACTTAGTTTACAAAGCTGCCGGTTATGACAATGGTTCTGTGAGCTGGGATGCAACCAACCAGGGCGAGCTTAGCACCGGTTCCGGTCCATTACCGGAAGGAACTTATTTCTACGTCATCGATCTCGGTGATGGAAGCCCGATACGTTCCGGTTATGTATTTGTAAATCGTCAATAAAAAAAATATGGTAATCCGACTAATGCCTATTTGGTAAACCCGGTTTCGGCCGACGACAAAAAACAAAATGAAAAAAATAATCTTCAGCAGTATGCTGCTCATCATTTCCGCTTCGCTGAAGCTTTCAGCGCAGCAGGATCCGCAGTTTACGCATTACATGTACAATACACTCAGCGTAAATCCGGCCTACGCAGGCAGCAGAGACGTGCTTAACATCAGCGCGCTTCATCGCCAGCAATGGATCGGGTTGAACGGCGCACCGACTTCACAATCCGTGCAGGTTCATTCGCCTTTGAAAAATAAAAAAATGGGTTTAGGATTTTCGGTCATCAACGATCGTATCGGGCCTATTAATCAAACATTTTTTTACGCGGATTATTCCTACACCGTCAAGTTGGCTGAAAAGTTGAAGTTGAGCTTCGGCGTGAAAGGTGGAGTAAATTGGTTTCAACCGAAGATCGCTGAGCTCAATACGATCCAGGCGAATGATCCTTCATTTGTCGGAAGCACATTGCAAAGCAGCGTTAAGCCGAACTTCGGAGCAGGAATTTATTTGCATCACGAGCGTTGGTATTTTGGTGCGAGCGCGCCGCGTTTGGTGCAGAATGCTTTTAACCTCGGCGAAGGAAACAGCGATACAACTTCTTTAAAAGAGTTGCGTCACCTGTTTTTTATCGGCGGCGTAATTATTCCTGTTTCATCAGATCTGAAATTGAAACCGACGTTCCAGGTGAAGATGGTGCAAAATTCGCCGGTTTCTATTGATGCAACTGTTGAAGCATTGTTCCGTGAAAAGTTTTCTGTCGGATTAGGTATGCGTTACAATGACAGCTATTATGCATTAGTTGGCTACCAGCTGACAAGTCAGTTCCGCGCAGGTATTTCTTACGATTATACATCAACAAAACTTCAAAATGTAAATAACGGAACAGTTGAAATTAACCTCAGCTACGATTTCAACAACAAGCAGGACAAACTGCGCTCACCGCGTTATTTCTAGGTTCAATAAAAAGTAAAAATGAAAAATAGTATCGCAATATTTTTATCGCTTGTCCTTTTTTCTTCAATTGGATTTGCGCAGGGTTTAACTGTGAAAAGTGCAGATCGCGCATTCGACAGGCTTGCTTATGTAAGAGCAGCAGAATTATACCTGCGTGTTGCTGACAAGAAAGGCAATGATCGCGTGTATGAGCGGCTTGGAGATTGTTACCGCTTAATGGGACAAACAAATAAATCTGAATCGTGGTACGGAAAAGTTGCAACCGGTGCAGCGCCAACACCGACTTCACTTTTGTATTATGCAGAAGCATTGCGTGCAAATGGAAGATACGATGAGAGTGATGCGTGGATGAAAAAATATTTTGCAGTTCGGGCAGATGATAACCGTGCAAAGCTGTATGTAAATAACTCCGCCTATTTTGAAGCGCTGAAAACACAGCAACCTTATTTTTCTATCAGCAATCTTGATGTCAATACACCGCAGGCTGATTTCGGAACAACATTTTATAATGGAAAAATAGTTTTCGCTTCATCACGTATCGATCAGGTGGCAGTAAAAAATACACACTCGTGGAATGATATGCCTTTCCTGAATTTATACATTGCAGATCGTGACGAGCAGGGAAATCTTAGCAAAGTTGTAACACTGAATCAAAAGTTGAATACACGTTATCATGAAGGACCTGCATGTTTTTCGACTGATGGAAATGTGTTGTATTTCACACGCAATAATTATTTTAAGAATGAATTCCGCAGAGACAAAAAGGGAATTAATAATCTTAAAATTTTCAGGGCAAAAAATGTAAATGGAACCTGGCAGGAAGAAAATCTGTCGATCAATAGTGATGAATTTTCTGTTGGGCATCCAACCATTTCACCTGATGGCAACTTCCTTTATTTTGTCAGCGATATGCCTGGCGGAAAAGGAATGACAGATATTTACCGTGTGCAAATTAACCCTGACGCATCACTCGGAACCCCCGAAAACCTGGGTGATGCTGTCAACACGGAAGGGCGTGAAATGTTTCCTTTTTTAGACACGGAAGGCAACCTGTTTTTCTCCTCCGACGGACAAGTTGGTCTTGGTGGACTGGATGTTTTTTATGCAGCGAACGATCGTAAAAATGGTTTTGCTAAGGTGACGAATGTTGGATTGCCTGTCAATTCTTCTTCTGATGATTTTGCGCTTGTGTTGGATGCTTCAGGTAAAAGCGGTTATTTCAGCAGCAACCGCGATGGCGGAAAAGGTGATGATGATATTTATGCGCTGAATCTTGTTCGTCCGTTCAAAACAACTTATTTATTGAAAGGAATTGCAAAAGATAAAGTGACAGGGCTTCCGCTTGTTTCATCTGAAGTATTGCTCAAAGAAAATTCCGGAAGTGTAAGCGATTTAATTACGACAGATGCAACAGGCGCTTTTCAATTTGAAATTGAACCGGATAAAAATTACACCTTAAGCGGAACAAAAGACAACTATTTTCCAGGAATGATGACGATCACTACCGTAAACATCGGTGATCAGACTGAGCTTACGCGCGATATTGCACTGGAAAAAGATCCGGGACTTGCCTTGTATTTTCTATTGAAAGATAAAGCAGACCGCAACGCTATTCGTGATGTGAAAATTAAGATCACAAATAATTTGACAGGAAAAACAGACAGCGTTTTCTCACTTGAAAATGGAGACTTCAGAATTCCGGTAACAGGAAAAAAGATCGGCGAACAGTTAAGCTATAACATATCCTTTGAAAAGCCCGGCTATCTTTCGAAAAGCATGACATACACTGCTGCGATCGAAAAAGAAGGGGAGATACGCATCGAAGAGAATCTCGATAAAATTTCCGTCGGACTCGATCTCGCAAAGATCATTGACATCAAACCAATTTATTTCGATCTCGGAAAATCCATCATTCGTCCTGATGCTGCAATTGAGCTTGACAAAATTGTAAAAGTGATGAATGAAAATCCGAACATGATCGTAGAGCTTGGTTCGCATACAGATTGTCGCGGAACAGCAGCATCCAACACATCACTTTCCGACAGAAGAGCAAAAGCATCGGCAGAATATATCAAGAAGCGCATTTCCAATCCAACCCGCATCTACGGAAAAGGATTCGGAGAAAGTCAGCTTACAAACGGATGCCAGTGTGAAGGCGCAGTAAAAGCAACTTGCTCCGAAGACGAACATCAGAAAAACCGCCGCACGGAATTCAAGATCATCAAAATGTAATTTCACCTGGCGGCCTTCTGAACGTTTCGCACAGCCACATTAAAGCTATTTTACACACCATATAAGTGACACCGCGGGCTTAAACTGGCCTTGCGGTGTTTTTTGTGCAGATTATTTATCCAACGGTAAGGGTTGTCCGGCTTTTGTCTGGCTTGCTGAATTGACTTACGTTTCTTATTGGAATACTTTAGTAATAAGTTTAGATCATTGCAATAACCCCTTATTACCCACTGCGCAAAATGAAAAATTCAGTTCTACAACCGGGCAAATTCCCACATGAAAAAACAGAGAACGCCTCAATTGAAGCGACTCAAAAAAAGGGTTTCCCTGTCAGAGAAAAAACATCGCTTGACATCACAAAAAAGCTTCACCAGATTTTGCAAAAGCGCCTGGTACAATACGCTGATCAGGATTAATAAAAAGCTCAACTCACTAGTGCATTACGTTCTGTATTTCCCCGTTTTATAAATCTTCTGCCGATCAGAAATCGAAGACAATAAGTAAACCGTGTACAATTTAACCCTGGCTCCATTTCCCGGAACCCCTGAAAACCCGGGTGGTGTGGTCTACACGGAAGAACGAGAAGTTTTCGTTCTTAGCCACTAAAGGCAACCTGTTCTTTTTACCCCAACGAACAGGTTGACCTTGGTGCTCTTACCTGGTTGAAATTCTGAAATAGAAAAAGCAAAGAAGATTAATTCTTATTCTACAGGACCCGAAAAACAGCTGTCAATTATGACGGCTGTTTTCTTTTTGTAGTAGTCGAACTATAATCTTTCAATAGAACTTAGCCTGCTGCTATTTATTACGCCGCCATTCATGGCCGGGGGCAAACAAACGCAGCAGTACCGGCTTTAGCTAAATACATACAGCACTGATCCACGGCATTCTCCCTGATAATTCCCTGGATCTCATTAAAAAGCCTGTCTATAATTTTAGGTAACTTTATCCCACTAATAAAACACAAAACACCATGCAAGACGATAACAACAATCAGCAGCTCAATATCGAATTAAACGAGGATGTAGCATCCGGTGTTTATTCCAATTTCGCAGTCATCACACATTCCGCTTCTGAATTTGTGCTCGATTTCATCCAGGTGATGCCCGGCGTTCCGAAAGCAAGAGTAAAGTCGCGCGTGATTCTTACACCACAGCACGCAAAACGTTTGATGAAAGCGCTGAAAGAAAATGTATCCCGTTTCGAAAGCGCTCACGGCGCAATCAACGATACCGAATTCGCACAAGCCTACCCAATGAATTTCGGCGGACCAAAAGGACAAGCTTAAAGAAAAGTTGTCAGATGCCAGTTGTCAGTTGTCAATTGTCAGACAAAATAACAGGGAAAGAATTACGAATCCTCGAATAAGAAATAGTACACAGGTACCTTTCGTATATTCGTTTTCATTCGTAATTCGTCCCCTTTCTATTTATTTCCCTCTTATCAGCTGAACAAATCCTGTTGCTGTTTCTTTCAGGTTGACTCCGCTGAGAATATAATAGTACGTTCCGTCAACACAATCTGCGCCGCTTCCGTTTTTCTTTCCGTTCCAGTCATTGAGATAATTTCCATTCTCATAAACCAGCGCGCCCCAGCGATCATAAACCTGAAGCGCAGTATTCGGATAAAATTCAAGATTTTTGAAAATCAGCAAATCATTTGTCGCATCGCCATTCGGTGTAAATACATTCGGCGCTTCTACATTGCGTGGCAAAACAATTACATCCGAACACGCAGTATCAATACAACCTGCATTGCTCGTGGTAATAACACAAACACGATATGTTCCTCCAACCGGGTATGAATGTGAAGGATTTTGTAACGTGGATGTATTTCCATCGCCGAAATTCCACAACCACGAAGAAACTCCGCCTGTCGACAAATCTGTAAAATAATACGAGCTGTCGGCGAAAATCACCGTTGGCAAATACGAAAACAACGCAACCGGCAAAGGAGAAATTGTTACAGTAGCAATGTCAACATCCGTACAGCCGATCGCATTCGTAACAGTACATGTATAGGTTGTGGTAACAGTTGGTGTAGCAATAGGATTTTGAATGTTTGGATTATTCAAACCCGCAGTCGGCGTCCATGAATAAGAAACACCGCCTGTCGCTGTGAGTGTTGCGCTTTGCCCAAGACAAATTGTTGTATCCGGACCTGCATTTGCAAGAGTGAATTGCACTGTTACTACAACCGGTTCCGATGCAGCGCAGGTTCCGTTTGATGCAGTAACCACGTAGGTTGTTGTCACCGCAGGGGTCGCCACCGGGTTAGAGATATTCGGATTATTTAAACCTGTTGCCGGTGACCAGGAATATGCTGTTGCTCCGTTAGCAAATAGAGTTGCCGATGAGCCTGCACAAATACTTGTATCGTTGCTCGCAGTAATCACAGGCGAAGGCAATACAACAACCACGATCGGAATAGATGTTACACCCGAGGGAACGCCGTTGTCAGTTGCTGTAATGATAATTGTATTCGTTCCCTGGTTAGCTGCGGATGCAACAAAATAGGCGACAAGTGTTGCAGTATTTCCCGGCGTATTGCTCGTTTGAAAATAACCGGTCGTTCCGGTAGTGTCAATTGTGATGACCGTATTTTGTATTGCTTCCGGTGCGAAAAAAGAAACGTTCAACGGAAGTGTATCGCCGATGCACAGATAAAGTGTATCACAAACTGCAATTCCTGATGCAGTAGGCGGAACGTTGTTTGAATTTCCACAAGCATCAAAAAGAAATGTTTGATTATCGAGCCAGTCAATTCCGCTGCCGCCAACCTGCGGACCATTATAAACTCCACCCGGCTGATTGAATGCGCCGAATTGAATGTAATCAACTCCATTTCCCTGGTTGGCACCAACAACTGCATCAGAGCCACCAAAACCATTTACACCACCTGAAGCATCACCGGTAGTCCATTGCATGTCCTTGTAACAAAACGCAACATTACCACCCGGAACAATCGGATCACTTCCATTGGTAATAATTACCTGGAACGTATTCAGCTTATCTGTGTATGCAGAAAAATAACCTACACTATCCCATTGCACGATCATGTAAGTAGGTGTGATCTTGTAATGAGGAAGTCCGCTCAGCACACCACGCGTGTCTACATCGGCCCAGAAAGGCGCAACCATTACAAATGAATTATTCGGAAATCCTGTAGCAGTAAATGTTCCATACGGCGCACCGAAAGAAATATTTCCATTGTTATTGATGTAGCAATCCGTCCACGTTTGACCATAAAGACAAAAGCTGAACGGAAGAGGAATAAGCGGTGAAGAAAGATCGTCGTTGCGATATTCAGGAGGAAGTGCGCCGGTCATCGGAACAATATCCCAGGTGGAATCGCGCGTTTGCCAGCACTGGCAGCTTGAAGTGGCAGGTTTTACCGGAACGTTGGGGGAAATGCGAAAAGCAGGCTGTGTTTTTGGCGATGCCGTAACAGGCGCATTTTTTGCTTTCCCGTTCAACGTACCTTCTTTTTTTGCTTTTTCCCATTGCGATGGTGTCAGCGATGGTGCCTGGCCAAATGCAAAAAAATAGCATAACAAGCAGGAAACTGCTGTCAGAAGTAGTTTTGTTTTCATGAATCTTGTCTTAAATGTGTTCCGAAATATATTGCCAGATTAAAGATAAGCAATCTGTTAAAGATATAACGCTGTATTCCGGATTTGATACAGTAACAGGCACGTTAAATTGGAATAGGAAAGATTTTTTCCCGAACTTTTAATCCATCGTCTTCCTGTTGAATATAATATATCCGAAATTAAACAACAGGCTGAATGGTTGTTGTCGCGGACTATAATAATTCAGGCTCAGGCTTAATGGTCCGAGTGGAGAATGCCATACAAATGCAGTCATTGCCATAGACTGCAATGTTTTTATGTATTGAAAATTAAAAGCCGGCGGCACCGCGTAAGAAGCAGTGAGATTTGCATTCTGAACAATTTTCTCATATGGAGCGAAAATGTAACCTTCAATTCTCCATTCAATATTTTTTGCAAGAACAAAAATGCTTTTTAATCCCATTCCTAAAAACTGGTGTGCGCGGAAATCAGGAATGAAATACGTTTTACTTTCCGGTGTTGGTTCAAATGCCGGGGCATTCAACATCGTGGAAATATAATTATGAAAGAACGGCTGATCCTGGAATGGCTGTGTCGAATAAACAAGCTCCGCGAGGTAACCTAAACGCCATCTTCCTCTTTCTTTAAAGTACGTATCGTATGTTAAACGAAATTGCAGCCAGTTATGAATGCCGCGAAAATTTTCATCTACGATTGCAGTTGTCCCCGGACGATAAAACTCTTCACCCTGGACAAATCGTGCGCGGATGGCAAAATAAGTACCGGAGGACGCGAATTGTTTTCTGTTTAACGTATTTCGCTCATACAAAAAGTGAGTAGTGATGAGATTGAAATCAGTAATATCAGCAACATCGGAAGAGCTGAAAATATCTGTCTGGTAGTATAAATTTCTATTCGCTGCAAAACCGGTTCCGATCACGAATCGGCCTTTGTTACGGACCGGGAATCCCGCATCAACTTCTGCGAAACGATCAATATTAACAAGGAACGGTGGTTTTGTATCGGAGAAAAATGCAGGGCTGCTGCGGTAATAATCCCAGCGATTCCACGTAACAATCGGCTCAAGGTAAAATGGAAGACGAAAAGGAAAATCGATACGCGCTCTTACTTGTGCTCCGCTGTAAAGTTTTCCGAAGTAACCATTCCCGCTGACAGAAATAGATGGATTGCTGAGAAAATTATAGCGGAAACCAACAAATCCCATATTGATCGGGCGGTTCGAAAAATTACCACCGAAAGAAGTGGAAACATTTTTCTCTTTTTTGATCGTCAGCTTCAAATCATAATAACCCGTGGTTTTATTGTAATGCGCTTTCGGGAAAATGGTTTTTATTTTATCATCTGCGGCAAGACGGAAATAGCCGGGCTTCAAATCTTCAATGGCAACATATTTTTCACGATGACGAAGCAAACGCGAAACATATGCAACCTGACGTTTTTTTAATCCCGTTCCTTCAATGGTAATATTATCAAAAACAATTTTCGGCTGCTTCGCGATGAACGCTGCACGACCCGCTGCAAGCTGCGCAGGATCACTTCTCCGCACAACCGACATTTTGATCGTATCCATCTTCCGCATAGTAGCAACGTAACCACTATCAATTATTCGTTGTGCATTTACGAAATCAAAAAGTCCGAGCCAGTCCGCATCAGGTTCAATAATAATTCCGTTTTCACATTGTGCATCGAATGTTGTTTTGCTCGTAAGCATCGCGCGTATTTGTGAAATAAGATTGTCTTCATCCGGATTTTGAAATTCAGATGCAACATTGCTTCCGATGATAAAGTCAGGAAAGAAATCCTGGTACATGATATTCGCCGGAAAATTATTGTACAAACCTCCGTCATACAAAAGTTTCCCATTTACGCTGATCGGTTTCAAATAGAACGGATAAGACATCGAAGCGCGCAATGCTTCACCTAGATCTCCTTCTTTAAAAACAACAGATTGTTTTGCCGCAACATCTGAAGCCACACAACGGAACGGAATAAAAAGACTGTCGAAATTGTAATTTGCTGCCGCTGCTGCTGCGGCCGTGCGTTCCATCAATGCAAAATCAAGCTGCACAGGAGAAATTAAATTCGTCGGAAGATTGGATGAAAGTGCAGTATCAAGATTCAGCTTGAAGGTTACCCATGAAGCATCGTCTTCTTTTTTCTTGAAATAATAAATATTATCAGGACGAACACTTCCCGTTGCCCAGCTTAAAAACTCTTCTGATTTCACCAACGTTTCAATTTCAGTCGGCGTCAAACCTTCTGCATAAAGGCAGCCGATCAAAGCGCCCATTGAAGTTCCGCAGATATAATCGATTGGAATATTATTTTCTTCCAGCGCTTTTAAAACACCGATGTGCGCAAGCCCTGAAGCACCACCGCCGCTAAGCACAACTCCCACCTTTTCACCCGTATATTGGACCGGCCCCACCTGTACAGGTGCACGATCAATAACCTGTGCCTTTAATGAAAAGCAGAAGAGGAGGGAAAGAAACAAAACCGAAATCCGCCGGATCATGGGGTGATTTTGAATGATTGGTAAAGGTACATAATCCCCCGCTACAGGAAATCTCAATGTAAAGACGAAAGCAATTCAAAAAAGTAGCCGGGAGATTTCAGCAATCTTGTGCCGTACCAGGAAAATAATTCTCCGTCTACCAATAACACCTGCGTACCGGGACAAACTTCATGCAGCAGCTCAATGTGTTTTTCCCGAAAAGGATAAGGTTCTGATGACAGAAAAATAACATCAGGCTTTTCTGCTGCCAGCTCTTCCAGCGTTATTTCAGGATAACGCATTTGGGCGAAAATATTTTCAAGTCCGCAAATGCCCAGCATATGGTCAATGAACGTATCGCCACCTGCAACCATCCAGGGCGATTTCCAGATAAAATAGGCAACACGTTTTTTGGGAAATTTATTGATCTGTTTGCGGAGTTTGGAAAATCGTTTTTCAATTTCCCCGGCTAATTCTTCCGACCTTTCGTTTTTCCCTGTCAGCTCACCAATGCGTCGAATCATATCACAAGCATCACCAAGCGTTTTGATGTCGCTCATCCACACACATTTTGTTTTTATCAGCTCTTCAACCTGGCCCTTTTCATTTTCTTCTTTATTGCCAATGATAAGATCCGGTTTGAGCGATTTGATCTTATCCAGCTCCAATGTTTTTGTTCCACCGATCCTTTCTTTGGTTCGAAACCAATCCATCGGGTAAATACAAAACTTAGTGATCCCGATCACTTCTTTTTCTAAACCTAAATCTGCCAACAATTCTGTTTGTGAAGGAACAAGAGAAATTATCCGCCCGGGTAAACCCTGTAACGTAATTTCTCTCTGCATCTGATCCTTAAATTTCATATTGCAAAGATGAATTGATTCCAATCAACTCCCAAAGAAAAGCAGTAGGAAAAAATTTAATAAATATGAATTGTTCAATTACACTTTATGGATGTAGCCTTGAAAGACTATGATGAAATTCTTCTACCTGGAGTTTAAGCTGGCAGGAATTTTCTTCCTGTCAGTATCATTTC
This sequence comes from Bacteroidota bacterium, assembly GCA_031412295.1. Classification (GTDB taxonomy): domain Bacteria; phylum Bacteroidota; class Bacteroidia; order Palsa-965; family Palsa-965. Next base: position 113,123 of record JANOCU010000032.1, read on the forward strand.
CTTCATATTGATGAGCAAGTAGAACCGCGATACTAATAAAAATTTATTGTGGAATGCTATTGTTAAATGTAGATTCTTGTCCACATGAATTTCACAAAACACCAGCACGATACAATGAGATACCGGATGGTATAGCGTTTGTTGCTTTAGTATAATTAAAACTCGAAAAGATATGAGAAACCAACGATCAAACGGAAGCTCTTCTTCACAAAACAGTGAAAGAGGTTCACATGGCCAGGACAAAAGCCATGGCAACAGAAATACCTATTCCAATTCATTCGGTAATTCAAGACAAGAAAGGAATTCACATAGCGGGTACAATGAAAATGATCAGCGCAGTTCACGTTATGGTTCGAACAATGAAACAGGTCAGTACAGAAGAGATGAAAATCCGCGCGGACGTTCTATTGACCAGGACGACCGAAATAACAGGAATAATAATTCGCGTAATTCAGAACACGGCAACTCACGCGGCGGATCAAATCAAAATGATAATCGCAGCTCACGAAATAATTCAACGAATGCAGGTTCCGCTTCCCGGAATTCTCAGGGTGGACAGGGGAATTCACGCAGTCGCTACCAGCGCGATGACGATACTAATAGTGCACGCTATAACTCATCATCCGGTTCAGGTAATTCTTCCGGCAGGGGAGGAAATCAACGCGACGAGCGCAGCGCACGATATGGCAATGCAGGGAATTCCGGTCAATACGGAAATCAAGGTGGCGGACGTTACGACAGTGATTTGAGCTCACGTCGCAGCTTCAATGATTTTGAAGATGATGATCGTGAATCAAGAGAAGAAGATTTCGATTCCTTCTATGAAAATGATTCACGCAGTCACGCATTCGATAGGAATTCGCAGAATCGTTCCGGCCAGGGAAACAATCGCAATTCCTCCTACAACGATCATGATGCGCGCGGCTCATATGATGACGACGATGATGACGATTTCGAAGACGATATCGAGAATGAATACGAAGATGATTCAGACGACGAGCAATCCGGCCACGGATATTCATCACGGGGAAATAATTCGCACGGTAACAATTCTTATGGAAGAGAAAATTCATCGCGTGGAAATAATTCGGGCTCATCATATGAAAGAGAAAATTCATCGCGAGGAAATAATTCCGGTTCATACTACGGAGGCGGCAATTTTTCACGAAATAATTCGGGTTCATCGTACGGCGGAGAAAACAATTCACGTGGAAATAATTCCGGCTCATCATATGGAAGAGAAAATACATCCCGCGGAAATAATAATCCCGGTTCATCCTACGGAGGAGGAAATAATTCGCGCGGAAATAATTCCGGTTCATCTTATCGTGGAGAAAGCTTTTCAGGAAAGGGCTTTTATGCCACTCCCGACGAACAAACCGGCGTAAGCAATTCAAATTTGTCAGGAGGAGATTATGATGATGACAGCTCCTCTAACGGCAGCCAACACACCGGCTCCCGCAACTCCCGCTCAACACGAGAGTGGTAGAAAATTAAAATTCGTCATATAAAAAGAGACGGCAGGAATTTTTTCCTGCCGTCTCTTTTTAATTCAATCGCTACCTTTTGTCAGACTGAGTAACGAAGTGTATCGAAGGCTGACAAAAGATAGAGATTGAATGTTATTTCTTTTTGGCCCTTGGCTTCTTCTTTGAAAGGGCAGGTAATTTTTCTTCTTGTCCATTAATTAACGCTTCCTTTTTTGCACGCGACCACCCCTTAAGTTGTTTCTCACGTGCAATAGCAAGATTTACATATTTAAAATCTTCCCACCAAACTAAATGAACCGGCCTGCGATCTGCAGTATTACGAACCTTCATTAATTCCTTCCTCATGCTGTTCAAATCTCAGGTCAAGATTATTCGTCATTCCAACATAATAAGAATCAGCAGCGCAAAGTAAAATGTAAGTAAAGTAACGATCTTTCATAGCTTATAATTAACAATCATTTATCAGACGAATTAACGAAAAGTTTCAAAACAAATAAATGCTTTAAGAAATCATTCTTCGTTTTTTTTCTCAGACTAAGCTGTGAAAATTATCGAATACGGCTAAATAATATCAATGAAGAGAATCCCTAAATTCCTTTTGTCAGACTGAGTAGCGAGTAACAACGAATCAAATCAAATAATTCCAAGAAAATGTCCCCACAGTTCCTTTTGTCAGACTGAGTAGCGAAGCGTATCGAAGGCTGACAAAAGGAACTAGCGCAATATTACTTTTTGTCACCGTGAATATCAAAGTTGCCCGAAGAGCACCAAATAGTATCAATGAAGAAGTTCACATAGTAGCTTTTGTCAGACTGAGTAGCGAAGCGTATCGAAGGCTGACAAAAGCTACTAGCACAACGCCTTTATTATATCATGCCGCGTAATAATAAAATTCGAATCCGTTTTAAAATCCCTCACCAGCACAGCAGGATTTTCAGGCGTGATCATCGACGCGAGCGATTCAACAGGAGTAGAAATATCCACGAATGGAAAAGCCGCCTGCATGATCGTTTCAACAGCATCCGATTTTTTATCCGGATTTTTCACAAGACTGTCGAACAATTGCATTTCGTTTATCGATCCCACAATTCTTCCGCCGTTTGTTACAGGCATTTGAGAAAAATCATTTTCACGCATTATTTTCACCGCGCGTTCTATCGGCTCAGTACATTCAATCGCTTTTAAAGTTCCGCCTTTGATCGTCGATACCACATCTTTCGCAGTCTGACCTTTCGGCTCAAAAAATCCTTTCTCACGCATCCAGTCGTCGTTGAACATTTTTCCAAGGTAACGTGTACCGTGATCATGGAAAATTACAACAGCCAGGTCACCTTCTTTCAGCTGCGCTGCCAATTGAACAACACCCGCCATTGCAGAACCTGCAGAATTCCCTGCAAAAATTCCTTCTTCTTTCGAAATGCGGCGTGTCATCACAGCAGCATCTTTATCCGTTACTTTTTCAAACAAATCAATAATGCTGAAGTCAACATTCTGCGGCAAAAAATCTTCCCCGATTCCTTCTGTGATGTAAGGGTAAATTTCATTCTTATCGAAAATGCCGGTCTCTTTATATTTTTTGAAAATAGATCCGTACGTATCAATTCCCCAGCATTTAATATTCGGATTTTTCTCTTTCAGATATTTTCCTGTTCCGCAAATTGTTCCGCCCGTTCCAACGCCAACAATCAAATGCGTAATTTTTCCTTCCGTCTGTTCCCAAATTTCCGGACCCGTTTGCTCATAATGCGCCTGCGAATTCGAAAGATTATCATACTGGTTTGGCTTCCACGAATTCGGAACTTCTTTTATCAAACGTGAAGAAACAGAATAATAAGAACGCGGATCTTCCGGATCAACGTTGGTCGGACAAACAATTACTTCCGCACCAAAAGCCTTCAGCGCATCCACTTTTTCTTTCGACTGTTTATCAGTAGTAGTAAAAATGCATTTGTAACCCTTAATGATCGCCGCAATCGCCAACCCCATTCCTGTATTACCCGAAGTGCCTTCAATAATTGTTCCTCCCGGCTTCAGTCTTCCGTCCTTTTCAGCATCCTCAATCATCTTGAGCGCCATTCTGTCTTTAATAGAATTACCCGGATTAAAAGTTTCAATCTTGGCGTAAACTTTCGCTTTCGTCAGCCCTTTGGTAAGGTTATTAATACGCACCAGCGGAGTATTTCCGATTGTACCGAGAACGTTGTCGTAAACTTGTTTGGAAGGATTCACTTTTCTTTGGATTTATGGAGGCGCAAAGGTAAGGTTTTAGTTATGAGTTTGGAGTTATGAGTTCGGAGATTTTAGGGGATGGAACAATGGCTTTTTTCAGAAGCTATTCCTGCTCTCGGCAGTCGCTTTTTTCTTTCATCATTAGGCGAGTTTCTTAAACTCGCCTAATGATGAAAGAAAAAGAGCTTCAACAAATGCCTCCATCAGGGCTAAAGAGGAGAAGTGTCCTTACATCTCCATGCTTCAGCTTGGAGACCCTGGAAGCCAACCTCAACTAAACCTAATCGCCTTCACCGGAGAAATCCTCGTCACGATCAACGCAGGAAGCAGCAACGCCAACTGGCACAACACCAGCGTCGCCAAATTCAGCAGCAGCACATTTACCCAGTCAATTGCAATCGGAACAGTTTTAACGTAATAAGAAACTTCATCCAAATGCACCAGTCCGAATTCATCCTGCAAAAAGCACATGCCTAATCCTAATGCATTTCCTATCAGCAAGCCAAATAAAATAAGTTTTGAGGCATGCATAAGGAAAATACGGATCACACTTTTGTCAGATGCCCCTAAAGCTTTTATTGTTCCGATCATGTTTGTGCGATCGAGAATTAAAATAATAAGCGCGCTTATCATATTGATCATGCTCACAAATAACATCAGCACAATTATGATCACCGCATTCACATCCAGCACATCCAGCCACGAAAAGATTTGTGGTGTCAATTCTTTTATGCTTTGCGCATTCATTGTAATGTCAATCGTATTATTTACATCTTCCGTTGCTTTATCCAGCGCTTCGTAATTATCCACAAGCACTTCAAATCCCGCAACAAGATTCGTATCCCAGTCATTTAATTTCTGCACCTGGCGAATGTCGCACAACAAAAAACGATCGTCAAAACCATCCGTCAATCCCGTATCGTAAATTCCCGAAACCATAAATGCACGCTGTTTCGTTTCAGATCCGCGCAGAAAAAACATCCTGAATTTTTTTCCCACTTTCAATCCCATCTTATCCGCAATGTATCTCGAAACCATAACCTGGTTCGAAACCGTATCCGGCAAATTAAAAACTGCACCTTCTTTTAAGTTCTGCTTAAAAAACGTCCAGTCAAAATCTTTATCCACGCCTTTCAGCACCACGCCAAGCAATTGATCGCCCGATTTAATAATACCCGGCTTCAACCCGAAAACCTGCACATGCCGCACACCGGGAAGCTTTTTTACTTCTTCAATTGAAGGCTGATTGCGGTTCATCGAATCCGTTTCAAAAGATTCATTCGTATCAAATCCCATGATCTGGATATGCGATCCGAATCCTATTACTTTCTGACGAATAGATTTCTGAAACCCGTTCATCACTGCCAGCGTCAGGATCATCACCGCAAGCCCTACTGCAATTCCGCCCACCGCCACACGCACAATCGGCCGCGACATACGTCCACCCGCATCCGCCTGGTTAAGCATCCGCCGCGCAATAAGACGTTCGAAATAAAATCGTGACATTGGCGGTAAAGATAGTCAATGAAAAGGTTGGTGGTAGGTGGTCAAAAAGGTTGGTAGTAGGTGGTCAAAAGGGTTGGTGGTCGGTACAAAAATTTTTTGCACGTTATTTGCTAATTCAATAACTGACTGACTACTGACTATTGACAACTTTTTTTTCACCACCAACCACCAACCTTTTTTAGTAATTTCACTCCCCGATGAAATCCTTCCCGCTCATCCTTCTCTTCACCCTTCTTTTTTCCTTCACAGGGAATTCGCAGATCATTATTCGTACGCAATTGAATGATGAAAAAACAGATGCGGATATTAAAACCGGAGCTGAACGAACCGAGGTTTATCTGCCATGGCTCGCAGGAAAAAATGTGGCGGTAGTTGCCAATCAAACTTCAATGATCAATTCCACTTCGCTCGTGGATAGTTTGATCTCACTTAAAGTAAAAGTCAAAAAAATATTTTGCCCTGAACATGGTTTCCGCGGAATGGCAAGTAATGGCGAAGAAATTGGCAATGCTGTTGATGCAAAAACAGGTTTACCCATCATTTCCCTTTACGGCGATCATGTAAAACCATTACCACAGGATTTAAAGGGAATCGATATTGTCATTTACGATTTGCAGGATGTAGGTGTGCGTTGTTATACTTACATCACAACAATGACCAATGTAATGGAAGCCTGCGCAGAGCAGAAAAAAACATTGATCATTCTCGATCGTCCTAATCCGAATGGCTATTATGTAGATGGACCTGTTTTAGAACCGGCGAATAAATCGTTTGTCGGAATTCATCCTGTTCCGCTGGTGTATGGAATGACCATTGGCGAATACAGCAAAATGGTGAATGGAGAAAAGTGGCTGGCGAATGGAATTCAGTGCGATCTGAAAGTTGTTACCTGTGATAATTATAATCACAATGACTGGTATCAATTGCCGGTTGCACCATCACCGAATTTACCGAATATGGCTTCCGTGTATTTGTATCCATCGCTTTGTCTTTTTGAAGGAACAGTGATGAGCGTTGGAAGAGGAACCGATTTGCCTTTCCAGGTGGTCGGACATCCGAAGCTTAAAAATGCGGCGTATCAATTCACACCCGCTTCACGCACCGGCGCAAAAAAGCCTCCTTACGAAAAACAACTTTGTTACGGCCACGATCTTCATGATTTCGCGTTGCTGTACGTGCGCGATTACAAAGGCGTTTATCTCTACTGGTTGATGTCGTCTTACAAAGACATGCCGGAGCAGTCAACTTATTTCAATTCTTTTTTCGTGCGCCTTGCCGGAACAAAAACACTACAAGAACAAATCATAGCCGGACAAACAGAGGAGCAAATAAAAGCCTCCTGGCGCCCCGCCATCATGAAATTCAAACTCATTCGAAAAAAGTATCTTCTCTACAGCGATTTTGAGTAAGGAAAAGGAAAATAGGAAATTAAGGGGATAAATAATTAAGAATTGAGAAATTAGGTAAAGAAGTAATTAGACCTTCATCACATTCTATATTTTAGGTTGCATTTCCCGAATTTCTAATCTTCCAGTTTCGATTTGTTAATTGCCTATAGCTCCCATTTCCCTAATTCCCTAATTTCCCTAGTTTCCCCCTTTTCCCTACCTTTGCATCCATACAAAAAACTCAACTCTTTCATGAAAAAACACTTACTCGCATTTTCATTTTTTGCACTATTCGGAAGCTTAAGCCTGAATGCGCAAATCGTTTATTCCGAAGATTTCGATGGAATCCCCGGACCAACAGCAGGCGGACCCGGAACATATACCATGGCTCCCGGAATGCTACTTCGCAATGTGGATAACCGCACACCTGATGCACAGGTTTCTTATGTGAATGAAGCATGGGAACGTCGTGAAGATTTCAACTTTAACGTTGCTGACTCTTGTGCATTCAGCACTTCATGGTATTCACCTGTAGGAGCTGCAAATGATTTTATGTGGACACCGGTGATCGGGCCATTGCCTGCGAATTCGGTGCTTTCATGGAATGCTGTAGCGTACGATCCAACATTCCTGGATGGTTATGAAGTTCGTATCATGACTATTGCTCCTACCGGCGGAACAGGTGTGATCGGAAATCAGCTTACCAGCTCAACAGTTATCTTCTCAACCGCCGCTGAAGCAAGCACATGGACTTCCCATTCCGTAAGTCTTTCTGCGTATGCAGGTCAATCCGTTTACATCGGGTTCCGAAATAATTCGAATGATAAATTTTTATTGCTCGTTGATGATATTCTAGTGCAGGTACAAGTGAATTTCGATGCAGAATTGTTGAGTGTGGATTCCATGCAGTACACAATTGAACCAACATCGCAACGCACACCAAATACAATTAAAGGTGTTGTCCGCAATAATGGTTCGAGCGCAATTACGAACGTACAATTGGTATTCAGTGTATTTGACGGAACAATGACACAGGTGTATACTAACTCCAGCCCTGTGCTTGGTTCACTTGCACCAAATGCTACTTCAACGTTAACTGTTGGTTCTTACACACCACCGGCCGCAATTGATCTTTATACTTACACTTATACCGTAACTACAAGCAGCACCGACCAGGTTCCTGCAAATAATTCACTTTCAAGGACTCTTATCGTTGACGACAGCATATACGCACGCGACGATGGGAATGTTGTAGGATCACTTGGAATCGGTGCAGGAAATGGCGGTTATCTCGGTCAGCAATTCGAAGTAGTAAGCAGCGCTGATCCGTTGACATCCATTTCTTATTACATGACCCGCGGTTATACAGGTCGTCGTACTGCAGCAGTAGTGTGGGATATGCTTTCAGGAGCACCAAATCAAATTATTGCTTTCACAGATACAATTCTTTACCAGGATGACTCTGCACGTCTTTACACAATAATGATTGACGGCGGTCCAATGTCATTAACACCGGGCATGTATGTAGTAACTGCAATTGAATTTGATTCCACGCTGGCACTCGGACAAACAAATACAATTTTCGTCCCCGGAACAACATGGGTAGACTGGCCGACAAGTCCGATCACAGGTTGGGCAAACAATGAAGACTTCGGTGCAGGATTCATGAAGCCTTATGTAATTCGTCCGAACTTCGGTGATCCTTGTATCGGCTTCTCTTCACTTGCAACAAGCACAGATGCAACATGCGGCGCTTGTACAGACGGTTCAGCAACAGTCACACTTACTGAAGGAAGCGCGCCTTTCACATACGCATGGTCGAGCGGCGGAACTGCTGCAACAGAAAATAATCTTGCAATGGGTTCCTATATTGTAACTGTAACAGATCAGTTCGGTTGCACAACAAGTGATACCGTTGCTGTTGGAAATGATTGCAGCAGCTACAGCGCTTCTGCTTCTTCAGTTGCCGCGTCATGTGCCGTTTGTGCAGATGGAACAGCAACCGCAACCACAACAAACGGAACAGGGCCATTCACTTACCTCTGGTCGAACGGCGATACTGCTATGACAGCAGACAGTTTGCTCCCGGGAGTTTACACAGTAACAGTAACTGATGCAGCAGGATGCAGTTCGGTGGTAACTGTAACAGTAAACTTCACAACTTCTACACATACATTAGGCGTAGCAGGTTCTGTAGGCGTTTTCCCTAATCCATCAGAAGGAAACTTTACCCTGTTCGTGAATATTCCTTCAGCAGCAGATGTGCAGGTTGAAGTAATAAATTCACTCGGACAAGTTGTTTATGCAAGCGCTCACCTGGATTATTCCGGTGGACAGCTTCCGATTTTTATTGAAACACCCGGAATGTACACCGTGAAAATCATGACAGCGGAAGCAATGCGTGCGATTCCTGTATTGATTAAAAATTAATTTTCATAAACCCGTAAAAAAGAGGCTGGTCAATCGATCAGCCTCTTTTTTTGCGCTGTGTTTTTGAGTAACTTGCATTAAAATTCAAACACTCCCGATGTCAAAAAAGTTACTTTTCATTTTCGCCGCATTTTTCCTCATCAAAACCGGGATCGCACAACCAACATGGGCGACAGATGTAGCACCGATTTTATACCAGCATTGCACCAGTTGCCATAATGCAACCGGCATCGCACCATTTTCACTAATGACCTACGCTGATGCATTTCCGAATGCAGGTGATATGGCGAATGATGTTTCACAGCGCATTATGCCACCGTGGCCTCCCGATACAGCCTACACACGCTTTTGTGATGAGCGGATTCTTTCACAGGCAGAAATTCAAACCATCGTTGACTGGGCTTCAACAGGCGCTCAACCGGGAAATTTAGCATCTGCTCCAACACCACCAACTTATACAGGAATTGCAGCCATCACTAATCCTGATCTCGTTGCACAAATTCCACTGTACACCGTAAATACAGCAACAGATCTTTATCGCTGCTTCGTAGTACCAAGTGGAAATGCCAGCACAGAATACATCACAAAGATCGAAGTGCTTCCGGGTAACCGCGCAATTGTTCACCACGTTTTGGTGTACCAGGACCAGGCCAACACCTGCGTTAATCTTGATAATGCAGATCCGGCTCCGGGGTATACAAATTTTGGTGGCGTTGGTTCAAACACAGCAACCCTTGTACTTGGTTGGGTTCCCGGACAGGATATGTATCAGCTTCCGGCTAACATGGGAATAAAGCTGGAGGCAAATACAAATTTGATTTTCCAGGTGCATTATCCCGGCGGAACATTCAACCAGGTCGACAGCACACAGGTACGAATGACATTTTCTTCCGGCTTAGTAAGAAATGTTTCGCTTGCCCCGGTAATCAATCATTCCACATCGCTTACAAATGGTCCGTTGTATATTCCGGCCAACCAGGTGCAAACATTTTACGCGCAGGAATTTGTCAGCCTTGATGCAACCATTATCAGCATCGCGCCGCACATGCATTTGATCGGTAAGTCAATTACAAATTATGCAGTAACGCCATTGGCAGATACAATTCCTTTGATCCAAATCAATGATTGGGATTTTCACTGGCAGGGTTTTTACAATTATCGTCAGCCCGTTCACGTTCCGTATGGCAGCACACTTTACGCGCACGCGGTGTATGATAATACCGTAAACAATCCATCTAATCCGAACAATCCACCACAAGCAGTTTGGGAAGGCGAATCCACCACCGATGAAATGATGATCGTGTATTATGCTTATTTGCCGTACCAGCTCGGTGATGAGAATATTATCATCGATTCAACAGTTGCCGTGCAGGAACACATGTATTCCGATTTGATCATCACGCCACAACTTTACGAACCATATCCTGTTCCATCAGCGAATGGAGAAAGTGTAACCGTTTCTTTTTTCCTCCCGAATAAAACAGGAGTGAAAATCGAAATCGTTGATGTAACAGGAAAAGTGATTGCAGTTCCAATGCAAACCACAGAAACATCTGCAGGCTTCGGAAAAGCACAAATCAACACAACAGGATTTGCAAAAGGAACCTACATCGTGAAGCTCACTGCAGACGGAAGTGTAAAAACGAAATCGATTATTGTTCAATAATAAAGTCTTCAGAAATAAAGAAAGCGATTCTGCAAAGGGTCGCTTTCTTTATTGGAGAGAAGCAGTGGTGCATCGTCATTTATGGCGGGGTAAAACGCCCACACGAAACCGGCTTTAGCCAAACTACACCTTAGCATCCACGTCCTTCAAGAAAAGGCAAACGCAAGAGAAAAATCTCCCCAATAAAATTTACTGCTGATTCTGCTGCCTCACCAAATACCTGTTCAGCTCCCACGTTCCCCACGCACATGCCGAACCAATCAACGCGCCAATCAAAACATCCGTCGGGTAATGCACACCCAAATGCATGCGCGAATAACCAACTGTAAACGCCCAGATATAAGCCGGCGCAATCACATACCACTTCGGGTAACACAAACTAACCGAAGTCGCCAGCGCAAACGCAGAAGAAGTATGCCCCGAAGGAAAAGATTTCGGACCCGCATGCGTATCATGCCTGAAAATATCCGGGTAAGTAACATAAGGCCGCGGACGATTGACAGTGTATTTCAATCCAAGCGTAATGCTCACACTCGCAGCAAGCGAAAAACAAACAACAGCAGGTTTCCGGATATCACCATCTTTCCTGAAATATTCGTAAGCCAGCAACCCTGCAGGAATTCCAATCATCAATGGAGCTACCGTCTGCGAAGTAAACCGCATCGTTCTGTCGATTCGCAAATTTTCAGGACCGTTGATGTTGCGTAAAAGACGGATGTCAGCATTCTGCGCGTTTGCTGTCGCGAATAAAAAAGAGAAAAGAAAAAGGAAAAAGGTTTTCAATGTATAGCGACGGTAGTTTTTTTCACGGTTCTTCCCGGGTAAACTTTTAATGCTTCATCGAGACAGATCATCGCATTTTTCAGATCCGTGCGATTCAGAACGTAGGCGATACGCACTTCATCTGTTCCCGCTCCCGGCGTAGAATAAAATCCTGTCGCAGGAGCAAGCATTACTGTTTCTCCGCTGTGATTAAAACTTTCCAAAAGCCATTGACAGAAAATATCTGCATTGTCAATTGGTAAACGCGCAATGCAATAAAATGCCCCGCTTGGCTTCGGACAAAAAACTCCGTCCATTTTATTCAGCGCTTCAATCACAAAATCTCTTCGTGCTGTATATTCCATAATTACACCATCGAAATAAGATTGCGGTGTTTCCAAAGCAGCCTCAGCGCCGATCTGTCCGAATGTTGGCGGACTTAATCGTGCCTGCGCAAATTTCATTGCGTTCGCCATCACCTCTTTATTTTTCGAGATCAGCGCGCCGATTCGTGCACCGCATGCGCTGTAACGTTTCGAAATGGAGTCGAGAAGCACTACATTGTTTTCAAGTCCTGCGAGATGCATAACAGAAACATAGGTCTTTCCGTCGTAGCAAAACTCGCGGTAAACTTCATCCGACAAAAGGAACAGGTCGTACTTCAAAACCAGCTGCTTCAATGCTTCCAGCTCTTCGCGTGTGTAGAGATAACCTGTAGGATTTCCCGGATTGCAGATCATGATGCCTTTTGTTTTCGGCGTGATCATTTTTTCAAACGCTTCAATAGGAGGAAGTGCAAAACCGGATTCAATAGAAGAACGAATTGGTTTTACGATGAGATCCGCCGCGCAGGAAAATCCATTGTAGTTCGCATAAAATGGTTCCGGGATTATGATTTCATCACCCGGATTGAAACAAGTCAGCATCGCAATTTCAATCGCTTCCGATCCGCCTGTGGTGATCATAATATCTTCCATCTCCACAGGCATATCGAACTTGCGGTAATAAGCAGCAAGCTTTTTGCGATATGATTCAATTCCTGCAGAATGGGAATATTCAATAATTTTTATGTTGGAATTCTTAATCGCGTTCAACATCACCTCAGGAGTTTCAATGTCGGGCTGACCGATATTGAGGTGATAGATTTTCTTGCCTTCTTTTTTCGCTTTTTCAGCGAATGGAACAAGCTTGCGAATAGGGGACGACGGCATATGATCCGCCTTCTGGGATACTTTTGGCATGGGAAGTTTCTAGGATGGTAAAGGTCGCAAATAGCCGCTGATTTCGCTGATTTTCGCAGATAAAAAATACAGGAAAATCGGGCATGCCTTAAATAATCACCGTAAATCTGCGAAACCGCTGCCTGCAGACGCGCGTGCATTGCTGCGGCAGGCAGGAGCGGCTGCTAACCTTTCCGCTTCAGCACAATCGCCTTAAACGTAAGCGTAACCGGTGAATTCGAAGCATTTGATTTTACGATCACCGTTCTTTCCTGGCGGTCCATTGCACTTTTGCTGTCGAAAGTAACTTTTACTATTCCTGTTTGTCCTGTTTGAATCGGTTGTTTTGGGAAATCTACTTTCGTGCATTCACACGATACTTCTGCTTCGGTAATAATTAAAGGTTCATCGCCGGTATTTGTAAAGGTAAATTCATGCGAAACAATATCGCCCTGGTGAATCATTCCGAAATTATGTTTCACCGAATCAAATGTCATTGCAGCGGCCTGCCTGCCCACGTGTTGAGCTGCGCGTTGCAGGCAGGGATTAGAAACCCTGAAAGCAAAAACGCTGATGAGAAATACGAATGCGAGGAGCCTTTTCATGAAATGAAGTTACAATTTAAAAAAACAAAAAGAGCAAATACCAAATTCCAAACATTGTCTTGGGATTTGATATTTGCTCTTTTGTATTTCATTTAGGGTGTTACAATTGTTCCGTTAAGATGAAGAACTATATTTCCGTCACCGTTATTCGAAATGATCGTGGCTGTTTTATGCTGTAGTCCCATTTTATTGGCAGAATCAAACACCACGTGAATTGTTCCTGATTTACCCGGGGCAATCGGCTCTTTCGGATAATTAGGAACGGTACAGCTGCACGATCCTTCTGCTGAGGTAATGATCAATGGTGTTTTTCCTGTATTCTTAAATACAAAATCCATTTCCACTTTCGTTCCTTGTTTTACCGTTCCGAAATCAATCGTGTCTTGTTTAAATGTCATCACCGGAGCAGATGGATCGATCCCGGCGGTAGATTGCGGTTGTGCAGACACAGATAAAAATCCGGTCATAAGAATTGCAGCGAGTAGGAACATTTTCATTGGAGAAAATTTTAGTTTGTTAGGTAATTCACTAACTGCAAATACTACGCCACGAAATGTTAATCCGGTTTGTAAGGCGGAGTGACTTCGCCGATAATATTTAATACTACTACCTGGTCATTATTATACCTAATGATAATCTGCTTATGCTGTACTCCTCTTCTGGCATCCGTATTAAGCAGGTATTTTATTACACCCTTTCCACCGGGAGGAATCGGTTCACGAGGTGCTTCAGCAACATCACATCCGCAGGCAGTAACACAATCAGTTATTTGAATGGGTGTTGTTCCGGTATTTGTAAAAGGAATTTCAAGCCTTACATATTCACCCTGTTTTACTTTTTCAAAATGATAAGTTGTTGAATCGAATTTCATATACTGCACTGCATAAACCCATCCTGTCAATTGCAGCTGAACACTTCCATTTTCACTGTTCGATTGAATGTCGATCGATTTACTCAATGGTCCTGTTCGGTCAGAAGTGGTTTGCGTTATTTTAATTACACCCGATTCACCCGGCGGAATTTCATTCTTTGGCCATTCCGCATAGTTAGCGCCATGACCAAATACTACATTCCTGATGATGAGATTTGCTTTACCTGCATTTGTAAAATGAAATTCTTTAACAATCAATGTTCCCTGTTCCACTTTTCCGAAACTGATTGATGTCGAATCAAACCTGATGAGCGCAAACGGACCGGTCGTGATATTTCCTTTTATATGCAGCACAATATTTCCATCCCGATTATTCGATTCGATCGTAGTTGTTTTATCCTGCAACCCCATTTTACCATCCGTACAAAAACGAATAACAATCACTCCCTTATTTCCCGGCGCTATCGGCTCTTTCGGATAATCTGCAACCGTCCCACCTGAACCGCGCGCACCAGTAATAATAAGAGGGGATTTCCCTGTATTCTTAAAATAGAAATTCTCCAGGACCTGTGTACCCGGTTTTACATCACAAAAATTTTGAGTTAAAGAATCAAACGTCATCACCGGCTCATTCAGATCGAGTGGGGGTGGAATACTTTGTGCTTCCGAATTCGCATAACAAAAAAGAAGAATAAAAAAGAGGAGAAATTTTTTCATGCAGCGGGATTTGGGTTTATCTAACCAACAAAAATCAAGCCTGCCTCACCCCGTGGGAGATTTCATCTCACGAACATTTCCAATCCCCCTCTCCAGGGAGAGGGGGATTGGAAGTTTTCATAGAAAGGTTTCAGCAAAATTTCGTGAGAAGAAAATCTAAATCCCCCTCTCCCCCGGAGAGGGAACACCACAATGCCCATCGCTATAAAAATCTCCCAAAGGGGTGAGGCACAAAAATTTAGTTTTAACCAAAATTAATTCCCGCCTGTGGCCGGTGTGCCGGCGGGAGTTACTGTACCTTTAATTTTTACGTCAACAATTGCATTCGATGCGTTCGATGTTACTGTGATCTTTTTGTCAAACATTCCCGGACGATTTGTTGTATCATATTTTACTTTAAAAGAAGCTGTTCCCCCGGGAGGAATCGGATCTTTTGGCCAGCCTTCAGGTAATGTAGTGCAACCACACTGACCTTTGATGCTGGTAATTATCAATGGTGTTTTTCCTGTATTTGTAAATGTAAAAACACGAATTGCCTCTGTTCCGTAAACAATACTTCCGAAGTTGATCTCTGTTTCTGCAAAAGTGATCACAGGTGCATTCGGATCTGCAAGAGCAACGGGTGCTTGTGCAGACAAACGCATGGAAGCGACAAGCAAAAACAATACAGGAATGAATCGTTTCATCGGATTGTGGCTGATTAGTTATTTACCGGGGTTGCACCATTTGTTGGTGTTGAACCTGGTCCCGGGAAAGATGTTTCAGAAGGCGGAGCTTCAACAGTTCCTTTAATTTTAAGAACTGCAGGAGTATCTTTTCCCTGGAAAGTCACTGTAACCTGCTTTTCAAAAGGTCCGATACGATTTGTATCGTAGTGAACTGTGATTACAACAGTTTGTCCCGGTTTGATCGGCTCTTTCGGATAAGTTGGAACCGTACAGCCACATGAACCGTGCGCTTCAGTGATTACAAGCATTTCTTTGCTTGTATTCGTGATGCGGAATTCACAATTAGGCTCGCCACCTTTTTTGATAGTGCCGTAATCGTGTGTGGTTTTGTCAAACTTATAACCAGGATCAGCCTTGGTTTGAGTTGTTGCGGCCGGGGCTGTTTGCGTAGTTGCAGGTGCAGTCTTTGTTGTTGCAGCCGGAGCTGGTTTAGTAGCAGCAGGAGCCGGTTTGGTTGCTGTTGGAGCCGGTTTGGTAACCGTTTGTGCATTAGCAGCAGCAAAACCAAAGCAAAGGACAGAAATTGCGATCAGCTTTTTCATTTGGAAAAAGGGTTTTAAAATTAGTGTTTCGGCTTTTCAGCTGGTGTTGTTGGAGCTGTTGTTCTTGGCGCTGTAGATGCAGGAGCTGTAGTAGCAGTTTTTGGTGCTGTAGCAGGACCATTTGTGCCTTTTGGAGCTGTTGTAGTTGCAGGTGTTGTAGTTGATTTAGGGGCCGGTGTTGAAGCGCCGCCTTGTGGTGCTGTCTGGCCATCTTTTGGTGCAGCTGCAGCCTCTACATTTCCTTTAATATGAAGAACAATAGTTTTGTCAGTGTCATATGTCAAAGTAACTGTTTTGTCCTGCATGCCCATTTTACCTGCAGAGTTAAAAGTCACTTTAATGATGCCTGAACCATTTGGTTTGATCGGCTCTTTTGGATAATCAGGAACTGTGCAGCCACATGATCCGACAGCATTATTAATGATCAATGGCTCACGACCTGTGTTTTTGAATTTGAACTCGTAGGTTACAGATTCACCTTGTTTGATAGTTCCGTAATTGTATTCAAGAACATCAAAGGTCATAACCGGACCATTTTTAGATTCCATTCCGGAAGTTACAGGAGCTTGCGCTTTAGAAACGGTGATAAAACCGAGGCACAAAAGCGGCAGGAGGAGCAATTTTTTCATTGTAAAAGTTTTTTGATGATTAGGAGTGTAATAGTTTCGGTTCTCAACAGCTAAAATCATGCCATAGTCAGGCTTCCTTAAACTATTGACTCGGCGAAAATTATTAGCTTTACAGCCCTTGTAAATAAAGGGAAGTACCGAAGATAAGCTATTTATGGAAATCGCAAAAACCTTTGAATTTTCTGCCGCTGAAGAGCGCTGGTATGACTTCTGGAATAACCAGGGCTTTTTCCGCTCTGTTCCCGATGATCGTGAGCCGTATACCATTGTAATTCCGCCTCCTAACGTTACAGGCGTGCTGCACATGGGGCATATGTTAAATAACACTATCCAGGATGTGCTGGTGCGCCGGGCAAGAATGCTGGGCAAGAATGCGTGCTGGGTTCCGGGGACCGACCATGCTTCCATTGCTACTGAGGCTAAGGTAGTTGCGCTCCTGAAAGAAAAAGGAATTAACAAAAAAGATCTGACCCGCGATGAGTTTTTGAAATACGCGTGGGAATGGAAAGAAAAATACGGCGGAATTATTTTAGAGCAGCTCAAAAAGCTCGGCGCCTCCTGCGATTGGGAACGTACGCGTTTTACAATGGAAGAAGAGCTGAGCGAATCCGTGATCGATGTTTTTATTGATCTCTACCAGAAAGGTCATATTTACCGCGGAACACGAATGGTCAACTGGGACGTTTCTGCATTGACCGCTGTTTCGGATGAAGAAGTAATCATGAAAGAGGCGACTTCGAAATTGTATTATTTAAGGTACAAAATCGAAGGCACAGAAGATGAATGGGTGACGATTGCCACTACACGACCTGAAACAATTTTAGGTGATACTGCTGTTTGTGTTCATCCCGAAGATGAGCGTTATGCAAAACTGGCAGGCAAAAAAGTAATCGTTCCTTTATTAAATCGCCCGATCGAAATTATTTACGATGAATATGTAGATAAAGAATTCGGAACAGGCGCTTTGAAAGTTACTCCTGCGCACGATCGTAACGATTATGAATTAGGAAAAAAACATAATCTAGCTTCCATTGATATTTTGAATCCGGATGGAACAATGAGTCCTGCGGCAAAATTATATGTAGGAAAAGATCGTTTCGCTGTTCGCAAAGAAATTGTAAAAGATCTTGAAGAAGCAGGACATCTTGTGAAAGTTGAAGAGATTAAAAATAATGTTGGTTATTCCGAACGTACAAATGCTGTAATCGAGCCGCGTTTGTCGTTGCAATGGTTTGTTTCCATGAAGGAAATTTCAAAACCTGCGCTGGAAAATGTATTGAATGAAAACATCAAACTCATTCCCGAGAAATTCATCAATACCTATAAGCACTGGATGGAAAATGTACACGACTGGTGCATTTCACGACAGCTCTGGTGGGGACAACGTATTCCTGCATGGTACGACGAAGAAGGAAATTTCGTAGTTGCAAAAACAGCTGATGAAGCATTTGAAAAATTCAAGATTCAAAATTCAAAATTGAAAATTGAAGATATTCATCAAGACGAAGATGTCGTGGATACCTGGTTTTCTTCCTGGCTTTGGCCTATCTCTGTTTTTGATCCGAAAGTTTTTGGCGGAGGAAAAGATTATAAAGGAAATCCTGACATCAATTATTATTACCCGACAAACGATCTCGTTACTGCTCCTGAAATTTTATTTTTCTGGGTGGCGCGAATGATCATTGCAGGTTATGAATATAAAGGCGACAAACCTTTCACCAATGTTTATCTCACAGGAATTGTGCGTGATAAGCAAGGAAGAAAAATGTCGAAGTCGTTGGGAAATTCTCCTGATCCCTTAGATCTTATTAAGAAATACAGCGCGGATGGCGTGCGTGTAGGAATGCTTTTGTGCTCGCCTGCAGGAAATGATTTGCCGTTTGATGATTCACTTTGTGAGCAGGGAGCAAGCTTCTCGAATAAGATATGGAATGCTTATCGTTTAGTGAAGGGTTTTGATATAGATGATTCCATTGCGCAACCTGAAATTTCGAAGATTGCAATTGAATGGTTTGATGCAAAATTCAACCAGCAGCTTGCGGAGATCAACGATTTGTTTACCAAATTCCGTTTGTCTGATGCGTTAATGGCGACATACAAATTAGTTTGGGATGATTTCTGCGCATGGTATTTAGAAATGATCAAACCTGAATTTGTTGACGGAAAAGCAAAACCTATTGACAAACAAACCTATTCCTGCACCATTATATTTTTCGAACGTATTCTGAAAGTGCTTCATCCGTTCATGCCTTTCATTACAGAAGAATTGTATCACAACATTGCTGAGCGTTCTTTCGGTGATGCGTGTGTTGTTGCGAAATGGCCTGAAGTTCAATCGTACAGCACCTTGTTCCTTGAGAAATTCGGTTTTGCAATCGATGTTGTTGCGCAAGTGCGAAATATCCGCAACCAGAAAAATGTTCATCCGCGTGAAACGGTAGAGCTCGTAGTAAAATCTTCTTCGCCTGATGATTCTTTTGATTCTGTCATTCAAAAGCTTGCCGGTGTTTCGAAAGTAAATTATGTAAACGAAAAACCTGCCGGCGCACAAGGATTTATGGTTAAGGCGAATGAATATTTCGTTCCGCTCACCAGCAATGTAAATCCGGAAGAAGAAAAAGCGCGTCTTACAAAAGACCTCGTTTACAATAAAGGCTTTTTGGAGTCGGTTCAGAAAAAATTAGCGAACGAAAAATTCGTTGCGAATGCAAAACCTGAATTGATCGAACTCGAACGTCGCAAACAAGCGGACGCCGAATCAAAGATCAAAGCGCTTGAAGAGCAATTAGCGAATCTTTAATTTTTATTGCCACGAAGGCACAAAGACACTAAGAAAACTTTGTGCCTTCGTGTCTTTGTGGCAATCCATCCTTTTCCTGCCATGAAAAAATTCTCCTTAGTTTTTATTTTGTTCTGCCTGTTTGCCAGTTGTTCTATTATCGGCATTCACTTCAAAATTCATAATCCGAATCGCGCCGGAAAATATCCGAAGAAAACAGCAGCACGTGTTTTACTCGGAAACCAGGAAACGAAATTCAGAACTTGTTACGATGTAAAACATTATAAGCTGGATGTAGAATTCGGGCAGGACCTCAAAAAGGATAAATCAATCACAGGAATTGTTGTCATTACCTCTGTCGCCCTTACAGATATTGATACTGTGCAATTAGATCTTGCGGAGTCAATGCGCTTATCTTCTTGCGAGGTAACGGAGCTTGTCCCGGTTAAACGTCCGCATGTTGATGTGATCAATATTGATCCTGCAACTTTTTCAAGAAAGGAAAATGCAGTATTCGTGAAGATGCCGCACACCATTCGTAAAGGAAATTCCTTTGCAATCGGAATTCGTTTTTCGGGTACGCCATCCGAAGCGAAAAAAGCGCCGTGGTCAGGTGGATTTGTTCGTAAAGAAGATGATTTGAAAAAACCATGGTGGGGTGTTGCTTGTCAAACAGAAGGCGCAAGTTCATGGTGGCCGTGCAAAGATGTTTTGAATGATGAACCGGATAGTGTGGATGTAACACTTACTGTTCCTGCAGAATTAAAAGCCATCAGTAATGGAGAATTAATTTCAGAAACGAGCTTTCCGGCAACGAATGAAATGGGGCGCACAGCTTTTCATTGGCACGTTTCAAATCCTATCAACCTTTACAACATTACTTTCTACATCGGCAATTACAAATTATTGCACGACACTTATTACAGCAAAGTAACGCATGATACATTACAGCTGAACCATTACGTCCTTGAACAGAATTACGAAAAAGCAAAAACACATTTTCAGCAAACAAAAAAATACATCGCCTTTTACGAAGCGACTTTTGGTCCGTATGCTTTTTATAAAGATGGTTTTAAATTAGTTGAATCGCCTTATGCAGGAATGGAGCATCAATCCGGGATTGCCTATGGAAATGGGTATAAGAACGATCCGCGGAATGGATTTGATTACATCATTTTACATGAAGCTGCGCATGAGTGGTGGGGCAATGCAGTTACAGGAAATGATTTAGCAGAAGGATGGATTCACGAAGGATTTGCAACATATTCAGAAGCATTGTATGTGGAAAAAACAAAAGGTTATGCGGCTTACGAAAATTACCTTTTGAATTATCGTTTGTTCATTATCAATCGCCGTCCGCTGGTGGGAGAAAAAGGAATTCGCTATTTCAATTATAAAGACGGGGATATTTACATGAAAGGCGCCTGGGTTCTGCATTCGCTGCGACATGTGGTTGCAAATGATTCTTTGTTCTTTGATATTCTTCATTCGTTCTATATGGAGAATCGCATGAAAGAAATTTCTTCTGAAAGTTTTATTGAATTGGTAAATCGTAAAACAGGAAAAGAGTTGAATTGGTTTTTTAATCAATACCTGCATAACCGGTTTACACCCGAACTGGAATATTGTATAAAAGATAACACACTCTATTACCGTTGGAATTCTGATTATACCAATACCGATTTTAATAAAATGCAGGTAGGAGCATTTGGAATTTTGCCCGAATCGAAAGACAAACGTGGTGGTTATAGCGGTGCAACATTCGAAATCGGAAAATTGACACCAACATTTTCTGTACAGGCTGTTGCAATACAGCAGGAATGCAAACCGGGATTTTATAATTCGCAAGCATTATTTAAAGCTTCGGAAAATAAAAGTCTTGTTAAAGTCTATTCAAGGCAAATAAGAGTCAACTTTTAAAACGTCCTTAGCCACTGCATCGCTTCTTCCACATCCTTGAAAATTTTGTAAGGCACGCAAGGCTTATTGAATCGTGAATAAAATTCTGCCATGAGCCGGTAGCCCAGGCCGGGCGCAAAAATGGCTACAGCAAGAAAAGGTTGTTTGTTTTCAATTTCACTTCCAAAATCGCGCGCTTCTTTCGTAAACCAGATAGAACCTGATGCGCTGAAAAGAAAAGGATATTTCTTTTTCTGTGCGATGTGTAAATATATTTCATGCATCTTTTTATTAATCGCTACAGAGATATCTGCATGATCAAGATACATTACCCGGATAATTCCATCCTCCAGCCAAATCTCTGCACAATTACCCACGACATATTTACCATCAGTGGAAATTTTAAATTCAGTCACAAAATAAAATTATTGTTTCGTGCAAATTTTAACGTTTCGCGCAAGATAATAAAAAATGGTAACCGCGATTATTAATACGTTTTGAGTTGGAAAAAGTTTCGCCTGCCTGCCGCCGCGCTGGCCTATGCTGCAGCAGGCAGGGGTTCCGGGTTTCGAGTTTGAAAAAGTTTCGGGTTTCGGGTTTGAAAAAAGTTTCAATTTTCGGTAGAAAAAGTTGCATTTAATACAAATGCACTTTTTTTAACTCGAAACTATTCTCCGAACTAATCCCGATAATTATCGGGACCGAACTAAAATCTATTTAAATGTATCCGCTGAATTTATAAGAGATGCATCCGATCCATTCGTGGAAGAGAATGTTCCAGTCGCCGAGCGTTTCTGCGGTGGGTAAAAACATATAATCAAAATCAAATTTCCATGGTCCGCTGTAGCGATCGGTGCTGTAAGGTGTGACTTTGATTCCTTCTTTTGCAAAGCACGCAAGTGAGCGGCGCATGTGGAAGGCGGAGGTGACGAGCAAATACCTTCCGCCGGGTGCAACTTTTGATAATACCGGTTTTGTTAACGAAGCATTTTCATGCGTGTTGCGCGATTGTGTTTCGTACACCATCACCGAATCAGGAATGCCTGCTTTGCGGAGAAAATCGCGGATCTTTTCACCTTCTTTTATTTCCGAATTTTTAATGCTTCCTGATCCGCCGGTAAAAATAATTTTCGGCGCCACACCTTTATTCCATAATGCAATTGCTTGCAGCAGCCGATCGGTTCCGCGGGAAAATTGAATGCGGTCGAACTCCTGGTCGTACGAGCTCATGCCGCCTAAAACAATTATCGCATCGTAAGTTCCTGCAGCGGGTTCTTGAGTTGTATTAATTTCCCACGCATGCATGGTGCGATCGAAAACGAAACGATTGCTGAACAGAATGAGAATTACAATTGCAGCAATGCGCAGACGTTTTTTCCTGCCGTCATTTTTTGTGCGCCACGACCAGATGAGGAGGATAAAAAACCACGTCATGGGCATGAGCAGGAAAGCGAAAATTTTAGAGAGGATGAAGAACATGGCGACAAATATAGTGATTGGTGATTAGTGATTGGAAAGGGGGGTATTGCAGGGGCACGCCCATACAACAAAAGTCTCACGCAGATGCTCGCAGAGTTCGCAGAAAGGGCGCGGATTTTTTTCACTAATTACCAATTTGTCTACCGAAGCTCGCGCAGGTGGATCACCAATAACCGATTACCTTTACCAAATGAAATTCCGGTTTTACAGAAATCTTTTATCAGACATTATTTTTATTCCGCTGGTGATTTTCTGTGCATTAAATATTTCGCTGGTGAGCTATGGATTGCGGATGGCAAAGGGTCAGCTGACGATTGTGTGGAATGCGCGGCCGGTGGATGAAGTGCTGCTGGATGATTCTGTCGCTGATTCGGTGAAAGTTAAATTGAAGCTGATTGAAGAGATTAGACAGTTTGCATTCGACAGCATCGGGCTGGTGCGCAATGAAAATTACACGGAGTTTTTTGATCAGAAAGGGAAGCGTTTGATGTATGTGGTGACGGCTTGCAAACCGTATGCGCTTGAACCGCACCTCTGGCATTTTCCGGTGTTGGGTGATGTGCCTTATAAAGGGTTTTTTGATGCTGAAAAAGCAAAAGAGGAGGCGATTTCTCTTCGTACGCAGGGTTTGGATACGGATGTGGGTGGCGCTTCGGGCTGGTCGACGCTTGGATTTTTTAAGGACCCGGTGCTTTCGCAAATGCTGAATAACAAAGAAGGTGAGCTAGCTGAATTGATCATTCATGAGCTTACACACGGAACTATTTTTGTGAAAGATGATGTGGAGTTCAATGAAAACCTGGCAAGCTTTATTGGTTATAAAGGCGCGTTGTGGTTTTTGGAAAGGAAGTATGGAAAAGATTCGAAAGAGATGAAAGAATATGTGGAAGGAAGGCACGATGAAGAAGTGTTGGAAAAATTTATGCTGGATTGTGCACATTCACTTGATAGCTTTTATAAAAAATTGCCACAAGCTGCTTCTGAAAAACAAAAAGCAGATGCAAAAAGAAAACTGCTGCTTTCATTTATGTTTAAATCGAAGGAGCTTCCATTGCAGATGAATGAAACATTTCCTGCACGATTCGGAAGGAGAATAAGAAGTTCGGGCAATGCTTTTTTTATGCAATATGTGCGATACGGAGCGAAGCAGCACGATTTTGAAAATGATTACAGGCAATATGAAGGGAACTTACGGAAATATGTAAGTGAAATGAAGGTGAAATACCTTTAAAATCAGGGTGCGTTTTGGCTGACTATTATTAAATTTGTTCCCCTCTCCGCACGGAGTTCGTATCTTACAAGCTATCCCTCAAAACTACTATGCAAGACGCAGCACCATACATTCCAAAAAATAAAATTCGCATTGTTACCGCCGCTTCACTTTTCGACGGACACGATGCTGCAATTAATATCATGCGCCGTATTATTCAGTCGAGCGGCGCTGAAGTAATTCACCTCGGCCACGACAGAAGTGTTGCTGAAATTGTGAATTGTGCGATACAGGAGGATGCGAATGCAATTGCAATCACCTCGTACCAGGGCGGACACATGGAATATTTTAAATACATGTATGACCTGCTTAAAGAAAGAGGTTGCAGCAATATTAAAATTTTCGGTGGTGGAGGAGGAACGATTTTACCTGAAGAGATAAAAGAATTACAAGCATACGGCATTGCACGGATTTATCACCCTGATGATGGACGTGCGATGGGTTTGCAAGGAATGATCAACGACCTGCTGGAGAAATCTGATTATGCTACCGGTTTTTCTTTGAACGGTGAAGTAAAACATCTTGATGCAAAAGATCATATCAGCATTGCACGATTAATTTCTGCTGCTGAAAATTTCGGTGATAAACATGAAGCGATTATTACGGAAGTGAAAGCGCTTGCGAAAAAATCGAAAACGCCTGTGCTTGGTGTAACCGGAACAGGTGGTGCAGGAAAATCTTCGCTTGTAGATGAACTGGTGCGCAGATTTCTTGTTGATTTTAAAGATAAATCTATCGGCATTGTTTCTGTTGATCCCTCCAAACGTAAAACAGGTGGTGCATTGCTCGGCGATCGTATTCGAATGAACGCGATCAACAATTCGCGCGTGTATATGCGTTCGCTTGCAACACGTCAAAGCAATCTTGCTCTTTCAAAATATGTGAATGAAGCAGTTGAAATTCTTAAAGCTGCAAATTTTGATTTGATCATTCTCGAAACTTCGGGAATTGGCCAGAGTGATACTGAAATTATTGAGCACAGCAATGCAAGCCTGTATGTGATGACACCGGAATATGGTGCAGCCACACAGCTTGAAAAAATCGACATGCTTGATTTTGCCGATTTAATTGCGCTCAACAAATTTGATAAACGCGGTGCGCTTGATGCATTGCGTGATGTGCGTAAACAATTTAAACGCAATCATAAGCTTTGGGAAACCGAAGATGAAAAGCTTCCTGTGGTAGGAACGATTGCGTCTCAATTCAATGATCCGGGAATGAACCAGCTTTACCGTTTGGTGATGGATAAGATTGTTGAGAAAACGGGCGCTGATCTGAAGTCTTCTTTTGAAATTACGAAAGAGATGTCGGAGAAGATTTACATTATTCCTCCTGCACGCACGCGTTATCTTTCGGAGATCACAGAAAATAACCGCGGTTATGATAAAAAAATTCGTCAGCAGGCTTCAATCGCTCAAGACTTGTATGCATTGAAAAAATCAGTCGATCTTTTTAAAGCAAAAAACATTGCTGCTGATTCGGTGAAAGCGCTGGAAGGCGAATATCAAAAGTTACTGCTTGATCTTGATCCGAAGAATTTAAAAGCGATTGAAGAATGGCCGGCGAAAGCGAAACAATACAAAGATGAGTTTTACATTTTCAAAGTGCGCGACAAAGAAATTAAAGTGGAGACGCATTATGAATCATTGTCGCATACTTTAATTCCGAAAGTTTCTACACCGCGTTATTCAGCCTGGGGCGATTTGCTGCAATGGCTGATGCAGGAAAATGTACCGGGAGAATTTCCTTACACTTCCGGCATTTATCCTTTCAAACGTGAAGGCGAAGATCCGACGCGAATGTTTGCCGGAGAAGGTGGACCGGAGCGCACGAATAAACGTTTCCATTATGTGTCGCTCGGACTTCCTGCAAAACGACTTTCAACTGCTTTCGATTCCGTAACACTTTATGGTCGCGATCCTGAGCATCGTCCTGATATTTATGGAAAGGTCGGTAATTCCGGTGTAAGTATTTGTTGTTTGGATGATGCGAAGAAATTGTATTCCGGTTTTCATTTGGCAGATCCGCGCACTTCTGTTTCGATGACTATCAATGGACCTGCTGCAATTCTCGCTGCGTTTTTTATGAATGCTGCAATTGACCAGCAATGTGAAAAGTATATTCATGAGAATGGTCTTGAAAAAGAAGTTGAAAATAAAATTGCTGAGTTCTGGAAGAAGAGTGGGGTAGCGCGTCCTAAATACCAGGGTGAGCTTCCACAGGGAAATGATGGTCTTGGATTATTATTGCTCGGCACCAGCGGCGATAAAGTTTTGCCGGAGGATGTTTATCAAAAAATAAAATCGCACACCTTAACGCAAGTGCGCGGAACTGTGCAGGCTGATATTCTCAAAGAAGACCAGGCGCAAAACACCTGTATTTTCTCGACAGAATTTTCGTTGCGTGTGATGGGTGATGTACAGCAATATTTCATTGACAAAAAAGTCCGCAATTTTTATTCGGTTTCTATTTCCGGTTACCACATTGCAGAAGCAGGTGCAAATCCGATCACACAATTAGCGCTGACCATTTCAAACGGATTTACTTTCGTTGAATATTATTTGTCGCGCGGAATGAACATTGATGATTTCGCACCGAATCTTTCGTTCTTTTTCTCGAATGGAATGGATCCTGAGTATTCTGTGCTTGGTCGTGTTGCGCGCCGTATCTGGGCGAAAGCGATGAAGCATAAATACGGTGGAAATGAGCGTTCGCAGATGTTGAAATATCATATTCAAACTTCCGGCCGTTCATTACACGCGCAGGAAATTGATTTCAATGATATTCGCACAACGTTACAAGCGTTGTATGCAATCTATGACAATTGCAATTCGCTTCATACGAATGCATATGATGAAGCGATTACAACACCAACAGAAGAAAGTGTGCGCCGCGCAATGGCGATTCAGCTGATCATTAATCGTGAATTAGGATTGGCGAAGAATGAAAATCCGATGCAGGGTTCATTTATCATTGAAGAGCTGACTGATTTGGTAGAAGAAGCAGTGCTTTCCGAATTCGACAGTATCAGCGAGCGCGGTGGTGTATTGGGTGCGATGGAAACCATGTACCAGCGCGGAAAGATCCAGGAAGAATCATTGTATTACGAGCACCAGAAACATACAGGCGAATATCCGCTGATTGGTGTGAATACGTTCTTGTCTTCGAAAGGATCTCCAACAGTTTTGCCGAAAGAAGTTATTCGTGCAACAGAAGCAGAGAAGCAATATCAAATTGAGATGGTGCATAGCTTACAAAAAGCAAATGCAGATAAATCAGGTGAGATGCTGAAACGACTTCAGGAAACTGCGATTAAGAATGGCAATGTGTTTGAGGAGTTGATGGAGACGGTGAAGTATTGTTCGCTTGGCCAGATAACGGAAGCGTTGTTTGAAGTGGGTGGGCAGTATAGGAGGAATATGTAGCGTTCTTATCAGCATGCATCAGTGTTTTCTAATAACAAGGTTGATTTTTTAAACAAAAATTTATGATCGTTTCGCTTGAGAAACTGAGTGTAACAGGAAAATATTTATTGATAACATTTCTTATACAATCAACATGCATTTCAGCATTCAGCCAGGCTAATTCTCAACCGAAATTAAGTGCTCCGTATTATTTTGAGCTTTCTTCCACTTATATCCAGTCGGGCTTTACGAATTATACTGAAGGATATGAATTTTTCTATATTGATGATAGTACCACACTTATTACAAGAAAACAAGGCAATTTTATTTCTGATAAGTCTTTATTCAAATATTCAAATGAGATCGTTAGGCTTGAACATGATACAATTAAAAGCAAATCGTCAAGAGTAACTGTTTTTGTGGAAAACAAGGAGGCACAAGTTTTTTGTTTTCTTCACTTTAACTTCTATGCGCTTGCTACTTTACAGGTAAATGATTCATCCGTGAAGGTGTTTAGTCAAGAGTTGAGCACTACCACCCTGGAAAAGACCGGCAAACCACTGGAAATTTTTTCTTTTCACAACGGGTATAAGTTAGATTTGAATAAAACCCATAATACTCTTATGGATGTGCCTCATTGTATTAAATCAAGTAATGGAAAGTATTTACTTCTTGCTTTTGCCGAATCTCATGGTGAGACAACTAAAAACAATATTCATTTTAAAGTTTTCGAGAATTCTTTTGAGAATAGTTGGTCCCGTGACTATGGCTTGCCTGCCGGTTCCACCTGCTTTGAAGCTCCGCATTTTAGAACCCCGGAGCTTAGGCGGGGACAACATTGTAACGAAAGTTTTGAGATTGATAAGTTCAGAATGAGCAATGATGGTTGCGTTTATTTTAAGGGACTTGAAACAGGTAAACAAAAAGAGAAGGACTATAGAAAGCGTACTTCTTCAAAAAATATTTTTCATATTATTTCTTTTTCGGCGGAACAACCAGAAGCCTTTGATCAAGAAATAAGCGTGGATCAAAGAATTGTAGATTTTAAAATAGACAAAATAAATAATGGTAAAATTATTGCAATTGGATATTATTCTTTTAGTGATGATAAGGATTTTATAACGGGGCATATGGACACAGAAGAAGATCTTGACGGAATTTTTTATTTTGCCTATTCTCCGGGCGATAAAGCCTCAGTAGTGAAATACTTATATCCAACACCATTAGAAATTCTTGATGCTGAGAATAATTCTACAGGATTAATTAAGGTCCAACCAAAGCATCTTCATGATTACGAATTACGAGAATTGTTTATCAATGAAGGAGGAGAGGCGACTTTTCTTGTAGAGTATGAAATATATACCGCCGGTAACGGAACTTATACAAATAGTGCCGGAGCAACATATTCTTCCGGTGGACAGCACTTAATAAATGATATTTTAATTTATAATTTTAAACTAGATGGAAGTTTGAATTGGACACGGCGTCTTTCAAAAAAAGCAGAACCCAACAAGGGTGATAATGATGCTTATACTTTCGGATCTTATATGACTTATAAGAACAATGTTCTTTACATTTTCTACGCTGAGGATATAAGGAATCCTGTTTCAGAAAACCGGTCAGATCAATATACCTATCATGGGAAAAATCAAGGAAGATTTGTTTGCATGTCAGTAGATAAAAATGGCGTAATGATTAAACAATCTCTGGGCGTATATAAAACCCATAGAAAGCAGTGCCCTCCTATGTCTTCCATCGAACTCTATAAGGGGGCAGACCAGAAGTATTATTTTGTTGTTTACAGGACAATATACCAGGTTTTCATTCCAAATTAATTTAAATATCTTCGCAGCAGAATTTAAAAGTCAGCGAAATAAAATAGATCAAATCGTCCTAAGGAAAACCTCATGCAAGAAATTGTGTGGGGTTTTTGCGTTTATAATGATTACTAAAAACAAAAGCAATGTCATACGTCAATATTTGGGTGCATGCGGTGTGGGGAACAAAAAGCCGTTATCCCTTTCTTACAAAAGAGATCAAAGCAGAATTACTTTCTCATATAATAGAAAATGCAAAGTCGAAAGGAATTTTCATCAGTATAATTAACGGTCCCACTGATCATTTGCATGCGCTGATTTCATTGCCAAACACGATGACGATTGCAGATGTAATGCAATTAATAAAAGGGGAGTCTTCTTTTTGGATTAACAAAAATAACCTGACTGAGAAAAAATTTCAGTGGTGTCATAAATATTACGCTGCTTCAGTTGACCGGTTTTCTATAAGCAGGGTGCGTTCTTACATAGACAACCAGGAAACACATCACAGCAAAGTAGGGTTCAGCGACGAGTATGAAGAGTTTTTGTGCGACCCTCTTATCTCCATGCTGAAGCATGGAGATAAGGCGAGCCTCTTGCGTGGTGTTGTAGAGGAGGAGGACGAAGTAGTTGGGGACTAACTGTCAGTTTGCAAGCAAACTAAGCAGTAGCAAGACCCCCTTTATCTCCAGGCTTCAGCCTGGAGATAAAGGGGGTACGAGACAGCCTTCCTTTTGTTTACTTACTTATCATCAACGTATTTACATACTGATTCTTTCCATTCGCATAACGCACTGAATACAATCCCGCAGGAAGCGATTCTGTATTCAACACATTTGTTGCGCCCGTTACTACTTGCTCCAACACTAACTTTCCAAAACTGTCATAAACTTTTACAGTTCCGTTTTCTGTTCCGGTTGGCATTTGTATGGTCACAGAATTTGCAGCCGGGTTTGGGAACACATGCATTTGTTCAGAAGAATTTTGAATCGTTTTTGATTCTGCTCCTGTTGCTCCTGTTGCTCCTGTTTCATCTGTAGATGGAGCTTGACGTAACCAGTTTATTCCATCACCGACAACAATGTAAAGTGCATTTTCGCATACACGACAATCTTCATCCCAATACTCGATCTTGAGGCAGAACTCTGCGCCATTCGGACAATTGCGTCCGCCTGCTGGTGGGAATTGAAAAGTGAGTGCAACTAGTTGGCTTACTACTTGGGGAGTTGTAAAGCTCCAGATGACCTCACGCGAGAATGATGCGCCACCCGGATTTGTTGCTGCGCTCAGAACTGATGGTGTGCCGCCTATAATAGGATTGTTTGTAATTGTACCATATGTATTTACTACCGGTGCATTGCAAACTTCACAACCCGGAATAGTCAGCTGATTATAATTGACTAATGTGATCTTTATTTTTTTAACAGCAGTTGCACTGTTTAACGAAATGCCCAGCGTTGTTACTCCGTTTGCATCAAGCCATGACATTTCTGTCAGATCAGTCGACGCATCACATACACAATCAGAGTAAAGATTCCCTTCACATTGGCTGTTGCGCAACACACTTGGTAAACCAAGATTACAGGTGCCTGAAATTGTAACACCATTTACAACGTATGCACAAGCTAATTGATTTGGTGATGTAATCACATCCAGCATGTTTGTGGATGGACGTGCAACATAGATCTGGTCATCAGGGCCGATTTGTAATGCGCCATAATAGTAACCTGAACCAGCTGCAAAGCCGACCTGTGTTTTAGATGCAGAAATTGTAGCGGCATTATTGCTGGTAACGTCAAGCTGGAATACGCCATTGATTGCGCCGAATGTAGTGCTCACATACATGTAATTTCCATTGGCTGAAAAT
This sequence comes from Bacteroidota bacterium, assembly GCA_031412295.1. Lineage (GTDB taxonomy): Bacteria > Bacteroidota > Bacteroidia > Palsa-965 > Palsa-965. The sequence goes on from JANOCU010000032.1 coordinate 144,421, forward strand.
TCTACGCCATATGTCAGGTTATCACCTGCAATCGTAAATGCGGTAGGTAAAAGGATCTGGTTTGAAACTGCACCGGTTCCGGGATTAAAATCATACAGCTGCACTTCACGTGTTCCGGTCATTGCGCAGCCGATCATGGTTCCGAATGAATTAAATTTCATTTGTCCTTGCCCGCTATACACGCCACCGCCTATTATTGTTGAGCGATGCTGGCCACTTGGAAATGTATTGACGGATAGTGAAGCGCTCAATGCTGCAATTGTATTGTTTGCAGCTGTAACATGAACACCGTAAAAGCTCGCTTCCCCGCCTGTATTAATTGGTGTGTTAAAAGTTCCGCCGCTGTAAGATTGATATAGGCCAAGACCATGGGTTAATACCCTGTATCCGCCACTTCCATCAGATACTGCACACAATTTTTCGGCAACCAGATTATTTGGAAAAGCTCCTGCCATCGTATTTACGTCGAGATTACCAGCAGTAATTGTAACCGTACAATTTGGCGCAACACCGGTAACATTCGCTAATGAAACGCGAAGTCCCCTCCTGTTATTCGTTGTGCCATAATTTGTTTCAGCTGCTGCTACAGTGAAAATGTAATATGAGCGGCAACCTGTTTGAGGGATCGGTACAATGACCGCAGATTGTGTAGTGGATGCTGCACCACTCAATGTATATCCCTGGTTGAGGTGTGCCCCGTTCCAGATGGTAATTCCATTTGTGTACATCACAATATTATTATTCGCATCAACAATACTGGCACAACCCTCACTCTGGTTCATTACTGATCCTGCAAGTGGAACAACGCCTGTATTCGTAAATGACATTCCGCCATTTGTTCCGAAATACCATCTTCCATTCTGAGCATTCATACAAAACCCAAGCAGCAAGAACATTGTTATCATAATACAATGCTTTGCCTGCTTTACAGGAATGAATTTTCTCTGCGTTAAGTTTTTATTTTTCATAAGTTTATAATTAATAGGTTATAAAAACAGTTTAATATTTAAATGTTTGATTACAATAATAAACTTATTTGGCTATATATATCTACAGTTAATTCGTAATCGGCAGGTTTTTAGGTGTAACATGCGGTTTTCCTGAGTAAATAACATGACGCTAAAAAACTGCACACATTGTTTTATCAATGCAGGCAGCGTTTGAAGTTGTTCGGAGAAAATTTTTATTACTTCGGGTCTTATTAATTATTGCATCCGCCTGTATCAGGGGTAAATGCCACAATTGGCTCATTATCATCGTTTATAATTCACTGCTTTTTGCTCGCTGAGCACTTTCTACAAAACCAACATTTGCTTACTACAAATGAAAACAGTCCGCAACCCTGAACTTCCCACCCTTCGTCCCTTTGTTCTTACTCTTCATCTTCCGATGCACCTTCTTACTCCACCGCTTCATTTTCCGCTCAAACTTTTCAAATTTGGAATAATGTTTTTGTGAACCTGAACTTCCTGTTGTAACAGGCGTTTTGTTTGTGTTAATATTCACATTCACATTATCAGAATTTCCACCGCGATCATTATTTGTTGCGTTGTCATTTTCGTTCACACCACGACCACGATCGACAGGATTTGAATTTCCACGTTGCTGTTGATTGTTGCGGAATTCTTCATCTGCTAATTGCTGCGCTTTGTGACACGGACAATCAGGATTGCGCGGATCGTTGATGTCGTAAATGCTTGTGTCGGGAACGATTGCTTTTTCATTTGATTCAATCGAGTATGTTTTGATGGATGTTCCCGTCTCCGCACGAACAACCATTGAAAAAGCAAAACACATCACAATAACAAACAAAGCAGGCACAAGGGAATTTCCCCTGCGCCGCTTTGGTAATCGAGATGTATGAAGCTTTGACATTTATTTTTATGTTTGATTTTTCAAGTCACAAGTCTGACATCTCATGTCTCAAGTCTAAACTCTCACGTCTACTACTGAGCGTTTTTCCTGACCGTTACTTTGTCTACCGAAGTCCAGGTTTTAAATTCATTCGTGTAATACAAATACGCTGATGAAGCAGGCGCATCGTACTCACCGGGAATTTCAGCTTTGAGATCGAGATTGATTTCTTTCACTGCGTTCTTATCCATTCCGCGGTAATAGATCGCAAGATTATTTCCTTTGATCTCGTAATAATCAAATACTTTTTTCTCCTGCATTTCTTTCAGCTGCCATGGCTGAACAGTAAAGCCTGCAGGAATTCCGATGATCGCCATTGTGCTTGGGATTTGTTCTTTCTTCCTGTTTGTCAATGTGCAATTCATGCGAACGGTTTCTCCGACAGCTGCAGTGGTAGTTGAAAGTTTTGTTGTCAATCCAAGCGCACATTCAGGATTTGAATTCGGAAGCGTGGTGCTGTAATTTACCGCGACAGAATATGGAAGCGGTGTTTTTACTCCGACGAATTTCACTTTCACAATATGTTCGCCATCACCTTCAACAGCAGTTTCAAGACTGTCAATTTCAATTGCGCCTTTATCACCGGCCTTGTAATTTCTTGTCTCTACTTTTTTATTGTCGACATAAATTTCAATCGTGCCGTCTTCAGTTGTCTTCTTGCTGAATTTTGCATATTCAGTAAGCGCTTTTAATGCAAGGATCGTTCCCTGTGTTGAGCTGAAAACTCCTGATCCGCTTCTTGAACCAACCAAATACTGAACTGCATTGGTTAAAGCTTCACCATTTTTAGATGGTGATTTGATCATTGCCATGATTGCAAGTGAAGTTGTTTCAGTTGTCAATGACAAGCCCTGTGAATACGTAATGGAATGTGTTGCACCTGTCCAGCTGCCATCTTTTGCCTGCTTGTCCATCAACATATTCATCGCTGCATCACCTTTTGAAATATCGCCGAGTGCATATGACGCATTTGCCATCATCGCAAGCATGTAAGGATCTTTTGTTTCGTTTGCTTTTTTGTAAGAGCTTTCAAATTCTTTTTTGATGTTCGTATAACCTGATTCTGCAAGAGCGAAAACGATGTATGCATTCAGGATATCATCAGAAATTCTTCCGAAATCATGATACGCATGTGCTTCTCTTTTGAATCCGCCATTGCCATCACGATGACTCATCAGCCAATTTGCAGAACGGTCGATCATGTTCTGATCTACATCACCGCCTGCTTTTTTCATATCGGTGAATTCCATAATTCCGTATGCTGTCAAACCTTCGTGACCCGGATTTGCGCCGAACCATTCGTAACCTTTATCAGGTGCTTCGAATGTAGTGAGGCGTTTGTACCCGCGATTTAAAAGATCATTCGCACGGGAAATTGTTGCATCGTCTTTGCTGTCGGTGGTGTGTAAATAATCCAGCACCATTGCATTCGGGTAAGCAGAACAGGAAGTTTGTTCGAAGCAGCCATATGGCTCACGTAGAATTCCTGCAACACCTGCCATTAAATCGCTGACAACATTCGGGAATGCGGTGAAATTTATTTTGAGCGATCCTTTCACCAAACCTTTTGTAGTGAAGCGGAATTCTTTTTCTTTATCCTGCCCGGAGAAAGAACCTGCGACAGGAAATCCTTTCGGCGCAATTTTTATTTTCTGTGTGAATGCATCACCAAGTCCGCAGGATTTAAATGAGATGGTAAATTCACCTTCGCCGATCATATTCAATACTTCATAATCCAGGTAAATTACTTTTGCTTTTCCCGGCATGATGGTTTGAACAGATGGAATTTCTGCAAGTGATTTTAATGCAGCCGGTGCAGTGATGGTGAGGAATCCACCAAGCGGACCATCTGTATTATTTTTTAATGTCAGCGGAATAGAAACGCGATCTTCTGTTGCTACTTCCACCGGCACTTTTGTGCTCATTGCGAAAGGAAGCTGTGTGAAGAAATTTTTCTCTGTTCTGCCGATCGATCCGTTTGTGCCCAAACCTTCAACTGTTGTGCGGAATGAAGTGATATCATCAGAAGCATAAAATTCAACTACTTTTTTTCCTGAAGCATCCACTGCGATATTCGGATTCCAATAAATTGTATTTCTGAAATCTGTTCTTGTTTCAACGGTTTCTTTTTTATCATATACCGGCGCAGAGAATTCTCTTTTCCGATAATAAACGGTTTGCGATTGCGGAATATCAGGATGAAAGCTTACAGAGTCCATTGCAAAAAGTCCTGCGCGGCCATCCATGTCTTTAAATTTGCCTTCATTTTGTTTTTTTGCATCTTCTCTTTTTTCTTTCGCTGGCATTGCATTAAAATCATCTTGCGGCGCACCGTGTTGTGCATCTTCTTCTAACCTTTTGTTCGGTTGCGGCTGCGCTGCAGGTTTTGAAGCCATCTTCGGAGCAGCAGAGCGATTTTTATTTCCCATACCATCACCTTTCCAGCGTTCACTTTTTGACTGTATCTGTACCTGCTGCACTTCACCAACACTTGCCGGAGCACACAATACAACTGAAGGACCATCCGCCACATTCGCATCCATAGTTACAGTAGATTCGAGCTCGTATACTCTGTCAGGATAGATGTAATAGGTTTGGTCTTGAGAGTAGTTGTAAACTGTGACAGTTTGTGAATTGTAATTTTCGCCTCCTAATGTCAACACAGTTGGTTTCGAAAGATCCAAACGTGTGAATGTAAAATTGCCATTTGCATCGGTTTGATATTCCACACCGTTGTTGATTTGCAACTTAGCATTCGGAACCGGTTTGTAAGTATAAGCATCAAGAACAGTTCCTGATAAAATTGCGCGTTCACCAGGGTAAGCAACGTAAGGAAGATTCGGCGACATTACTTTTTCCCAGGTAAATCTTCTCCAGCCGGATGTCATCAATAAATAATCAAGCGCAAGGTCTGCTTTTGCTTCTTTTTTATCGAAATAGAATGCAGGCTCTTCCACTTTACCTTTCAAATCTTCCTGCAATAAAAGCTGCGAAAGAATATTTCCCTGCTTGTCATCCGCGAAAGAAAGCAACTGGTCATTTACAACAGCCATAGAAAGATTAGCCGGCATAGGAACACCACGATCATCTTTTACGTTGATGGTCATGGTTACTTTTTCTCTCGGCAAATATTTTTCTTTTGATGTTGTAATAGAAATATTCATCTGCTTGTCTTTATTGACAAAAGCAAGACGTTCTGCGCGTGCCGTTCCTTTTGAATCAAACAGAGTGATCTGCGCAACACCAATTGGAAAAGCTGCTGTAGGGAAAATGATTTTGTTCTTTCCTTTATTCGCATTGATAATTGTAGAGTAATAAATTTTTCCACGAACCTGTGCGATTAAAGTCAGCTCTTCAGCCTGTGTTGCATTGATACGTACACCAACTTCTCCTTTTTTTACATTGTCGATGTTCATCACATATCCTTCAGGTAACGCAGCTGGAACAGGATAAGTAGCTTTTATTCCTTCAGGCTTTGTGATCTTAACGTGATACTTTTCATTGGGCTGCGGACTAAAAGTAAATGCGCCCATTCCCATATGATAGCTGGAGAAGGAAGAAACCTGTGATCCTTTTTCTGTTAATACAATACCTTCGATATCTGCAGGTTTTCCGAATTCATTTAATGCGCGGAATGCAACAGTTCCTTCCAAACCATTTACAAGATCACCACCTTCAGGAAAAAGTTCAAGCGAAATTTTATTGAGAACGATCGGAATAGAACGAGAAATACTTTCTGTTGATCCGTTATAATCGATCATTACATTCAGCAATCCATCATTGCTTGTAAGATTTGCAGGAAGCTTAAAATGAATAAACTTTTCACCATTCTCATCGGTCGATTCTGTTTTTTCAATGATCTTTTCGCCATCAATGCTGCTTACAAAACGAATTGAATAATTTGAAAGCGGCTGATTTTCATTTGTATTTAAATTCAGCTTCGCAATTACTTCATCACCTGCGCCGAATGCTTTTTTCTCGAAGTCAAGCTTCATTTTTAAATTCGGAAGAACAATTTGCTGTACGGTAATATCTTTCTCAAATTTATTATCAACGCTTTCATTCTTCATCCAGTTCGTATACGCACGAACTTTATATTGTCCTCCTATTGCTTCTTCCCCCAGTGAAAAATCGCCTGCTGCAACGCCATTCGTTGCTACGAGGTTAATTGTTTTTTCAATCGTGCCTTTCGGGTTGATCAATTCAACATGCACAATATCACTTTTTTTCGAAGGCTTTAATGACTGACCATTACGCACAAAAACAGAAAGCCACATTGTTTCTCCCGGAGAATACATTGGCTTATCCATTTGCACATAAAGACGATCTTCAGGAAGCTGCTTATTATACGCAGTAAGTTTTTCTTTTACCGATTTGATAAATTCATTTTCCATCGCCAGCTGGTAATATCCTTCGGGATACATCCAGGCAATAACTGAAAACAGTATAACTGCAACAGTTCCGATGATCAGTCTTTTTTTAGTAGTTGCTTTGTCCATGGTGCTTATTTTAAAAAGATAAATTTTGCTTTAACACCATTAGGATGCGTTCCGGAGCAGAATTCCACACGATCACCGGTTAAATTTTTCGGAAAAACGATTTGTGCTCGTAAGTTCCTGTGAATCAATGCGACATAAAATGAAAAAGGGTCTGCTATCCGTTAAGAAATAGCAAACCCCTTGAGTGAATTCGAATAATAATCAGTACTGCATGAACTGATTTGAAATATCCATGATCAATTCATAATAGGTTTTTCCTGCAGCAGTTTTTTCAGCAATATAAATGGAGACCTGGTATTTCGGCAATTGAGGTTTCAGCTTATCGCCCGTGTATTTTAAATTGTGAATCGTTTCACCTTCAGTATAAGAAACTGCGACGCAATTTAAATGTGGCAATCCCGATGCATCTGTTGTGGATGTATACGTAAATACGGTTCCCATGCACCCGGGTAATGCGGCGGCCATTTGATTGTACGCACTTTCAACTTCTGCTTTTGTTCCTCTTGCAATTGTGCTTGAATAAAAAAGCGAGCCAAGCGTACTTACAATTTTGCTTTCCTGTGCTGCTTCAGCCATAATGGGTGCACTCGTTGCATTCGTATTAAGTCCTGTGCTTTCACCTGTAATAAATTTAAATCCATTATCAGAATGTTTCAGTATGAATCCAATTTTCCAGCAAACATTTTGTTGCGGAGGACAAGTAAGATATTCTTTAAGCGCATATGAAAGGTCAACGAAGAAGCTCATTTTTTCACCGCTCTTTTCAGAAGTAAAGCGAATGCTGAAGTCCATTGTTTTTGGAAATATTGTATCAAGATCAATTGTACCGGAACGCATATCAAATCGAAGATCGCTTAAGTACTTTTTTTTGTTTCCTTCCAGGTCAATGAATTCCATACACAGATTTTTATATTGCGGACCAAATGCTGAAAAATGAATATTCATTCGCGCGCCTGCCATTACCGCAACCTGGTGTTCGAAGTAATAACGGCCGTCTGCACTTTTAGCACTGCCGGAATGAAGACTATCGTGAAAGTGGCGTGTTGCTATCGTTGGTAATTCCTGCGCGCTTGCATTGGTGAAAATGAAGCAGAGTGAAAGCAAACAAATTATCCGGGGAATGTTTTTCAGCGTTTTCATATTGGGAAAATTGAGGTTGGTATTCGGTTGAGTAAAGATTGACAATAGGCATGCCAATATACATACTACAGATGCGCTATTTATCGTACCACGGACTAATTTCTTACCTTTGCCAACAATTAAATTCCCAATGAAAAAGCTTCTCCTTTTTGTTTTTGCAATCAGCTCATTTACTGTTTTCGCACAGACCCGCCAATCGCTTTTAGCTGCTGCTTTAAAACATTCCAACGCAAGTGATACAACATTCCTGTTGCGCGATTCGGTGCTGGCACATATTTATTATGATACAGAATCGGATTCAACAATGCTGGCTGAATTAAAAACTCAAAAATGGATTTCGCAGGAAGATCTTATTTTCATGACGGCACAGCTTAAAGGATATAAACCGCATTTATGGACAGCTGATTCTATTCCGAATGCGAAAATAGTTTCATCTTCAAAAACGCCACCTGCTGCTATTTCCTATAAAAAATCGGTGAAAGCATGGAGCAGCTATTTCAAATATTATAAATCGGGATACTTCGATGTATCACAGCCAATCTTTTCAAAAGACGGCACGATGGCAATTGTTTACGTAAGCTTCCAGTGCGGCGCGCGTTGTGGAAATGGCGGCGCGACTTTATACAAATTTGAAAAAGGCGCGTGGAAGCCGGTGAAGAATTTATTTTCCTGGGAGAAATAAGCTGAATCACCTTCCTGGTTTGTCGCCTTACTGCTTGTCGCCTTCGATACATTTTCGAAAAGACCATTTAATAGAATTCAACATTCTCTTTCGAAAACACTCAGTCTGACAAGAGGGAGATTTTCTAAAATAAAGTAACTAAGAGATTTCTCCATTGTCAGACTGAGTGGTTTTTTATCAACCTCAAGCTTTATAATTTACTGAAATATTTCCCTGATAAAAAATTGTATCGAAGGCGACAAGCAGTAAGGCGACAAGGAGAAGAGGACAATCAATAAGAAGACGGCAACCAACATTTCCCTATTTCAGAAATCTTTTCAACTCCACCTTCATCTTAGCAGGAAAAGTTTTCTCCACCACAATTTTATCACACCCATTAAATTCAGCAAACCTTTTTAATTCGAGTGAAAAGGCTGCAAGAAATGCATCCATATTATCGGGCGCATGTTCCAGGTGAAAAGTCTTCACATAAAATATCCCCGTCGCACGATCTGCTTTCGGGTCGAATCTTCCGATGAATTTATTGTTGAATAAAACGGGCAAACAGAAATAGCCGAATTTTCTTTTTGGCTCCGGCAAATAACATTCAAGCATAAAATCATAACCGAACAAACTTTTCAATCGTTCACGGCGAATGATCGTGTTGTCGAAGGGAGAAAAAATAGTTGCGGCATTTGAGTGCTTAAATTTCTTCTGTTTTGAATTGGTAGATGAAAATTGATAAAATATTTCTGTACTTCCTTCGAGCTGAATCATTTCAATTTTCGCCTCTTCAATCATTTCTTTCAACACTTGCTGCACAAACGGATTCATTCCTTTTCGCAAATGCGTCATGTCTTTAAGCGATGCAATTCCATGTGCGCGAATGGTGGAATGAATTAAATGCGTAGCCAATTCTTCCTGCGATGGCAGCGTTGTGTTTATCGATGCCGGTAAAACGCGTTCTGTTAAATCATAGATTTTTTGAAACCCTTTGCGTTCAGCGATCATGATAGAACCATCCTGGAATAATTGTTCGAGCGCAATCTTTGCAGGCTTCCAGTCAAACCAGCTTCCTCTTCGCTTATCCGTTTCAAAATCCCTGGATTGCAACGGACCTTCTGCTTTTAATTTATCCATTACATATTTATGAATCTTCTTGTCTTTCGCAAACCAGTGTTTACGCCCGAGAATAAATTCATTCTTCCGCCCCAAACTAAACCTGAAATCTTCCATTGGTAAAAACGCAGCAGCATGACTCCAGTATTCAAATGTTTTTTTCTCGCGCATTAATTCATTCAGCTGGTTTTCCTCGTAACCATCCGTTCGTAACCAAAGTGTCTGATGATGTGCGCGTGCAACCACAGCAAGCGTGTCCAGCTGTACATAACCAAGATGTCGGATTGTATTCAGCGCACCTGTTTTGCCTTTGCCAAACGAATTGCCGATTCCCTGCGCGTGTAACGCAATTGAAGCAGCTTCTTTTTTGGAAAGGGTTTTTGTCTTTTTCACATGAAAGAAAATTGAATCACTAAGGTATAAATCAAATTGAATAGTCAATGCTATTCAGTCTTTTCACCCTTCAGCCATTTTACCATCGTTTCATCACTGTGTGAAAGATCACCAACCATAAAATATCCATTCGACTTTATGATATTCGATTCTTCCAACGGTTCACGCACTACCTTGTCAACCTGGTAATCTGCATCAACAAAATCTATTACCGCACCTTTTTTAACAATGAAGCCGGTATGATTATCAAGTCCAACAATAAAAATTCCGTCTTCACGCGTTTTCATGTAAGCAAATAATTTCGCCGTTTGATTATTCGTAATGATCTTGATTTTGCCGGCCGGACAAAATGTTTTGATCATTTCACTTGATGCTTGTTGCGCTAAATAAGTTCGGCTGATTGAAAATCCTGCTTGTTTTAAAATTGTGGTGACGAAATACCCACAGGCAATATTTCCACTTCGCGGACAGGATGTGGTACCATTAAAATCCCAGCCCGTTCCATACCAGCAAACAAAAATGCTGTCGGATAAAGTTTTCGCGAGCAATTCTCTCGCTTTGGCAAGCACATTTTCTTTTTGAGCAGCAGTGCCTGCATTTGTATATGCTTTCGCCAGCTTATTCTTTTCCTTTATAATGTTCCTGCAAATTTGTGAATAAGCAGTATCCATTTCGGCTTTTGACATTTTCTCAAGCCGTTTCTCAAATGCGCTTTTGGGAGAATCGATAAAGCTGCTCTCTTGTTTAGTATCTGTTAAAAAACAAGAAGTTAAAGAGAATGCTGTAAGAAATATGCGGATCAACATGGCTTTCGTATCTTTAAGGTATGATAAGAACGTTGCTGATTGCATCTTTCGTATTATTTCTTTCGGGAAATATAAGATTATCCGCACAATGTGCTGATAGCTCACTTGTTCAGTACGGCGCGTATTGCGATCCGCAATGGATTCCTGTTTGTGGCTGTGATGGTATTACGTACAGGAACGATTGTTTTGCGCGTAACAATGGTTTGCTCCAATGGAATTACGGAATTTGCGATGCAATTGATTTTGATTTTAATCCGAATCCCGTTGATCCTTTCAATGATTATGTCAATATAAATGTGATCATAAAAACACCGGGCTTCATGCAGGTGCAGCTGATGGATCGTTTCGGCAGACTTTTTTATTCCACAGCATATACGAATCCCGGGCAGATGTCATTCCAGATGGCAGTAAGAGGATTTCCTGCAGGATTATATTACATCCTGATTTATTGCTCCGATGGTTATAAAGTGCGAAAGCTGGTGATCACTGATGTGTTTTAAGGGAATGAACTTCTGCTATCCAACCTACGGGGGATTAATTAGCAAATTATAAATGCGTAAATGACAAATTAAAAACGTCTCCTTACCATTTGCACATTTGCCATTTGCACATTTTGTTTCTTCAGCTTATGGAATCTCCCTTCCGTCCGCATCTCATAGGTGAATCTTTAAAAAAGATAGCCTATGCAGTATGTAATTTCCCTTCTCCGTCAACCCGCGTGGTTAAATTTTCTTCAGCCTTTTCGAAATGCCATCGATTGGTTTAAAAGTGATGCGCGGCACTATCAAGTCCTTTTTCAATTAAGCTTTTTACTCTACGGAATTTTTGCCCTCGACTGGGAGCTTCCGTTAATGCGTTTTAATATTGTAATTCTTGCATGTCTTGGAGTGCAGACATTATTCATCCTGCTTAAAACAAAAGACTGGACCGGATTAAAAAGTGCGCTCATTACCGCGTTTAGCTTATGCCTGATGCTCGCTGCAAACAGCACCTGGACATTTGTACTCGCTGCGATACTTGCAGTATCAAGCAAATTTTTCCTGAAAATTAACGGCAAGCATATTTTCAATCCTGCAAATTTCGGGATCATGATTACACTGATGATCACAGGTGATGCGTGGATCTCGCCGGGACAATGGGGAAGTAATGCGTTATTGCTGATGCTTGTTGGTTGCACCGGGCTTGTAGTGTTGCTGAAAGTAAAGCGACTCGATACAGCGTTTGCATTTCTGATTGCGTTTCTTGGATTAAGCTTCATCCGCAATATTCTTTATCTCGGTTGGCCGGCAGATTTTTTCTGGCATCAATTCAGCACCGGCTCACTTTTACTTTTCTCGTTCTTCATGATCACCGATCCGATGTCAACACCATCATCAAAAAAAGCAAGAATCATCTGGGCATTGCTCGTCGGCGCGCTCACCTGGTACATCTCCACAAAACTTTTCGTTCACACCGCACCATTATGGGCGCTCTTCCTGTTAAGTCCGCTTGTTCCTGTATTTGACAGATTCTTCAAGCAGGAAAAATTTCAATGGATTAAATAGTATTGAGTAGTGTGTATTGAGACCGGATTCAAGAATAATTTTTCCACTAGACATTTACTCACTACCCAATACAAATTACCAAGTTACCAGATTATCAATTTACTAAATTCCTTCTAGCCATGAAAAAGATAGTTCTAACGATTACAGCTTTTTCGCTTGCTTTTAACGGGTTCACATTTTGTGGATTCTATGTAGCTAAAGCGGATACCAAACTTTTTAATAAAACATCGCAGGTTATTATTTGCCGCGATGGAAATAAAAACACCATCACCATGTCGAGCGATTTCGAAGGTGATGTGAAAGATTTTGCAATGGTTGTTCCGGTACCTGTGGTGCTGCAACAAAAAGACATTCGTGTTGTCGAACGTTCATTGTTTGATAAGCTCGATGCGTATTCTTCACCGCGACTTGTTGAATATTACGATAACGATCCGTGCGAAACGTATTATTACAGGAATTATCCGATGTCGACTGCCGGAGCTTCACGTTCTGAGGATATGGATGACAAAGTTGCTACTACAAAAGAAACCAAGTATAATGTTACGATAGAAGCAAAGTATACTGTAGGAGAATATGATATTTTGATTTTATCGGCGAAAGAATCGGGTGGCCTGGAACAATGGCTCACCGATAACGGTTATAAAATTCCAACCGGCGCGAAAGAAGTGTTGGATCCGTATATCAAAAGCAACATGAAATTTTTTGTAGCGAAAGTTAATCTTGGTAATTACACCAACGCAGGTGCTGTTCCGCTTCGCCCGATTCAAGTTACGTTTGATTCACCGAAATTTATGCTGCCGATCCGACTTGGAATGGCGAATGCTGAATCGGAGCAGGATATGATTGTGTATGCGTTTTCAAAAACCGGGCGCATTGAAACAACTAACTATCGCACAGTGCAGGTTCCGACAGATATGAAAGTTCCGTTGTTTGTTGTAAACGAATTCGGACCTTTCTACAAAGATCTTTACACACGTGCGTGGAAGCGTGAAGATAAAAATGTGGTGTTCCTCGAATACGCGTGGGAAGTAAGCCCGATGCAGAATGTATTTTGTGATCCGTGCGTTGGAGATCCGCCGATGGTGCAGGAATTAAAAGAGTCGGGTGTAACCTGGCTTGAATCGAAAGGGCAGGATTATCACACCGGCGGAAATGTATATGATGGAAAAGTTTATTTCACCCGTTTGCATATTACGTACGGCCGAAGCACTTTTCCACAAGATTTAATGTTCCAGGAAACGCCGAATAAAAGCAACTGGCAGGCACGTTATGTTTTAACACATCCGGCATCCAGCGGGTTTGATTGCGACAAAGGTCAAACCTATTTGCACGAATTAAGAAAAAGACGCTGGGATGAATTGTATACTTACCAATGGCTTACTGGCCGTGAAATCAATACACATTTGGGTTATCCGACAGAATACAATCAATTCCTTAAAAAGAAAGATCAAAAGGATGAGAATGCAGCTCCATACATTTTCACAACACCAACAAGCAATCCGAATGGCGGTGGTGGAATGGGAGTGATCTTTCTTTCGATGGGAACGTTGTTGGCAATTTTCTTTGCTCTTTCGAGAAGCAGAGTTATGAAATCTGAGATTGCTTAGAAGAGAAAATTCAATCCGCCGCGGCGGATCAAAATTGAAAATTAGAAATGGAAAATCCCTGCTGTGAGGCGGGGATTTTTTTATTTGAGCATTTAGAAAAACATCATTTCGAAGTACCGTATCTTATTTTCAAATATTCGAATCAAAATTTTTGCAACTATTTATTTGTAATATATTCCACCTTATCATACCGAAACACTTTTGCCTTCTCCGGTTTTTCAGGAGTTTTCGTTTGGTATGAAGTAGGAATTCCTTCGTTCAGGTAAAATGATCCTGTAAGCCGCAAATGTTTTTTGAAATGTCCTTCGTTGTAATAGCTCTCCAGAATTTCCACATCTGAATTTGCCGGCTCTATGAAAATGCAATCTTCTTCTCTTATTTCAGGGTCTTTTTTAGAGTAACGCGTTTCAACAAAATCAGCACAATCGCAAGCCCAGTTTATATAATACACTTCAATCGTTTCCCGCTTTCCCGAAAGATCCGATGGCCGGTCAAAAATGGTGATGTTAAAATGGAAATATAAACATGTAAAAAGTATTATGAAGAATAGTGCAGCTGTCAACAGCACACCAAGAACTATGCGTTTGATAATTTTAATTGTCCGGGGCTGCATAACATTTGTATAATCGATCTCTAATCTACAATTAAAAAACGCCCCCGTATTTTTCCGGGAGCGTTCTCAATCAATTTAGAATTGCTTAAATAGTTTTCAGCCATTCCCTTGCTTCATTCACATCGTTGAAGAAATTAATCTTCAGCTTTTCTTTATCCACTTTATACGAAATGCTTTCAACCGCGATTTGATTGAAGTAACTATCGGGCTTCACGATGGCAACTGCTTTAAATCCGAATTTTATTGCCCGCGGAAGAAAATGTGTATTCATCCATTCCTGGTCTTCGGTGCCGATCAGGATCATGTCTTTAATATCTGCTAACACCTTGAAAGAATTATTTTGAATAAGCGTATTCAGCATTAATTCAGTCCCTTCTTTAAACTGGCTGCTGGTTGCATAGCCTTCCCATTTCATCACAACGGAATTAATGTCTGTATCGAAGTAGATATTATACGTTTCTGTATTTGTTTCCATGATAAAATTAGTTTCCTCTAAATTACTCATTGTTTTCAAAGTGTGAAATAGGCGCTTCAAACTTCGCAAAAAAAACGCCCCCGGATTTCTCCAGGGGCGTTTCATTCATGCACCACTAATCCTTCAATAGTCAATCTTCAAATTTTCAAATCATCGAATTATTTCGAATCCGGGATTTTCTCATCTTCACAATCAGAATCATTCCCCCAGCCACATTTGCTGTAGCCTTGTTTGAATTTCTCTTTTTCTTCAGGAGTCATGTTTGCCATTTTAGCTTCCCAGCGTTTTTTCCACATTCCGCCACGGTGACCTTTCCATCCGCCATGATGTCCGCACTTATTGCCGCCTTTACCACCGAATCCGCTGAAGAGAATTTTGCCGAGAATCAGCAATCCTAATGCCTGCCAGTAGGTGATAATTTTCAGTCCGAAAATATCAGGCATAAGCCAGTTCCAGAGTTGCATTGTGATATAACTGAAACCGAATATGGCCAGTGCTATAACCAAAGCGATGCAAATGCCTTTTATTATTTTTTTTATTATTTCTTGAATCATGTGTTCCATAGCAATGGGTTTTTAGTTCGCAGTTATTAGTTCGTAGATTTAGTTAGAGTGCGTTGGAATTTTATTCTCCGAACTCAACACTCCGAACTAACATCTAACTATTCATATCATCATAAATTTCCCGCAACCGTTCACGTAAATAAAGAACGGCGTATCGTTTTCTTGAAAGAAGCGTATTGATTGTAACTCCTGATTCTTCGGCCAGCTCCTTGAAGGAACGTTCTTCAATTTCGTTTTGAATGAACACCCAACTTTGCTCTTCAGGCAGCTCGTCGAGAGCCAGCATCAATTCGCTCATGATCACGCGGCGTGCGTATTGGGCTTCCGGTCCTGCCGACGCGTCCGGCAACAGGTCGTTTAATCCCAATCCTTCATCGCCATCATCGTTCACTCTTTCATAACGCGCCTCGAGCGATTCTGTGCGGCGCTTTCTGAAAAGGTCAGCGATCTTGTTGCGTGCCACGCGATACATCCAACCAGATACTCGCTCGATCACATTATCCACCCGCAAATTTTCGGTGAGCTCAATGAAAACATCCTGCAGGATATCTTCCGCGTCTTCCGTTTCAGGAACACGTTTGCGGATAAATTCGAACAAACGCCGTCTCTCTTTGTTGACTGTGTCAGTAAGAATCCGGTTTTGTTCTGCGGCCATTAGTATTTGGTTGTGTACCACTTCCTTCATGTTTATAGTGTGAGGTCGTGGAGGAATGGAAAATATTTTACGAAGTTCAGCTTTTTTTAGGATTGGGACATTTTATAGGGTCAAGAAGGCAGGCTAGCAGGCGCCAGGGGCAGTAAAATGGCTCGTCATGCTGTACGACAGCCGAAGCAGGACGCGTCCTTGCGGGTCAGGCTATCCCTGCCCGAATTCGTCATTCCGGCGGGCGTATCAGGCTCCCGAAAGCAGACCTCACGCATCTCTAACCTCATTTTAACTTTCTCTCTTTCATTTAAAAACATTTTTGTACTTTACGTTGAAATATAGTTTGAGATTTTACCTGGCAATTACCGTTACCATTGAAAATCGTTACCTCTTTCTTTTTCATATTTGTTTTTGCACTTTTAAGTGTCCCGGGCAATTCTCAAGGTTGTAGTGATGCAGGGCTGTGTTCTTTTGGTTCCCTGAATATTTTAGGATTTGAATATGTCACTCTCCCGATGGATGAAGTTAAATTGACTCCGGTTGATGTAATTGATCCCGGAATTAATGGCTTAATTCTCGCTGATACGTTAACCTATTCCACAAAAAACGATACGATCATAAAGTACGTTGTACTAAAAGACACCACATCCGTTTCGCATTTACTGAGTTTTGAGATTTCCTCTTATTATGGCATTGGTCAGCAAAATACATTGGTTATGGTCAACCAGATGGAAGGTAATTTTAAGCTAATTGAAAAAAAATTATATGCACAGGTCAAAATACCTTATTCTATCATTACCGGTAAACTGGGAACTACGAATGGTTTAAGCGATGTAACAATGAGCCTGAGTTATATTGCTTTTATCCGGCCAAAAAGTAATTTAAGCCTTGCGCTGGGCGTAAAAATTCCAAGCAATTCTTCAAATCTCTCTCTTGACAATCGCCCGCTTCCGATGGTTTATCAAACAAGTCTTGGAAGTACTGATTTACTTCTGGGTTCACGTTTCAGTTATAAGAAATGGGATTTTACTGCCGGTTACCAGCATTCGTTTAATGGCAATTCAAACCAATATCTGCATATTAATACCACTGGCGACAATTTGAATTATAACGGCTATTTTGAATCACGGAATGTTCGTCGTGCCGATGACGCGCTTTTTAGAATCAACCGCAGATTCAAAGCAAAAAAAATAGTTTTGAGTACAAGCCTTCTGTTTATTTACCATCTTGCCGACGATCATATTACGAATGCTTCAGGTGAACGCGTAAATGCAGCTGGTTCAAAAGGATTGACGCTTAACCTTGATCTTGCAGGAAGTATTCCTGTTTCAAAAAGAACAAGCATCACTTTTGTTTTAGCCAAACCGGTCGTACAAAGAAAGAACGTAACTGATGGACTTTCCCGCAGTTTTGTCGGCATTGTCGGATTACGTTGGAATTTTTGATTGGGAAATGTCCGGCCGAAAAAAATCTTAAATCCTGCCACCTGAAAACCCACAACTGTCTACTCCACCCTCAGTGAAACAGCTCCTCAATAAAACTCTTTCTGTAAAACAAATAGTTGCACTCATACTTGTGCCGCTTGCACTCCTGGGATCGATGTGGTCGTTTATGACGAATGGCGCACCGGTGCTGGACAAGAATAAAAAACTTGTTGTAACCGATTCGGCAGGAAATGAAACTTTAGTAATTGAGATCGATACATCGGCAATGGGCATGCTGCTCAACTACGTGGATTCGCTGAATACTGCGCCGGAACTTTTTGGTGGAAAATGGAGCTATTGTCTTGTAGAAGTTGACAGTGGCAAACCGATAATAAATATAAACAGCAATGACGGAATGGTGCCGGCATCGGTGATGAAAATAGTGAGCACCGGAACTGCGCTGAAATTATTGGGACCTGGATTTCGGTTTACGACATTGCTGCAATATGACGGGACAATAGATGCTGCAACAAAAACGCTCAATGGAAACATTTACATACACGGCGGCGGCGATCCTGCATTGGGCGCGCCGACATACGGAAGCAGTGTGGATGCTGTGGTAAATGGTTGGGCGCAGGCGATAAAACGATTGGGAATTGACAGCATTGCCGGATCAGTAATAGGAGATGCTGAATCGTATGAACGCGATCCTGTTCCGGGTGGATGGACGTGGACCGATATGCAAAGTGATTATGGAAATGGTCCGTCGGGATTAAACATTCGTGAAAATCTTTACGACTTATTAATTACTGCATCGGGAAACGGAACAAGCATTCGCACATCGCCGCAGATTCCCGGGTTGAAATTGTATAACCAGGTAATTCACAATGCAGGAATCGGAAAATCGTATGCGTATGTGATGGGTGCGCCATTTCAATTTGAACGCACTGCTCTTGGTGAAGTTTCTTCATCGTTGCAAGAACGCAGCGCCATTCCTGACCCCGCTTTATTTTGCGCGCAAAGCTTAAAATCGCAATTGAAAGAATACGGCATTCCCATCCGCGATTCTGCAACGACTTTGCGATTGATGAAATTAAATCGTTTGAAATCGGATGCAACAGGAGGAAGAAAAGTAATTACTTCGAATTCTTCCCCATCACTTTCTGAACTGGTGTATCACACAAATCAAGTCTCGCAGAATTTTTATGCTGAAAGTATTTTGCGTGCAATCGCATACAAACAAAATGGATACGGTTCAAGTACATCAGCAGTAAATATCGTTTATAATTTTTGGAGAAATCACGGTCTCGACCTGCGCGGAATTTGTATGGTGGACGGCTGCGGATTATCGCGGTTGAATTCTATTACAACGCACCAGCTGGTAGAAATGCTTCGTGTGTTTGCAAAAGATTCATCCGTGTTTCCTTCTTTTTACCGTTCGCTTCCAATTGCGGGAGAATCGGGAACAATAAGAAAGCTGGCTGACGGTACTGAAGCACAAGGAAACCTGCGCGCCAAAAGCGGCACAATGTCAAAAGTTAAATCGTACGCCGGCTATGTAAAAACAAAAAGCGGAAAATTACTCTGCTTTGCAATGATCGGCAATAATACGCTTTGGACTGAAGTGCAATTGCGCGATAAGTTTGAGAAGCTTTTTGTGCTGATGGCGAGATTGCCTTAGGGGAAGGGTACGAAAAACGAAAGAGGCGAAAAACGAAAAGCGAAATTAAAGACATGAAAGGACGAAAAACGAAATCGGGCGAAAAACGAAATGCTACAGATTATATTTTGTTTTTAATTTGGAATGGTTAATATTTGCGGCCTTATTTTTTAATTATTTATATCTGTTAATATGAAAGCTACATTAGAACGTAATGATTTATTGTACCCTGAACTGAGCTACAAAATTGTAGGTTGTGCTTTTGAGGTATTTAAAGAGATTGGTCCCGGACATCTTGAAAAAGTTTATCAAAGAGCCCTTGCTATCGCATTTAGAAAAGCAGGGTTAAATTTTATTGAGCAAATTCGGTACGATGTAAAATTTTGCGATGAAAATGTGGGATTTGGTTTTGTTGATTTTTTGGTTGAAGAAAAAATTATCGTAGAACTGAAAAGAGGAAAAATATATTTGAAAAAAGAAGTCGACCAGGTGGTTGATTATTTGAAAAAAAGCGATCTAAGCCTTGGTATCATTATTCGGTTTACTCCCGAAGGCGCAAGATTCAAACGCTTAATTAACCTTCCACCAGCTGAAATTAGTCTGAAGAATGCTTCGTAATTTTTCGTTTTTCGCCCTTTTCGTTTTTAGTACCAATCAGAAATTAGTCTGAAGAACGCTCTATAATTTTTCGTTTTTCGCCCTTTTTCGTTTTTTTTTTTCGTTTTTCGTAACCACTAAAAATCCCCCGGCAAACTCTTCGCAGCAATCACATCCGTATCATGCAAAAAATACATCAGCCTGCTTTTTGCTTTTGTATTCATCGGATCATAGAAATAACGAAGGTGTGTGGTATCCATCGTTAAATTTCTGAATGTCGCCGATGGTTGCTGGTACGCATAATAACCCGGAGCCATGATCACCTGGAAATCGGTTTCAACAACCCAATCGTGGTGACCGTCTTTCATCATTCCGGCAAGGAGCAAGTCAACAAATTTCCAGCCGACAGGATGTTGCTTTCCCTTGATGTTATAATCGCCACATAGCGGAAGGAAACGCGTTTGTTTATTGTACGGCTCTTTGACGCGCAGCACGATTAAATCAGGATCTTGTTTATCCATGATCTTGATGCCGGGTTGTGCGAGCGCAACTTTTACAACCAATTGTAAGACTAAAAGTGCTGCTTTCGAAACCGGTTCCTGGTCGATGTGTCGCAGGATTCCGAATATGCGGCCTAACGACTGACCTGTATTAAGCAGCTCAACGCCATTCGCGCAGGCAACCGTTGCAACACGTTCTACTTTGAAAATAGTTTGCACCTGGCAAGCCACACATTTCCCGACTAATCCGCCGCGGCTTGAAGTAATAATGTCAACTGTTTTTGCAAAGCTTCCGAGTGGTGCGAGCAAGCTGAAAAGCTTATCCGCATTTTGTTGTGGCGAATCTACAATTGAAGGATGATCGAAGCCGATGACCTGCTCGTATTTTTTTCCGCCGAGAATATCTTTTTGTATCCAGTCGAATTTGGTCGTCTTCGTTCGTTCATTCCCCGAGTTAAAAAGATCACCATATGATTTTTGAATGCTTGAAATTGTTCCGTGAATCAGCAGCAATGTTTTTTTATTCTTGTCAATTTTCTTCGCGATATCTCCATCCGCAATTGCAATGAAAGTATTACTTGCTACATCAAACAATTTAATTCCATACGGATTATCCAGCTGGCGCAATTTATCTTTCACATCGCCGACAGTGGATTTTAAAGTGATCGCACTCCGGAAGGTCATCACTTTTATTACTGTCTGGAATTGGCCGTCAACAGATTTTTCAGGAACATCGAAAAGATAAGTGATGCGATCTTTTTTGCCTACGGGATCAACCGTCTCCGGCAAAATATATTCGAACACACCTTCCTGCGATGTAGTATCACTTAGCTCAGTATGCTGAAGAAATGTCAATGCATGTTCGCCTTCATTCAGTGTAATTGTCAATCGCATTTTACGTGAAGCAAGATCAGTAAAGACGAGATCTTTCAGCGAAATAAATTTTTCGGTAACGCTCTTTATATCCGGATTAATATCGGAATACAGCGCGCATAATTGCTGGGCTTCCTGCTGGATCTTTCTTCCGCGATTGGTGAAGCTGTTGTTACCTACTTTCGAACAAACAATTGCGCCTTTCCAGCTATTTGTAATCGAAGCGTTATCCTGCCGACCGAGTGTTGCCCAGAAATCGGAAGTGTCTGCATTTTTTTCAAGCAATTTTTTAATCACAATACCCAGCGAATCCTGGTCGGTAACGGGAAGATAAAGATCGCGGATGGTATTGTTTCTTTTAACGGCGATGGTATTCTGGAGAGGCATAGGAGAGAGTTTCGAGAAAAATACAGGAAAAAATATAAATAATCAATCTATTATTTAAAAATGACTGCATTTTTTACAACCGAAATAATGAAAAATTTAAAACTCATGCAGCTGCGAACGATTTTTTAAAGCGCACTTTCGTAAGGTTTTTATCGTTGCTGTAGCGTCAATCGCCACTTTTTAGACGGCTTGTACCTTATTATCGATGGTCGGCAGATTAACAACCATACAATTCACACTGTTTTCGATAGTTGGCCTCTATGGTTGACCTGCTGAAAGCCTTGATTTTACTGGGTTTTAATATATTTTAAGAAATGAGAAGAAATAAGAAAACACAGTAAAACCGCGGGCTGTACGTTCTTTAGATTACATTTGCTCACGATAAAAAAATTAATTCGAAAAATGAAAAAAATCCTCATCCTTCTGCTGGTTGTTCCTTTCATGTTCTCCTGCAAAAATGAACCTGAAACAGATCCTGTTAAAGACAGTCTGACCAATGAAACTGCAAAGCTTACCGGTGTGAACAGCGAACAAGTTGCTTCCCTGGATTCTTTCTTCCGTGCTATGAACGACATCCAGGCTAACCTCGATGAAATCAAGCAAAAAGAAAAGATGATCAGCAAAGACACCGCCGGTGGTGATGTTGCAGGTCGCAAACAACAAATCACAAATGACATTCAGTCCATCTATGATATGATGGTTGAGAATAAGCAGCGTCTTGCTACTGCAAAGAAAAATCTGAAGAATTCAAATCTTCAAATTGCTTCTATGCAGACAACAATCGACAACCTGACCGTTCAGCTTTCAGAAAAAGAGCAAGAGATCACAGGATTGAAAAACAATCTTGAGAAAATGAATCTTGAGCTTAGCAACCTGAGCATGAATTACACAGAGCTGCAATCAGAATCAGATGCAAAAACTACAGCAATGAACACTGCTTATTATGCATTCGGTACTAAAAAAGCGCTGACACAAAATGGTGTTTTGACTAAAGAAGGTGGTTTCATCGGTCTTGGCAAATCACAGAAGCTCAGCGAAAACATGAACAACGATTATTTCACACAGGTTGATGTTTCTGTTACAAAAGAAATTCAGCTGGGCGCGAAAAAAGCAAAGCTCATCACCACACACCCTGCAGGTTCTTACCGCATGGAAGGTAATGATGACCGCGCTGACAAACTCGTTATCCTTGACAGCGAAAAATTCTGGAGCGTATCAAAATATCTTGTGATCGTTGTAGAATAAATTAAAATATTCAATCAGTAAGAAAATCCTTCCCGCCAAAACGGGGAGGATTTTTTTTTAATTTAACTTGTTCACTATCGCAATGTGAATAACACTTTTTCGGAGCGCCGGTTTAAAACAAAATCTTCAGCACTTTTAAGCAGAAATTTTATTATGCGGTATTTCCTCTCTTTCTTTTTTGCAATCGTTTTACTGGCAGCCTGCCATACCCCTGAGCCTGAAGCAAAAGCTCCTGTGGCAGACAGCGCTCCCGCCATCTTTGCGCTGATCAACGGTAAGCTGAAACAACACCAGCTCGATACATTTTTCAGTCGCCGCTTTGTAGATGGAAAATTCAGCGGCTGTGTGCTTGTTGCGCAGAAAGGAATTGTGCTGTACAAAAAAGCGTTTGGTTGGGCCGATCATGAGAAAAAAGATAGTCTTGCAATTACTTCTTCTTTCCAGCTTGCTTCTGTTTCCAAACAATTTACCGCCGCAGCCATCATGTTGCTTCACCAGGAAGGAAAGCTGAATTACGATGATACCGTTGGGAAATACATTCCCGGATTTTATTACCACGGCATCACCATCAGGGAATTGCTGACGCATCGTGCAGGATTAGACAAATACACCAACATCTGCGATAATTATTACCGCGAAAAAGGGTGTGAGCCCGCAGCGTTTAATAATGACAGCGCAATTTCAATCATGTCGATGCTTCGTGTTCGTCCGTTCTGGAGCGCAGGAAAAAAATTCGAGTACAGCAATACCGGCTACGTCATTCTCGCCAATCTCGTCGAGAAAATAAGCGGCAAACCATTTCATCAATTTATGGAAGAGAAATTTTTTGTTCCGCTCGGCATGAAACATACCTGGCTGGCAACCGATGGCAAAGAGCACAAAGAAAAAACAAAAGGTTATTTCGGAAAATGGAACTGGTGGCGCGATAATTTTCTCGATGGCGTTACCGGAGATAAAGGTGTTTTTTCTTCTGTAGAGGATCTTTTTCTGTGGGACCGTGCGTTGAAGAACGGAACGATTATCAAATCAGAAATTTTAAAAGAAGCATTTGACGGCTACAGTCCCGAGCTCAATACAAAACGTTATTGGAATTATGGTTTTGGCTGGCGCACAATTAAATTTGATGATGGAGCTAAAGCTGCTTTTCACAATGGCTGGTGGCATGGTTATACATCTGCATTTTACCGCGGATTGAGCGATGATGTAACCGTGATTATTTTGTGCAATAAAATGAACAGGGGAATTTACAATATGCAGCCTGTTCTTTCCATCCTCGGCGCACATACGCTTCCTGTACAAGATGAAGAAAGTGTCGAGCCGGATACAAGTCCGAAAAAAGATCTTCCGAAGTGTGAAGTAAAGCCTAAGTCCGAATCAAAAGAAAAGTAAATTGCTTCTCTTAAAAAAGGTTTTGGGCGTGACACGCAAAAAAAGTCTCATGGAAAAGCATAAAATAAAAGTCGAAAAAACAGGTCGCTATTTTACGCATGGAAAACGCGAGCCGCATATTCGCATCGTGCTTTTTGTTTGTCATGGTTATGCGCAGATTGCAAATAAATTTCTGAAAAAGTTTGAACCTGCTTTTCGGGATGATGTTTTTATTGTGGCACCCGAAGGATTGAATCGTTTTTATGCGCGTGAGAGTTCCGGCAATGTGGTTGCTTCCTGGATGACGACAGAAGAGCGGGAAGATGATATTCACGATTATGTAAATTATCTCGACAGTGTTTACCGTGAGGTGATGCCGTCTTTTCCGAAAAAAGTAAAAGTGGTTGCGCTCGGATTTTCACAAGGCGCAGCAACTGCAAGTCGATGGATCACACACGGACGTTCGCGCATTGACGAGCTCGTTTTGTGGTGCGGATTTTTTCCACCCGATGTAAGTCTGAGTGAAATTCCGGAGCACGTAAAGCTACGCGTGGTCACTGCCACCGATGACAGGTATATGTCGCCGGAGCAGCAGCAGGAAGAATTAGACGCGATGATAAAACAGGCGCCTGCGTTGGAACATTTTCAATTCGAAGGAAAGCACGAAATCAACATTCCGGCATTCGAGAAATTGTTGGACGAAATTTAATCGCGAACTAATCAGGATTTAAATTTTCTCCTGAAATACGCCTTTTGCAGCGCGCGGATAATTATTAATTCCGCCACACGAATTTCAAAAGGTTCACCCGGTGCTTCATTCAGCAATTCTTTCACTTTAGTTTCGGGGATATCTATACGGTAAAGCAAACGATAAAACTGTTCAGAAGCCGGTCCGCCCGTTTTAGTAATCGCTTTCGCCACTAGTTCGCGCAGATCAAAAACATCCCCATAAATTTTCCCCGCAATTTTCAATTCAATTCCCGAAATCAAAAAATCATTCTCCAGCAACACAATTGCATCCGGAAGCAAATAATTAACCAATTCACTTTCCGCAATTGATGAAGGAGGGATTTCCGGTAATTGAAAGTTTTCCATGGGAAGGAATTCAAAATTCTCCCGATAGCTATCGGGATCAATATTCAAAATTGATCTGATTATCGAAGTAAGTTTTTTTTTTATTAAAATCTTGAATCTTGATAGCTATCGGGAGAATCTTGAATTATTGAATTTTTCTCCTGAATCGTAATCGCTCCACAACACGACCATTCAAAAGATGCTCATTGATAATCTCATCAACATCACTCAATTCAACACCAACATAAAAAACGCCTTCCGGGTAAATGGCAACGGTTTGTCCGAAATCGCAAATGTCAAGACAACCCGCTTTCTGCGCACGAAAACCATACACAAGCTTGTTTTCCTTTAACTTTTTCTTGAATGCATCCACAATTTCTATTCCATGCGCTTCGCCGCAGCTCCTTCGTGTTGCGTTTGGCGGACGTTGATGCGTGCAGATGAAAATATGTTTTTCAAATATTGGTTTCTCAGTTTCAGACATGTCGTATCTTGTATAAGTATTTGACCCAATGCAAAGTTAGCCGTTATTTTATGAGGATAATTTTCTTTTTAGTACTTCATTCTGAAGCTGCTTTAAAAAACAGCCCGGCGGAAAATTTTGAAGAATCAATTGCAGCGAATCAGGAAAAAATAACCGCTGAAATAAAAAAACAGCAAACAAAATAACAGGCCCCCGAAATTACTAAATTCCGAAAAAATGAATATTCTTATTACAGGCGCATCCGGATTGATCGGTACGCGACTTACAACGCTTCTTTTGGAGAAAGGACATGCTGTTGCACATCTCGGAAGAAAAAAATCCGATGAAGGTGTGGTGCGAAAATTTAAATGGGATGTTCAGAATGAAACGATCGATGCCGGCGCACTTTCCTGGGCAGAAGTGATCATTCATCTTGCCGGTGCAAATGTTGCGGAAGGACGCTGGACGGAAAAAAGAAAAAAGGAGATCATCGACAGCCGCGTAAAGAGCGTTCAATTGCTGGCGAAAGCTTACAAGGCAGAATTATCCAAAGCGAAAATTTTTGTTTCTGCAGCAGCGCTAGGTTGGTATGGCATTGTTACAACAGACAAAATATTTACCGAACAAGATGCGCCTGCCAACGATTTTTTCGGAGAGGTTTGTCTCAAATGGGAAAATGCTGCCGACCTGATGGAAGAGATCGGTTTACGAACGGTGAAGCTGCGCATTGGTGTAGTGCTTGCAAAAGAAGGCGGCGCATTACCAAAGCTTGCCGGACCTGTAAAATGGTTTGTTGGTTCAGCGCTCGGCTCGGGAAAACAATGGATGCCATGGATTCATATTGATGATGTCTGCGCTATGTTTATAAAAGCGATCGAAGATGAAACGATGCATGGCGCTTACAATGCCGTCGCGTCAGAGCATGTGACCAATAAAGAATTTGTAAAATCAATCGGCAACGTGTTGCATCGTTCCGTTTTTCTCCCTCCCGTTCCGAAATTCGCACTGAACATGGTGCTCGGTGAAATGGCCGGGATTGTGACGGAAGGTTCGCGTGCTTCTAATGAAAAGGTGAAGAAAACTGGTTTTGTTTTTAAATACAACGAGTTAAAACCTGCGCTGGAGGATTTGTTGTAATAAAAACAGGGAACGAATTACGAATGAAATCGAATATACCAATGAGCTTGCCTGAACTTTGTATTCGTATATTCGATTGATTCGTAATTCGTTCCCCAATCTCTATCTAACGAGATTCACATGCCCGATCACCTTCATCTCTTCTCCATTCACCACATTGATATATTCGATCTTCCACACATAAACATCTTGCTGGCATTTATTTCCTTTATATCGA
Source organism: Bacteroidota bacterium (assembly GCA_031412295.1). Classification (GTDB taxonomy): domain Bacteria; phylum Bacteroidota; class Bacteroidia; order Palsa-965; family Palsa-965. Next base: position 171,346 of record JANOCU010000032.1, read on the forward strand.
CCGTCCCAGCCTTGATACGTGTCAATCGTTTCAAACATCAGATTTCCCCAGCGGTCGAAAAGCATAAAGTGATATTCTTCCACACCCATGATCGAAGGCATGAAAATATCATTTAATCCGTCGCCGTTTGGTGTGAATGTATTCGGAATGAAAAAGCGATTTTCCGGAACTACTTCGATTAAGATTCGCGCCGTATCCGAACATCCGAATTGATTGTAAACGATCTGCGTGATCAGGAAACTTCCGTAATTCCAATACGTATGCGTTGCATTACAATCGCTTGTGATAAAGTTGTCGCCAAAATCCATCACACAAGAATCCGCATTCTGACTTTGATCAATTGTTCCGATAAAAGGTGCGAAAATGGAAACTGAATGTGCCGTGACATCAAATCCTGCAGTCGGACTCGGGAATACATTTACCATTCCTAAAACCGAAAAAGTATCAATGCCGATGCAGCCGTTTGAAGTTGCAATGATCAGCGTCACATCATATGAACCGGTATCGGTATATGTGTGAATCGGATTCGGAAGTGTAGAAGTGAAGCCGTCGCCAAAATCCCAGAGATAGGAAATCTGTGTGCCTGCAATGGAACTGTCCTGGAATTGTACCGTGTACGGAACGCATCCGTACAAAGGCAATGCGGAGAAATTTGCTGTTGGCTCCGGATACACAATTACTGTATCTGTAAATGTTCCTGTGCAGCCATTCTCAACAACAGTGATGGTCACAAGATAATTTCCCGGTGCATTAAAAGTTACATTCTGCGGATCCTGCAAATTGCTTGTAGACGGAGTTGCATTCGCACCGAAATTCCACGTAATAGTTCCGTTACCCATAAACTGACCTGTCGCCTGGAAATTAAAATTGTTGCCGATAAAACATTGCCCGGCAGGTGCAGTAAAGTTTGGCGTAACAGGCGGGAAAATATAAAACGTGCTTGTGTTTGTATCCGCACACGCTGTACCCGGGTTGCAATAAAGTGTAACAGTATAAACGCCGGTATCGGGATACGTGTAAGTTGGTGTGGCTAAATTCGACGTGTCGTTAGTCAACGTCAGTACACCGTAATCCCAGTGATACGTTGTTGCGTTGAAACTATTATTCAAAAACTGTACAGTATATCCGGCGCAGAAAATCGTCTGGCTCGGAATAGAGCTGATCGTCAGTAATGGACATGGCACAACATTGAATTGAAAATCCCTTTTATTGACAGCAATCAAAACACCATTCCTGTATTCACTGCAACAAACCCCGACAACCCATTGACCTGATAAATTCGGCGTGCCCGTAAGCATGCCGGTTTGCGGATCTATGACTATGGCGGGATTGGAACTCATGGGGTACGTCCCCGAATACGGCGGATTAAAAGGCACAAACGCATAAGGCGGACCTGCGGGTGGAACCGGTTGTGGCGCAGCAGCTGATGCACCGTCAAACGGATCACACAATTCATACACCAGTGAATCACCATCAGGTTCAGTAGCAGAGTGATCAAACACTAATGGCGCACCCTGGCAAATGTAGATCGGTGGGAAATTAGTGTAGCGTGGACTATTATTACAAATCGCTTGTGAAGGATGTGGAATAATAATCTGGTAAGTTGAACCGACTGCGCCCGGGTTAATGAGATTAAGAATGGAATTGTTCCTGCAGCAGCGTTGATAAGCAAGGTATAATCCGCCTGCAGGAATGGCGGGAAGCAATTTTATTTCCTGGTAAATGGCTTCTTCCACACAAACACCTGTTGGAGGCGAATAACAAGGTGTGTTAATTGTTGGAGGAACAAGTGTTGATCCCGGGAAGATCATTGAAAGTGTATCGAGCAAATTTCCATTCGCATCGAAAACACCAACAGAAGCGGGGTTGTCATATGGCGCAACTCCATTAATGCAATCGCGATAAACTTTTAATGTGATGCGATATAAATTACCACCGAGACAATCGTAATAAATTTCACCGCCTACAATATGCGTGGCTTTTGCTCCTGTAGTGAACAGAAAACAAAGCAAAAGAACAGCACACATGCGACGCAGCAAGGTCATGTTGGTAATTTATTTCAGCTTAGGTTTCCTTTTCGGGGGATGAAGCAACGAATTATCGTTACCGGGAAACCTGCGCTATGCTTACATTATTTAATTACAGTGACGTAACCTGATATAGAAGTTCCGTCGCTCTTTGCAAGGATATAATAATAGGTTCCGTCAGATACGCCTGATCCGTTCCAGTCATTATTATAATTCGCATTTTCAAAAACTTTATTTCCCCAGCGATTGTAAATAGTAATTGATGATCCCGGGAAATTTTCAAGCCCCGTGAAAATCAGGTTATCATTTACACCATCGCCATTCGGAGTAAATACGTTTGGCGGAACAACATCACAATCAGTGACGCTGATGCGGATCGTATCCAGCCTGAAATTATTACATCCGTCTGTGGTAACTACAAGGAATGTACCATCTTCTGAAGGTGTGAATGCATTTACGTTGCTGGATGGACTCGGAAGAATGGTTGTACCTGTAAGTGTTGTCCATACATAAGAATACGGCAGTGATCCATCATTTGCAGTTACACCAATCATTGCAGGATCGCCGGAACAAAGATTAAGATCAGGTGTTCGCGAAGTGGAAAGTGGCAATCCGCTCGGCAAATAAATAGTTACCGTGTCAAATCCTGTCGGACTTCCGCAAGGATCTGTTACTGCAACAATGTAAGATGTAGTAGTTGTCGGCGATACGGTGATCGAAGGTGTTTGTGCGCCTGTGCTCCAGATGTAGCTGTATGGTTCAACGCCGCCCGTTACAATCGTGTTGATCGTGATCGGTGTGGCGTTACAAAGGGAAGTGTCGGGACCTGCATCAACATCGATTGGGAGGAAGTCGCTGAGATAAATTTTCATCGAGTCAATATTCTGGATGCATATTCCCTGCGTGGAAGCAGTAAATACAAGGGTTTCTAATCCTTCAGGATTACCGTCTTGTACAGCTTGAAGGCAAATTACAATTGAGTCCTGGCCCGGAAGAAACAATAACTGATTTGGTAACTGTGGGATAAAATCAATTCCATTTATTGCGGTTCCTCCAAGTGTAATAAATGCTGTATCTGTTCCGGCGAAGTTGGTGTTACGCGAAAGAATGATGCAAGCCTGACCACATCCTTCATATAAGGTTGAGTCATTGTTGCTTCCATAACTTATGTTAGTAGAAACATTAATTTCCCCGGCTCTAAAAGACCCTGCTTCCAGGAAAACTCCTGAATCAAAGGATTGGTCAAGACAATCTGCGATTACGAGTTTGATATGATACGTTTCTCCGCAGACTACAGGATAAGCAGCGGTAAGAACAGTAGTAAATCCATCGTACTGCAGTTGATCGTAAGGTGAAACAACTGGATTATTAAACGCATCAAAGGAGGGGTTGTCTACGTAATAAGTGCAATTCATACACGGGCCGGGCGCGGGGCCAGCAAAGGTATTGCCGTTGTTAACATTATTAATTGTAACTGCAGTAGTTGTATTTGGTATAAGAGCAATATTGGTAGAAGGTAATGTAACGGTGATGCCACTCAGTAAAAATGCAAACGCATCATTAAAAGACGTGTTGACGAAATCGGAATATTCTTCTGATCCAAAAACATACCGGAATTTTACAGAATCGGATTGCGAGACAAAGTCAAACTCCAGTATCGCAGCATCAAAAGTCTGACTTCCTGAAATAGCTGTTAGATCCGGATCACCACCACCATTATTTGCCACTCCATCACTTCCGGAGGTATTCGGCCCCATTGGTCCGAAATTTCCAAAACCTAACGGATCATTAGCAATAACGCTACCGGAAGTCATTACAATTCCTGAATCAATACCCAAACCGGTATTTACGGAAACGAATTTTCCTATGGCATTTGCATAGCCTGTATAAGTAATGTTAGTCGCAGTAATTCCGGGACCTAATAAAACATTTTGAACTAATTGCTGGGGAGTGAGGGAGGTGGAGGTGGTTAGTTGAGCTTTTGCAGTAACGAAAGAAGCCACCCCGAAAAGGACAGCCGCAAAACGCGCAACTTTACGTAAATGTGATTGCATACTAATAGTATTTGTTCCGCCTGGCGGACTAAAAATTTTCTCTTTTGCCTAACCACAAATCTAATTCTTTATGGCCTGATATTCAAGCGTTATCAATGAAATTATTGTTTTTATCGAAAATCGCTGGTTTACTGCATTTTCAAGCGGATTTTCTTGCAATTTCGTTTCCCTGATACAAAAAACCAGTCTAAAAAAATATGAACCAGATCGAATACATCAACCAAAATAAAGAGCGCTTCCTGAACGAATTATTCGAATTGTTACGCATCCCTTCTGTAAGTGCCGATCCGAAATATAAAGGAGATGTCCTGAAAACGGCTGAAGCAGTAAAAGCAAAGCTTGAAGCTGCCGGAGCTGAAAAAACAGAGCTGATTGCAACGGCAGGTTATCCTGTTGTGTACGGCGAAAAAATGATCGATCCGAAATTGCCAACAGTTTTGGTTTACGGACATTACGATGTGCAGCCTGCTGATCCGCTTGAATTATGGACTACACCGCCGTTCGAACCTGTGATCCGCAAAACAGAGGTGCATCCGGAAGGTGCAATTTTCGCCCGCGGCTCTTGTGACGATAAAGGCCAGATGTTTATGCATGTGAAAGCGCTTGAAGTAATGTTGAAGACCAACACACTTCCGTGCAACATGAAAATTATTATTGAAGGAGAAGAAGAAGTAGGTTCAGCGAATCTCGGACCATTTCTTGAAAAGTATAAAGAGAAATTAAAAGCAGATGTGATCCTGATCTCTGATACTTCTATCATTGGTAATGATACGCCTTCCATCGATGTTGGTCTTCGCGGACTTGCATACATGGAAGTAGAAGTTGTAGGACCGAATCGTGATTTACATTCTGGTGTGTATGGTGGTGCGGTTGGCAATCCTGTCAATGTACTTTGCAAGATGATCGCTTCTTTGCACGATGAAAATAATCACATCACTATTCCCGGATTTTATGATAACGTCACCAATCTTTCGGATAGTGAACGTGAAGAATTAAACCGTGCACCGTTCAATCTTGATGCGTATAAAAAAGATCTGGCTATCGATGATGTACAGGGTGAAAAAGGATACACGAGCATAGAGCGCACCGGCACACGTCCGACGTTAGATGTAAATGGAATCTGGGGTGGATACACCGGTGAAGGAGCAAAAACAGTTCTTCCTTCCAAAGCAAATGCAAAAATTTCGATGCGTCTTGTTCCGAATATGACGTCAGCAGAGATCGCGAAAAAGTTTGAGGATCATTTCAAAAGCATCGCACCGAAAAGTGTAAAAGTAAAAGTTGCTGTTCATCATGGCGGTGAGCCTGTTGTTGTTTCGACAACTTCAACTGCTTATTTAGCTGCTGCAAAAGCGATGGAAGAAACCTACGGCAAAAAACCAATTCCAACACGCGGAGGTGGAAGTATTCCGATTGTTGCTTTATTCAAATCTGTTTTAGGTTTGGATTCCGTGCTTTTCGGTTTCGGTCTTGATTCAGATGCATTGCATTCGCCAAACGAACATTATGGTGTTTTCAATTATTACAAAGGCATTGAAACCATTCCCTTGTTTTACCGCAATTATGTTGAAATGACCAAGTAGTCAGTTGTCAGTATCAGTTGTCAGTAGTTTAATAATTACAGATTACGAATTACCGATTACCGATTACTGATACTGACGACTGATACTGGCAACTGACACCGACAACTGACGCCGATGAAAAAATATCTTCCATTCTTATTGATCCTGCTCCTCTCCGGGTGTAAGCTGAAACCGATTGTTCCTTCCGGAGTGCAGGATGTGAAATTCGGCACGGTTGATATGCTGACGGGAACTGTGAACGGCGAATTGGGTTTGAAAATTAATAATCCGAATAATTTCGCTGTTACGGTTTATCTCGTTGAGCTGGATGTGACCATTGCAGGAATTTCAATGGGCCATGTGAAGCTGGAAGATAAATTCAAGATCGAAAAAAATGCGGAGGCTGTTTATCCTGTTAAGATCCTCGCGACGTTAACAGATCTTATCGGCGGCATTCCGAAAATTCTTACAGCTATCCAGAAAAAACAATCGACAGTTGCGCTTACGGGGAATATCAAAGTCGGCAGCGGAATTTTTAAGCACAATTTTCCTATCAATATCAACCAGGAGAAAGTGAGCACATCGCAGAACTGAGTGGTCAATTGTCGGTTGTCAGTAGTCAGAAATTTAAAGTCTAAAGAATCACCGAAATCAACAACACGGCACTCCGAACTAACACTCCAAACTAAACACTCCGAACTTTTACCTCTGTGCGTCTCAATCATCCCGCGTTAGTTGATCTTCTTAAGCAAGCTTACTCAGCTGAAAAGGCTGCGGCATTCGCGTACCAGGGCCATGCGTGTGCGGTGAAAAATCCGGAAGAGAAAACCGCGATTCGACAAATTGAACTGGACGAGTGGGGACATCGCGAGGAAGTACTGAAGATCATGAAACAGTATGGCGTTGAAATTTCAAAAGCATACGAATTCAAATTTCATATCATCGGAAAAATAATTTCGGGTGCTTGTTTTGTGATTGGCTGGTTCATGCCGTTTTATTTTGCGGGGCGATTGGAGAGTGGAAATGTGTGCGAATATTTTCGGATGAAGCAATATTTTAATTCGTTAGGAATTAAGGAGCATGATCATGTGCTGTATGAAATGGGAATAAAAGAAAAGGAGCATGAAGTTTATTTTCTTTCGCAGATTAAAAATAAAAAGCTGACTCCATTTTTTGAGAAATTATTTTCGTGGGGAAATACGAAGAGCTTTAATAATGTGGATTTGGATAAGAAATATCCTGTGGAGGAATCGGAGCCGTATTGTAAGAAGTGATTTTATAATTGAAGGTTTTTTATAGGCGAAAGTGAGACGCACATAAATGACGCGGTGTGAAAATCTCACGCAGATTTTCGCTGAGCTCGCGCCTGCCTGCTGCAGCACAAGCAAGCGCGTCGGGCAGGCAGGGAAAGGTCGCAGATAAAAATTTTGTTTCCGAGTTTTCTTAATCACCAATAATTTAAGGCAGTAGCGACTGCTTCTGATCAATGCTTTTTTTTAAGTCCTGTAAGGACGAAACTTTTGTAGAAAAAAAGCATTCCAAAATTTTCAAGACCTGTAGGGGCGACATTTTGTGCGGCCGAGTTGTGCGATAAAATGCCAATAGAAAAGTATAAAGTTTCTAACCAGCCCCGATTGCAGTGAAAGCCCGGACCCTGAAGGGACATCCTTCATGTCTCCTTCAGGGGAGGACTTGCAACGTAAAGCGGGAAGCAATGCGAATAGAAATGAAAATAATTCTGCTCCAAAAAATAAAGAAGAGTATCTCCAAAAAAAGTAATTCCGGGAATAAAAGTGTTATTTATATACTTCCCTCACCACCCCATAATCAGCCAACACACCTGCCGGATCCTGCCCCAGCAAATTTTTAAATGCATCATACAATCGCGGAATTTTTTCCTTGAATTCTACAGGCGCTTCAAAAAAATGTTCGATCCCGACAGCGAAAAATTCATGACGGTTGGTGAATGCGTAATCGCGCAGGAAAAAATCTGCGTCCTTTCCGGCGTTCAACATTTTTTCTGCTTCCTGCATATAACGGGAAAAATTTGTTTTGAGCGCGTCATCATCATCCTGCTGGCAATGTTTTACTAATTCCATAAATAATGCATGCGCGAATTCATGCAACCCGACATTTAATTTATCGGAAAGATCGGCGTAACCTGCATCGAAATCTTTTATAGAAAGATGAATTACGCCATTCGGATGTGCGGCGCCTTTCATTAGCGGTGCGTCGGGATGAATTTTGAAAACGCCGGGATACAGAATGATGGTTTCAAAATGCGAAAACATAAAATCCGCCATGCCGAAAGTTAATTGTGTTGCTGCTGCGGCCACATCGATTTTATCGGGAAGGGCTGGTTCAAATTCGCCGTTACCTGAAATGGTGTGCGAATGCATAAAATTCAGCACGCGATGAATGAATTTTTGTTTGGCCGTTGAAGTTAGTTTCCGGTAATAAGCAAAATTGCGCAGCTGGTAATTTACTGCCCGTTCTGCTTCGTCGCTATAATCTACGGTGCCGGTTTTTACGTGTGCAATTTTTACGATTTTCCTTCCGTCTTTTACAATACCGTAGAGCATTCGCCCGATGAAAATGAACGCCGCAAGCGCAATAATGAACCCGATCGGCGATTCTCCAAAACCGAAAAGCAAAACAACGAAAAGTAGATTCATTCCGCGGGGTAATGATTAAATTTGTGTTACAAGTTTACACATTCATTATCCATTCTGAAAATGTCTTCAACCGATCCGAAATTCACCAACGACCTAATTCACGAATCAAGTCCTTACCTGTTGCAGCATGCGCATAACCCTGTTAACTGGGTGGCGTGGAATGAAACAACGTTGCAAAAAGCAAAGGCAGAAAATAAGATGATGCTCATCAGCGTAGGTTATTCTGCTTGTCACTGGTGTCATGTGATGGAACATGAATCGTTCGAAGATGAAAGTGTTGCACGCATGATGAATGATTTATTCGTTTGTGTAAAAGTGGATCGTGAAGAGCGGCCTGATATTGACCAGGTGTATATGGCGGCGGTGCAATTGATGACCGGAAGAGGCGGATGGCCGTTGAATTGTTTTACACTTCCTGATGGTCGACCGTTGTATGGCGGAACGTATTATCCGAAAGAAAAGTGGAAAGAAATTCTGCTCAACCTGGCTGATCTGTGGAAGTCTGATCCGGAAAAATGTTTTCAATATGCTGCAGAATTGACAGAAGGTGTAAAACAAACGGAACAAATTGTAGTTGAGGATACCGGCGAAGAAATTATTGCGGAAACACTTGGCTTGTCGGTTGAACAATGGAAGATGCGTTTTGATACTGGTGAAGGCGGACCAAACCGCGCACCGAAATTTCCATTGCCGAATAATTACCAGTTCTTATTACGCTTTGCGCATTTTCAGAAGGAAGAAAGTTTGCAGAAGCATGTTTATCTCACGCTTGATAAAATGGCGATGGGCGGAATTTATGACCAGATCGGTGGAGGATTTGCGCGTTATTCTACTGACATGCTCTGGAAAGTTCCGCACTTCGAAAAAATGCTTTATGATAATGCGCAGCTCATTTCACTTTATTCCGAAGCATACCAGGCAAGCGGAAAGCAGCTGTATAAAGATGTTGTTTACCAAACATTAAAATTTATTTCACGTGAGCTTACTGCAACGAACGGCGCTTTTTATTCCGCCCTTGATGCCGATTCGGAAGGAGAAGAAGGAAAATTTTATGTGTGGACGGAAAAAGAGCTGAGAGAAAGTCTGGGTGAAGATTTTAAGCTCGTTGCAGATTATTATTCTGTCAACAGCATCGGGTTATGGGAACATGGCAATTATATTTTATTGCGAAGAGAAACGGAAGAAGTGATTGCACGGAAACATGATTTGAGCGTAGAAGAATTGCGTGATATAATTCCGAAGGTGAATGATCGTTTGCTTGGCATTCGTGAATTCAGGATTCGCCCGGGCCTGGATGATAAGACGCTTACTTCATGGAACGCGATGATGCTGAAAGGTTATGCGGATGCGTATCATGTTTTTGGTGAAGATGAATTTTTGCTTGCTGCGTTAAAAAATGCGCGCTTCATTCGTGATGTGCAATTGCGCGCTGATGGTGGACTTTGGCATTCGTGGAAAAATGATAAAAGCTCGATTAACGGTTTCCTTGAAGATTATGCGTTTACGATTGATGCATTTATCAGTTTGTACCAGGTAACTTTTGATGAAGAATGGCTGATGCTGTCACAAAAGTTGTGCGAATATGTCTTTAAGCATTTCAGTGATGAATCGTCGGGGATGTTTTTCTTCACTTCGAATGAAGATCCGGCGTTGATTGCGCGTAAGATGGAATTGTCGGATAATGTAATTCCATCTTCAAATTCGGTGATGGCGAAAAATCTTTTTTATCTCGGTCAAATAATGGGAAACCCTGGCTGGACCGAACGCTCAGCGAAAATGCTGCGACAGGTGAAGCAGCAGCTGATTGCGTATGGCGGAGGTTATTCCAACTGGATGATGCTTCAAAATCATTTTGTGTTTCCATTCCGCGAGCTGGTCATTGTTGGTAAGACTGTTGATAAAACGATGGCGGAGCTCCGCAAGCGTTACCTTCCAAATCAAATCTTTGCAGGAAGCCCCGGTCCGTCTGAATTGCCGTTGCTGCACAACAGGTTTGTTGAAGGTAAAACGCTCATTTATGTTTGTGAGAATAATACCTGCAAGCTGCCGGTTGAAAATGTTGCAGACGTGATCAAACAGGTGGAGTAAATCGCAGAGATGAAACGATCAGAAAATTTTGTGAACTGCATTGCCTGGTCGCGACGTGTCGTGCTCGTGCTTTGTATTTCTTTTTTGCTGCCTGCGGTTTCTCCTGCGCAGCTGTTTCTTCCTGTTGATGACGATCCGTTCGGTGTGCCGGTGCGTTTTAATTCAGACAGCATTCATCGTTACAAGATAAAATCCATTCTTGCGAATCTGCAGTACAAACCGGATGAGCGCATCATCGCAGATAAAGGATTGAAAGAATATTACCAGTTTGATTCTATCGGTCGCATCCAGCTTTACTGGAGAAACAAGATCAGGAATTATACGACAGATGTGATTCAGCATCCCGCAGTTATGCGAAGGGGAAAACGCGTTCGTTCGGCGTGGTCGGAAGTCAGGAACTATTATGTGTACGATACTGTTTTTGTAAATTATTATTATGATTACAAAAGTCAGCTAACGTGTCGCCGCGAAAGTGATGGCGATTTTTATCACACCTGGTATTATTTGTACAATACAGATGGAACGATTGCACGCCAAACGCATTGCAGGGAAACGAATACTGCGCAGGGGCATTCGAATTTCCGTCTCGGTGTGCAAACAATCATTTCGCAGGAAGATTTTTCTTACCAGAAATATTCTCCGACGCAAATAAAAAAGCTGTGCCTGAATGATGAAGGCAAACCGTATAAAGAAACGATGATGCTCTTTGACAAGCAGGGACGAATTATTGATGCACGCGAATCGTATACTGCAGGAGGAATTCGTATTGTTACAACATGGACCTACGATGACATCGGCAGAACGGCTTCAAGTTCTTATACGTCAAATGCAGGAGATGAAATTGCTGATATTACTTATTACAAATACGATTCGCTCGGAAGGATTGAATCAATGAAAAAATATCACAACAATGTGCTGACAGATGAGTTCAGCTATCTCTACGAAAAAAATGCGCCCGTTGCCCATGCTTATATCAATCGCAGGCATTTAGAGCTGGGAATTGATATTGTGAAGATGGATATTAAGTATTGGTAGTGAAATGGATTTGGTGATTTAATGACTTGGTGATTTAAAAAGAAGTTGAGGAAGTTAAAATGTTTCCATTGGCTTTTTAGGAACCAGGATTCAACGAGGGGTTGTGAAATAAGTTGATATATCCAACGCTATCTTGAGACGTTTTAATTTTAATTACTCACTTTCGAGAGATCATTAATCTTTACTTCAACTGTACCGGCGTTATCATCCTTCTTTACAATTGCTGTTCCTTCAGCAGGTTTCATTGATACAATGACGCCTGTAAAGAATTGCTGGTCTGTTGAGCTTTTAATTAATTTGGAGTTTTTCCATGTCACTTTATCGCCGGCTTTAAGTCCGTTATATGATGCCGTGATTCCTGATATCCCCCAGACATCTCCAACACATGCATAATAAAATCTCTTTCCATGAACAACCAGGTAAATTTTTGCATTCTTTAAAAATTCACCACCCGGAATTTTTTTAACCGTTTGATCAATTGCATCCTCTAGTGTTGTAGCCCTGGATGCTTTAAGATCATGATCACTGCTACCTGCATAAGCCTGTAATAAAACATACTCGGTTTTAGAGTCTACGTTTCTTTGAGAAACCATATTTAAACTACCAATTTGCTTTAAGGATGTGCAGGAACAAAAGATCAGTACGAATAATATAATTGCATAGTGGTGAAGGGAGATTGACTTCATGTTTTGTTTGGTTTAGAAAAGCAATTTTTTAATTTAAATATCACAACATTGTGCTGAAAGATGAGTGCAGAATTGTCGATTATGAAACAAGTATAAACCGGTTGTAATTTTATTGAAGCTGAAACCTGATACATCCATTATCAGTGATTGTCACTGAGCCGTTCCAGGTAGCTGTTCCCGGTGTTTGTTCTACAGCAGAAAAGCTATATGTGCCCGGACATAACGTGAAATTTGCGCAGCCGGATTCATCACAAGAAGGTGAGGAGGGGAGATCTACATTGATGGTAGAAGTGGAGCCGTTTATTGTAACATCTGTAAAATTATAGCTTGTCGCTGAGCTCTGCCAGAATGTGACTTTACCTTTTTCGATACAGGAACCATCATTTTTTTCTGCATCAGGATCATAATTGCAGGCATTTACATTGGTGCAGCCATCTTTTTTACAACCTGATGAAAACGTTACAAACGAACTCAAAATAACAAACAGGAGTACTAATTTTTTCATGTGAATGAGGTTTAAGTTTTAGAATTTTGTGTGAAGTAATTCTTTCTTAAACCTTCTCCGAAATAATCTTTCTGAATACCTGTATTTGTTTTATGAAACCCTTGTTTTCTTTTTCGAAGCAATAACTCCGGGAATGAAAAGCAATTTTATCAGAAAGAAATTCTATAACAAGGCACAATCAACAATCCAGTCTGGTAATTATTGTAAACTGTATTGCTTGCAGGATCATAGACTTTTGAAAAGACGTTGTTATGATTTGTTGCATTTAAAAATTCAATTGACCACTGTTGTGTAATATGTTTTCCGTTTCGGATGAATCCGATTTTCGCATCGATCCTGAAATAACCTTCGTACCGATCAGCATACGCCCTGCTCAGATCATAGACCGCATAACCTGCAGCAGCCGAAGCGTCGAGATCGACAGGAATATATCTTTTTCCACCGGCGGTATTCATTTTCAGATCGAGTGAAAGTGTGTTTTTCGGACTGAGCTTGAATTCTTTTCCGCCAAGCAAATTCACAACATAATTTCCGGAGAATGCAGTTTGGCGTTCCACTTTATCCCACGATGTGCTGTATGCGCGGTAGAGTGAAGTGGTCAGCAAAAAATAATATCCTTTGCTGTAAAATTTTTCCACGGTAAGCTCTATACCATAATTTCTTCCAGTTCCTTCATTGACTAAGCTGTCAATTCCCGGCGCGTCAAAATCTGCTCCTTCATTCAACCCGGAATAAATAGGACGTTGCGGCTGAACAGGAATATCGTAGAGATATTGGTAATACATTTCCGCTTTGAGTCGCATGTTCTTTCCGAAAACCCAATCGTCCGCAAGCACTGCATGAATCGCTCTTGAAAAATCTACATTCTTATTGGTAAGCAAATAGGTTCCATCAGGTAAAAATGTTTGATTGAAATACGTGAAAATGGTTTGCATCTGGCTATGCATTCCTGCACCGAATGAAATCGAATTTTTTTCATTGGATTGCCAGCGTATTCCTGCACGCGGCTCGAGCGCAAATGAATTATTCAATACAAGCAATTGCGTGTGAACACCAAGATTCAAAGTAAGCCGATCAGTGAACTTGTGTTGCCATTGAGAAAATGCCTGCAGCAGCCAGGTGTTTTTGTCTACGTTCCGGATGTGCTGGAATTGCGTGACATTATAATTAAAGCTGTCGTGCAGGTGAACAAAAATATTAGTCGCAGAAAAACCTGATTTAAGTGTGTTCTTCGAATTAAATTTTTTCGTGAGCGCATAATTGAATGTCAATTTATTCTGGCGGAAATTACTTCCATAGCTTCTCCATTTAGAATCATCCACGCGCGAAAAAGAATCCTGGCGAATGAGATTTTGCATTCCTGTAAGCGCAACGGTGAATTTGCTGTAAGCTGTTGCATTGATAATATACGAATGCGTAACGCCTGTCATTCCTGTGCGTGTGCCATAATCTGTATCGTAACCGCCCTGATCATACAGGTTTAGTTTTGTTGTGTCAAGCTTGCTGTCCCAAAGTGCGATGAAGCTTAATCCGCCCACTCCCCAGATGGTAAAATCACCGTACTTATTTGTAGGAAAATGAAAGTTGTACGATACATCCTGGTATTTAGGAACAGCATCGCCGACACCAAAATCAGCGCCCATTTTTTGAAAGAGCACAAGCGTTGACAAGCGATAATTAATTAAAAATGATCCGTTATGCTTTTTAGAAAATGGACCTTCTATTCCTCCTTCAATTCCGTTAAATCCCATTTGCGCGAGGAATTCAAATTTTTCATTATTTCCTCTTCGCATGCGCAGATCAAAAACGCCTGCTGTTGCATTTCCGTATTCTGCCGGAAACGCGCTCGTCATAAAATCGGAATTGTCGAGAATATTATTGTTGAGCATGCTCACTGGTCCGCCCGTGCTGCCGAATGAACCAAAGTGATTCGGGTTCGGAATATCAGCGCCATTCAAACGCCACAAAACACCAAGCGGTGAATTGCCACGGATCACGACATCATTGCGCGAATCATCAGCACCGCTTACACCAGCGTAATTCTGCGCCATGCGTGAAGGATCGCCAAGACTGCCTGCGTAGCGAGAAGTTTCTTCGATAGAAAAAGAACGCGAGCTCACAGTTGCCATTTCATTGATCGGCTTTCCTTTTTCCGATTCATCTGTTATTACCACTTCTTCATTGGTAACAACAGATTCTTCCATATCAATATTGAGCACCGTTTCTTTTCCTGATGAAACCACAATATTCATCGAGCGTTCTTTGTAGCCCATATAACGGAACAGCAAAAGATGGCGGCCAACGGTTACATTTTCAAAACGAAAAGTTCCGTCAACGTCCGTTGTTGTATTGCGCATGTTAACGCCTGTGTCCGCAAGAAGAACAATTACACCAACAAGCTGACTTCGTGTTTGGTTATCGACGATTTGTCCGCGTACCGTTTGGGTGGGGGTTTGTGCACAGATGGAAATTGCAGGAAAAATTGTAAGCAGAAAAAAGAAAAGGAATTTGGACATATCAATGATAAAATTAAGAATAATGGGCACTTGAAAGGAGAACTTTTTGGTATTTAAAGTTTTAAATAGTAATGGAGTAGGATGAAACATTCTACAAGAGAAACGTTAAATATTTTGTAGTGTAAGAAAATAGTTTAAGTTTGATAAAACTCAATCTATTCTACGAAACCCCAATATGAAATTCATTCTTTCCATCTTAATTTTTTTATCCTCTACACTTGTCCATGCACAATGGTTTCCGCGCCTTTCAATAAAACCTGGTGCAAGTATTTCCGGACAAATAAAAACTCCGCCGATTTTTGGTGATGGTGGAGTTATATATGGTTTAGCAGTTACAGTTGAACCTACCATAATAACATTTGGAAAACAAAAGCAATTTGATCTGAATACAGATATTTCTTTTATCCAGAAAGGCGGCGGGAACTATAGTCCAATTTTCACAAGTGCCGGTACGGGAAGTGAGCGATATCCAGTAGCTATCAACTACTTTTCTTTTTCTCCAACCTTTAAATGGAATTATTTTAAAACACTATTTGTAAAAGCTGGTCCTAGGATTGATGTCTTGTCAAGCTTTAATACCAAGGACCGATTTGCGTCTGATCCGAGAACAAGAAAAGACTTTAATTCTTTTACTTATGGATTAACGTATGGAATTGGTATTTGCACCGGAAAAAAGACAACCAAATTTATATTTGAGTTTGTAGGTCAAAATGATTTTTCCGATTCATCTTATAATCCAGCATCAGGTCAAACATTCCGGAATTTTTGTTACCTCGTAAATTTTGGAGTTACTTTCCCACTGAATAAAGAATAATTATTTCATACTTCCGAACGCTTCGGCCCCGGCTGAAATGTTTTAAGATAAAATGGTTCGAAATAGGCAAGGTCTTCGAAATCTTTTGCAAGAAATTTTTTCTCTGCACGAAGCATTAAATGTGTTGCAGAACAATTTCCTGCATCCGTAAAAACCGCATTCGGGAATTTTGAAAGCATTTCTTTTGCTTTCGGCATTCCGTCGCCAGAAAAAAGAATTCGTTTTTCGGCAAGTAAAACAGAAAAAGAATTCTCATCCAAAATATGCGGCGCTACCGGCTCAATTTCATTTCCTTCATGATCGTAGATGGCACAATACACTTCCATTCTTCGTGCATCTAACATCGGGCAAAGAAGATCTCCGGCTTTTACTTCAGACTTCATTCCGTCAGCCATCGCCTCCAATGTTCCGATAGCGATCAATGGTTTATTCAGCGCGTAACAAATTCCTTTTGCGGCAGAAACTCCAATGCGCAAACCTGTGTATGAGCCCGGACCTTTGCTTACTGCCACTGCGTCGAGCTCGTTGAAAGTTAATTTCCCTTCCTTCACCACTTCCTCACAAAACACCGTAAGGATTTCTGCATGACGATTCGATTCATTGATCTCGCGCCAAGAAATTATTTTACCGTCAAGCGATAAAGCGACTGAACAAATTGTTGTGGAAGATTCAATTAGTAAAATATTTGCCACAGATTTCGCAGATTATACAGATTCAGGATGGTTTGAAACTCTTAGCGAGCACAAATATTATTTTCAGCATTTAAAATATCTTTTGAAATTTTCTGCTTTACCTCATTCAAATGAGCAATAACGGGTTTGTTAATCCATTTTACATTATTAAGCCTATGGATGTCAAATTCATGAATGTGTTTAGAAACATCAAGTTCATTTACCCACAAATCTTTTTCTTTAGCGAAAGAAATAATTTCAGGCCAAGAAAAATCATAGTTCATTGATAGATAAAGTATATCTGCAATATCTTTTTCTTCATTTCGGCTTAACGCGGATATTTTATTGGAAAGTATATTCTCTATGTTGTCAGTCCGGTAATAAAGCGGGGTACTGATAATTTCACCGGCATGAAAAGAGACATCATTTATAAATTCCACTTTAAGCGTAATAGCATCTTCAACAAGAAATAGACGTAAAAAATTCTCATCTGCCAATGCAATTTCAACTTCATTGCAGCTCTGTTTGATTGCCTCAACTGCATGTGAAGTTTGTTTGCGGAAATCAGGCGAATTATTCAGGAAAAAGTCCAAATCATCTGAGTAACGATGATGCAAATAAGCACGACTTAAAGCAGTGCCGCCGGTGAGATAAAATGAAAGTTCTTTTTGAGAAAAAAGAGAAAGAATTCTATCCTGTAATGGATAAAGTTGATTAGTGTAATATTGTTCTGGCATATTGGTATTTTTCACGGAGGGAAGGAATATGAATTTTTGAAATTATATTTTCCGACAGTGCCTCAGCCAGTTCTTTTTTGGAAAGGATATTCAATAATATATACCATTGGGATGACATTAACAGACGCAAGTAAACCTTTTCTTTTTTTGAAGGTTCTTCTGAAGAAAGCATAGATTCGATTTCTTCAACCGGAATATGATAATCCCAGAATAAACGCGAAAATATTTTTTTTCTTAAAGTTCTATCCTGCTGCTCCATACCCAAAGGTAAGAATAAGCAGTTGAATTAAAAGATGTAACCGTAATTTTAGGATGGTAGCAAAACAAGGCTATTATTCCTCAATGACCGAAAGCTGCTCCTTCGAAACCTTACTCACTTTCGCACCATTATACAAGTTTGTGCTGATTGATTTATAAGGAGCGCTTACTACTTCATCATTTTCTTTCAGTCCGGATTTGATCTCGATGTACATATTGTCTTCCACGCCGGTTGTTACAGCAACGAGCTTAACCGTGCCATCGCGGTAAACAAAAACACATTCGACTGCTTTTTTCTCTTCCTTCTTTTCTTTGATCTTCGAATCGCCGACAATTAAATCACTTTCTTCTTCGTCATCAGCCGCTGCTGCTTCACCTTTTTCGCTCACACCTTTTTTCGCTGCGGTATCCATTCGTGTCGTTACGGATTGAATAGGAACAGAAATCGCATTCTTCACAGATTTGGTTTGAATTTCAACTGTTGCCGACATGCCCGGAAGAAATACATAACGATCAGGATGTAGTGGATCGATGAGATCAATATAGGAATCGCGGATGATGCGAATCTTTACAGGGAAATTTGTTACCTGGTCGCTGGAGATGCCGAGTGTATTTGCTGAATTCGCAACTTCAGTTACAACACCTTTAAATTTCCTGTTATTATGCGCATCCACTTCGATCAGCGCAGTATCACCTTCGATCACACGGAGAATATCGTTTTCATTTACGTCAACCTGCACTTCCATTTCATTCAGATTTGCAAGACGCATAATTTCCGTTCCTTCCATCTGCGCCATCCCGATAATACGTTCTCCTTTTCGCTTATTCAATTTGGAAATCGTTCCATCAACAGGAGCATAAATAGTTGTCTTCGCCAGATTATCATTCGCTTCTTTCAAAGACGCCTGTGTGCTTGCAACATTAAAGTCCGCGCTCTTCACACTTTCATTTGCTGCGTTCACATCTGCAACTGCGCCGTCATAGGTTGCTTTGATCTGTTCGAATTCAGCATCAGAAATTGCACCCTGGTCGTGCAGCTTTTTATTCCTGTTGTAGCTTGCTTCCGCATTGGTAAGCTGCGCTCTTGATTGTTCAAGTCGTGCAGAGCTGTTTGCCATTTGTGCTTTAGCGCCGTTGAGCGTTGAAGACATACGCTGCACAGCAGATTGATAAATAATCGGATCAATGCGAAGAAGCAAATCTCCTTTACGAACGGTGTCGCCTTCTTTCACAAGAAGCTCAACGATCTCACCGGAAACGTCAGATGAAATTTTTACTTCTACTTCGGGTTGAACTTTTCCGCTTGCAGAAACGATTTCTGTGATGTCGCGCCGGATTGATTTTTCTGTTGCGACTTTAAGTGTTTCTCCACCTGAACCTTTTTTCCAGATGATGATAACGATAAGCAGGGTGAGTAAAATTCCACCAATGATCAGGAAACGTTTCATATGTTATTCTTCAAAATGTAAGTGGTTTGCCCTGGTAATAATCGAGTACTTTCATCCGGAAAATGTAATCGTATTTCGACTGAACAAGATTTGCTTCAGCTATTGCAAGTGAATTTTTTGATGTATTGTATTCGATGCTGTTTGATGCGCCAAAGTTGAACCGGTTCTCCGTATAGGCAAATGCCTGTTTGGATGCTTCTACTGCTTTTTCTGTTGCTTTATATTTTAAATAAGCGGCTTGAGCATCTGCGTACGCTTGTGTAATATTTTTGCGCAATTGCTGTTGAGAAAGTTCCATATTCAGCTGCGCACTTTCTCTTTGGATTTTTGCTCGTGCAACAGAACTGTTCACTTGGAAACGGTTGAAGATCGGAATGTTGATTTGTACACCGATACTTTTGTTCACGTTGTTTTGAAACTGGTCAGCGAATGGCGTTGTAACAAACGTAGTGGAGTATTGCGGAATAAGAACGTAATCTCCACCGGTAGTAATACCGATTGTATCTACGCCGGTAATGCTTGAGTTGCTGATGTCTCTTGCCAAACCGGAATATCCTGTTCCGAGCGAACCTTGCAAAGTAACAGACGGACTATATTGTCCCTGTGCAACTGACACACCTTTATCTGCGCTCATCACATCCATCTGCGCTTTTTTAATTCCCGGTTGCAACGACACTGCAGTTTGAAAGATCTGGTCAGGTGAAGTATTCAGAATATTTTCATTCGGAATAGTAATTGATGGTTTTACAATGGTAAATCCTGCGGTAGAATCCAGGTTCATCAGCTGCGTCAGGTTGATGTAAGCCATTGTAACCGCACTCTGCGCAGTAACCTTATTCACTTCTTCCGTTGCAAGCTGCGATTGTAATTCGAGCAATGTTCCTTTTGCAGATGCGCCTTCTGTAACAAGAATTTGCATGCGGTCAACTTGCCCTTGTGTAAGCCCTGCCTGTTGTGTCGCAAGCGCCAGCTGATCCTGTGAATAAAGCACATTCAAATACGCACTCGCCACATTCATGCCGATGTCGTATTGTGTCTGCATCACCTGGAAACGATTTGCTTCAAGCGAATATTGATTTTGTTTCAGCGTATTATAATTCTGCATTCCGCTGAAAAGTGTGAGACTGCTGCTGATGTAAAAATTTTCAGAAAGCACCTGGCTGTTTGCAAATGTATTGGTGTAACGATCGACCGTTCGTCCGTACTGGTACGTATGCGAAACACCGGCATTTAAATTCGGAAGAAAATTTCCTTTGGCGGCCAGTAAATTCGCCTGCGCCATTTTCACATTGAGCTGTTGCTGCTGCACAGAAATATTATGCACCTGCGCATAGGCAATACATTCCTGTAAGGTCCACGGCTGCGAATTATCGCGGTAATGAATAGTTGTATCCTGTGAAGCAGGGATTGTGAACGTTCCTGTTGCAGATTGTTTTGCTGATGTGCCAGTTTGTGCGGCGATTGAAACCGGTACAAAAAGCAAGAGGATCAGCCGGAAGGAGAAATAGTTTGGAAGCATCGTCGTATTTACGCCCTGCAAAGTTATTGATAATGCCTTACCACTAAAAGGGTTTCATACCTTTATCTTACATGAATTTCCTGGCCCATTTTTACCTTTCCGGAACCCATGAGCACCTGCTTTTGGGAAATTTCATTGCTGATGCGGTTAAGGGAAAACAGCTGGAAGCCTTTACCAGCGAGCTTCAGGAGGGAATCCGCATGCACCGGGAGATTGATTTCTATACCGATACGCATCCCGTAACTTCCAGGAGCAAGGCGCGTTTGCGGGAAGAGTTCAATCATTATTCGGGCGTGATCGTCGATATTTTTTACGATCATTTCCTGGCGAAGAACTGGTCGGAATTTTCAAATGAGCCGCTTGCAGTGTATTCGCAACGCATTTATTCGCTTCTTGAAAGGAATAGTGAATATTTCCCTGAGCGCCCGAGGCACATGCTACCTTTTATGAAAGCGCACGACTGGCTGATGGCCTATACGCACGTTGAGGGAATTCGCCGCGTACTTTCAGGCATGGCAAGAAGAGCAAAGTTTGAATCGAAAATGGAATTGGCTGCTGATGCGCTTGAAAAGGAATATGATTTATTCGAAAAAGATTTCCACGATTTTTTTCCTGATTTGGTTGAGCATACAAAGCATTACCGTGAAGGGGGAACGAATTCCGAATGAAAACGAATGTACGAAACTGTATGTGTGATGTAAGTGTGCATTTGGATTCTTTAAGACAACAATTTCTTCATGCTGGCTTCAGGCGGGAATAATAGTGATAGCGGAGATTTGTAAAAACAAATACTCATGGCTTCACTCTTTATTTTTCTCGGGATTGTTGTAGTGTTGACCGGACTTTTTTTTCTTCCTGTAGATATTGTAATAGAGGATGAAGCTGAGCAGGAGATGGAATCCTGATTTTATTCAGACATCCTGCAGTCCGGCCATCGTTTCGCAGTATAAAATGCCATAATTGCAAACAATGGCGCAGCAAATACATCAACAATATAATGAACGCGCTGTGCAATGAGTAACATGCCAACGGCTGTTGCTGCAATTCCGATAACCAGCTTGATCCATCTATTGGAAAGGACCGGGATAAACATGGTCAGCGTTGCAACATGCCCGGAGAAAAATAAGTCTTTCAGATTAGCTCTTCCGTTATAAAATGTTGCGTGAAGAAAAGGATCCTTTAACGGAATAATTCCTTCCGGCGGATCGAGCGGGACAATCAGCAACGTAATAGCGCGCAGCAATTGGAGCAGGAGGTAAGTGCGGATAAGAAGTAATGTTGCGGAAGGTTTTAGTAAGCAGAAAATTATCCCGAGGAATGTTGTTGCGTACATGCATGCGAAAATGACATTCGAGAAATCGGTTGGCGCAATAATTCCGGTGAGCCAGTTCTTTTCAATGACAATGCCGGCACGATTTTCAGCGTATTGAAGGATGAAGTAGAATAGTATTAATACAAGAACGAGCAGGAAAGTGCTGACAATTAATTTTTTCCTGAAAATTTTATCTTTCAGTGCGGAAGGCCAATGTAAATGTGCAAATGAGTTGATGTGCAAATGTGCAAATTAAAATTTTAAAGATATTTTCCTTTATTCACTTTCAATTTGACAATTAATTTGCACACCTGCACATTTTTTAATTTGCAAATTTAAAGCGACATCATCTCCTTCAGCTTCACCGCCTGTCTCCTGGAAATTTCAACAGTCTCGCCACCGCGCAATTTCACTAACAATCCGCCATTAAACCAGCTTTCAATATTTTCCACCCACTGCAAATTGATAATATGCTTTCGGCTCGCGCGGAAAAATGTTTTGTTGTTTAATCTTTCGTCCAGGTAATTCAGCGAACGGAGAATTAATGGTTTGCTCGTGCCGAAATATAATCGAACATAATTTCCTTCCGATTCAAACAACCTTACTTCACCGAGCTTTACAAACCAGCAACGTTCACCATCTTTTACAAAAACCTGGTCGCTTTCATTGAGCGCATTTGAATTTTCAGGCGCATCTTTCTTCTCAGCTAAATGCGACATTAATTTTTTGATCGTATCAGAAAGTCGCGCGGGCTGAACAGGCTTTAATAAATAATCCATCGCGCTTACTTCAAACGCTTTGATCGCGTATTCATCATGCGCTGTTACGAAAACAACTTCAGGAACGAATGTCAGCTCTTCCAGCAGATCAAATCCTGTTTTACCGGGCATTTGAATGTCGAGAAAAATTACATCCGGCCGCAAAGTATTCACCGTTTCAATCGCGCTCTTCGCATCACCACATTCGCCGATAATTTCAAGTCCGGGATAAGTAGCAAGCATGGATTTTAATTCCTGTCTTGCCAAACGTTCATCGTCAATGATAATTACTTTCATGGGTTGGTTTTTTAAACTGGTTCTGCTGTCAATACCGGGATGTAAAGTTTTGTGATTACCGTTTTTGAATCTTCATTCGTAATTTCTAAGGTTGCTTTTCCTGCATACAAAAGCGAAAGACGTTGTGTCGTATTCCGCATGCCATAACCGCTTTCAGGAATTTTTGTTGCATCGTATTGCCCGGAATTACGAATGATAATTTCCAGTCCGTCGTTATTCATTTTCGATTCAACAGAAAGTTTTCCGCCCTCCGGTAATTTCGCAATGCCATGTTTTATTCCATTCTCAACAAGCGTCTGGATCATGAGCGGCGGCACTTCCACAAATTCTGTTTCCGGCGCGATCTTCCATTCTACCTGCAAACGTTCTTCCAGCCGCACACCTTCAATTGCTAAATAATCTTTCACCGCTTCCAGCTCTTGTGAAAATGGAATCAGCTTTTGTTTTCCCATCTGCAACGTATTTCGAAGCAGGTTTGAAAATTGTGTGATGGATTCTTTTGCTTTCAATGGATTTTCACCGACAAGCGCGCGGATGGAATTCATCGCGTTAAACATAAAATGCGGGTTGAGCTGCGATTTTAATTTGGTGAGCTCTGCTTCCTGAATCGCAGCCATCCATTTGAACTTTTCAATCTCTGTGCGTTTGTAATCTTCTACAAAATGCACGATGAAATAAATGGCTGTCCAGATAAAAAAGTAAAAGGTGTAATTCGCAACCATCAGCACCCAATTGGCTTTGCTCGTATCAACATGTGTCGCCACACTATCAAATCCGTTCTGGATAAACGTCATCAATAAAGCCATGAGAAAATTACACACCACAATAATGGGAATGATCTTCGGAATGGAAAGCTTCAGCAGGTGAAACCTGATAATAATAAAGCGCAATGATTCTGTAAGGACAATTCCGAACAGCAGAACAAAGATCTGCGAGAAAGCAAACGTTGCAGTGAATTGCCCTTTGAGGAAAACATAAAATCCATTTATTAAAATAAAAAGCATCCAGCCGCCTAACTGGCATTGCCAGTATAGCTGTCGTTTATTTATCATAATGGAATCAGCCATATTTATTTATTGATCCACGCTTTTCTTAGCTTCTGCTGTTCCTGCGTTGGATTTTCCATTGGTGTGAGAATGTGTTTTTTCGGAACAGTCACCTTGCGCATTTTGCCTTTCAGCTTTTTTACTTTCCACTTTCCATTTACATTCCGTTTCACTTTTAAAGTGATCTTATCGCCTTCTTTTACTGTAGCAAAATAATCAGTCAACACTTGTTCCAGGTTATTCAACGTAATTTTTTCTCCATTCAGTGAAAGTGGAATATCAGCTTTCTGGTAACCCATTTCTGTCCCGAATTCATTTACAGATTCCGGCCACAGGCGAAGATTTCCATCCTGGTCGAGACGGAAACCAAATCCTCCGAACGGATCCATTACTTCTTCTGTTCCACGAGGTTTGTATTCCACGCCAACAGCTTCGAACATTTCTTTATACGGAAGATTTTCTCCGCCGATCACATAAAGCTTGAAAAATTCACCGATCTCAGGATAAGTAAGCTTTACGATATCGCTGAACAATGAATCATCTACAAACGATTTATCCTTCCCATATTTCTTAGAAAGATCAAGCATCATTTCCTGCGTGCCATATTTTCCTCCTGATAATTGACGCAAACGAATATCAAGACACATTCCGATCAATGCACCTTTTTGATACACGTTGTTGTATTGATCTTCATGTTTATCCAGCGCACCTTTGCTCATTTTGGTGAAGGAAAGATCTTCTTTGTATTCTTCGGCGCTCACCATTTTACTACGCATAACGCTGAGGAAATCTTCCAGCTGCATTGTGCCGTATTTTATCTGTACATGATGCGCGGCGTATTCGGTCAAACCTTCATACATCCACAAATGCTGCGACATGGCCGGAACATTGTAATCGAAATCACCGATCTCCTGCGAGTGAATATTCAGCGGTGTGAGAATGTGAAAAAATTCATGCGCAGAAACATCGATCATGGTTTGTGCAATACGCGCCTGTTCCATTTCTGGTAAACAATACATGGAAGAATACGAATGTTCCAACGCACCGTATGAACCTGATTTAAATCCCCCGGGATTTCCATTCAGATAAATAATGAAGGCGTAATTTTTAACCGGCAATGTTCCGCCGAGATATTGACGCTGTAAATCCAGCAGCTTACGCAGACTATCTGCAACGAAATGTGCGCTTACTAATTTGTTCGGTGAATAAACAGAGATCAAAACATCTGCGCCACCAACTAAAACGTGCGCCGTGTCAGGACGATTGTACATCATTGGTCCGTCAACCAATTGCATGTAATCGGTAACTGTATACGTATCTGTATTTCCTTTTCGTTCCACATTATTCAAACCTGTAGCGCCGAAAAATCCTGCGGGATGAATGATGTTTATCTTATATGGATTTCGTTTCATTCCATCGAAGTAACCGTAAAGGATATGATTGTTCAAAACGAAATTCGTGTCGGCCTGAAAATTTGTTCCTGCGGGTTCGAAAACAAATTCACCTTTGAGATCAGAATCCCAGCTGTCTTCTACATCATAAGAAACAGACGCAAGCGTTTTTGCATTCGGAATGATCCAGGTATTCAAACCTGATTTTGTAACAGGAATTTCTTTGCCTGAATTATCAAGCGCTTTAAATTCTTTTACAAACTTTCCGAAATTGTAAATCTTGTAAGTGCCAGGAACCATTGCCGGCATATGATACTTCACGGTATCCACTGTCATCTTCGGTGTGACAAGGTTAACGGTCAATTGATCATTGCGGACTTTGGTGAGATCAACAGTGAATTGATAAGAATTATCCTGCTGCGCAAAAACAAAAAGCGGTAGCAGAAAAAGATTCAGGAAACAAAAAATAATTTTTTTCATAGTATGATTAACGATAAAGTTTTGCGAGTTTCCACTTGTTGGTATAAGAAAGGATGGCCATGAGAATAATAAATGCAACGAGCAGGATCATATTGTCAGCAGCCGGATTCATTCCTTTTGCAAACCAGATTGTATTTCCCTGGATGGCACTGTCGGAAGTTGTGACAGCGAAAGTGCCGAATAAATTATTTGCAAAATGCATTCCCATTGCGCTTTCCAGTCCTTCATCAAGTGAAGCCATCATCGCAAGAAAAATTCCCGGGATAAAATAAGCAGGAAACATAGAAAGTGCACCGTAAGCAACAACTTCGGGATTAAACATGTGAATGCCGGCAAATATTAAACCGGTAATTAAAATCGGGAGAATTGTATTTTTTGTCAGCAACCCGATTCCCTGGAAAATATACCCGCGGAAAAAGAATTCTTCCCACCATGTTTGTATTGGAAGAAATACAATACCGATTAATAAGGTAATGAGAAACGGTTTCAGATTAAATACCATCGAATAATTATCCGGGTACATCTGCATTGAAACAAATTGTGCGATAAAACAAAGTGCCATCCAGATGAATGCAGTTAATGCAAATCTTTTCCAGCGGATTTTTGTGGCAGAAGTAATAACCGTACGAAACTTTTTTCCGTGCAAAAACCGCACAGCAATAAAAAGGCCGAACATCGCAAAAATGAACATGACAAGCGTAAGGATCAGTACCATTTCTTTTGGTGCGCCGATCCAGTTTGCGTCAATGATCTTTTCGGGATTTTTCATTATGTCTCCGAGGGAATGGCCATTCCGTTGTGCCATCACAGTTCCATAAATGGTAAATGGAATTTGCCCGAGCGCATAAAATAAAAATACGATCACAATGCCAATCAAATATCTCCACCAATGATTCTTGCCGGAGTTACGGGCAATCTCAAGAAAGTTATTGTAAAGCGGCTTTTCCTGGATTGGTGCAGCCACATATTCCATGTTGGAAGGAATATTCGGAATGTTTTCCATAGACACAATAATAGCAGAAAACCACGCATAGTACGTGGCTTTCTTGGTTAAAGATATATTGCTGAGATAAAAGGCAAGTAATAAGGATAAAGGGAAAATTCAAAAAGTTAAAAACCCAAATCCCAAGACAAGGATTGATTTTGGGATTTGGAATTTCTTTTTTTGAAATTTCTTCCCTAGTCGTGAATGATGATCTTTTCAATTGTGTCATTCGGACGGATCTGGTCGAGCACATCTTCTCCTTCAGTCAATTTGCCGAAACAGGTATGTTGCCTGTCGAGATGCGAAGTAGAAGAGCGGCCAAGCACAACAAAAAATTGAGATCCGCCAGTGTTACGTCCTGCATGCGCCATTGACAAAACACCTTTATCGTGGTATTGATTTTCGCCTGAAGTTTCGCAATCGATTTTCCAACCCGGACCACCTGTACCCGGCATTCCTGTTGCGCCATCGCGTGTGTTCGGACAACCGCCCTGGATCACAAAACCCGGAAGTACGCGATGCCATTTAAGTCCGTCGTAAAATCCGCTTTTCGCAAGCTTTACAAAATTAGCCACTGTGTTAGGAGCATCTTTTTCATAAAAAGACGCTTTCATTGTGCCTTTGTTGGTGATGATTTCTGCTGTCATTGGGATGAGTTATGAATCCGCCGCAGCGGATGATTTATTAGTTCTGTGAATAATTGCGAAGATCGTGATTAGTCGTTTGTAAATGGCTTATGTGATGATTTTTTCTTTCTTTTGCCGCTCGAATTTTTTATTGTATGTACTTAATTAATATGAAAGCGTATGGAAAAGTTAGTTTTAGTAAGCGAAGAAAAGATCGTTAACCGGATCTATTTTGTAAGGGGAAAAAGAGTAATGCTGGATAGAGATCTGGCAGAGATGTACGGGGTTTTAACGAAGGTGTTAAACCAGGCTGTGAAACGTAACCTGAGAAGATTTCCTGATGATTTTATGTTCCAGCTGAGCCAGGATGAGCTGGAAAATTTGATATCACAATTTGTGATATTAAGTTCAAACGGCGAGATTTCAAACTTGAAGTCACAATTTGTGACTTCAAGTTCAAAGACCATTTCTCGGGAATTAATGGTCCAAACGGGCATTTCTAGCCTGAGGAAAGAAGCCTGGGGCGGAACAAGAAAACTTCCCTATGTATTTACAGAGCAAGGTGTTGCAATGCTTTCTAGTGTTTTGAAAAGTGATACTGCGATCGATGTAAATATCCAGATCATCCGCGTTTTTACACGAATGCGCGAGCTGCTTATTTCGCAAAAGGATGTGGTTTCAAAAATTGAAAAGTTGGAAAATGCGGTGCTGGATCAAAATTCCAAAATCGGGAAACATGATGAGGCGATCAGGGAAGTTTTTGTGGTTTTAAAACAATTGATGCGAACCGAAGCTGAGCAGGAACAGCCTGAGCCGATTAAAAAAGTCGGATACAAAAGGAAAGGTGAAGCCGAATAATTTAAAGCATAAAAAAATCCGTGCATGTAACGTGCACGGATTTTTTTTCTTTTGCTTTATGTTTACAAACAAAACTGCATCACTGCATCAAACACTTCATCCGGTTTATCAGCATGCACCCAATGACCGGCGCCTGCAATAGTTTTAATTGTCGCGCGTGGAAAAACACGTTTGATTTCTGCTTCATCTTCCGTCTTTATATAATCGGATTTTTCTCCGCGGATAAATAACGTTTGAATATCGCTGTTTGAAGGCTCATCTGTTGCTTCTGACACAACCGCAAGATTTTTGCTGATGACAGGAAGATTAAATCGCCAGTCGAGATGAGTTGTTCCGTCTGCTTCTTCTTTGTGATAAAGATTCTTCAGCAGAAACTGAATTGTTCCCGCATCTTTAATTTCTTTCGAAAGAATTTCTTCCGCTTCTTTTCGCGATGCTAATTTTTCGGGATGAACTTTTAATAAGGCATCAACAACATCCTGGTTGGCAACAGGATATTTTTTCGGTGCAATGTCGCATACAATCAGCCGGGAAATTAATTGTGGCGAATCCAACGTTAAATACATTCCGACTTTTCCGCCCATGGAATGACCGACAATAATTACATCTTTTAGTTTTTCATTCTCAATCAGCTCAAGTACATCTTCCGCCATGATCCAGTATTTCCATTGGTCAGAATGCGGTGATTGTCCGTGATTGCGAAGGTCAACAGTGTAAACTGTAAAATGTTCAGACCATTTTTTCGCCAGCGTAGCCCAATTATCGGAAAGTCCGAAAAGTCCGTGTATAATGATCATCGGCTGCCCCGAGCCGGATTTTCTAAAAAAAAGATTCATAATTTAAAATTTGAAAATTCGAATGATTTAAGATTCGAATATTGGTTTGGGTCTTATTAATTAACGATCGTGCTGATTCAAATTTTCGAATCTCGAATTTTCGAATTTATTTTAATTGTCTTTTGTACATGTTTATGGTGTTCTCTAAACCAAAATAAATTGCATCGGAAATTAATGCATGTCCGATGGAAACTTCTAAAAGATTGGGGATGTTTTTGGCAAAAAAGGCGAGGTTGTGCAGATCTAAATCATGGCCGGCATTCACACCTATTCCAACTTGTTCGGCTGCGCGGCTTGCATCGATGTAGGGAGCGATAGCAGCTTCTTTTCCTGAATGAAAATTTTTCGCGTACGACTCGGTATAAAGCTCAACTCGATCAGCGCCGGTATTTACAGCACCTTTCACCATCGCAACAACAGGGTCAACAAAAACAGAAGTTCGAATGCCGCGTTTTTTAAATTCAGCGATCACACTTTTTAAATAATCTTTATTCGCAATCGTATCCCAACCGTGATCGGAAGTCAGCTGCTTCAAATGATCCGGAACCAGTGTCACCTGGTGCGGCTTCAATTCCATCACGAGATCTAAGAAACGCTGCTCACGGGGATTTCCTTCAATGTTGAATTCCGTTTTTATTATCGGGCGGATTGCTTTGGCATCGCTGTAACGAATGTGTCGCTCATCAGGACGCGGATGAATCGTAATCCCTTCCGCACCAAAACGCTCACAATCCTCCGCCGCTTTCACCACATCCGGGTTATTGCCACCGCGACTGTTACGAAGTGTTGCGATCTTATTTATATTGACGGATAAACGGATCATGCCTTGTTTTTAGAATTGCAAAGGTAAGGAAAGAGGTGATTGGTTAAGGAAGGAGGTGATTGGTTAAAAAATGGTAAATAACAAACTGATCATAATCTCATTTTAATCACCCAGTCACCAAATCACCCAGTCACCAAATCACCCCACGATGCAACCCAAGGAGGACAATACCAACCATCTATGGATTCCCGTCCACCAAATACCAATCGCGGAAAACAATTTCATCTTACAGACGTTATATCGTGAAAGAAGTAAATACCTTTGCTAAACGCCGGATACAACCGGACAGATCGAGACCCTATGCTTGCTTACGATTTAATTAACGACGATATACCGCCTCTTAAGATCCAGGATTCTGCCGAGAAAGCGTTACGCTGGATGGACGAATTTCATGTTTCGTATTTGCCGGTCATTAATGGAACGCAGTTCATCGGGATGATCTCTGATGATGAATTGTATGATCTCAACGACCAGGACGCGCCGATTGGTTCACATAAGCTTGCTTTGCTTAAGCCACATTTACTCGGCAAGCAGCATCCGTATGATGTGTTGAAGCTGATGGCAGAACTTTCGCTTGATGTGGTTGCTGTTAGCGATGAAGCAGGGAATTTTGTCGGCTCCATTACGCTTCCGCAGCTTGCAGAAAAATTATCTTCGCTTGCTGCTGTTCGTGAGCCGGGTGGAATATTAGTGCTTGAAGTAAATAATGTAGATTATTCTCTTGCGCAAATTTCCCAGATCGTAGAAGGCAACGACGCAAAAATTCTCAGCGCATACGTTGGGCCAATTCCTGATTCAACAAAAGTGGAAGTAACCCTGAAAGTAAATCGCGACGATCTAACACGTATTCTCCAGACATTTTCGAGATACAATTATACAGTGAAAGCAACTTTTCACCAGAGCTCATACGAAGAAGATATGCGCAGCAGGTATGATGAGTTTATGAATTACATCAACATGTAAATGAAATTCCAAAAACTGCAAATTCCAAATCCCAAACTTGAACTAACATTGGGATTTGGAATTTTTCTTTTTGTAATTTGTAGATAATGTTAATTCCCCGCAATCCATTTTCCCTTTTTAAAATTCTTGTCATTTTTTCTGCGCTTCTTTTTGCGGCTGATTTGCGTGCGCAGGATTCGCTGATTTCGGATACCGTTCGATATGCAATTCGTAACATTTCGTATTCCGGAAATAAACAAACCAAAGAATTTATCATTGAGCGTGAACTATCATTTCATGTCGGTGATACATTGACAGGTGCGCAATTAAAAGACCGCTCAAAACATTCGAGAGAAAACCTGCTTAACACCGCACTTTTTAATTTTGTTACGATAGATCCGCTGTTGCTGCCGGATACTTTTCCCAATAGAATTATTCCTCTTTCCGTAGTGATCATTGTCAAGGAACGCTGGTACACCTGGCCAACGCCGATCTTCGAAGTGCAGGAGCAAAATTTTAATACGTGGTGGAGGAATGGCCACAATTTTGACCGTGCGAGCTATGGATTTTTTCTTTCGAGGTATAATTTTCGGGGAAGAAAAGAATCCATCGCGCTGATTTGCCGTTTTGGTTATTCGCAACAATTCGGCGGACAATATGCGGTTCCGTATTTAAATAAAAAGCGAACAATCGGCGCAACATTCACCGGGACTTATACGCGCAATCACGAAGTTTCATATGCAACGAAAAATAATAAGCTCGTTTTTTATAAAGACAATATTGAACGGATACGCGGAGAAACTTCCGGCAGTATACGCTTGTCTTATCGCAAAGGTGTGTACTGGCGACAAACGCTTGATACGCGATACACCAATCTAATTGTCAATGATACGGTGACAGAACTTGCGCCGGATTATTTTGTTGACGCAAAAACGAAGATGGAATATTTCACCATTTCGTATAATGCGATACATGATCGTCGCGATATAAAAGCGTATCCGTTACGCGGACATTATGAAGAGTTCGAAGTAACAAAACACGGACTTGGAATTTTGCCGGATGAAAAATTAAACATGATCGTCATGGCCGCCGGTATTCGCGGATACGCAGAAGTTTTTGCGAGAATATTTGCGGGCGGAATGCTGCGCGGCAGGTGGAATCCTTCGAAAAACGTGCCTTATTATCATCAACGCGCGCTTGGTTTCGGAACTTATATCCGCGGTTATGAATATTATGTGATCGACGGACAAAGTTATGGCATTGCAAAAGCTTCGTTGCGTTATCAATTGCTGAAGCCGCATGTTTTTAAATTCCCTTTTTTACCATTCGAGAAATTCAACACGTTTCATCTTGCCATTTACCCCGGTTTGTACGCCGACGCAGGTTATGTGGACGATCGTGAATCGGTAAATTCCGACAATAATTATCTCGGCAACAGTTTGCTCTTCGGTTACGGTGCAGGTGTTGATTTTGTGACTTATTACGACCTTGCTTTTCGATTCGAGTATTCATTCAACCGACAG
The DNA here is from genome assembly GCA_031412295.1 of Bacteroidota bacterium. Lineage (GTDB taxonomy): Bacteria > Bacteroidota > Bacteroidia > Palsa-965 > Palsa-965. The sequence continues at coordinate 203,818 of JANOCU010000032.1, forward strand.
GGAGAGCATGGATTTTTCTTCCATTTGGGAGCGCCCTTCTGATCACGCAGAGATCGCTAAGCTCGCAGAGGATCACCAATCCCTAATGCCTTGTCACCTGTCACCCGTCCCCCGTCACTTCGTCCCCCGTCCCTCTTTTTCCCTACCTTTGGGCAACCTTTCAGGAGTCCACCCGTCTTAAAATCAGGACAGACTGTGAAGGTTAAAAAGCCATGAAAGTTGCTATTTACGGCCGTATAACCGAACGAAATTTGCCTCCCGGATTACAGGGGCTCTTTGACAAACTGGAAAAAAACGGTTGTGAACTTTTAATCGGTACGGATTACCTGGCTTATCTCGCTGCACAATTTACACTGGGCAAAAGAATTAAGTCGCTGGATGATTTTAGTTCTATTCGCGGACAAGCAGATTTTTTGCTGAGTCTTGGTGGCGACGGAACGATTCTCGAAGCCATTACGTACGTGAGAAATTCAGGAATTCCTATTCTCGGAATCAATACAGGAAGATTGGGATTTCTTGCCGGCGTAACTGTCGAAGATGCAGCTGCACATGCGGTAGAAAGATTGAAAGAAAGAAAATTTTCAATCGACAAACGTACGCTGCTGAAGCTGGTGACGAAAAATAATCTCTTCGGTGAAATCAATTTCGCGTTGAATGAATTTACTGTTCAGCGAAAGGAAAGTTCGGCGATGATGACAATTCACACGAAGATCAACGGCGAATTTCTGAATTCCTATTGGGCAGATGGATTGATCATTTCTACACCAACTGGTTCAACAGCTTATTCACTCAGTTGCGGCGGACCGTTGATGGTTCCCGAAGCGAAAAGTTTTGTTATTACACCACTTTCTCCGCACAACCTGAATGTTCGCCCGCTGATTGTGCCTGAAGACAGCATTATTTCTTTGCGCGTGGAAGGCAGAAGTCCGCAACATCTTGCAACACTTGATGCGCGTTCCGAAATTTTCACCGAAGACATTGAGTTGACCATCCGCAAAGAAGATTTTAAGATCAGCCTCGTGCGATTCAGCGATCATCATTTCTTCAACACGATCCGCCAAAAGCTGATCTGGGGACTTGATGCGAGGAACTAAAAGTGGTTCATTTCAGCGAATCCGAAAGACTCAAAAAACCGTTTATTCCAACAGGATTTCCTCAGAGATTTCCGGTGCTTTTTACCAAATGGCGCCTTTAGTCGGTGAAATTTTATAAAATCCATTGATTATCAATAGGTAACGAATGGATAAATATTGAAAAAACTTCGTCTTTAAGCTTGTTAAAACACTATTTCTCAAGGGTAAAATCGGCTATATTTGTCTCCTTGAAAAAATCGCAGTAACAATTATTAAATTGACATACCAATTCTCCCTAGCCCCCGTTGAAGAATTGACGATTATTCCGCATCAAAAGTCTGCAAGGATTTTTGTGGGGCAGTAACAAAATAAAAAGTAATGAAACGTATTCTTTTTTTCGTAGGCATTTTTGTGTGCAGCCTGTCTGCAAATGCGCAGCGTTCCGATGAGATCGGTATTATGCTTGGCGGATCCTATTACATCGGCGAGCTGAATCCAACGAAACATTTCAGCAACCTGACACGCCCGGCAGGTGGAATTGTTTTCCGTCATAATTTTAATATGCGTTTTGCTGTTGCGGTGAATGCTTATTTCGGCAGTGTGCAGGGAATTGATGCGCGTTCAAGCTCATTCGAACAGCAGCAGAGAAATCTTAGCTTCCGTTCTAATATTTATGAATTTGCTGCGCGCGGCGAATTTAATTTCATCGAATACAGAATCGGGAATGATAAACATTCTTTTACACCGTTTATGTTTTTAGGAGTCGGACTTTTTAATTTTAATCCTAAAGCTTCATTCGGAAATCAATGGGTTGCCTTGCAGCCGTTGCATACAGAAGGTCAGTCAAGAGCCTATTCAAAAATTCAGATTGCATTTCCTTTCGGCGCCGGCATTCGTGTAAATCTTGCCAAGCGAATCGGCCTTCTTGCAGAATGGGGAATGCGCAAAACATTTACAGATTACATTGATGATGTAAGCACCGTTTACGCACATCCGGCTGATCTTGCTACCTACGGAGCGCTTTCTGCAGCAGTTGCTGATCGCAGCGGTGTTGGTCCTTCAAACGTTGGACGCCAGCGTGGAAATCCACGGAACAAAGACTGGTATGCTTTTGCAGGTTTGACGCTGACTTTCCAGCTTGCTGAAAAACCTTCGAAATGTTCAGCTTATCAATTTTAGTGGAACACACGTGCTGATGAGCCTGAAAGAAAAAATTGACATTTCGAGATTGCCAAATCATGTGGCTGTAATCATGGACGGAAACGGACGATGGGCGCAGCAACAGGGGAAAGTAAGAGTTTTCGGTCACCAGAGCGGCGTAAATGCAGTTCGCGAAACATCTGAGGCAGCAGCTGAATTAGGTGTGAAGTTTTTAACGCTTTATGCTTTTTCAACTGAGAACTGGAATCGCCCGAAAGAAGAAGTGGATGCGTTAATGCAATTGCTCGTTCATACGATCAATGCTGAAACAGAAACGCTGAATAAAAATGATATCCGTCTTGCAACAATCGGCGATACGGACAGCTTACCGGAAGCGTGCAGGAAAGAATTGGAAGAAGCTATTGCAAATACATCACAGAATAAGCGCATGACATTGATCCTTGCACTGAGCTACAGCTCGCGCTGGGAAATTGTTGAAGCGACAAAAAAAATAGCGTTGCAAGTCGCAGAAGGAAAGCTGGATGCAAAGAATATTGATGCAGAATTAATTTCAAAACAATTAAACACTGCAGCATTTCCTGATCCTGAATTGCTCATCCGTACAAGCGGCGAACATCGTGTAAGTAATTTTTTACTCTGGCAAATTGCCTATTCGGAATTTTATTTCACCGAAACATTATGGCCGGATTTTGACAAAGAAGAATTTTACAAAGCGATCCTCGATTACCAGGGACGCGAACGAAGATTCGGAAAAACCAGCGCGCAGCTGGATGAAACATTAACATCACTCACTGGCGGAACATCCGAAGGTGAACACTCTTCCCGCTGATTGCGGCCTGATTATGAAAAAAGTATTTTTTGCATTGCTTTTTGTTTTTACCGCCGGATTACTTTCAGCACAACCGCTGATGGATTACGGAAAGGTAATGGAGTATACGCTCGTTGATGTGCATGTACACGGTTGTCAGCAGGTGGATTCATCTGTAATCAAACTCATTTCCGGTTTACCAATCACGGATAAGATCACTATTCCCGGTGAAAAAACAGCGGATGCGATCGACAACATCTGGAAAGAAAATATGTTTGAAGATGTTCGCATTGAAGTGTGCAGAATTGAAGGCGAATATATCTGGCTCGATATTATTGTGGTGGAAAAACCAAAAATCGGAAGCGTCACCTGGGGCAAAATCAAAAAAAGCGAAAGAGAAGATCTTGAAGAAAAGCTTGGCCGACTTCCGGGACTAATGCTTACTGAATACAGGAAACGGTTTATTATTGAAACCTGTAATGAGCATTTCCGTTCTGATGGTTATTTGAATTGCCAAACTATATTAACGGAAAAACCGGATCCGATTTTAGTCGGACGTTTTACGCTTAATATTAATGTCATCAAAGGGAAAAAAGTAAAGATATCAGAGCTTTATATTACAGGAAATAAAGATTTCAGCGAAGGAAAGATCCGCAGGACATTTAAAGATACAAAGCGCAAACGTTTTTATACCTTCTTCAAATCTTCAAAGTATCTCGAAGAAAATCTTGAAAAAGATGAAGCTAAATTGCTTGCTAAATATCACAAGAAAGGATATCGTGATGCGAAGATCGTTCGTGATACAGTTTATGTTTCCAAATCAAATCCGAATCGTGTAATTGTTGAAGTGGAAATTTCTGAAGGAAATATTTATCACTTCGGAACGATCACCTGGATCGGAAATACAAAATATTCTTCCGAAGAATTAGATAAGCGTTTGGGAATTGCAAAAGGTGATGTGTATAACCAGGAGCTTTTGGATTCACGCCTTTACATGAGCGCGCAGGGAAATGATGTGAGCTCGCTGTATATGGATGATGGTTATTTGTTTTTCCAGATCAGTCCCGTTGAAGTAAATGTGCATGGCGATTCGATCGATTATGAAATGCGCATTTACGAAGGACGCCAGGCTACAATTCGTAATGTAACGGTTGTGGGAAATACAAAAACCAACGATAAAGTAATCATGCGTGAGATTCGTACACGCCCGGGACAATTGTTCCGACGTTCGGATGTAATTCGTTCACAACGACAGCTTGCATCGCTCGGTTATTTTGATCCTGAAAAAATTGAAATTAATCCGAAGCCTAATCCATACGACGGAACAGTTGATATTGAATACCGCGTTGTAGAACGTCCTTCCGACCAGGTAGAATTATCAGGCGGTTGGGGAGCAAATCGTATCGTAGGAACGCTTGGTGTTTCATTCAACAATTTCTCGACAAAGAATTTCTTCAACGCTTCTTCATGGCGCCCGCTTCCTTCCGGGGACGGACAAAAATTAAGCATCCGTGCGCAATCGAATGGTTTGTATTTCCAGTCGTACAATGCTTCTTTCACTGAACCATGGTTAGGCGGAAAAAAACCGAATTCGCTTTCCGTTACTTTTTATCATTCTGTTCAGTCGAATGGTTTAAAAGCAAGTGATGAAAATCGCCAGGATGTAAAAATTACAGGAGCTTCCATCGGTTTCGGAAAAGTTCTAAAACGTCCGGATGATTATTTCCAGATCTACGCTGAATTAAATTACCAGTATTACCAGCTGAATAAATTTGCTTCTGTGTTTGCATTCTCTGATGGTTATTCAAACAACATCAGCGCGCGAATTACATTGAGCAGAAATTCAACCGATCAGCAGATCTATCCAAGAAGCGGATCGAGCATCAAGCTTATAGGTCAGTTCACGCCGCCTTATTCTGTGTTCAACAATAAAGATTACACGGAACTTTCGCTGCAGGAAAAATATAAATACGTAGAGTATTACAAATGGAAATTTACTTCATCGTGGTTCACACGTCTTGCAGGAAATTTAGTTTTGAATACACGAATTGGTTTCGGTTATCTCGGAATGTATAACCAGGAAGTAGGACTTTCTCCATTCGAACGTTTTTATCTTGGAGGAAGTGGTCTTACCGGTTACGCGCTTGACGGACGTGAGATCATTGCGGACCGCGGGTATGATGATCAATCGCTTACTGCTTCAAGAACAGGTTCGCCAATTATTGCTAAATACACGTGGGAACTTCGTTATCCTGTTTCGTTGAACCCTAGCGCAACAGTTTATGGCCTTGCATTTGTAGAGGGTGGTAATACATGGAATTCGATCAAAGCATTTAATCCTTTCGATGTCTATCGTTCAGCCGGCGTTGGTGTACGTGTATTCCTTCCGATGTTTGGTTTGTTAGGTCTTGACTGGGGTTATCGTTTCGATGATGTTCCTACTGCCCCATTCATGCAGAAATCGCAGGTTCACTTTACGATCGGAATGAACCTCGGAGAACTCTAATCGTCTAAAAATTGTACTTTAGGCCCGCCGTTTACGGGCTTATCTAATCAACCGTAAAAAAAACAGCAAAATGACACGGAAAATCATCGCATCTTTTATCGCATTAATCGCGCTGACAGGTTTTGCACAGGCGCAGAAATACTGTTACGTTGACACCGATTATATTCTTTCGCAGAGTTCAGAATACCAGTCTGCACAGGATCAGCTGAACAATTTGTCGGTGGGCTGGCAGAAAGAAGTGGAAGCAAAATATGCAGCTATAGATCTGCTTTATAAAAATTTCCAGCAGGAGCAATTGCTTTTGACAGAAGAGTTGCGTCAGAAACGTGAAGCTGAAATTGTAGAAAAAGAAAAAGAGGCAAAGGAGTTTCAGAAATCAAAATTCGGAGTAGATGGCGAATTATTTAAGAAGCGCCAGGAATTAGTGAAACCGATTCAAGACAAGGTTTATAACGCTGTTAAACAAATGGCAGAAAGCGGAGGTTATGGTATTGTATTCGACAAGGCAAGCGATATTACGATGTTGTATACCAATTCAAAATATGACAAGAGTGATGAAGTGCTTACTATCCTCGGCTGGAAAAAAGCCGGCGGTGGCAAAGGAAAATAATAAATAGACAACCAACCAAAATCAACAATAAATCTGAACATGAAAAAGTATCTTCTCATTGCTGTTACGGCTCTCTTTTTAGTAACAGTTCCCCGCGTTGCAAAAGCGCAAGCACCGGCAAAAGCAGCGCCAACAGCAGTTGCACATCTTGACCTCGATTCTCTCCTCGAAATTATGCCGGCATTTAAAGCTGCCAGCGATTCTGCGGCGATGTATTATAAAGAGTTGGAAAAGCAACTGTATGTAATGACGATGGAATATGAGAAAAAAATGGCTGAATATGATTCACTCGGCAAAAGCATGAGCCCGTTAATCAAAGCGCTTAAAGAAAAAGAAATTACAGACATCCAGCAAAACATCCAGGCGTTCCAGCAAATGGCGCAGGAATCATTCACAAACCGCCGCGCAGAATTACTCGCTCCTGTTTTTAAATCGATCCAGAAAGCAGTAAAAGATGTGGCGATTGCAAAAGGATATACTTATGTTGTTGATAGCAGCCAGTCTGCATCGGTTGTTCTTTATGCAGCAGACAGCGCAGATATTTTTACAGCAGTTCGCCAGAAACTTGGAATCCCTGAAGGACCGAAAACAACACCGGCACCAGGCGGAACACCAAAATAACGTTTGAAAAAATCCCGATAGTGATCGGGACAAAATCCCAAATTCCAACAGTGGTTTTTGGGATTTGTTTTTTTCGGAAATTTGCTGCGAATGAATGAACTGAAATCTTCACCAATAGGCGTTTTTGATTCGGGCATTGGCGGCGTAACTGTTTTGCGCGCGATCCGTGAATTGCTGCCCTCGGAAGATTTAATTTATTTCGGCGACAGCGCTAATTTACCTTACGGAGAAAAAACGCTGGAAGAGATTCGCTGCTTGTCCGAAGCGGTTGTTGATTTTTTGCTGAAGGAAAAATGCAAGCTGATTGTTATTGCATGTAACACAGCTTCTGCTGCAGCATTAAAACATTTGCGCGCTGTTCACCCGGAAGTAAATTTCATCGGCATGGAACCGGCTGTAAAACCTGCGGCGGAACAAACACAATCGGGTGTTGTTGGTGTGCTTGCAACGACTGCCACTTTCCAGGGTGCATTATTTGCAAGTGTGGTCGAACGTTTCGCGCAGGATGTTGTTGTATTACGTCAGCCCTGCCCGGGATTGGTGCAACAAATTGAAACCGGGAAAGCAGAAGCGGCAGACACTGAAAAAATGTTGCGTGAGTGGCTGGAGCCAATGATGGAAAATCATATTGATACGTTGGTGCTTGGTTGCACGCATTATCCATTCGTAATGCCAACGTTGAAAAAAATCCTGGGAGAAAAAGTGAAGATCATTGATCCGGCGCCTTCTGTGGCAAGACATGTTAAGCGTGTGCTGGAAGAGAAGAAGCTGTTGAAAACGGGGACGGAAAAAAAAGGGGACGAGGGGACTGGGGACGAAGAAGAGAAGGGGAAAACTATTTTTTATACGAGTGGTGATGTGGAAAATTTCCGGGAGACGCTTTTTACTTTGACGGGTGAGAGGGGTGATGTGCGGGGGAGTAATAAATAAATTATTAATTTTTACTCGGTTTGTTCGAGCTAAGTCGAGAACCCAATGCGAGCAGCATTTCTCATCGTAGAGATAATTTTTCTTCGCCCGCCTTGCACGAAATTTAACTCTCAGAAATTGACATTTTCTTGTAAGGCGTTCTCGACTTCGCTCGAACAAACTGGCTAGTTGAACAAACACGCTAGTCGAACAAACTAGTTTTATTTAAACCAACCCGAATACATCACATAATTATTCGCGATGCGTTCCACTTCTCCTTTTTGCAATTCCGGTGAAATGTCCTTGATCTTGCGCGCGGGAATGCCGGCGTAGACGCTGTTGGGCTCACATTTCATTCGTTCCGTCACAACAGATCCTGCGCCGATAATGGTATTGCTTCCCACTTCCGCATTGTCCATCACAATCGCGCCCATGCCCACGAGCACATTATCATGAAGCGTACATCCGTGTACAATTGCATTATGCCCGATAGAAACATTATTGCCGATGCTCACTTTTGTTTTCTGGTACGTGCAATGAATAACAGCGCCATCCTGCACATTCACTTTATTTCCCATGCGAATGCTGTTCACATCGCCGCGAACAACTGCATTAAACCAAAATGAACATTGATCGCCACAAATTACATCGCCGACGATCGTTGCGTTTTCTGCTATGTAACAATCATTACCGAATTGTGGCGTGTTACCGTTTACTTCTTTGATCAGTGCCATTGGTGGGGTATTGAGTATTGAGTATTGAGTATTGAGTATTGAAGTAGTGGGTATTGAGTAATGTGAAATTATTTTGGAGACCTTCTTGCGTTTAGTCTCAATACTCAATACCCAATACTCAATACTATTTCGGCATCGAGTCCTTACCGCCGGGCTTGCAACATCCCGGTAACTCTTTTTGTTTGCGGTTGTTTGCTTTTACATCATCCGCATCATAACCGATTGCTGCAATTGCTTTGCGGATCTTATCCGGATTTGTCTTTTTTGAATTATATTCTACGGTCAGCACTTTTGTTTCTACATCAAGCGTAGCTTTTTTTACGCCTGCCATTTTGCCGATTTCTGATTCAATTGTTTTTTTGCACATTTCACATTCGCCGCTTGTTTTAATCTGGACGCTTGTGTTTTTAGATGCAGCAGCTGTTGTTGGATCTTGTGCAGCCAGGTTCGCGAACGAAAAAAGCATTAGCACAAAAGTGAAAAGGGAAATGTTTTTAAGAGTTTTCATTTGAATTGAATATTGGGTTTGAAGTTAATTTGATTATTTAAATTTTGAAGCGGAGGCCCGTATAAATTACGCGGCCATCTGTCGGGGCATATACCTGTGATGCATCAAAATGCGGGCCGAAAGGATCATCATAACCGAGAATAGGAGTGTGCTGCATGAAATTCAGCATGTTTTCTATTCCTACATACACATCAAACTTGCGGAACTTTCTTGTGACATGCGCACCAAGAAGGAAATACGAATTTGTATTTCTTTCCAATTCATGTGTATTGGTTGGCATGCGCACCGGACCGATCCATTTTGTGGTGTAATCAAACGTCCATTTCTCATATGGAGTTGCATAGGCGAGATTGATGAAACCACGATGCGATGGTGTCAATGGCTTTTGTTTCAGATCGCCGGAATAGGTTGTTTTCACTTCGTAATATTTATACGCGATGCGAACATTAAAACGTGTGATCGGTTCAATGACAAGATCGGCCTGGAAACTATTGGCGAATGAAAGTCCATCAAGATTATAAAATTTCAATTGCCCCGGTGTTTCCATATCGAGCACCACCTGGTTAACAAAATCCGTTCTGAAAAAATCGATGATAAGGGTCGCTTCATTTTTCATGAATTTAAATTGGTGCTGGATGCTTCCACCGTAATTCCATGCAATCTCAGCTCTCATTTTTTCGCGGATGATCAATTGACGTGAGCTTGCAAACACACCGGAATTTTCTGTGAAGATATTCGCAGTACGAAATCCTTTTCCTGCAGAGAGACGAACCGCAGTACGTGATGTCACATCGTATTTCATATGCAGGCGGGGAGTGAATTGAAATCCTGCGATGGAATGAAGATCCGCACGCGCACCGGCAACAACGGTAAATTTCGGACTTAAATGACCGGTATATTCAACAAAAATTCCGGGAACGATCTCTGTGCGACTGAAAGCAGAATCATTAAATTTTTCATCGTATTCATCATACAAAAAGCTGAGCCCGGTTTTATAAACATGATTCGTGTTCCCGATCATATCCTGGGAAATGGCATTAGCGTAAACGCTTTTCTGCTGTGCTTTATATGTCTTTAAACCGAAGAACATTTCTTCATCATGCAAACGTGCAGAAAACATAGTGCCGATGCTTCGTGCCGGTGATTTAAAAAAGAATCCTGTTTTATTAAAAACTTCTGCCTGCTTATTTAAAACACCAACACCATAAAAACGGTTGTCGCCGAAATCCCTTTTTTTATTAAAGCTTCCTTGTCCGCCTTGCTTGTCATCATAAACAAATCGCACACCGAAATCACCTTCAGCTTTTTTGCCAAACCAATTCCAGCGATTCAGCGCATTGTATTGCGTATACAGCGGCATGTCAAGAAATCCATCGCGGTTATTATCGGTTCGCAATTGCAGCGTGCTTGCGTGTGTCAATAAAGTTGTTCCCCAATTCGGAGCGATCTTTTTATTGAGATGCACATTCGCTTCTGCTCTTCCGAAATTATTGCCATACAAATTCGCGAAAAATTTATCGGCGCCATCTTCCGGTTTTAAAAGATCAATATTCAATTGTCCGGCGATGGATTCATACCCATTCACAACAGAGCCTGTGCCTTTCGTAATGAGAATTCCTTTGATCCACGTTCCCGGAATGTAAGAAAGTCCATACGAAGAAGAAAGTCCGCGGATGAGCGGAAGATTTTCAAAAAGGATCTGCGAATAAACGCCGTCCAATCCAAGCAGCTGAATTTTTTTCGCGCCCGATACAGCATCGGTCACAGCAGCATCAACAGTCGGATTTGTTTCGAAGCTTTCCGACAAATTGCAGCACGCGGCTTTTCGTAAACCAGCCTGCGTAATGTTCTCCACCATGATCGGCGAGATAAAAGAAAATTCGGAAGCATCCCTTTTTTCGGTGATCGTTACCGTTTCAAGCGATTCACCTTCTTTCAGATCTACTTTTATCTGCGCAGGATTTTTACCGGTGAATACAATGCCTTTGCTCTTAAATCCAGTGCAACGAACAATTAACGTTGCAGGAAAAGTATCTGGCCATGCGAGCGCGAAATTGCCAAGCGAATCTGTAGCAGTTCCTTTAGTAGTTTTTTCCCAAAGCACAATTGCGCCGGGAATTTTTTCTTTACCGTTTTTAGCGGTAACAATTCCTGTCAGCTGATCGAATGCAAATAATCGCGACGAGCCAAAAAGCAATAGCAGGAAAAGATGAAGTAAAATTATTTTTTTGTTTTTCATTTGGGGAATCACTGAAAGTTAATACGAATAAAACAAGCTACTGATGTAGTTGCTGACGTAATAACAAGTGATCAAACGCGAAAAACGCAGAGGAGGGGAAGTGCAGAAGATCCCGATAGAAGTTCCGGTGGATTGGAGAAGAGATAATGTTGCGAAGAAAAATAAAAATTGGTTGTAGCGAAAGAAAGAAATTCCGGTAATACGATTAACGAAAAATTATCCGGAGATTTTAGCTGGAGCTGATCTTGCGCGAGAAAGTGCTGTTGCTGAAAAGAAAAATTGGTGATCGCGCAGCACTGATCTTTGAATTCAACTTTTTGCTCTTCATCCGTGCAACAATCTTTCGCTTCATTCGCAGAGATCTGCACAGAACCCGACTTCAGGCAAACCATCTTACCGATGATAAGTCCGGAGCCACTCACAAGAATAAAAAGTGAGAGGAGAAGGGAAGTGCTGATGCGAACGAGCTTGTTCATTGGTATAAAATTACCGAAAATGCGGGTTCAAAGCAAGTATTGAAAACAAATAAATGTTATTTGGGCGGATAGTCAATCGTGTAATGCAACCCGCGGCTTTCTTTGCGTTCACGTGCATGTTTGATAATGATGTAAGCAACATTGATAACATTCCGCAATTCACACACCTGCTGCGAGAGCGTGATCTTTTTATAGAGCGCTTCGTTTTCTTTCCACAAAATCTCCAGTCGATCGTGCGCGCGTTGTAAGCGAAGATCGGAACGCACAATGCCCACGTAGCTGCTCATGATAGATTGCACTTCTTTCATGCTTTGTGTGATCAACACCATTTCTTCGGGTGCGTCGGTGCCTTCATCGTTCCAGTCAGGAATATTTTCCATGAAGCGGATGGAAGAAAAATTCGCGATCGCATCTGCTGAAGCTTCGTGTGAATAAACAACAGCTTCGAGCAGCGAATTGGAAGCAAGACGATTTGCACCGTGCAATCCTGTGCAGGAACATTCGCCCACTGCATAAAGATGTTCAATGCTGCTGCGTCCTTTTTTATCGACTTTGATTCCACCGCATAAATAATGCGCAGCGGGAACAACAGGAATAAAATCTTTCGTGATGTCAATTCCGATGGACAAACATTTTACATAAATATTCGGGAAATGTTTTTTCAGGTCTGTCGCATCGAGATGTGTACAATCCAGATACACAAAATCGTCGCCGCTTAATTTCATTTCACTGTCGATGGCGCGTGCGGTAATATCGCGCGGAGCTAATGATTTGCGCTCATCGTATTTGTGCATGAATTCTTTGCCGTCGCGCGTGCGCAGAATTCCACCGTGACCGCGCATGGCTTCTGTGATGAGGAAAGAAGGTTTTTCGCCGGGATGATAAAGTGAAGTGGGATGAAACTGCATGAATTCCATATTCTCCACTTTTCCTTTTGCGCGATACACCATTGCAATTCCATCGCCGGTAGCAATGGTTGGATTTGTAGTGGTGGAATACGCATGACCCGCGCCGCCTGTTGCAATTAAAGTGACGCGTGATAAAACAGTTTCGACGATGCCGGAAAAATTATCCATCACATACGCACCGTAGCAGGTAATATCGGGCGTGCGAGAATTCACATCGATGCCGAGATGGTGCTGCGTAATAATTTCAACTGCAAAATGATGTGCGAGGATTTCAATATTGGGATGCGCATTCACCTGTACAAGCAGCGCACGTTCGATTTCAAATCCTGTTATGTCTTTATGATGAAGAATGCGGTGTTCAGAATGTCCGCCTTCGCGTGCGAGCTCGTATTCACCCGCAGGAGTTTTATCGAAGTTCGCGCCCCATTCTGCAAGTTCCGTAACACGTTTAGTAGATTCGCGAATGACCATTTCGACAACAGATTTATCGCAAAGTCCATCGCCGCAGATTAAAGTGTCTTCAATATGTTTATTGTAAGAATCATGCGCATACCCGCCTGCCGTCGCACTATCATCCTTTAGTCGGGCAGGCATTACCGCAGCAATTCCACCTTGTGCGTATTTAGTGTTTGATTCATCTTCGTTTGCTTTGGTGATCATCAGCACTTTTCCATGCTGCGCCACTTTTAAAGCGTAGGTAAGTCCGGCAATACCGGAACCGATGATGAGGAAATCTGTTTGTTTTGGCAATGGAAAAATAGTTTGAAGTAAAGGTAGTTTTTTGTTGTAGAAACGCGACGCCTCGCGTGTGCGAAAGCCTTTTGCGCGCCGCCTGTTGAAACGCGACGCTCGCGTTTAATCGCGAAGGTTTTGTGCGTAGCCGTTCGTTTGTGCGAAAGCCTTTGTGCGTTTTTTTTCGCGTGAGGTCTGCCTGCCGCCGCGCTTGCCCTGTGCTGCTGCAGGCAGGGATTGCAGCGTAAAGCCCGGACCGTGAAGGAACATCCCTTCATGTTTCCTTCACGGGAGGACTTGCAGCGTAAAGCCCGGTCTCGTCAAAATGAAATGCAATTTTCTCAGCATAAAATTATTTTGACGAGACACGCCCAGATTTGTCTTACCATTTTTATCATGTACTTACACTGTAGAAAACATAATGTGCATTGCTCAACTATTTCCCATTGCTGTAGCATTTAATCGCGTAAACATCTTCTGTGCTTTTGCACGTATTGTCGCGAAAGTGAATTTTGCCTCTGCCAGTTTTGTCATGCACCGACGAAATGCATAAAACGTCGGACGAAAAGTGTGGAATTTAACAATGAAAAAACAGTAATTGGGGAAAGCTGTTACGTTCTGTTAAATAAGCATGACAGCAGTGCATGACATACATCTGCGGTGCGGGATTTGACGTTTATACTGCGAAGATTACTCCCACTAAAAGAGAAAAAAGAAATGAGAACGATAAGGTTTTTAAATACAGACAAAAAAGCTTTTGCTGCTACGCTGCGAAAAAAAGTAAACGCGTATTTCAAAGAGAAAAATATCTCAACGAAAGGTGAAGGTAAATTGATTGGAAAATCGGTAGCGATGCTTGGACTTTATTTTGTTCCTTTTATTGCAATGTTGATTTTACCAATGAGCGCGTGGCTGTTTATAATCCTGGCCGTGGTGATGGGAATTGGAATGGCCGGTGTGGGAATGTCGGTAATGCATGATGCTGTGCATGGATCTTTTTCGGGCAAAGGATGGCTGAATAAAACGTTCGGAACTACGATGTATGCGATTGGCGGAAACGTATTCAACTGGAAGATGCAGCATAATTTAAATCATCATACGTTTACAAATATTGATGGTTATGATGAGGACATTCGTTCGCGTGCGGTGCTTCGTTTATCGCATGAGGCGCCTTTGAAAAAATATCATAGGTTTCAGTACCTGTATGTTTTCTTTTTATACAGCTTAATGACTTTGTCGAAGCTTGTGGGTGATTTTTTTCAGCTGCGTGAATACAATAAATCAGGTTTAACAAAATCGCAGAACGCGAAACCGAAGCTGGAATATTTCAAATTGATAATATCGAAAGCGCTTTATCTGGGTGCTGCAATCGGGTTGCCATTGATGCTTACACCATTCGCATGGTGGGTGGTTTTGCTTGGATTTCTTGCAATGCACTTAACAGCAGGTTTGATCATGAGCATTATTTTCCAGATGGCACACGTTGTAGAAGGGGCAGATCAGCCGGTGCCGGAGAATGGGGCGCTTGAAACAGAGTGGGCGATACATGAGCTGGCTACGACTGCGAATTTCTCGAGGAAAAGCCGTTTGCTCGGATGGTATATTGGTGGTTTGAATTTCCAGATCGAGCACCATTTGTTTCCACATATTTCGCATGTGCATTACAGGAAAATCTCTCCGATAGTAGAAGAGACTGCGAAAGAATTCGGATTGCCATACAATCAAAAGAAAACATTGTTCCATGCGCTGGCTTCGCACATCAGGATTTTGAAAGCATTGGGAAGAAAACGTGAGCCGATTTTGATTCCGGTAAGAGTGAATAAATAATTCAAAATTCAATATTCAAGATTGAATTTAGAAATCAAGATAGTGGTGTGAGAAGTGAGGTAGTATGAGGCGGGAGACAGAGGTGGGAGAGTAGTGTGAGTTGAGTGTGTGTGATTGACGCCGCGGTTGTGTTCCGCGGCGTTTTTTTATTTGAAAAAGTCGAAAATTCGATAAATTCGAAAATTGAAATGGAATTAAATTGATCGGAGTAGCCAGGAAATTCAGGTCTGCGAATCTTCGAATTTTCAAATCTTCGAATTTTCTCCGAACTCAAAACTCAAAACTCCCAACTAACCCCTACCTTTGCACTATGGAAATGAAAACAATTCCCGTTGTAATTTACGCGGAGAGCACGCCTAATCCGGCTTCTATGAAATTTGTGGCGAATCATATGCTGATTGCTGAAGGAGCGACTGCACAATATTTATCGGCGGCGGAAACCGTAAAAGCTCCATTGCCCGCTAAGCTGTTTCAATTTCCGTTTGTAAAGGGAATTTTTATCTCGGCAAATTTTATCACGGTTACAAAAAGTGATATTGTGAGCTGGGACGATATTACATACGAACTGCGCGAGGTGCTGCGCGATTATTTAAGCAAAGGTTTGCCCGTGATTGAAGAATTGCCTGCGAAACAAGTGGCAACGGACAGCTCATTTCAAAACACAACAACCGTTTTTACGGAACACAACGCGCCGCAAAATGAAACCGAAACAAAGATCATAGAAGTGCTGGAGCAATATATTCGTCCTGCCGTAGAACAAGATGGCGGACTGATCACTTTTCAGTCGTTTCAGAACGGCGTTGTAACCGTGCAGCTGAAAGGTTCATGCAGCGGTTGTCCTTCGTCGACAGTTACGTTAAAAGCAGGAATAGAAGCGCTGCTGAAACGTATGGTGCCGGGAGTGCAGGAAGTTGTGGCTATGGCACTGTAAAGGATTTGGTAATCTGGTAACCCTTCGACAAGCTCAGGACAAGTCTGGTAACTTGGAAATTGAAAAATTCAAAATTCTCCCGATAGCTATCGCATTGGCGTTAAGTTAATATTTTCAGTTTAGTAATTGGCATTCGTTTTCTGGTTTCATAAAACAGTAGGGGTAAGATATTTTCCAGGTCAGCCAGTGAACATTTCCAGTTTTTTC
>JANOCU010000033.1:0-316028 GCA_031412295.1 Bacteroidota bacterium
TTTATTGGCCAGAAAAAACTGGAAATGTTCACTGGCTGACCTGGAAAATATCTTACCCCTACTGTTTTATGAAACCAGAAAACGAATGCCAATTACTAAACTGAAAATATTAACTTAACGCCAATGCGATAGCTATCGGGAAGATTACCAGATTACCAGATTTTTCCCATAAAAAAAGCACTCTCCGGGAAAATGGAGAATGCTTCCTTTCATTATGAGAAATGATTTACTTATTTACCGTAGCAGCAAGTTCAGAACCGGCTTTGAACTTCGCAACTTTTTTTGCTTTGATCTGGATCGCTTTACCTGTTTGTGGGTTACGTCCTGTGCGTGCAGCGCGTTTCGTAACAGCAAAAGTTCCGAATCCAACGAGAGAAACTTTATCACCTTTTTTCAGTGTTTTGCTGATAGAACCGATTGTAGCATCAAGAGCGCGACCTGCGTCCGCTTTAGAGATTTTAGCATCGTTTGCGATTGATTCGATAAGTTCTGCTTTGTTCATGTTGTATGGTTTTAAATTGTGAGTGTTTTTGTGATCAAAACAAATATACGTTGAAACCTATACCAGTCAAGGCTTTCAGCGGGTTTAAGATCAAAAAAGTTAATAAAACCCAGCCTTTTGTTAATAACAGCAATGAATTTTCCTTGTTCCACGCAGGTTTCAGCCGATTCAACATTCATTTAAAATGAAAACGAGATTTAATTCAAAAATTTCAGACGAGAATTTCAAATCAAAATAAAATAAAAGTGTCAGGAGCGAATAGCAAAATGTTTTTTTTATTGAATTGATTATGCAGCGATGTTTGTGCTGGACGGGATAGAATGCATTGAAATAAAATCTTCTGCGCTTGCGAAATAGCTGAGCATGTGCATCAATTGTGGATCGTATTTGTAAGTGTGAACTTTATAGCACGAGGAAAACTTCCAACCGAAAGGGGAATTAACAAGCTGATGCGTTACAGGGAGAAAATGGATGTTGAGAATTTCATTTTTTATTAGATCTTTTTCAAGATGACGGCGTCTGAATTTTTTAGCGAATACACTTCCTTTGCGGGAATAAGATTTATTTATTGCCTTGGCATAGGCATTGGTGAAATTGCCGAAACGGGTGTAAACAATCTTATTAATCTCATGCCAGTGCATTTCCGGATAATTGTTTTTTATACGGACAAGCAATTTATAGCTGTCGGGTAGAATACACCAGCTTACAAGCTCCCAGGTATCCTTCATGTAATAGTCGTGCTTTTTAAGAAAGTAGTAATAGTTTTCGGTTTTTTTGAAAATCACTTCACCTCCGTTGCTGTGATTGAAAATGAGGTAATAGTTTCCCGGGATAAAAAATGCGTTGTTCATCATTTGTTTTTTATTTGATGACGAAAGTAGTTGCAGAGGAATTTTATAATCGGTTGTTAAGTGTTTATATCCGTTTGTAAACGTTTGTTGTCTGCATTTGAATTTGGCGTTTATTGATAATCATTGAATTGTAAGTTGCATGGGGAGGGTGTAAGACCCCGACGGTGTAAGACCCGGACGGTGTAAGACCCCGACGTTGTAAGACCTCGGGCAATTAAAACCCTGACTGTGTAAGACCCCGACGTTGTAAGACCTCGAGTAATTAAAACCTCGAGCAATTAAGACCACGATGGTGTAAGACCTCGACAGTGTAAGTCCCTGACGGTGTAAGACCCCGAGCAATTAAAACCCCGAGAGTGTAACACCCCGACGGTGTAAGACCTCAGGCAATTAAAAACTCCAGTAGTGAAAATTTCCGGAAGTAATACCTACTTGATTAAATCAAACTGTAAATCGCAGATATTCTAATAGGATGGATGCAACGTTTGTAATCTGCTCCTTATAAACTGTAAAACATTTATTAGGAAGCATGAATCATTGCCAGTGAAAAAATCATGATGAGGCAAAATATTTTTTCAGAATGCTCATTCAAAACAAACGCTGCATAGCAGCAAGAGAAAATCTATTATCTTAAACAATCACGTTTACCAATAGAAAATCCCCTGAGAAAATCTGCAACCGCCATTTTCTTTTTTCCCGGAGCCTGCACTTCAAGAATACGAATCATTCCATCACCGGCAGCAATCGTAAAATTTTCAAGTATCGTTCCCGGTGGATGTAAATGCGAAGTAGCAATAAATTCCGAGCGATAAATTTTCAACATCACTTCCGCATTATTTTCAGCATGCAGATTTGTCCACGCAGCAGGGTAGGGACTCAATCCGCGAATATGATTATGAATTTTTTCTCCCGGTAAATTCCAGTTGATCTTACAATCTTCCCTGAAAATTTTCGGCGCTTCATTTATTTTCTCGCCCTCTTTTACCAATGTGGATTGCGGAATTTCAGGATAATTTCCTGCAGAAATTGCGTCAACTGTTTTTGTAACCAATCCCGCGCCGATGATCATCATGCGGTCATGCACTTCGCCCGCAGTTTCATTTTCACCAATCGGAATTTCTTCACGAAAAATTATATTGCCCGTGTCAATTTTATGCTGCAGAAAAAATGTGGTGACACCGGTTTTCTTTTCACCATTCATCACCGCGCGGTTGATAGGAGCAGCGCCGCGATAGTGGGGGAGAAGCGAGCCATGCAAATTAAAAGTTCCCATCGGCGGAAGCTGCCATACAATTTCAGGAAGCATGCGGAAAGCAACTACAATTTGCAGATCAGGTTGAAAGGATTTCAGCTGCTCAATAAATTCCGGCGCTTTTAATTTCTCCGGCTGCAGCACAGGAATGTTGTTCGCAACAGCGAATTGTTTCACTTCACTCTCCTGCAATTTTTGTCCACGCCCCGCAGGTTTATCCGGAACAGTTACAACAGCAACAACATTGTATTTCTCATTCACCAGCTTCTCCAAACTCGCAACAGCAAAGCCGGGAGTACCCATGAAAATTATTCGGAGATTGGAGTTTTCCATGTAAGATTATTCAAAATTCAATATTCAATATTCAAAATTATCTATAATCAAAAGCTTTGCTCTAATCTTATCTAATTCCTGGATCTTGAATTCACGAATCTTGAATTTTGAATTTTGAATCTTGTATCTTGAATTACCTTTTCCTGATATCAATAATATTCACCGTTTGCCCGGCCATACAAATAGACATACGTTCAACCGGAGTATATTTTACCCAAACAAGTAAGCTGTCTTTCTGAAAACCGGGAGCAATTTCATCCGGCTCAATTCTTTTTCCTGCGCTGTCAAGCTGGATCATCCATTTGCAACCATCTAGCTGAACTTCGGTCACAAAACCTTTTGCATAACCATTAGCCGCATAATCATATTTCGGATCAGCTTTGTCAGTTACGGCTTCTTTCACATGATGACAAGAAAATGCAATCAACGTAAAAGAGAAAAGAGAAAGTAAAAAATATTTTTTCATAGGGGAGTTAGTTTGTGCAAAAGTAATTCTTTCAGGGCAACTGGGAATAGAAAAAAATGATCCTTATTCTATGAGCATTTCATTTTGTTCCCTTGTACATTGTATCCGCCGTGGCGGATTAGTTTGGCATTGTACATTCCGTCGTACTGCAATCTCCCACCCAACCACCTTTTTTTTAATTACCCCGACATTCATGTCGGGGTACGAGCAACGCACAAAAAACGGCTTTAGCCAAACATACAGGAAACACCTTCACAAAGCTCTACTCCACATACAAAACCAGCCCCTTCAAATATTCCCCTTCCGGGTGAAAAATATTTACAGGATGATCTGCAGGCTGCGTAAGATGATGCATCACACGCACATTTCTTTTCGCAACGATAGCAGCCGACATAATCGTATCGTAAAATAATCTTCTGTCGACAACCTGTGAGCACGAAAATGTAAAAAGCAATCCACCAGGGCGAATAATTTTCAATGCTTCCGCATTCAGGCGTTTGTAACCCATCACCGCATTATGTTTAGCGCTCATGTGTTTTGCAAATGCAGGCGGATCAAGAATGATGATGTCGTAAGCATTTTCTTTATCCTTGAGAAAATCAAACGTATCCATTGCGAACGACGTGTGATTTTGAATGCCGTTCAATTCAATATTTCTGTCAGTGAGCGCCATTGCTTTCTTTGAAGAATCAACGCTGTGCACTTCACTTGCGCCTGCATTTCCTGCATAAACAGAAAATCCGCCGGTGTAGCAAAATGTATTGAGCACTTTTTTGCCTTTCGAATATTTTGCAACGAGCGCACGGTTATCGCGCTGGTCAATGAAAAATCCTGTTTTTTGTCCTGTTTCCCAATCGACAAAAAACTTATTTCCGTTTTCACTTATTTCACCATCGCCTGTTGATTCACCAATCAAATATGAATTCGGATATTCATCACCATCACGGTGAAGCGATTCGCTGCTCTTGTCATAAACAGCTTTTAGCTCATCGCCCAATACTTCTTTCAACGCATTCGCAATTTCTTGTCGTTGAATATGAAAACCGATGGAGTGCGCCTGCAACACAGCAACGCCATTATAAAAATCAATGATCATTCCCGGCATGCCATCACCTTCAGCGTAAACGAGGCGAAAAACATTCGTGTCTATATTTCCTGCAACACCAATATTTTTCCTGTAATCATATGCTTTCTGAATTTTAGCTTTCCAGAAATCAATCTTCGGATCAATTTGCTCGAATGAAAAAAGTCGCACAGCGATAGAGCCATCCTGTATATGCCCTGTGCCGAGATATTCATCCTGGTTAGAATAAACATCTACAATATCACCTTCCTGCACAGGTCCTTTTATTTTTTTAATCGCACCCGAAAAAATCCACGGATGAAAACGGCGCGGTGACTGATCTTTTCCTGAAGAGAGAATTACTCTTGAACGTTCTAATGGCATATTAAGGGATGTACGAATTACGATTTTGAGGGACTGATTTTATTTCAGCGCAAAGGTAACTCTCTAAGGGGGAATGTGCTAATTTGCTAATGGGTTAATTTGCCGATGTCCAATAAATACACTGCTAGTGAGTAAATGTGCTAATGGGTTAATTTGCTAATGTGCGAATGAAAAACCTGGTATTGAAATTTGCACTATTGTGATTTAGCAATGAAAAAAACAAGTTATTAAGTGATAAGTAAGTTTTTTTTTCATTGCCCCGTCATTCATGACGGGGAACAATTATAAATCCATTATTGGCTTTAGCCCAAACATACAGGAAGCACCCGGCATGGCAAAATTCCCCTCCCATTAACCCATTAACCCATTAACCCATTAACCCATTAACCCATTAACCCATTAACCCATTAACCCATTAACCCATTAACCCATTAACCCATTAACCCATTAACCCATTAAGCCATTAGCAAATTCCTTTATTTTCCAAGCAAAATCTTCTTCTTAACCTTCTCCACACCATTGATCGAAATAGCAAGATGATGCTCACCGGGATAATGCTTCCTCGTAGTAAAATCAGTAAACCGATGCGTACGCTTAAAAGAAATTTCCCCCGGCTCAAAATGTTTCGAGCTCAGCTGAAAAACTTTCTTCGAATGTTTCCCGTTGTTCTTCATAAAATAAACAACATATTCCAACCGCAATTGTTGTGACTTCTTCGCTTCATTCTTCAATACAAAATCAAATGTCAATGTGTCACCAATCTTCAATGTTGAATTTTGAATCTTGAATTTATCAATTGAAGCATTCACTTTCGAAGAGAAACCGAAAATTCCTAATGCATCCGTATTTCCTTGTTTCAACAAAGTTCGGCAGGCATGCTTCAGCAATTTATCCGTCGGTTCTGATTTTCCTATCCATTCTTTCGCAGTTTTTAGAACCAATGCAGGATGGTCTTTCGTAATATCATTCAGATTATTCGCAACACTTCTGCGCACATATTCGCTCGAATCATTTTTAAGAATGTTGAGAATTTCCAAAACTTTCGAAGGATCTTTTTTAAAATCGGGTAGAGGAGTAGCCCACGGCAAACGCGGACGAATACCTTCCGTAGCAAGACGGCGTACATGTTCATTCGGATGTTTCGTCCATTGTTTAATTCTTTTCAAAACCAGCTTCTGATCTTTAGAAACCAGCGGACGAATTGCAAATTCACCTGTAGAGTATTGTGTAAGAATTTCCAGCGCATCAAGAGACGCTTCAATATCATCTACACCATTCACCTCGATAAAATCAGGAAAAACCAAAGCACCAAGTCCGCGAAAAGCAGGCGCCGCTTTTAATAAAACACCAAGCTGTTTGCGATACGGATACGGAAGAGACGCATGCATCGCAGAAGAAATATGACGAATGCGTTGTTTCAGCTCTTTATCTTTCCATGTTTTGTCAATGATCGAATGCTGAAACCGCGCCGCATCAAAATTCGCATCCGCTTTTTTCAAAGCATTCGCCAGCAAACAAACAAAATCAGCATTCAAAATATTTTTAAGCGGCTCAGGTTTCGATTGAATAAATTTTCTGCTTTCAGGCATGGGAGGGAATTTAATAATCTGGTAATTTGATAACTTGATAATTTAAGTTTTACTTTTTTTTATTGTTCATTGTACATTGTTAGTTTGACATTGTTTGTTATTTCCTTTTTACTTGTTCCTTGTATCCGCCGTGGCGGATTAGTTTGGCATTGTTTGTTATTTCCTTTTTACTTGTTCATTGCTCATTGTTTGTTTGGCATTGTTTGTTATTTTCCTTCGTGCGAGATTTCTCCTAATCGGAATGTACAATGCCAAACGCACAATGTACAATGTTCAAGGTTTAAGTTTATCTAAATAAGTAGCATTAATATAAAACCGATAAGGCAGCTTCGCATCTTCCCCCGCATAATCCACCCCAATCCTTCGACCCGCAACAATTTCCTTTCCCGGAATTTTTATCCCTGTTTCTTCCACCCAGATTTTCTCTGCCGCTTTAGACTCAAGCAAACTTATTCCCGAATGTTTTGTCTTAATTCCCAACGCTTGCGAAACCGTTCCCGGACCACCCGAAAAAGTTTTGTCCACTTTTAATTTTTTCCGTCGCTCCATCATGTATTCAATTCCTTCATCCGGTTTTATCGCACGGATTAAAATCGCATGTGGAATTCCTTTTTTGTTCGTCACAATATTGAACAAATGATGAATGCCATAACAGAGATAAACATACGCCGTTCCCGGTTCATCAAACATGATCTTCGTTCGCTCTGTCAATCTGCCGCCATATGCATGCGACGCTTTATCATTCACACCTGCATACGCTTCCGTTTCAGTGATAATGCCTGAAGTATATTTTCCGTCAATGACCGTACAAAGCCGCAAGCCCAATAATTTCTTAGCAAGCTTCACGACATCTTTGTCAGCGTAAAATGATTTTGGAAGTTGTTTTCTCATTAATCTGCCACCAGCTGATGATTCCCATTAAATTTAATTCTTCCCGAATCCAGTAACTGCCGTACAACAAACGTAATTTCTTCCGCTGCAACATCAGGAAAAAGTGCTGCAACTTCTGCTGCTTTTTTAGGAGTAACATGCAAAAGCGTAACGATGAGTTTCGCAGTTTCTTCTCTGTTAAACTTTTTATTCTTGTCCGTTTTCTTTTTACAAACGTCACATTTGCCACAATCTTCTGCATTTTCTTCACCGAAATAAGCAAGCAAGCGCGACTGCCTGCAAATTTTTTCATCGGTGATAAAATCTTTCATCGCTTTCACACGTTCAGCTGCAATCTTTTTTCTTTCAATCAGATGCTCAGGAGAAATGTAAAGCGTTTTTGCATCCACACGCGGAAGAAGCATTGTAAAAAGCGGGCGATCGTTTTGCGGAATATAATTCAGCAGATCTTTTTTCTCCAGTTCTTTCAGAATATGAATAACATCAGCTTCGGAGCGATTTATCTTTTTAGCAATTTCTTTTTCTTTGATGCGAATATATTCATCAAACAAACCGGCATACATTCTCAATAACGTTTTGATAAATTCTTCCAGCGAAGGGTTCTGCACCTGGAAATTATAAAGCGTTTCATTATTCGCAGTCATCTTCAGTTTTGCCGGTGTAAAAACAGCTTCACTGATGGCGATGTAACCTTCCTTCTCTAGAAATTTCAAGCTATTAAAAACCTTTACCGCTTCAAGCTTATACGTTTTGCATAATTTCTCCTGGTCAAAGATCAACGTCATTCCCGCGCCGGACCCAACAGGAATTTCATACATATTCGCCAGCGCCTGGTACGTGCGGCGAATTTCATCGAGTGGTGGAAATGATGCTTCAAAATTTCGTTCAAGATCATCCACATCTTTCGGCGTCCAGTATAAAAGTGCACCCGAAGGATTTCCATCACGTCCCGCGCGACCTGCTTCCTGGAAATAAGCTTCCGGACTTTCAGGCAGATCAAGATGCACAACAAAACGCACATCGGGTTTATCAATTCCCATTCCGAATGCATTTGTCGCCACCATCACTTTCGCTTGTCCGTCGATCCATTGTTTCTGGCGGATGCTTCTTTCTTCAGGTGTTAATCCTGCATGATAAAATGTTGCTGAAATATTATTCTTATGCAGCAGTGCAGCAACCTCCATCGTCTTTCTCCGGCTGCGCGCATAAACAATTCCGCTTCCGTTCAATTGATTCGCAAGCTTTATAACAGGAGAAATTTTGTCTTCCGTTTTTTTAACCACGTAAGCAAGATTGCTTCTGCCAAATCCGGTGCGGAAAACATTTTTCTTTTTAAATAATAATTTCTCTTGTATATCATCAACAACTTTCGGAGTTGCTGTTGCTGTCAATGCAAGAATCGGAACATCCGGGCAAATATCGCGCAGATCGGCCACCATCAGATACGGCGGACGAAAATCATAACCCCATTGCGAAATACAATGCGCCTCATCGATCGCGATCATATTCACTTTCATTTTTCCGATTCGCACACGTGCAAGTTCCGTCTGCAAACGTTCAGGCGACAAATAGAGAAATTTTATTTTTCCGTAAACACAATTATCCAGCGCAATATCGAGCTCACGTTTACGCATCGAAGAAGTGATTGCAATCGCAGGAATTCCCCTTCGCTTCAAATTATCCACCTGGTCATGCATCAAAGCGATGAGCGGAGAAACCACGATACAAATTCCATCCATACACAAAGCAGGAACCTGGAAGCAAATCGATTTCCCGCCACCAGTAGGAAGCAACGCAAGCGTATCTTTCCCATCAAGCACACTTCGAATAATATCCTCCTGCAACGGACGAAAATTATCGAAGCCCCAGTATTGATTTAATATGACTTTGGGATCTTGCATCGACTGCGAAGGTAAGGGGGAATTAAGAAAATTCGAAGATTTGAAATTTGAAGATTTAATTTATACTCAAATAATTTACCTCCGCGTACTCCGCGTACTCCGCGCCCCCGCGCCTCTGCGTTAAAAGGTCTCACATGGAAATCTCACTTCTCAAAAAGTTTCACTCATTACTCCCCAACATTCACCTTCCACCTAAAATCTTCCGCCACACCTTCAAGCAAGATAACATACACACCCTGCGTAATTTCCAACTCATAAGTATATGCCCCAGCCGACAAATTCATTTCATCCGTAAAAATCAATTGCCCAAGCTGATTATAAATCCCCAGCTTATATTTCCCATCCATCAAACCCGTAAACCTCAATTGATGATGCTCCGCAGAATAAATACAATTCGCCTTAGTCAGCAACGAATTTTCCACGCCCGTAGAACCAAAGAAATAAGTAGCAGAAGCAGCGCTACAACCATTCACATCAGTAACTACAACAGAATAATTTCCATTCTGCACAGGTGCATATATTTGGCCAGTTGCGCCACTGATAAGATTACCATTCAAATACCATTGGTTCCCTGCTGACTCACTCGAAATCAAATCACCGATATTCTGTGTAATAGTCGGAGCAGCAGGCAACGGATTTACTGTGAGTGTTACTGAATCAGCAAAACTACATCCATTCACATCCGTTGCAGCCACAGTGTATGTAACAGAAGAAGCCGGAAAAGCATTTACATTATTTCCTGTTGTTGTATTTAATCCTGCAGAAGGCGACCATGATAAATTTGAAGCAGAAGTAATTGCATTAAGAGAAACAGTATCACCCGCGCATAAAGTTTGATCACAACAAACAGCAACAGTTGGCAACGGATTTACAGTTACTAATACCGAATCACTATTTTCACAGCCGTTCAAATCTGTTACTGTCAGTATATAATTTGTAGTTAAGGTTGGTAATGCTATCGGTTGACAATCCGTTGAAGAATTCAGCGCAGATATAGGCAACCAGTTACAATTCATTCCGCTTGTTGTTCCTAATATAGTTTGTCCACCAAAACAAATAAACTGATCACTTCCTGCCTGTGCAACAGGAATGGAATTTACTGTAATGCTTATACTGTCTGAATTCGTGCAGCCAAAATTGTCTGTGACAGTAATTGTGTATGTTGTATTTACAAATGGGCTTGCATTTACAACATTTGAATCAGGATTATCTAATCCTGCAACTGGTAACCATGAAAAAGTAGTAGCAGGAGAAACAATTGTAAGCTGAGTTGAATCATTGCTACAAATCGAATTATCTCCGCTAATTGAAATGGCCGCTAACGGATGAATTGTAACGTTGATCGTATCAGAAGAAGTTCCTGCAAGATTATTTATTTGCACCCAATAAGTACCTGTGCTGGTTGCATTAATAGTTTGTGTCGTATCGCCTGTATTCCAGAGGTAATAAGAACCGTTATTCGCGGCAGATAGCAATGTGCTATTTCCACAAATTGTTTGATCAGGACCAAGATTTGCTGTGGGGGCGAACGAAAATTCATAAGCACCGGGATCAGGATATAGCGGGTGCCGGGGCACTAAGCTCAAGTCATTAGTAATTCCTACCCACGGAATTCCCATACCATCAATTACAGGATTTGTAGGATGAAGATTGTTGGGAATATTTATAAACTGAGGATTTGCACTAATTGAATTCGAGTCCAAATAAAAAACAGCCTGCCATTGTGCTAAGGTGGAAATTCCAGGGCTTAATTGAGTGCCATTTGTACGGATAACATTATGATCAGAATATTCATTATAAACGTTCACGGACAACTGGTAAGCATATCCATTTCCATTGTTGATGATAATATTGTTATATATAAAACAGGAATCCAGCACATCCAGTTTGAGCGCGGCCTGGTAATTATAGTTGGAGTTGAAATAGATAGTATTATTTACGAATTCAAGTTGATCAACCTGGTAGAAAGACGCTCCATAGTTTGTAGGCTGACCGGAGCTTGTGGTAAGAATAAGATTATTGTGAATACGGACTCGGCCTGTACCCGATGCCCAACAATAACCCATAATTAAGGCTGCGCCTCCGCCCGAACGCATTGTGTTGTGATGCATTTCGTCGACTTCGACACCTTCGGCATACAAAGCTCTGTAGGAACCTTGAATAAAATTATACCGGACAATCGTATTACCGAGATCGTTCAGGTATAATGCATAATCGAAAGAAGTAATCGTATTATTCTCGACCCGGACATCCTTAGTATACGGAAGTATGTCGTCCGATAAATAAACAGAGTAGTTGGCGTTATAAGCCCAGCAGTTTTGAATATATATCGCTGAGTCGCAGCGGGTACAACTCAACCCAAACCCTCCTGCGCTCCCAGCTCCTCTAATTACACAATTCTGTACTTTTATATTATTTCCATAACGGATGATAAGAGCATTATAGCCTGTATTGGCTGTATTCCGGAATGTCATTTTGCGAAACAGAATGTTACGGACAGTGTCTCCAAAAAAGGTATTAGCGGAACCGCCGTAGGTCAAAGTAACAAGGGAACTGTCACCTGATTCGGACTGGAAAGTGATGGTGTTGGCAGACGAGGAGCCGATGATGTTGGTCATATATACTGATTCAGTGTACGTACCGTTCCGAACATTAAACACTACAGGACCTGAAACACCATTTAGTTCCAGTGCGCTCACTGCTGTGGTAAAATCGGAATAGTCAGGAGTCGCGCCTCCGATCGTATAGCTACCAGTAAGCGGTTGTGCAAAAACACATCCCGAATAAACCAGAAAAAAAAGCAATAACAAACTCCTCATAAACTTTTAGTTACTATTGAAATAATCTTTATCGCACCTTTTATTAATTCTGAAATTTCCGTGGACGTTCTGTTTTTTTTCAATTATCCAGTCACCATACTTGTCCTGAGCTTGTCGAAGGGTTACCAGATTACCAGATCCCGTCACAGCACAATCGCCACACTAAACCGCCACACCTCATTCTTATCCTTACAAACCGGTGGCAACCACGAAGGCATTTCCGAAACAATCGCGAGCAATTTATTCTTAAAAGCATCTTGCAAATCTTTATCATCAACAGAAACACCAACCACTTTTAATGTTTGATGATCAATAGAAAACGAAACAATAAAAGGCCGGTTGCGATAAGCTTCTCTTTCCTCTTTCGTAAAATCACTTTTAATCCGCCGCGCGATATATTCATTCTGTGCAATACGTCCACCAAAAAACCGCGGACCACAAATAAGAGCCGGCACACGAATCGAATCGACAAACACTTCCTTATGTGAATCAAAATCCAACGTCTGCACAAGCCTTCCCGAAGTATCCGCGCTGTAATAATTCCATGTACCAAACGGAACTCCATTATTATATTGCCCCGAAATATATTTTTTCCCGAAGCGAGAATACTGAACATAAGCCCCTTCCTTTTCTCCCACTGAATTCCGCATAAACGAATCATAGATCTGCCCGTCGTTATAATGATTCACAACCCGCATAGTATCCTGCGAATAAAGAATTACAGAAAATAAAATTGCCGCAAAAAGAAAAAGAGTTTTCATACAAGACTAAAATACAAATAAAAAGAGAAGCCCGGAATAAACCAGGCTTCTCTTTAATCGTCTATTGAATTCAGCTTTGATGATTACCCCGACATTCATGTCGGGGTAGAAGAAAGCTTAAACACGGCTTTAGCCAAACATACACGCAAGGGATGCACACAGCATTAGCACATCAGCAAATTAACAAATCAGCACATTTATCTACCGAAGCTAATTCAGCGCAGGTAGATTCTTTTTTAATCCAACTCCCCGCAAGCATCTTCCATAAACGAATGTGTCGACTCATGCCAGTTAAATGTCGGGCTGTATTTATTCGCTTCCCACCAGAATTTCCCTCGCTTCACATCCGAATTACCAACTTCATTCATCGTTTCAGAATCGTAAATACGTCCGTTGATCATGGTGTAATGAACGTACTGCGAATTATGAATATCATCAAGCGGATTCTGATCAAGCACGATCAAATCAGCAAGCTTGCCGGTTTCAATGGATCCGATTTCTTTATCCAATCCAAGCGACCACGCACCATTCATCGTAGCACAACGAAGCGCCTGCATTGTCGACATTCCACCTTGCGCAAGCATCCACAATTCCCAATGCGCGCCGAGACCCTGCAATTGTCCGTGAGCACCAAGATTTACTTTCACACCCGCATCAGCTAATTTTTTGCACGACTGCGAAACAAGAATAAATCCATTCTGGTATTCAGCTTCCGGCGACATTGTGCGGTAACGTGAACGGGAATCAATTTCACCGCGCGGATAAAAATTCATCAGGCGTTTATTTTCCCAAACGTTTGTACGCTCATAATAATAACATTCACCATTCATCGCACCATAAGAAACAATGAGTGTTGGTGTATACGCTGTTTCACTCGCGCTCCACAATTTCACCACATCATCATAAGCAGGAGCAACAGGAATATTATGCTCGATCGTTGTATGACCGTCGAGGATCATTGTCATGTTATGATAGAAAGTAGAACCACCTTCAGGAACAACTTCCATTTGCAAATTGCGCGCAGCAGAAAGCACCTGCTGGCGTTGTTCACGACGTGGCTGATTATAGCTCTTCACCGAGAAAGCACCGTTTTGTTGCGTGCGGTAAACAGCAGAACGCGCATCATCATAATTATTGATCACAGCCTTAAAGCCACCTTCAGCACCATAGAGAATCCAGCCGGTAGAGAAAATACGCGGACCAACCATCGTTCCTGTTTTCACTGCTTCCGATTGAGAGAAAACCATTTCAGTGTTCGAAGAAGGATCGTGCGTTGTCGTAACACCGAAAGCAAGATTGGTGTAATAGCTCCATTGACGTTGCGGAGATAATCCCTGGCGGAACGTGCCAAGATGCGCATGTACATCCACGATGCCCGGCATAATTGTTTTACCTGCGCAGTCAATTACTTTGGCATCAGCAGGAATATTCACGTCAGCCATTGTGCCAACGCTGATGATCTTGTTTTCTTTTACAACAACAGTTCCTTTTTCAATTACCGAATTCGAAGCATCCATTGTAATGATACGAGCATTCGTTAATGCAATTGTTCCTGTCGGCTTATCCGATTTTAATTCAAGACCAATTTTAATTCCTGTTGTGTCAATTCCCGGTAATGAATCAGGAGCGCCGTTTACGAAGCCGAATGTTTTATTCATCTCGCGTGTGTAATATTGTTCGCCCAACGTCCAATGCAATTTTTTGCTGTCGCCGCTCCAATGCAAACTTTGTCCCGCATCGCGTGTTACACTATTTGCAGGCACAGCGCCCATATCTTTTCCAAGCTCAAGTGTTTTTCCAATTGCAGGAAACGCGCTTACATACACTTTATGCAATTCACGGAAAGCGATCCATTTATTATCCGGGCTCGGAACAATTTCCCATGCATATTGAGAAGAAGCAACAGAATTGATTTTTTTAGTTTCAAGATCAAACGATTTCAATTCCACATTTTCACCTTCTTCCATATACAGGATTGATTTTCCGTCAGCAGAAAAAGTTGGTTTTTCACCACCTGCAAATAGGAAAGCAGAAACACCACCAGCAGCAGGAACGGTATACATACCCGGCTTGATACAAAATGCATAACCCTGGTGATCGTTGCCATCTTCCTTGCGGTAGACAATTGTTTTTCCATCAGGAGAAAATGTTGGTGTGCGGAAAATTCCTTTTTCAGCAGTCACTTTTACTGCAGGCCCGCCTTTGAATGGAATGCTCATTACAGCACCCGAATTTTCATCGTTCCATGTTACAAAAGTGAGCTTGCTTCCGTCAGCAGAAAATGCAGGTTCAAATTCAAAGTCTTTTCCCGAAGTAAGACGAGTTGGTTTTCCATCAGGTAATTGTTTCTTCCACAAATAACCTGCAGCATTAAATACTAATGTTTTTTCATCAGGAGAAGTAACAGCATGACGAATCATTTTCGCAGTGAATTGATCCGGCGCAACATTTTGTTGATAACGATTTGCATTGTAAATATGATGCGTAGAAGTAACAGAGAAAGGAATATCAGTTGCTTTATTCGTAGCAATGTCAATCGAATTTAATTTTCCTTTTGCCCAAATTACGATGTGCTTATTATCCGGCATCCAGCTGAAACCTGTGTACACGCCGAATAAGCACCACGCTTCCTGCTGATCTTTGCTGAGCTGATCATACACCGGCCATTCTTCACCCGAAGCAAGATCGCGCATATACAAAACTGTTTTCTCACGCACACGACGTACGAATGCAAGTGTTTTTCCATCACGAGAAATCTGCGGACGACAAGCGCCACCCGGACCACCGGTTACATTTTCAATCTCACCGGATTTAAAATCATAGCGACGCACAATGTAAATCTGGTTGTTCGGATCTTTATTGTATTGAAAATAACCACCGGGATAAAAATCTTCGCTGAAGTATAAATATTTCCCATCAGCAGAAGCACTTGGCTCATTCACATCCTGCTGCGCATTTTTCTTTTTCGTCAGCTGAATGCCATCGCCGCCGGTGTTGTGATACATCCACATTTCGCCTGCACCCAACGAGCGGGTAGAGGAGAAGTGTTTTTTCGCAATCACATATTCACCATCCGCCGACCACACAGCATTGTTGCAAAGACGAAAGCTCTCATTTGTAATTTGTGTAGCATTCGAACCATCCGCTTTCATTTTCCAGATGTTATCGCCACCGCCTGCATCGCTCGTAAAGCAAATTTGTTTTCCATCGGGACTAAAGCGAGGCTGACATTGCCATGCGTGACCGGTTTGCAAAGCAGTAGCAGTTCCGCCCGCAACAGGAATAGAATAAATATCACCGAGCAAATCGAATATAATTGTTTTGCCATCGGGACTCACGTCGAGGTTCATCCATGTTCCTTCATTGACGGTGAACGAAACATTTTTATAATTACCAGGAGGATTGCTCACATCCCATTTTTTAGGTTTGTCAGAAGTTCCGGCAACGAGGAGCGCAGCAATAGCTACAGCAATAGAAAGGCGATAGAACATTGGAGAGATTTTAGGAGACAAAGAAACGAAAAAACCCTTCTGCGCAGTGCACAAAAGGGCGAACGGGTAAAAAGCTGTTTACAGGGCAAATCAACTCCTCCTGCCAATAAGCCAGGGCGGAATTTTCATTAAAAATCTATTATAAAACTAAAGGCGTTTCGATTTCAAAGCCAATAAAGCCATTTTTAAAGGACAGCTTCGGCAAACATCGAACCTCCCTGGATCGTATGGACTATAAAGTTTTATCTGCGGGCTGTTTGGTTCGGTCCTGTTATTTCGTGTATCAGTTTTCATAGCTCAAATGTTTGAACAATAATATTTAAAAACCGTGCCACACGCATCGTATCGATAGTATAGGATTAGTTTACCGCAATGCATATTAGATTTACCAATAATGAAAAAATGTAAATAGCATGTATGCAAAGCCCCACGCACGCAAATGAAATTTCATTATGCCATTTCCAAGTAGGAATAAAAATCCCCGAACGAAGAAATTTCCTGAACAAAACATGATTTTTTCAATGAAATCTTCATCCAAGAAGTTATAGTGCTGCTTTGAAACTGTTGCGCCCCTGTCTGAAGTTGCAAATCGCAGAACAAATATTCATGCAGGGGAATTCCTAAAGTGACTCTCACTCTAAAGAAAAAACTGCGGCCTCAGAAAATTTGCCGTCCGGTTGTATTAATCCGGTGAAGGAGCAGAGGTATACGATTACGCTTAGGACGTTGAGGGAGTAGGATATTAGAATATTTCCAAAATGGTATTATTGGAGTAGTATTTTCATTAGGCGGGTTTCGCAAACCCGCCTAATGAAACAATGCAATCTGTGGCAAAAAAAATCCCCAACTTCCCCCAAGAAATCCTTTTCAATTTTCATCTGCGTAAATCTGCGAAATCTGTGGCAAAAAAAATCCCCCAACTTCCGTCAGAGGATTCTTTTCAATTAATAATTATTATCAGCGCAAATCAGCGCAATCCCTGCTTGCAGACGCGCGGGCTTGTGCTGCGGCAGGCAGGAGCGGCTTAGAAACCCACCTTCGGAGTCACTTTCTGCTCAATCAAAATTCCCAAACAAGCTGCATCTGCAGACTTTCCTTTGCCAGGACCTGTTCCGGGAATGGTAATTGTGATGAACATATTACGAGTGGTCTCACAAGAGAATTCCATGTGACCAGCTTTGTTGTCTGTTGCGTTATCATACAATACTTCGCCTGTCTTCGCATCAGAAAGTACCATTCCGATTTGATCGCCGAGCACTTTGTCTGCGCAGAGAGAAATTGAATAATCAAATCCTGCGTAGAAAATTGATTTCAGCTTCGAAGTGGTTCCTTTAGCGAAGAGTCCGCTTTTGGATTGTGAGTTATAGATAAAACCTTCTTCGGAAGCCTGGCTGCAACCTGCTGTGCGGTGATAGGTAACGCAGGGAGCTTGTGAAGTGAGCGGAATGTTGATGCAAATAATTGCAGCAAGCATCAGGGAGATCTTAAGATTTTTCATAGTGGAGTTCTTTTGAATTTGACGAATGCTTATTGTGCGTTAACGAAGCTGGTTCTGATTTCAGTGATCTTGTTTTTGATCTTCTCAAACTGTTCTTTAGTGATAGTCGACTTAGCACCACCGCCGATCACACGTTTACCGTTTTTCATTTTCGGAGCTTCGGTGTTGGCAGAAGTTGAAACTTCATTCATTGCAGTCTGAAGCTCTTTCATCTGAGCTAAAACAGATTTCACATCTTCCGTATCAGCATGCTTTTCCATAAATTCCACCAGGTTATCCAGTGATAATTTCTGATCGCTGATGCGTTCTGCAGTTGCTTTGTCTTTCTCAAAATCTTTCACCATGTTGCTCATCAGGTAAAGGCTTTCAATCCATCCACCAGCAAGCATAAGGCTCAGATCGCCTCCGCGTTGATTATTCTCAAGGTTTTCAAATGTTGAAAGATAGAGGTCATTCGAAATTGATACCAGCGAATCTCCGTTACCGGCGTTCTTGCTGATACGCGCCTTGTCTTTATCAGTTAAATTAGTTGCAACCTTCAGCTTATCGCCCATGCGCATACAGGCACCGAAGTAAGAAACCACTTTATTGCTGACATTGAACGTGGAGCAATACAGCAGGTCTGCAGAATATATGCCAAGATTTAACGACTGTGCTTTTTTGCTGTCGTATTTCTTTTCGTTATCAGGAGAATTTAAAAGATTTGCATCTGCATTTGTATTTCCGGAAGCCTTCATAAAAGCGAAGATCTCGCTCGGAGAAGGAACACCGGGATCAAATGTTGTGCTGGATGCAGTGTCGATGTTTACCGCAGCAGTATCGCTTCCGGTTGAATCAGTACCATCAGTGCCATCATCATTCCCGCAGGAGTTTAATGCGAGAGTAAAAGCAAAAGCCGGGACAAGGAGGAATACCGGCAGGGATCGTTGTTTCATAGGAGTGGTTTCAGTCCGAATGTGGTTTAGGCAAAAATACTCTTTTTTCTTTTCAGCCGTTAAAAATATCACAACACCTGCTGATGGGCTAAGCTGCAGACACTTTGGTGTAGTATTGAGTATTTAGTATTGGGTATTGGGTATTGAGTGTCAAAACAAAGATATACCGGTGGGCAAGAAAAAATTACCCTGAAAGAAAACACTTCCAAAAAAGTTCCCATCACAAAGAAAAAACGTGCGGCATTTGAAGCTTTGGCGCCCTGCCCACAATCTAAATCAAAGAGAAACACAGGTCCGAACCCGAACCCGAAACTCAGAACCCGAAACACTCCGAACTAATAAACTTTAACGTTTATCAAAATCCAAATCAATCGTCTTCTTCATCGCCAATGAACCATCACCCCTCAACTGATATATAGACCATTCCTGCTTCCTCCGGTTACTTTTATTCACTGTCCAAAGACCTGCAAGCTCAGCCGGTGGATCTCCATCAACCGTGCTTCCGAAATGCACACGTGCTTCATCAAAAAAGATCTCGCAATTATAAACATTCACGCCACCGGACTCATTCATATTCGCAACACACAGACGGTAATCAAAAAGTCCGTTAAGAGTTGTTGTAGTAAAAACAACAAGCTCACCCGGATTGC
The DNA here is from genome assembly GCA_031412295.1 of Bacteroidota bacterium. Taxonomy (GTDB): domain Bacteria; phylum Bacteroidota; class Bacteroidia; order Palsa-965; family Palsa-965. The sequence goes on from JANOCU010000033.1 coordinate 19,387, forward strand.
TTGCGGTAGAATCGAAAACTACTGTAGCGCCAAGCGAATCGTAATATTGATAGTGAATGCTGTTTATGGTCCAGGTACCATCTCCGTGATTCAGCTTTTTTATTTTCATGTCTCCTTTTTCACAGCCGACAATTAATGTAGCAACCAAAAGGAGCAGGAGGAAAGGGGCGAAAAACTTTTTCATATTAATCTTTTTCAAATTCAAATGAGGCAAGACAGATTTGAAGACCGATTCCAAAACGAAGACCACGGATATCATGTGAAATGCTGTTACCGCTTCCGTTATATGGATCAGTAACATACATATTCAGATCACGCGGCAAATAATTTTGCTCTTGTCTGAAATCCTGCAAATCATCGAACTGGTGATATTCCGGATGTTTTTTAGCTGTGCGGAAAATGTAATCAGCCTTGGCAACTAAATAAACGCAGGGGAAAAGTCTGTAGCCGACATTAAATCCGAATCCCGGGCCGAATGCAAAATTATCATACACACCATTGAGCGTGTGGTCAGCTCCCAGGCTTTTTGAACCATCAGCAAATATGTATTCCGAATAAATAGAAACAGTGCGGATAGAAATCACGAATTGAAATCCGGCAACAAACTTATTCTTCTGGAAACGAATGCCAACTTCAGTAGAAGCATCTCTTATTTCTGTTGAGATGTCGCGGCCCGTACCATCTGCATAACGTGCTTCATTTGGATTGGTAGTTACTAAATAACGACCTAATCCAAGTGTCATCATGCATTTTTTTTCACCAATGCCGAGCATGAAATGGTAATAATTTCCTTTCGCCATTCCCTGTTTCATTCCGAATTCTTGTGTCAACCCGGAATTAACAGTGTTATACGAAGTAAGAAAAACCGGGAGCTCATCCGTTTTTACAGTTGATCCTGCAAGACCGGCCTCTGCTGAAAACAGGAATGCAAGCTGGGCAGATGCAGGGTAGGAAACGGATAATAACAAGAGTAAAATAAATAGTTTGTTTTTCATTTTAGTTTCCCCCGATATTTAAGTAAACCGCAATGCCGGTATTTTTGAAAGTCTCTTCCTGTTCTTTTCCATAGTTCAAACCGGTTCCGAACAACCACCTGTCAAGACCATCCATTCCCTGCTTGAATGCCAATTGTTGTGAGTACAATCGAATTGTTGCGATGCCGATTGTTTTTTCAACATAAAAAGTAAATGCAAAATATAAGCGAACAGAAATTCCCAGCAAGCGTGTATTGTCTACAACCCATAAGCGCTGCCATGGCAATTCTTTGATCGATTCTTCCGGACCTCTTCTTCCAAAACCTTTAAAGCGGCCGAAATCCATACTTCCACCGAATGCCCATCCATCAATTCTCGTCCCGAAACCGAAATTGAAAGTATTGCCATACACCTTCATCTGGCGCATCATGTCGACACCTGAAGAATCAAATTTCGAAAAGGTTGATGCTTTTTTACGGCTGTACATCAGTTCGAAATAAACATCGCCGGAAGAACGCACTCCGATCGTAGGTCCCTGGAACCAGTTGATCTCGTGCATCTTTTTTGTATTAGCGCTGTTGAGCACATTGTAAATGTAAATTTCCCTGTTCAGCTCGCGCGGACTGCAATGCCCGCCGGTGTACCCGATCATAAACTGTGCATTGCCTCTTATGGCAAATACAAGGAGGAGAAGGATAATAAATTTAAAATTTCGCATTGGTGGGTATTGGGTGGTTATTGTAAGTCAAAGATATATTTTGACCGACCCGTCGAAATACCACAGATGCACTATTTATGGGAGGGTTACTAACAGGGGAAAAAGTTGGTAGTAGGTGGTAAAAAAGGGTTGGTGGTTTTGTAATTATAACTTTTCACTTGTTCATTGAATCCGCCGCGGCGGATTTGTTTGACATTGTTTGTTTCGTGAGCAGCAATAAATTCATCAGTAAAGTAATGCTGAATGCAAGATAATTCCCGACAAAATCAAGGTAATTCCCTACGAATTTTTTACCACCAACTTTTTAACCACCTGCCACCAACCATCAACTTTTTCCCGACCACCAATCATTCCCCGCCACTTATCGATTTCCATTGAAAGAACAAAAAGATAATTCTAAATTGCACAATGAAAATGAAAAATTACGTCCTCGTCTTTGTATTCGCTTTTACGTCTGCCGTTTTCAGCATTAATAGTTCAGCGCAGAACAACAACAACAGCAACAACATTTCAAAAAATACGAATAGCAACAATAATCGGGTAGGTTATACGCCAACAAAACCACCTGCTCCCAAATTCAAAAAACATTTCGCTTATGCTGCCGCTTTTTCCTATTCGGTAATTAACAACAGGAAAGAAGTGCGCGGACAATACAAACCCGGTGTAAATGTGGGTTTACATTTTTATTCCCGCCCGTGGTTTTACTGGTCGGGTGAATACAGCTATTTCTTTAAGCACAAATCAAGTCCGGGTTTTGAAAATATTAACTCCTGGAACACAGAGCTTAATGGAAATCTTTTAATGGGAGCGGCAACCAGCGACCTGAAATTCCGTTTTATATTCGGACTGACGTATATGGAATGGGATGGCATTTTCGTAGGTCCGGATGTAACAGACGATAAAACATGGTACATCGGGAAAAAGATCGAGCAGGATTGGGTGGGAGCAAACATGGGTTTTGGTTTTGCGCATCCGTTCGGGGAACATTTCAATGGCTATATCGATTTCCGTATGAGATTCGCATCGCAGGAAAGAGACCTTATCAGCATTTCAGATACTGCATTCAATTTTGGTGTGCAGTACAATCCATTTTCGGATGATAAAAAGAAAAAAACGAAAAAAGGCCGGTTCTCCCGCATTTACAGGTGGCCACAAAAGCGTACCAATTAAACGGTCTGAAAATTGTACCTTTATAGGCGTGAGAAAAGCGGGAATCATATTGACGTTTATTTTCTGCCTGGCGGGAATGTCACTTATTGCCCAGGCTCCCCTGATTACCGTTCGTGGAAATGTATTCGACAGGAACGATAGTCTTGCTGCTCCTTCCGCAATTATTCTCAACAAAAGAACCAGCACAGGACAAACCAGCTCACCCGGCACATTCTTTTCCATCACCGGATTAAAAACAGATACGTTTCTTATCACAGCCGGCGGTTATGAAGTAAGAAGAATTTGTTTCGCCGATTCCATCCTGAAGGAAGTCTATAACATTCGCATTGGATTGCAATTGAAAATGAATGCGCTTGCGCCTGTTGCAATTTATCCTGTAAAAGACCTCGCACAAATTCAGAAAGAACGGGCAGCAATTGAGAAAGAGCAAACCCGACAAGCGCTCGGCATAGTAGGCGCAGCATCAAGCCCGATCACTTATTTGTGGGAACATTACAGTCGTGAAGGAAAATCGCGTGAAGCAGTTGCCATACTTGAAAATGAAGATCGCAAGCGTGAAATTCTCAAAGATCTTTTCAGAACCTATGTGCGTGCCGGTGTTATTGTAATGGAAGAAGTCGAATTCGACGCATTTATTGCTTACCTCAATATCCCGGAAGAATTTTTACGATCTGCAAGTGATTATGAATTGGCTGTGATGATCCGTCACAAATTCCTGCAGTATCGCTCGGCGAGAGAAATCCATAACAGGAACCAGCGTTAAAAGAGTTTTCGCACGCATGGACTTCTGTTGTATTTTTGCTCTTTCAATAAAAAAATGAACCTCAGATTTTTTCTCCCGATTTTAATGCTGACTGTTTTCGCTTCCTGCGGTAATGAGGAGAACCAAAAAGTTGCTGTTACCAAACCAGAGGCTGTAATAAAACCAAAAGGTAAACCACAGAAAGCGGGTCTGCGCCAATCGTACGAACTTATTAAACCAAGAAAAAATCAGTACAACGATGCTACTGTGCGCGTCGGAGATACCATGGTGTATTGCTCCTATAAAGGAAAGATCGCATTCGGAGATACACTTGGCAATTCACGTATCCCCGTTGTTGATTTGCGTTGCGAATATTTTATCGACAGGGTGCATGTGCTTCCTGTTCAGCCAAAACAGTGGATGATTGTCTGGCAGGAAACGTACCAGCTCGGACAGCGAACAAATATTGCGAGGTTCAGGGAAGGGGAGCAGGCGCCGGTTTGGAAAATGACCTTCCCGAATACAAATGCAGGCCCTGTTGCGCTGGATCAAAACATGTGCTATTTCACGATGATGGGAATGGTTGGAAAATTGAATATCGACAATGGAGAGCTGCAGTGGAAAGTCGATTCATTATTCAACCAGTACAAAATGATGTACAAAAAATTCGAAGTTCCGAAAGTATATGAGAATAAAGTTGTCTTCGTTGATTTCCCCGAACGCGGAAGAAGGGAAATAAGAGATACACTTGTATTAGATCCTACTACAGGAGCGAGAAAAAAATGATTCAAGATTCTCCCGATAGCTATCGGGATCAAGATTGATTTGAATCAGCATTTTTATTTTTATTGAAATCTTCAAATCTTCAAATCCTCGAATTTTGAATCTTGAATTTTGAATTTTCAATGTTGAATTTTGAATTATCTTTACCCCTGCGATGGCACCACGCGTTATTCTCACTCCTCAACAGTTTTCCATTACCATCAATCGACTTTGCCACCAGCTGATCGAGGTACACGACGATTTTTCAGAATCTGTGATCATCGGACTTCAGCCAAGAGGAATTCTCATGGCCAAACGTATCAGGAATACATTGCGGCAAATTCTGAATAAAGAAAATATTCTCTACGGTGAGCTTGACGCTACTTTTTACCGCGACGATTTCAGGAAAAAAGATTTGGTGCCGAATCAAACGAATATCAATTTTATCATCGAAGACAAAAATGTGATCCTCATCGATGATGTGCTTTTTACAGGAAGAACGATACGTGCAGGGATGGATGCGATGATGGCATTCGGCCGGCCGAAAGATGTGGAATTAATGGTGTTGGTAGATCGTCGCTTCAGCAGAAATTTACCGATCCAGGCGAAATATATTGGTTGCACAGTCGATACGATCTCTTCCGAGAAAGTGAAAGTTGACTGGAAAGAAAATGACGGCGAAGACCAGGTATTGCTATTAACAAACGACTAATTACTAATGAGCAGAAAATTAAGCGTTAAACATCTCCTCGGCATCAAGCAGCTTACGCCGGATGATATCGAGCTTATTCTCTCAACCGCCGATCAGTTCAAAGAAGTCATCAATCGCCCGATCAAAAAAGTTCCTTCCCTCAGGGATATTACCATTGCCAATCTTTTCTTCGAGAATTCCACCCGCACACGCGTTTCATTTGAATTAGCTGAAAGAAGATTATCAGCAGACACAGTGAATTTTGCGGCTTCTAATTCTTCCGTCAAAAAAGGAGAAACGCTCATCGACACGGTGAATAATATTCTCGCCATGAAAGTGGACATGGTCGTCATGCGCCACCCGAATCCCGGCGCATGTGTTTTCCTCTCCCGCCACATCGATGCAAAGATCGTCAACGCCGGCGACGGAGCCCACGAACATCCCACACAAGCCCTGCTCGACGCTTATTCCATTCGCGAAAAGCATGGAACGGTGAAAGGAAAAAAAGTAGTTATCGTGGGCGATATTCTGCATTCGCGCGTAGCACTTTCCAATATTTTCTGCCTGCAAAAATTAGGCGCCGAAGTAATGGTTTGTGGTCCGAGAACTTTAATGCCGCGTTATATTTCATCACTCGGAGTGAAAGTGGAATACAACCTGCGAAAAGCGCTGGAATGGTGCGATGTTGCCAATATGTTACGCATCCAGCTCGAACGGCAGGACATTAAATTTTTCCCCACACTTCGCGAATACACCATGCAATACGGTCTCGACATGGAGCTGATGAATAAGATCGGCAAAGAGATCACGATCATGCATCCCGGACCGATCAACCGCGGCGTTGAAATTACCAGCGAGGTAGCAGATTCCGCCCAATCCATTATCCTCGACCAGGTAGAAAATGGTGTAGCCGTAAGAATGGCTGTGCTTTATTTGCTGGCCGGCCGTTCTGATGATTAATTTTCGGGAACGAATTACGAATCAAAACGAATATACGAATCCATTTTGGTCGCTTATTCTGGCTTAATCGGGGAAATTACGGTTGGTCCATAGTTGAGTCATTAATGGTGTGTTAACCCAAAAATGCCCTTTTTCATTCGTAAATTCGTTTTGATTCGTAATTCGTTCCCAATTTTCCGTTTTTTTACATTTTAGCCTTGTTCCTAAAGAGGAAAACATTATTTTTGCCAAGTATGAACCAACCATTTTTAGTAGAAAGAAGTGAACGCTATTCCCTGATTCGCCTGCAATCAGAGAAACTTGATACCATGGTGGCACCTGCGCTGAAGTCGGAGCTGGTGGTTTTGAATGCTGATGGCGTCAAAAATCTCATCATTGATTTATCAGAAACCCGTTATTGCGATTCATCAGGACTCAGCGCTATTCTTGTGGCAAATCGTCTTTGCAAGAATGCGAATGGTGTGCTGATCGTTACCGGATTGCAGGAGCCTGTGAAGAAGCTGATCGCGATCTCTCAGCTTGACAGCATTTTGAAAATCACACCGGATCTTACGACTGCAATTGATCGTCTCGTTGCAGAAGATGTGGAACAAGGCGCCGGCGAATAATCTAAATTTCCCCAATGAAAAAAATCTACTTTCTATTAGCTTCTTTGACTATCGGCACCGTTGCATTTGCACAATGCACAATCAATCCGGCTTTATTCGGACCGCCTAATAACACCAATTATTCCATCATCCCTGATACTGCTACCAATCTTCCGCTTGCTTACGTAGCGCAACCGTATGTAACAGATCTCCAGTTTCATATTAAGCCTGATACAACGGTTTCACAGCCGGTCCCAGGAACTTTCCCGATAACTCAAGTTCAGATTGATAGTGTAGTGGGACTTCCCGCAGGATTTTCTTATTTACCGAATCCATCTAACGGAACATTTACCACTACTTCTGCAAATCCTCCCGGTACTGGTTATGGTTGTGTTGCTGTAACAGGTAACCCGGTTTCAGGCCAGGAAAATGGCGGACCTAATTCTGATGGAATTTATCCTATCACTGTTTATTTCACAGCAACAGTTGTTGTTTTCAATGTACCAACCCAACAGCCAAGCACGATTGAAGGCTACCGTGTACACGTTATGCCTGCGAATAATGTTCCTGTTATTGAAAACACTGTTTTCGCTGTCAATTTTAATGCTCCTAATCCGGCAGATTTAAAAACTGATTTCAAATTTACTGCACCGAATTCCGGCAACCTGCAATTCACGATGTACAATGTGCTTGGTTCAGAAGTAAAGAAGGAAACCGTTTCTACTTCAAAAGGAACCAATCATTACGTAGTTGATACAACTACTTTATCTGCAGGCGTTTATTTGTGTTCATTCCGTATGGGTGATGCAGTAATTACGCGCCGCATCACCGTATCACACTAATGGCTTCGGCGTTTGAAGTAACGATCCTGGGTTCAAGCTCAGCTACGCCAACCGCCAAACGAAATCCAACCGCTCAGCTGCTTAATGTAGCTGAGCGGTTTTTTTTAATCGATTGCGGAGAAGCTACTCAAATTCAGCTTCGTCGTTATAAGATCCGTTTTCAGCGCATTAACCACATCTTCATTTCGCATTTGCACGGCGATCATTACCTGGGCTTGATGGGATTGCTTTCTTCGTTGCACCTGCTTGGAAGAAAAAATCCCATCCATATTTATGCACCTGAAGGTTTGCGCCGCATTATTGATCTCCAGCTTGAAATTTCCGGCACGGTGCTCTCTTATGAAATTCACTGGAATCAAATTGAAACGGAGCAGCCGGGAATTATTTTCGAAGACAAATTGCTAACGGTAGAAACGATCACACTCAATCACCGCATTCCTTGTGTGGGATTCATTTTCCGCGAGAAGGAGCGGAGCTTTTCTGTGGATAAGGAACAAGCTGCTTATTATGGCGTTCCGTTATCGCAGATGATGAGTGTAAAGAATGGAAATGATGCTGTGCTGGAAGATGGAACGGTGGTGCCGAATCACAGAATTACAAGAGGCCGGCAAAAAGCACGTTCGTATGCTTTCTGTTCGGATACACGTTTCGATGATCGTGTGATTGCTGCGGTGAAGGATGTGGATATGCTTTATCACGAGGCGACGTTTATGCATGAATTGCTTGAGCGCGCAAAACAAACCTATCATACAACAGCGCTTGAAGCGGGCAGTGTAGCGCGCATTGCAAAAGTGGGCAAACTGATCATCGGCCATTTTTCAGTTCGTTATATGGACCTGGCACCTTTACTAAATGAAGCGCGGACTGAATTTCCTGAAACTTATCTTGGAGAAGAAGGCAACATTTTCAATATTCCTGAACAACCGTTTGTGAAAAAATAAGTGGGTTTCGTTTTGCGTACTCAGGATGAAAATATACCTTTGATGCGCTATTTTAAATTAGTCTAAATAAGCATATGGCAATTCCCATCTTAATCGCGCAATCTAATTACCTTGTAAAAGAAGGTCTTAAGTCATTGGTTTCCAGCGAAAAAGAGCTGCTGCTTAAATGTGATGCTTCAACTGGTGATGAGCTGCTTTTTTTAATCGATGGCTTTCAGTCAGGGGTTATTATCGTTGACCATAACGATCCTGCTTTCGGCATTTCTGTCATCCGCAAGATCAAATCAATAGCTCCTTCAGTAAATTTTCTTTCTATTTCCGATAAGCCAAACCGCTGGATGCTTTCTGATGCATTGGCTGCGGGAATCACCAGCTACCTTTTGCGCGATTGTGAAAAGGAAGAGATCCTGGATGCCATCCGCGCTACTTCAATTAATGAGCAATTCTTTTGCGGTAAAATCCTCAGCGACGTTCTTAAAACCAACGACGAGGTTATGCCGGCTACTGAGTCTGCTTCCTGCGAAGGTTTAAGGATATCTGACCGCGAAGGCGAAATTATCCGCCTGGTAGCTGAAGGATTCACCAATAAAGAAATTGCTGATAAATTATTCCTGAGCGCTCACACCGTAACGACGCACAGGAAAAATATCATGGCTAAGCTCGGCGTAAACAATACTGCCGGACTCGTTCTCTTCGCCATCCGCAACAACATCGTCTCTCCGAACCACTTCCTCTTCAACACCAACTGATCTCTATCTGCTAAGGAGGGAAATCTCCATGGTCGTGATTTAGTAATCTGGTAACTTGGTAATTGGCGCACGATCCCATCACACCATCTGGGAGGGAAATCTCCATGGTAGTGATTTAATAATCTGGTAATCCTTCGGCAGGCTCAGGACATGTCTGGTAACTGGGTAATTGGCGCACGATCCCATCACATCATCTGGGAGGGAAATCTCCATGGTAGTGATTTAATAATCTGGTAATCCTTCGGCAGGCTCAGGACATGTCTGGTAACTGGGTAATTGGCGCACGATCCCATCACACCATCTGAGAGGGAAATCTCCATGGTAGTGATTTAGTAATCTGGTAACTGGGTAATTAGCGCACGTGCAGCGCAGCGTCAGCTATTATTCAATCTCATTCCTTTTCAATTACCAGTTACCAGATTACCAGATTACCAGATTCCTGGCACGGCGATGCTGTTCGGAGCAGGTGATTTTTGGGTATTTTAGTAATAAAATACGACAGCTGTCGTTTTATATGCGACAAATGCGTAAATTTGTGTAAGATTGAAAACCATGACAAAAGCACTTGATATAAGCAGCACGATCTCCTACAGCTCCGTAGATGATCGGGACATTCTCCAACTGATCAGTACGATTCGCCAGGGGATTAAATATGCGTTGTTCATTTCACTCGCAGAGAAAAGTCCTTTCAGCCTTAATGAATGGTCGGGCTTTTTGCATATTTCAGAACGTACGATGCAGCGTTACAAAAAAGAAAAAAAATCATTTGACCCGATCTATTCAGAAAAAATTCTTGAAGTCACTTTGCTTTACAAATTCGGTGCGGATGTTTTCGGCAGCAATGAAAAGTTCAACACCTGGCTCGAAACCAAAAACATTATGCTTGGCGGTGTAAAGCCAAAAGATCTGCTCGATAATACATTTGGCATCAGCCTGGTAAAAGACGAGCTCACAAGAATTGAATACGGCATACTTGCATGATCGTTTACCGGCTGGGTAATGAGAAGTATAAAAATGATCTGAGCGGTAAAGGAGCAGAGAAGGTCGGGGCACGATGGAACAGCAAAGGTCTTGCAGTGGTTTACACCAGCGAATCGCGCGCGCTTTGTACAACCGAAATTGCAGTACGCACGCCACTTGGAAATATTCCTGTAGATTATTTCCTCACCATTATTGAAATTCCGGCTTCAATTGAAATCGGTGAAATAAAACCTTCCGATTTACCGCGCGACTGGAAATCAATTCCGCATCCGCATTCCACACAGCTTGTCGGCGATAAATTTATTACCGCAGGAAAATTTCTCGTATTAAAAGTGCCTTCTGCCGTGGTGCAAGGCGATTTTAATTACCTGATAAATCCAGCGCATAAATTAATGAGCAAGATCAAGATCGTAAAGACGGAGCGTTTTGAATTTGATGAACGACTTTTTATTAAATGAGAAATTAGAAAATTAGAAATTGGGAAATGAGAAACTATCACCAATATTTTTTTCAGTTACCCAGTTACAAGATTACCAGATTACCAAATCCCTCACCATGAACCTCCTTATTGCTGATAGCGGCTCGACAAAAACAGACTGGCGCTTTATTGATGGAAACCGCGGGATACTTGCGTTTCGGTCGGAGGGATATAACCCGTGGATCGTGGAGGCGGGGCAGATAGAAGAAAGTTTGCGCAGGGAAGTGCTGGTGCAATTGGGAAATCAAAAGCCGGATGAAATTTATTTTTATGGCGCGGGATGCGGTACGCCGGAGAAAAAAAAGATGCTTGCTGATGTGCTTGCAACTGTTTTCGGAAGTGATGCGCCTCTTCACATCGAAGTGGATACTGATCTGTTAGGCGCTGCACGTTCGCTGTGCGGACCAGAACCCGGCATTGCTGCAATACTCGGCACGGGATCCAATTCATGCAGCTTTGACGGAAAAAATATTCTTGAAAATCGTCCTTCTCTTGGTTACGCTCTTGGCGACGAAGGAAGCGGCGCCGCATTGGGAAAAGAGCTGCTCAGGAAATTTCTTTATGAAGATCTTGAACTACGATTGAAAGAAAATTTCATGAAGCGATTTAACCTGGACCGCGCGCAGATCCTGGATCATGTTTACAAACAGCCTTTGCCGAATCGTTATCTCGCATCTTTTTCAAAATTCGTTTTTCAAAACATCGAACATCCGCAATGCACGGAAATGGTGATTGAAAATTTCCGCGGTTTTTTTAACCATCATGTTTTACGTTACCCGGATGCAAAACAATTGCCTTTGCATGTTACAGGCTCTGTCGGATTTTATTTCAGCAATTTGCTCCGGCGAGTAGCGGAGGAGCAAGGGGTAAGATTGGGAAGAGTAACAGAAACGCCGATAGCGGGATTGCTGAATTATCATATCGGGGAATAAATAAAAATTCAATATTCAATATTATTACTGTCCGGGATATTTTTGATGCGAGTTTGTCAATCCCCGATTATTTTCTCACTCCCTTCTTTTCTTTAGTAGAAAAGAAGCCTGCCTGCCGAAGCACAGACCCGCGCGGCGCAGGCAGGCAAAAGAATCGCCATCTGACGCGGCTTTGCCTAAATTCAACAGGAAAAATCGAGCGAAAACCAAGCCGCGCCTCGCACAAGTCCGCCCGGGCTTCATGGTTTTCTTCCGCACAAGCCCACGCAGATTTTTCCTGTTGAATTCTTAACGGCAAACCCGCTAAGGTTGGCACTTTCTTGAAAATTAATGCTTATGAAATTTTTAGTTTACCCGACACCAAAAAGTTGAAAATTCAATATCAAATGAAGATTTACTATTAAACAAAAAAAAGACGAGCTGATATGCCCGTCTTTTTTTTGATACAATATTTGATTTTTATTTTGCGGCGTACCAGGCGTTGTACTCGTCGATGATCTCCATCATTTTCATCATACCATAACCTTTTTCTTTGTCAGCCACTTTTTTAGAGAGCGCTTCATTGTCAGCAACCAGTGCAGACATCTTTTTTGCAAAACCGATTCCTAAATCAGAAAGCGTTATCGGCTTTGGATTTGCAGGATCATTTGCTTTAAAGAAAAGCGTGGTTGTTTTTGCAGAACCGTCAGCATTTCTTGCTCCGTCTTCATCGTAAAAAGTGTATTGAGCAATTGCTCCGTCTTTTTCAACGAGATTAAAACGCATTGGCTTTTCCATCAAACCACCACTGTAATGCAGTGAACGGTACAATCTGTCGCCTGCGAAATAGCTGTGGATTTCTTCCGGTTTGAAAGTAACCATGTCGTTGTTATCAGATTCATTCGGATAAAACTGGCATTTTTTCTGCGCTTCATAGTTATTGCCATAACGAAGAAATCCTTTTACAGTATCTCCTTTAAGCGTTACATAATAGCCCGCGTATTTTGTTCCAACGTTGAAAGAAACAACCTGCGCGCTAACTGCAAGACTTAAAAATGACAAGACAAAAATTGCTAAGATCTTTTTCATGCTTTTTATTTTAATCCTGTTTATTTATTGATAGCAGCTCTTGCTTTCATATCTTTTTCAAGAAGATCAAGCTCTTCGAGACGTTTCTTTTCCTTTTTGGAAGGATCAGCAGCGTTCATTTTCTGAAGGTGCGCTTCAGCATTTGCAAAATCGCCGGTCATGATATACGCTTCAACAAGATTAAAACGTGTTGCCATTGTTACATCAGCATCAATACGTGCTTTTTTATCACCTGGATTTGATTCAAGCATTGCTTTTTCCCAAATGTCAATTGCAACTTTAAGCTTTGCAACAGAAGCCGCTTTATCGGTAGCAAGATTGCTGTAACCGGCCAATGCGTTCTCGTATGCAAGCTGGTAATCGTCGTAATTCATTTTTTTCGACTCCACATTATTCAGGACAGTGGTTCTCGGTGTCTTTGCAAATCCGTATTTAGAATTCACAAGATCATTGATGAATTTAAGATTAGCTGCAAGTGTTTTTTCTTCCAGGTTAGCCAGATAAGCTGTAGGATCCGACATGCCTTGCGCACCTAAATTGTCTGTTTCATTTGTTTTAACAAGCACATACGTGTTAAACTCTTCAATCGATTTATTGAAAATCACTCCTCTGCCGGGAACTTCAACTTTTACAGACATTGGTTGCTTGTAAGAAGTTTCGTAGTGATAATAGGTTTGTGTGTAGGGAGTAGATTTACCATCTTTCACACGTGTCATCTGCTTATTTTCAGTTACCATTTTCGGTCCCTGCGCATCAAATGGTGAAAGTGTTACAGTAATTACAACTGCATTCTCCGGTGAATTTTCAAAACCTTCAAGCTTCAGGTAGGAAGAAGCAAGCAGGTTGGTGTCGTACTGCTTTTTGTAATTCGGGATTTGCGGAGTTTGTTTGCGTGGCTCCGGTGGAAGTCTTTTGTAAGGCTGCGACGGAGTTTGTTTTTGTGGTTTGCCTTCATTCAACAATTGTTTGTCAGCCAGCTTTTGTGCTGTAGATTTCTTGTTGTATTCAGCAAGCTCTTTCTGATATTTTTCTTCAGCAACTTTATCTTTTGCTTCCCACTCTTTTACATCAACAAGGTATTGAGCTTCTGCATCTTTTGTTTTTTGCGGAAATTCAACAATGTCTTTCTGGTATTGAGCTTCGGCATTAAGCACTTTCTGATCGTACTCAGCTTTCAACGCTGCATTTTCAGCAGCATAAGTAAGCTCAACTTTGCTTTGGTAATTTGTAAAACCTTTCAACGGTTCCATCGGCATACGCACGTATGAATAGGTAACATCGTTGTCCTTAATACTCTGCGCAGGCATTGCAACGAGCGCAAATAATGCAAGGCCCGTTAAGAGCGTAATTTTGTTTTTCATGTAAGTTATTGGATTATGGGTACAAGGGTTAATTCGGGGTCAAAAGTACCTTAAATATTCACGATGAGCTAGTTAAATACGATGGGCGACCAAAAAAAGAGGATGAATAGCTTGTATTAGTTGTTGGTTTACTTTGCAGATGCTGTAATTGAGACGAGAATGGTGTGTTGAGTTGGAATACAACGGTGGAGCTAATCTATTTCAACTCGATGTAAGCTGAGTTGGAAAGATGGAAATAGTTTTGATTCAGGTCTGCAACAGGAAGGCATAATTGACTTGTAACTTGAAAAGTTGTTGACGGACATAATGTCGCTTCATTCCAAATTGTAATGGAATGATCATACTTGAATGTAGAATAAATTATAGTCTCTGCGCCGAAAGCCCATGGCACAAGTAATTTTTCTTTGTTTGCTTTTTCGTCTCTAAGAATATATTTATCCTTTCCTTGAGCAATACCCTCACTTATAATTTTATCAAGATAAGCAAGGCGCTTTTTATACATGAGACAACCGTTATTTATATAATGAAGACCACTCATGATTAAGAATACCATAAGTGATATCGAAATCCATTTATTCAACTTTTTTTCCTTTATCATTAAGTCTGCAAGAGCAAGATTTATCATAAAGAATGCAGGCAAAAAAAGCCGTTCTAACATAATACTTGAATCGCCATTACGGTATGTAACAAATGCTATTGCTAAATAAACAGTAACTGAAATAATAGTTATAGACAATTTCAACCATTGTTTTCGGAGAATGTACCATATGAAAACAATAAGTGCGACAAGTTCAGGCACCCAATAAAAATGCTTAAAGTGCATTTTCAAAAAACCAAATACGAAACTGTTAAAAATGGACGACCATAACGAGTCAGTAGTTTTTAGTTGGGAATAAGGTGACGAACTTTGTAAGTTTTCCGTATGGATCATGTTTACAATACTTACTAATATAATTATTACTGCAACCATCCATATCATGGGATCTTTTATGTTTTTCCTTTCTGCGAAATAATAAAGCAAAACAAAACCGATGGTAAAAACTCCAAATGGGTGAGTGAACATTACAAGAATTGCCATGAAACCAATAAGAAAGTATTTCGGCACTTTTTTTTCTTTAAAATTAAATTCCACTAGTGCAAAAAATAAAGCACTGTACACAATACACTGATGGGTTTCGGTAACAGTGAATAAAAAAAGCTCTCTTATACCAAGTGTTAATCCAAATAAGATTAAAAGTCCGGCTACCGGATTTTTTAATTTGTAGGTGCAGATACGCCAAACAAAATAAAAAAGAAGAATGTATCCGGAAGAAAAAACATACACTAAAGCCTTAAAAGGCAAGTGAAGTTTTACTGCAATATATAAAGGGATTTCAGAAATGAATGCTGAGAATCGTTCCCATGTGCAAGAAAAAAACTCTGTATTAACTCCATTGAAAAAAAGCCAGGCGGAATCAATATATGTAGTCCGCTCAATTGCGTATACAAGCGAATAAACAAATAAAATAGCAAATAATAAATTTCCCGTTATCCGATGGAAAGAAATCAAATTAGTTGAAAACAGCTTGTGTTTAAATGACATTTCTTATTAATGAGAAACAATGAATTTACCATTACATTTTCTTCCTGATTCGTCAGATATCACATATTGATAAATGCCGTTAGAAAATAACCCCATTTCTATCTTACATAATGCAGATTTATTAGAATTGATCTGCCAGGAAGTTGTAGCCACGGTCATTATTTGTCTTCCCGTTATGTCATAAATCGTCATAATTAGATTTCCTTCGAAAGATTCATATGAGTCAAATAAAATTGTTGCATCATCAGTAACCGGATTTGGAAATACAGTTGCAATTCCACTCCGTAGATTATTTGGTTGTTCCCGAATCGAAAGTACGCCTGTAGAAAGTCCTATTGTATCTAGTTTGACTAAATAGATATTAGACACAAAGGAATTAAATCCTTCCGTATATCCACAAGCAATATATCCATCATCGTGAGCAAGATCAATGCTGTAGCCAGCTTCAGGACTAAAAGTGCCAAATGTAGTACTGAAAAATGTATTCCTATTATGAAAGAACCAAAAGTCACCATTTCCATTTGCTTGGTTATTATCAGTGCTTCCTAATGCAGCAAATGTGCCGTCGGGCCTTGTAACAATCGAGGTAAAATTATCGTTTGTGCCCGCTCCTCCAAATACAAGATTAAAAAGAGCGCTACCTGAGTAAGACATTGATTGTACATAGGCATCAGGATCAGGATTCACAGAAGAGGTTTCACCGACTATCATTATTCTTCCAAAGGTGCTTAAATCTGCTATCCCGAATGCTTTATCCTCAAAAGTTGGTAATCCTATTGTCCGCGTCCAAACCGTATCACCAATCGCAGTCATTCGCAAAATCCAGCTATCGCCGAGCGTATCTCCAAGGCTGTATGTAAATCCAACCGCTGCAAGCAATGAATCTCCTGTTTCGCAAATGGCTCTTGCTTCGTCGGCTTTTATTCCTCCGTGTGTTTTTGTCCAGAGCGTGTCTCCGTTGCCGTCGATCTTTACGAAATACATGTCTTCGTCGCCCTCTCCCAACCCATACGTGCCACCTGCTAAAACAAAACAACCATCATACGTCGGTGTTACATCATAGAAAAAATCCCAATCTGATGTTCCGATGTATTTTGTCCAGATCGTATCGCCAAGCTTATCTGTGCGCAAAACCCATCCGTCGTAGCCGCCATGACCATAAGAATTCGAATAGCCGGCAAGAATATATCCTGAATCAGGAAGCTGGCGAATGCTTCTGAGCACATCCACATTATTACCGGCGAATTGTTTTGACCACATCATTAATCCTAAGCTGTCGACGCGGACTAAATAACCGTCGCTGATGCCGTTGCTGCTTGTGCTGCCTGCCACAATATATCCCTGGTCGAGGCAAGTACGAACGCGGTAGCCATATTCATTGCCGCCTTGTCCGTAAATGTTTTCCCATTTGGCTGAAGTCTGCGCGGAAGAAAAAATGCCGGCGAAAATCGAAATGAATAGAAGAAGCTTTTTCATGATCACGGTTTTAAAATGCGATGGATAAGTTCATATATAATCCTTGTCCGTGTGTTTTTTTAGGAGCGATATAGCCCAGGAGATTAGTTGTACCGAAAAGCAACGCCAGATTTTTGCACGGTTCCCATCCGATCTGAACAGGGAATTGCAAACGCGCATATCCGCCCCACGCAGCGCCGCCGCTTACATTCAGTGATAAATCTTTCGAATGCCATCCCGCGAAAAGTGTGAGCTGCGGAAGCGCTTCACTGTAACTCCACGCACGCGCATCAATTCCGCCCCACCACGCACCAGGAGTAAAAACCGTGTAACGCATGCGAATTCCCAATGGCAAAAAGGTAATGATCTGCCCGTTCTGCGGTTCACCGATCAATGAATCGGAATTGGGAACTCCCGTTACATCACCATTGTTGATGAGCACATTTGAAGCATCAACACCGGTATAATGCATATTGGTATCCACCGTATAAATTCTGGATTTATCATTCCAGCGAATGAAACCAAGATCCTGCACCATAAACGAGAATTGCGATTTATAACGCGCTGCAGAATCACCCAAATACGCATTGAAACGAAAATTGAAACAAGAACCAAAACCATTTTGACTTCCCAACCGTGATGAGGCTGTATCACTTTGAAACCAATCGGCTTTTGCATTTACATCAATGAAGCTTCCATCACTTGCAGTAAAAACCGATGCTTTATGGATCATCACTTCCTGCAATTGTTGTCCGTTCAAAACAGAAAATCCGAATGCAGCATCTGATTTATTATCGGGCGAATAAAATTTGGCTTCGAATTGTAATTGCTGCCAATGCATGTAAGCCAGCTTTGTATCATCCAGGTTTGCTGTTTCTCCTTTGAACGCACGATTTCCTTCGAAGGCAAGACGAAACGCATCGGAAGAAAATTTTCCATACAACGATTGACGATCGCGGTAGGCAACAGTAAATTCCCAGTTGCCCGAATCAGGATCCATTCGCCAGCAATACGCCATTGCATAACCCGCATAGGCACCAACACGGTTTGACGGAAGCAATTTCGATGTTTGTTTCGCTTTTGTCTCTGCGTCGATATAGCCGCCTTTGTAAAATGAATTGATAAATGAATTTGTCAACGCATCAGAACCTGCGGTGTATTCGCCGGAAAACGAAATCGAGTTATTCAGCCCGGTTGCCTGGTGTGGCCAATGCGGACGATAAATATATAACATCGGATCCTGTGCGTTAAGTTGTAACGAAATGATGCAAGTGAATGCAAAAAACAGGGAGAGAAAATGCTTCATAATTAATTTCCGATACGATAATCGAAGTCAGCGCTAAGGTTGAGGTCAAGACGATTTGATCCGTAAATTTTTGCGAAAGCAGGATTTGAATTCGTGTCGAAACGCGAAACGAAAACAATTTTGCTGCTGTGAAAAAGTGCCTGTGTTTGTGTTTCAGAAAGAGGAATCGTCAGCACAGAATTCGAAAATCCCTGCGAAACAAAATAGCCGTTTGTCAGCACCACAGGTCCGGAAGTAATAAGGTTTGGAGCAGCGACAATGCTTCCAATCACATTCGAAGATGCATCCATAAAATAAATATCAACGAATGCATCGAATGGAAAACTATTGGCAGCAGTCAGCGTTAATGTTCCTTTTAGAATATCATCATGATTATCGAAAGAAGAAAAATCAGGAACGATGGTATCCGCAATCACCAGCTGATCTGCAAAAAGGCTTAATGGCATTTCTACATTCAGTGTTGCATCAATGGTATTCGCAGCATAAAGAAAATCGTTGTTACCCGAAACATTTCCAAGCGGATTTGTGACGAGCGTAACATCATAGCCTAATTTATCCGGCAGATTTTCAACCAGCGCTTTTGCATTTGAATTGCTGTTGTCGAAAGTGAAATTGTACGAGCTTGGAATTACTTCGCCCCAGGTGCTGGAATAAACGCCGCGGTTAATATTGATGGGTGTACCGATAATAGGAGTATTCAGGTAAACTGATTGACCGGTAGAAGTTCTGCGCGACCAGATATTATTGATCGTTAAACGCGCATCCATGCCGATGTAATTATCAATATCAAGCGACATCGTCAATGAATCCAATCCGATTGAACCGCTGATCACACGCTGGAATAAAGTGAAGCCTGTTTCTTCAGGTCCGATTTGAACGCTTTCATTTCCGAAATAACCACGGATGTAATAGGGTTTGATTCCGGATATTGTATTGACAGCACCTACAGTATCTGAAGGATAAATGTTTGTGCCCACAGTTTCAGTGGGATCGATTTCTGCAATAAAAGTTGTAGTTAATGTATTTACGCGATCCTGATTTACGCCTGTAAAATCAATTGCATAGCCACTTAAATCAAAATTAACAGTCATCCTAAACCCATTAAGTGAATCGGGCGCAGCAGGCACGATAAAACTTGTATCAAATGGAATTGAATTTAGCGTTGCCCCGGGAATTTGATAACGGACAACTATTCTACGACGTATGTCATTTTGAAGACGAACAATCATATTTCCCTCACTTAAAATGCCAAAAACCAATTGTGCATCACCGGCACCAAACGTGGTTTGATTTGGCGTTCCCGGTGCGACATTAAATGGTGGAGCAGCATTGGTAATGGTGAATGGAAAATTGTAAACGTTAGAAACCGTTGTATCCGGAATTTCAAAAAGCGAATCAATATCCAGTCCCAGAAATTTGGTGGAATAAACGATCCTGACTGAACCATCCGCGTTGGTTGTGCTCAGACTGTCTACCAGCAGATCATCAATGGAAAGAGAAGCGTGGGCGAGGGGGAGAATCACGCCTGTGTCCCAGGAAGTTCCATCTTTCCGGCAGGATTGGGTCTGGATTAACAGGGTTCCGGCCAATAGAAAAAGCAAAAATTTCTTCACAATGTTTCGATTTATACGAAGATAGCCGTTTTATAGGCTTTATGAAACCTTAACGTTCTGAATCTTACCTATTCAAGCCCGTATTTGAAACTATTTGGCATGGTTTTCGTAAATTTGCTGCTATTATGGGTGAAGTGCGTACGTACGGAAAACGATTTGTCATCGGATGGATCATCTCTTCGGTGTTGATGTTCGGCCTTTCGTATGTATGGCATGGCATTGTTTTGTACGATTACGCCCAAATCACTTACCCGCTTGGTCTTTACCTGACTGCTTCCGCAATCGCCTACCTGTTTATCGGATTTTTGGTCAATCGCACATTCCTGATACCTTTTTTCGATAAGATTTCACGTCATCCACTCTTACGCGGACCGGCGATCGGATTTGCCTGCGGTGTTTTAGTTTATATCATCGCCACGGTTGTCCATGTAACTTTCAATAAAGACATGGATCTGAAATATTTCGTGCTTGATATTACGTGGCAGGGCATTGAGCAGGCGTTCGGTGGATTTGTTGTCGGCCTTGTTTACATGTTCGTGTATGAGCCGCATCCGTTTACTGCAGAAGAGGAAAATTAATAGCCGTATTTTTCTTTCCAGCACCTTTTCAAATAAGCGCGCAGCTCATTTTCCCTTTGATTATTTCCGGGTTCGTATAATTTTTTACCTGCAATTTCCTGTGGTAAATATTCCTGTTCGCCGAAATTTCCTTCGAAGGAATGGCTGTATTGATATTCTTTTCCATAACCCAATTCTTTCATCAGCTTGGTTGGCGCATTTCGTAAATGAAGCGGAACGGGCAGATCGCCTGTTTGTGTAACCAATGCTTGTGCTTCATTGATTGCCATATAAGAAGCATTACTTTTTGGTGACGAAGCCAAATACGTAACGCACTGCGAAAGAATAATTCTTGATTCTGGAAAACCGATTACGTTCACCGCCTGGAAACAATTATTCGCCATCAATAATGCATTCGGATTTGCATTGCCGATATCTTCAGAAGCAAGAATGAGCAATCGCCGTGCAATGAAAGAAGGATCTTCGCCGCCTTCAATCATCCGCGCAAGCCAATATACTGCCGCGTTTGGATCACTGCCGCGAATGGATTTGATAAAAACAGAAATGATATCGTAATGCTGCTCGCCGTCTTTATCATACATCGCAAGATTCTGCTGCACATTTTCAAGCACAAATTCATTGGTCAAAACAATTTCATCTGTTCCTGCAGCGGTTACGACAAGATCAAAAACATTCAGCAATTTTCGTGCATCGCCACCTGAGAGCCGCAACAATGCTTCATGCTCTTTTATCTCGATCTTTTTCTTTTTCAGCACTTCATCTTTTTTCATTGCGATGTCGAGCAGGTTGAGCAGATCTTCTTTTTCAAGCGGCTTCAGCACATACACCTGGCAACGAGAAAGCAAAGCGGAGATCACTTCGAAGGATGGATTTTCTGTCGTTGCACCAATGAGCGTAACGGTTCCTTTTTCCACCGCGCCCAAAAGTGAATCCTGCTGCGATTTGCTGAAACGATGAATCTCATCAATGAAAAGCACGGGAAGATTTGTTCCGAAAAACGCCTGGCTTTTTGCTTTATCAATTACATCGCGAATATCTTTTACGCCTGAATTGATTGCGCTCAACGAATAAAAAGGCCGCTTTAATTGTGTTGCAATAATATTTGCAAGCGTAGTTTTTCCAACGCCGGGAGGTCCCCACAAAATCATGGAATGCAAATTTCCCGATTCAATTGCTTTTCGTAAAACAGCATTCTCTCCAACAAGGTGACGCTGACCAATGTAATTATCAAGATTATTCGGGCGAAGTCGTTCTGCTAATGGAATCATAAAAATTCAAAATTCAATATTCAAAATTCAAGATTCAAGATTAAAGATTCAAGTGAATTCAATATTCAAAGTTAAGGGAGAATGCAAGAAAACCAGTTCTTAACAAGTGAAATATTGATGTGAATATAAATCTTACTTTCACGTGACTTTTCAATACTTTAACCTTCTGAATAATGAAACTAATTTCCCTTTTTTTATTCTTGTTTCTAGGCTTTTCACTTCATTTAAATTCACAAGCGAATACTTTTGAACCAGAGCCGACATCAAGCAATCTAATCATTGAAGGTGGATTAATAAATGTGGCGCCAATTAGCGGAACCACCTCAATTGAGTTAAAAAGGTTAGATAATGGTCTTAATACAATCGCTATAGATACAATTGATGTTCCTGAATTATCTATTATTGGTTATGCTAGTATTTTATATTTTGATTGGGAGGATGGAGTTCTTTTATTAACGGCATGCCTACAAAAGTTCGCTTTGAGAGGAACTGATTATGTGAGTATTTACCTAGACATGAATTTAACAGAAACCGCCAGGGCATTTGTTTCTGCTGAAGAGTATAAAAAATCCTTAGAGGCGAAAGATGTACTTGCAAAAAATATACCGGCACTTTATGGATCTAAGAGCCTGGCAACAAGCGATGGACATCTTTGTCTATATAAATCTAAAGAATTCTCTACGCTGGTACGCTATGTTATAAAAGATAAAAAGTATTCAATTGCATGGTCACAAAAAATAAAACTTACTTCTATTTCAGCTTACAAAATAATTGGTAGAGAAGGGAAAATATTTGCTGCAATAATTAGCGGGCTTGATCTTAAAGGTGATGATGGATATGGAAACGTTTATAAAGGGGTTGGACAACTCAATATTATCAGGATGGACTTAGGATCAGGTGAACAGGTATGGAATAATCAAATTGCAATGAGTGTATTCCTTAGACCTGAGTTGCCAGTATTGTCATTTGATAAAAAAACCGGTAATCTTTGCTTTGCCGGAATTGAAAGTATTACAGATAATTGGAAAAAGGAAAAGAAATCAGGGAAAATTATATGTAATTTATATATCGGTCTGATTGACAAAAACAGTGATATAAAAATTAAACGTTTGCAAATTCCATCTTTTACTGATGAATTTGTTGGTACAAAAATAGATGTCGAAAGACCATGGTGGGTGCCTAAGAAAATAGCAATACGTGCAGATGGAAGTTATTTAATTGCAGGGACTTTAGGGTTTAATAGTGAAAAATACGCAACAATCGACCGGTGTGGATATCTTGAAGGACCTAGTTGGCTTGCTGGTTATCTTTACCTAAGTTTTGATTCGGATATTAAAAATGTGAAAATTTCATCTAAATGCTTCGATCATTTTGACTGGTATGGTGGTGGAATATTATCAAATCGCAACAAAGGATATATTCCATCCATGTCGCTATATTGGGACCCTAGCGATGAAATTTTATATATGGGATTAATTAATTTTTATGAAAAAAAGAGTCCAACAACAGATTACTTAACCTTTGGGTATTATTTGG
The DNA here is from genome assembly GCA_031412295.1 of Bacteroidota bacterium. Lineage (GTDB taxonomy): Bacteria > Bacteroidota > Bacteroidia > Palsa-965 > Palsa-965. The sequence continues at coordinate 42,681 of JANOCU010000033.1, forward strand.
TGAAAATTTCCGCAACAGAATCAACCATCACCAAAATTCGAACAGAAAAAGAGATGGATAATTATTATATCACTGCAGTAGGACCGGGCTTTGTAACGTTTTATAGACTAAATCATAATGATGTATTTACCGCAGAATATGTTAAGAATTGATATTCGAAAAGATTAGTTCTTTTGGCACGATTTTTCAGGTTCTTTCGGGGCGAAATGTTAACTTCGCTTACCCTAAAACCAAGAGATATGAAGCGTACAACAACACTGATCGTGAGCGGTCTGATTTTTCTTTTAACGGCGTCTTTTGTGCTGGATGGCGATGATACTTCCAACATTGAGAATAAACAGTATAATATTACCATCACTGAAGCCAAAAAAGGCAAATCAGGTAAGGCCGCTCCAGATGTAGCAAAATTCAAAAACAGTAAATTCAATACAGGTTTTTTTAAAAAGAATGCTGGTGCGGAGAATATCCCGATAGAGTTGACGAAAGATTCTACTTATTCTGAGGAAGGAAGCGATGAAGTTTTGCTGTATGCTGAATTTGAAGGATCAATGTCGAACAGTAAAGATGAAGAAGTTAAAGTTTCCGGTACAGTCGATGGTTATGGTATCGAAGGATTTGTAGAGATTGTAGTAAAAGGAAAAATGAAGAAACATTGGGATTTTGTAGGTATGCAAAAAGACAAGAAGAAAAGAAAGTAATTTGCTAGTAAGATATAAAATGAGAAAGGCTGATCAGATTGATCAGCCTTCTTCATTAGTATCTTATTAGCAAATTAACCCATTAGCACATTAGCAAATTATTTACTCGCTTTGTTAATCTGGTTTTCGATGACACTTTTCTCTACCAATCCTTCATTTCTCCAGACTACTTTTCCGTTTTTGTAAAGAAACAAAGTCGGGAGCGCGGTGATGTTCATGGAATCGGCGAGACTTGCATCGCGGTCTGAATCTAACTTTACGAGTTTGAATTTATCGCCCATTTCTTTTTCGAGCTGGTCGAGGATTGGTGATAAACGTTTGCATGGTCCGCACCAGGTTGCACCGAAATCTGCAAGCACAAGGGTTTGTGAGTTGACAATCTTTTTATACGCTGCAGTAGAAACAGGCGCATTCGGATCTTGTGTCACCGTTTCCATTTGAACTGGTGCATCTGTTGAAACAGGAAGGTTTGCAGATTGCCATCCGGTGATGCCGGCTTTCATGTCGTAAACGTTTGTAAAGCCTTCTTTTTTCAGCCATTCCGCCGCATCTGAGCTTCTTCCGCCTGTGCGGCAATAAACCATCACAGGTTTTGTTTTATCAAGCTTAGCAGCTTCCTGTTTAAATTGGTCGGTGTTGTTCCAGTCAATATTTTTTGCGCCTGCAAGATGTCCTGCAGAAAATTCAGCCGGCGTGCGCACATCAATAAGCTGTTCGTCGGTCAGTGAATCAGCTACACTTGCAAAACCCTGCGGTTCAAGAGAAGCGTAATTTCCTTTTGTCTGATTACATGCAGCAACAAAAAGTCCTGCTATCGCGATTGAAATAATGATCTTTTTCATAAGACAAATTTACGGCTAAAATTTCTACAAAGGATTGTCGTTTTCACAAACATTTGTATTTAAATAATTAGCAAATTATAAATGTGCAAATGGCAAATGTGAAAGTTCTAAATGTGCAAATGGCAAATGTGAAAATTGAAAATATCTAATTTGTCATTTACTCATTTGAAATTTGCACATTATCTTCTTAAGAGAATGTAACTCTTACAAATTCATAGTTTGTTTCCATACTGCAAATGCCATGAATTTGAAGACGCGGCCGTTCTCGGGTTTGTTTTCAATGCTGAAAAAGGAATCGTAATCGCGCAACAGCTTTTTCTTTTCGATGTAGCCTGAAAGATCTTGCTCGAAATAAGGGCGGAGTTGATCTTTCAAATCCGAGATCCATTTATTATTCGGCGTTGCATAACCCATTTTATCACGGCGATTTTTAATTACGTCGGGAATAAACGGGGAAGCAGCTTCACGCAAAATATATTTCGTAACACCATTTCTTATTTTCATCGTTCCCGGCATTTGAAAAACTGCTTCGATCAAACGATGATCTTCTGAAAACGGTGTGCGTGATTCAACCGAATGCCACATGGAGCAACGGTCTTCACATTTTAAATAGCCTTTCAAACGCGTATTGACAAATTCGGCACGCAATGCATCGTTTAACGTTTTCGGCGAAGGTTTTTGTTTGCGGTTAGAAATGAATTCCGAAACAAGCTGGTCATCGAGATAATTTATATCCGGAAAATAATTCCGCTGAATGCTCATCTGCATTTTTACAGGAAGCGATGGAACAGTTTGTTGCTTCAGCATTTCTCTTATACGAAATTTTGAAGCGCCTTCACCGTATGCTTTCATTTCCGCTCTTCTTCGCGAGCTTTCACCTTTGCTTCTTAATTCATTCCAAAACGGCAAATAATAAGGAAAATATCCTGCGAATAATTCATCGCCGCCTTGTCCGTCGAGCACTACACGAATGCCTGACTCCTGCACAAGCTTCATCACGCGGAACTGCGCATACGTGCTCGTGCTCCAGATCGGAACATCCTGGCAATACATCAGCTCTTGTATATCGCGCACAAATTCTTCCGGCTTTGGATTCACCTGGTGCCATTCTGCACCCGTGCGTTTTACCATTTCCGCCACCCATTTTCGCTCATCGATATTTGCTTCGTCAAAAACGGCAGTAAATAATTTCAGCTTGTCGCCGATATTTACTTTTTCATTTTTCGAAACAAGATCACCGATAATTCCAACAATTGCAGAGCTGTCGATTCCACCGCTCAGGCAGGAACCAACAGGAACATCAGCGCGCAGGCGAATGCGAATGGCATCAACAAGCAATTCGCGTGTTTGTTCGATGTAATGTTTGTATTGCGCTTCTGAAAAATCTGCTTTATCTTCTTTTTCAGGAAGTGAATACCAGGAATATTTTTTGAATTCGCCGTTTGACAATTGAATTTCAAAAGCATTTCCCGGGAAAAGCTCGATGATATTTTTGAAAAAGCTTTCTTCTTCGTATTCAATTTCACCTGCCACAAAATAATCTGCAACGGCTGCCGGATTTATTTCGGTTTTGACAAATTGATTTTTCAGCAATGCTTTTTGTTCGGAAGCAAATGCAAAAATTTCTTCGTCTTTGTAATAATAAAATGGCTTCACACCAAAACGATCGCGTGAACCAAAAAGAATATTTGCTTTTTTATCCCAAATCACAAACGCCCACATGCCGTTGAAGCGATGCAAACATGCTGTTCCCCAATGCTGGTACGCGGCGATAATAACTTCTGTGTCGGTATGCGTGAAGAATTTATAACCGTGCGTTTCTAATTCGGCACGTAATTCAATGTGATTGTAAATTTCACCGTTGAAGGTGATCCAAATCGATTCATCGACAGAACAAAGCGGCTGATGTCCGCCCGGACTTAAATCCTGTATCGAAAGCCGGCGATGCGCGAAAATAAACCGTGCTGCAGAAGTTATTTCTGAGGCAGGAGTTTTCGGTGAATGCGGAAAACGCGCAGTGTAAATTTCATTCGGTGTATCTTCTGTAAATGCTGTGATGAATTTTCCATCTTCATCTACAAGCAATAAACCTTCACCATCCGGACCGCGATGTCGCAATGTTGAATTCATTTTCCGAGCAGCATTAAGCAGATCTGTTGATGATCCTTTTAATTTCACAATGCCGCTGATTCCGCACATACTAATTATCTTTTTTGAAAATATCTTTCAGCGCCGTAAAATCACTTTTCGCAGGAAGCAATAATTTAAGATCCGAAGCCGGTTGTTTGCCTACAAAGATAAAGGCTGCCATGATAAAAACGGTCATGACAATAAATCCAACCGATGTGGCAATTCCTGCGCCCATTAATCCGAATTCAACAACGAGGAAATGAGTTGTCAGCCATGCGAAAAGCAAAGTGATTCCACCCCCGATAAAATTCATAATATGTTTACCGGCGCCTGAAAAATAATGCGAGAAAACAGTTCCGAGGCTCAGGAAAATAATTCCCGGTGTCATCGGAATAAAAACAGATTTTACCGGGGAAAATTCTTTTCCCAATAACCAGGTGTAAAATTCCGCAGGAAGTGAAAGGAAAAGCAAAACAGCAAATGCCGTCAGCAAAAAACTGAGTTTGGCTAAACGAAATATCGTTGCACGCGTTTCGGAATGATTTGCATGATTTGCCACTTTCGCCATTACCACAGCAGATACGCTTGCCCCGAAAAGCATAATAGCAGAGCCAAGAGAATGAGCTGAATTGAAAATCCCTTTCGGACCATCCGCATCAGGAATGATTTTTTCAATTTCATTAAATGCAATGGCTTTCGGTAACAGCACAAATAAGCTGGCAGCTTGTGTATAAAATCCATTAGAAAAAAGAACCAGTAATAATGGCCGTGATTCTTTAATCGTTGGCACATGGGCTGTTTTGCTTACGAGGAATAAGCCAACAGCGTAACAGAAACCATAGGAAATAAAACAGGCATAGATGTATGGATACGCATCAGCTGGTTTGTAGATGAAAAGGAAAAAGCAAAGCGAAAGTATTTGCAAAATTCCCTGCAGAAAAAATAAAATATTGTAAGCTTTGATTCTTTGCTGACCAAGCAATAAATTTTGATTGATGGAATGAAGAGAAACAAGCAGTCCGATCAGCAGCAATTCTTTTGCATACAGCGTCGGAAATATGCCGGCATAAATTAATATTGCTCCAATGCCGATTGCATTCACAAAACTCCAGGCACTTCCCGAAATAAGCAATGCGCTGAGCTTTGCGCGCGGTGTAAGATAAACGAGTGAAGGTCCGCCGGCAAGATCGCTTATGATATGAATGATTCCAACGTTAAGGGCAATTTCACTGATCTGACCATAAATATCTTTGCCGAGCAAATTCGTCAGCATGAGCAGCATGACGAAATTCAGCGCAGCAACACCAAGACGTGCAGAAAAATTAGTTAGGATGTTGCGGATCATTTGCTGAAAATGCGTTTTATTTTGCGTGACAAAATGTGTCCGAAGTTATCGAAATTAAACGCGTATCGTTTCGCATCGATGAGAATGTTGTTACCGGCAATCGATAAGGTGTGAAGACCTTTATTGAATTTCCAGCTTTTCTGCGGTTCAATGCGCTTAACGATCTTTTCTGCAAATGTATTTTCGCTTAAATCAATTATTTCATTGATCACGATCGCTGCGCCGTAGGAAGTGCTGCAGTCTTGTGCGGGGCGGTATAATTTTCCGTTAAGGATAAATGGTGTTCCGCCCGGACGTGAAGAGCGCACATCCGTTTTTACAGGATTATTTTCATGCGGCATCCACGGACCTTCAAACTGTTCAGCATGATAAATGAAAAGTTCTGTATTGCTGAATTCTGTCGCGTGCGTGCAAAAGATCCACCAGCGATTGTTGAATTGAACCGGCGTGGAATCAACAGCAGGAATTCCTTCCGCTAAAATTTTTCCGTTTTTCGGATTGGCGGAATCGAAACAAAAAATATGATTTGCAGCGCTGCTCTCCGGAAGAATTACACGATTGGTTGCATTTGCATCTTCACGATCCATCACAAAAGGGTAGGAGAGATGCACTTTTGCTTCGAGAAGTGTATTTATATTTCCTTTTTTATCTGAAGCAGCAAGAATTCCTTTTTGCGTTTTGTAGCTGTATTTTTCAAAAACAATTTTCAGCTCATCCTTATTTTTCCAGCCAAATGGATCTGCATAATATTCATTTGATTTTGGCATCGGAAGCCAATCGATCTTTTCTGAAAGACCATTTTTAAGCACATCGGAAGGCGTTTGTTCAAGAATGCCGATGTTCCATTGTTCGGGCTGAACTAATTCGTGGAAATGAAATTTCAGTTTGTTAACGAAAAGCTTATTTCTCAGGCGAAACATTTGAAAATTGCGCGGGAAAGAAAATACAGGTGCGTTTGTCTCAATTGCATTTCCTGAAATCGCCGGTGAATTATCATTGAGAATATCGACGATAGCTTGCTTCATCCACGATTTAGTCCCGGTCAAAAGCTGCTCGAGATTTCCTTTGTAGGAATGGAAAATGGTTGGAAAATAACCTTTGCGAAGAATTATTCCTGCATCAAGCTTTTCGGTAAGTCGTTGAAGAATTGCGCCTGTTACCGGGATGCAATTATAAATTTCCCAGAATGCCGCAGGGCCACCGCGAATTATTTGTTCGTCGGCATGATGGAACGACCATACGCCATATTTCGCAACAGTGAGAATTTCTCCTCGAAGAATATTGAATGCAAAACGAAGAATAACATCAGGCTGATACGATTTTACTTTCGCACTATCAGCTGCCGAAAAATGCTGTGAATATTTTCCTTTTAATTCCGGTTTGCAGTGAATGAAAGGAACAGCAGCAAATTCTTTTTCCAGCGAAATTTCTTTGTATGCAGGAATATCCAAACGAAAGCGATCGTAATAACGCCAGGAAAAATTCCGGTAAGGATAATTGAAAAGCTTTTTTCCGAATGATTGCATTTGTATGTCATTTGCAACTTCGGCGACCAACGCAACAATTTCCACATTCGGCACAGACATTACTTCGCGGATACATGCTGCTTCCCATGCGTCGAACACGTAATTACGGCAAAGTATAACGACACGAATGCGTTGCTCTTTATCGCTCATTCTTTAGTTAAAATAGATGCGTAAAGATTCTTCAATTCGTTTGCAACAGCAATAAGACTATATTTCCCTGTTGCCTCCGCACCGATCTTCGCACGATCAAATGAATCCTGCTTTTTAAGAAATTCCAGCACCGCATTTTTTAAACCGGATTCATTGATCGGGTCAACTAAAATTCCCTGCGAAGAATTTACCATATTGGGAATGTAACCAACGTTGGTCGCGATAACCGGTAATCCGCAGCATTGGGCTTCGATGATTGTTACCGGCATTCCTTCAAAGTTTGAAAACATGATCAATGCATCCGCGTTTTGCATTGCATTGGCGATTTCTTCTGCTTTGTAAAATCCGCGAAAGAAAACTGATTTATTCAAAATTCCTGATTGCCGTGCAGCTTCTACTAATGCAATTCGTTCGGGTCCGTCGCCGATAATATCAAGTGAAACTTCAGGGTGGACTTCCAATTCTTTCATTACGCGCAAAAGTCCTGAAACATTTTTTTCGCGATCGACAAGCATTGAAACATGAAGCAATCTTATTGCTTCAGAATCTGATGTTTTGCTTTTGAAATGAAAATGTTTTGTGTCAACAGCATTCGGCAGAATTGAAAACGATTTGCCTAATCCATGTGCTTTCATTGCGTCGATCATCTTCTGGGAAACAGCAGTGATGTGTTCGGCTTTTTCTGCAATACGTTTTGAAATATTTTTGAGTACAACGCCTTTATAATTTCCGTCTTCAGGCAAATATCCTGACCAATGTTCGGAAATGATCAAAGGAATTTTTAATTCATCAAGTAATGGAAGTACAGCTACGGCAGCCGGCCAGATAACATGAAGATGAAGCGCATCTGCCTTGCCGTTTTTTTGCATCGCCATTTCAATTCCTGCTTTCACGGCAATACGATATGCATCACGCTTTTTTAATTGACTTAAAACCGGAACAGAGGTATTTACTTTGCCATAGTAGACAATATATTCGGAAAGATTCGCTGAATGATTTTCTTCAATGGAAATTTTCCCTTCCTCCAGGTTTTTATCAGTAGCAGCATAAACAACGGAAACGGTATGATCAATTGCCGCCGCACGTGCATGCTGCTGAATAAAATTCCCCAGTGCAGGAGCATTTTTACCCGGATACCAGCTGGCGATAAATAATATATGAGAACTCTTTTCCATATAGAGAATGTACGAATTATCCGCCGCGGCGGATACGAGTTACGATTTGAAAAGGTAAACAAGATAACTTAAATGGTATCCGCCGCGGCGGATAATTCGTAATTCGTACATCATTTTCCAGCATAAATTTCTACCATAGAATCGAATCCGCCTTCTATGATCCGGTGGACAAACGGTGCGTCGGGCAATTTATTACTTAAGCGATAACGAAATCCATGGGAAGTCAGCAATAAAAGAAGCTCGTCAAGGTTTTGTTTTTCATTGACAGCGCCATGCCATTCAACGAATAAATTTTCTACGCGTAAAAGATGCTCTTTGCAATCGGTTAATACTTTGGTTTCAGCGCCTTCAATGTCGACCAAAAGCAAATCGATATGCGGTTCCGAATTCAGGTGATACGCAAGTCGCACAGAAGGAATTTTCAGTGAACCGGTTCCTGCTTTTCCGCCCAGCGCACCATCAGGCTCGAAGGAAATATTGCCTTCTTCGTCCCACGCAGCAGCTGCAATAACTTCAACATCTTTCAGCTTATTTCTCAACACATTTTCAGAAAGCACTTTTGAAATTTCCGGATCAGCTTCGAAGGCTTTGATCCTGCAATTGGGATAACGCTTCTTGAAAAAGAAAATTTCCAAACCGATATTCGCGCCACAACAAAAAATTACGGGATCATTTTTTTTGAAATCGATGTCGAAAGCTTTGCGGACAAATATTTCTTCGTATTGATAAAAAAACGAAAGTGCATCGGGACCTGAAACAGTGAATCCTGAAATGTCTAATGTCACAGGCGTTCCCGGTTTCTTTTTTCTGCATGCCGATTTTACAGCTAGCCATTCCCTGTAATCTGCTTTTCCCAAATAGGAAACAGTCGGCTTAAAAATTTCGCGGAATAGCTGGAACATTTCAGGAAAGTTTTTTAGTGCGCAGGCGAATTGAATTTCCGATTACAATAACATCTGAAAAAGCCATTGATAAAGCTGCAACCATCGGACTTAAAAATCCGAAAGCCGCAATAGGAATAGCAATTGCATTATAGAAAAATGCCCAGAAAAGATTTTGTTTTATCGTGAGCAAGCTGTGTTTACCGATTAACAATGCATCTTTTAATCGTGTGAGATCGCCGGAGCCAAGCAGAACCACTTGCGCAGATTGCATGGCTACTTTCGTCGCTTCACCTGGGGAAATCCCGACATCCGCACGGGCGAGGGCAGGAGCGTCATTGATTCCATCGCCGACCATTGCAGTTTTATTTTCTTTCGAAAGTCGCGTGATAATCTCCAACTTTTGTTCCGGCAATTGTTCTGAAAATACTTCACGAATGCCCAATGCCGAAGCAACAGCCTGCGCTTTTTCATCACGATCGCCGGTCAATAAAATGGTGCGGATATTTTTTGAATGCAGGAATGAAATCACTTCTTTCATCTCCGGCCGAATTTCATCCTGCAGATTTATTCCTGCAAGCACTTCTTCGTTTTTCAAAAGATACATATCGAAAGCAGCATCTTGGGAATCAGGAAGCAATCTGCGTGATCCGAGCGACCATTTATCTCCGTTTGAATCTGTAGCGGATAAACCAATTCCTTTTTCTTCAGAGATCTTTTCAAACCGGAAAGCATTTGTGGAAATTTCTTTGCTAAGCAATTTCACCAATGATTTTGCAAGCGGGTGAGAAGAGTTTTGTTCAAGCGCAAGGATAATTTCTTTTGCTTTGTGTTCAGTAATATTTCCAAGCAGCTTAATTTCCAGGTTGGAGAAATTCCCGGTTGTCAGCGTTCCTGTTTTATCGAAGACGATTGTTTTTATTCCTGCTAATTCTTCCAGTGTTCTTCCACCGCGAATGAGAATTCCGTTTTTAGCTGCACGACCAACGCCAACCATTACTGCTGTTGGTGTGGCCAAACCCATCGCACACGGACAAGAAATTACAAGCACTGCAATGCTGTTCATTAATGCATCGCGCATGACGATATCAAAAACAAAAGCGGAAAGTAAAAAGGTGATCAAAGAAATGCCAAGCACTACCGGAACGAAGATCGCGCTGATCTTATCTGCTAATTGCTGAACGGGTGGTTTTTCCTGCTGGGCTTTTTTTACCATCGAAATGATCTGCATCAAAGCGGTTTCTGTTCCGTGACGCAAAACCATCATGCGCACAGGTCCATTCAATAAAATTGTTCCGCCGGTGACTGTCGATTTTACATTCTTATCCACAGGAACACTTTCACCGGTGATCATCGATTCATTTGCAGTACCATTGCCTGAAAGAATCTCTCCGTCGGCAGGAAAACTTTCTCCCGCATTCACTAAAAGAACGTCGCCTTTTTTTATTTCCGAAACAACAATTTCTTCGAAGGATTCTACGCCGCCTTTTATCATCAGACGTTTTGCTTTCTCCGGCTGTAAAGAAGAAAGTTCGTCGATAGCAGTGGTTGTTTTTTTAACTGAAATATGTTCAAACAAATTTCCCAGTAATACGAGCGTGATGATTGTTGCTGTAGTTTCAAAAAACATGTATTGATGAACAAGATGCGGATCTTTTACCGTGAGCATTCCGGCCAGGCTATAACCAAAAGAAGAAATGACGCCAATAAAAATGAGTACATCCATATTCGGAACGCCACCTTTTAATGAGCCAAACGCACTTTTTCCGAAATGCCATGCCCCGACAGCAAAAACGGGCAGGCAGAGAAGGAGCTGAACATTCGGACTGGCGATGAGCGAATCGTGGGAGAAAAACATATGTCCGAAGAAAAGCGGAACGGTAAAAACCAGGCAAAACCAGAATTTTTGAGTGATGCCAAAATGAAACCCGGTCTTCTTTTCGTCACCAATTACATGATAGCCAAGTCCTTCAATATCAGCAATAACCTCTTTCAGATTGGATTTCTCAGCAATAACCAGGGAAGCTTCACCGGTTGCGAAATTGACATAAACCTGCTCATGCCCGCTTTTAGAGAGTTTGCGGGTAATGCCGAGCGCGCAGTTAGCACAATCCATGCCTTCTACTTTCAGCGTCACCGGTTCGTTATGATTATGCATGATTTTCACCACAAAGTTACGTTTTTAAAGTAGAGACCGATTTGCACGTAATTGCGGAAGTACTATCTTTGCGCTCCTTCAAACAAAGATGTTGTTAAAACAACAACAAAAATTGTTGTTAAAATAACGGCTTTTGAGAGGGAAAAGTTCAAATGGTGGCCATAGCTCAGCTGGTTAGAGCATCGGTTTGTGGTACCGAGGGTCGTGGGTTCGAGCCCCATTGGCCACCCGAAAAGAAAGCTTCACAGAAATGTGGAGCTTTTCTCGTTTTAGATTTTCCAATGGGGCGAGAAGCCTGTCCCGATTCCAGTATTTTACAAAAACATTTATCGGGAAGCCCCATTGGCCACCCGAAAAGAAAGATCGTCTGTAAAGGCGGTCTTTCTTCGTTTAGGGAAATCGCAATACAACGGATTTGGTAATCTGGTAATCTGGTAATTGAAAAAAGGGACTTGAATTGCGGATGAGAGGCATCCTTCATTGTGGTTCCGTTGCCGCTCATCAGCTTCGATTTTGTACATTGCAACAGTGATTTTCCTCATTCGAAAGTTTTGTTTTTTATTCTTATTTCTCTCCTGCACTGATACCGTTTTTTCCCAAACGCTTGATGAGCCGGGCGGGTACCGTCATATTACTGTCCGTGAAGGTTTGCCCAGCTCTGAGGTTTATAAAATTTTCCAGGATCAGCTTGGATACATTTGGATGTGTACGGATGCCGGCGTGTGCAGGTATAATGGTTTCAGCTTTGAATCTTTTACTACGAGAAATGGTCTGACCGATAATACTGTTTTCCGGATGAAGGAAGATCAGCATGGAAAGATCTGGGCACAGGGGTTTTCTGGCGGACTCAGTTATTTTGACGGAAAAAAATTCAACCCGATTGCGGCGAATGATTCTCTTGTTTTGCTTTATGCGAATGGACAGAAGAATAGCTTTTGCATGGAGACAGATTCGGCCGGCGGAATTACGGTTGGTGGAATTTTTACACAAGGATTATTTCGCGTTGGTCCTGAGGATAATTATCAATCCCTGCATGCTGTAAATAAGCTTCCTGCTTCAGATACAAGCATGGGAATGATCTGGAATGCGAAAGTAAATTCGAAAGAGTATTACGCTGCTGTTAATCATAACGGTCAGAGTGCATTGTTCGCTCATCATGGAATGGTGACGAATTTGTTTATTTCAGAAAAAAAGCTGCTTCGTCCGAATAACATGAGCTTTCTTACTCATGACGAACGGATTTTATTTACCTACCTGAATACGATTTACATTATTGATGTTGCAGGAACTATTTCTTCCCGGGAATTTCCTGCTCAAATTGTAAATGTGGAACAAGATCAAAGCGGCAATATCTGGGTTTGTTTGTTCTTTGGTGGCGCGTATATGTTTGCCGATGGAAATTTTAATGTTGAGCCCGGCGTTTATCTTCCCGGAAAAACCATCAGCGGTGTATTTGCTGATAATGAAGAGGGCTATTGGTTTTCCACTGTAGGTGATGGTGTTTATTATTTACCTGATCTGCGATTTGGATATCTCACACCATCGGAAGGATTAGCAAATCCGAATGTACAATGTATCGCAGCTTTTAAAAAACACCAGGTTGTTATTGGTTTGCCGAATGGAAGAGCAGGCCTGTTTAACCCGGAAGCAAAAGGATCTGCTAAGCTGATTGCAACTGCGATCGGAAAACAAAATACACTGCCTACTGAATCCATTGTTTCAATTCACGATTCAATCATTGCGAGCAATGCAGGATTGATCGTAATGGATTCAACGCTGAAAGTTCTTGCTGCACTTCAAAACGGCGCACATTATAAAGGAATGATCCGGAATCCGGAAACCGGCTACATGATGTATTATTCACCTTCAAGTCTTGTGTTTGTAAATCAGCGACTTGAGATTGACAGTACAATATCAACAAAGATCCGTTTCACTACTGCTTGTTATGGAAAAGATGGAACGGTCTGGCTTGGTGCGTTGAATGGTTTGTGGAAACTTAATGGAAATGTACCTGTTTATATGGGCGATTCAGCGGCAGGAATAAAAGCGAGGATTGATGGAATTTGCCAGGATAAAAAAGGTGTTTTGTGGGTTGCAACACGAGGTGAAGGTGTATTTGCAATTTACGGAAATCGAAAATGGCATTTTGGTGAAGAAGAAGGAGTGGCTGCGAATACCTGTCGGTCAATTACGCTTGATCCGGATGAAGGTGTTTGGGTTGGAACAAATCACGGCGTTACTTTCCTCAGCGCGTTTGATACGAAAACAGGAAAAGCTGCTCTGCGTTCGTTCAACAGCACACATGGTTTGCTGAGTGATGAAGTAAAATTTGTGCTTTGTCACGATGATAAATTGTGGATGGGCAGCAATGATGGTTTGTGCTGGATCGGCATTGCTGATTTGATAAAAGATACTGTTGCACCACCGGTTTATATCACGCGTGTTTTATACGGAACAAATGAATGCTCTCCCAACGCACTCAGCGTATTTGATTTTTCCGATAAAACCATTCGCATTTTTATCGAGGGACTCAGCTTCCGCGATCCTGCCGGCGTTCGCTTTAAATACAGGATGCTCGGTGGTGATGAGCAATGGATCACCACTGCAAACCGCGAGATCAGCTTTGCGGGACTTTCACCCGGATCTTATTCACTGGAAGTAATTGCAATCAACAGTGATGGTGGCGAGAGCACACATCCTGCAGTTTTTTCGTTCCGGATCCTTGCACCATTTTACAGAACGATTTGGTTTATTATTTTAATGGTGCTTGTTTTAATATCGCTGGTTTGGATCGGTGCGAATTATATTTCAAGAAGAAAACAAAAGCGTGCGGAAGAAAAAGCAGATACAGAAAGAAGAATTGCCGAGCTCCGGTTATCGGCATTGCGGGCGCAAATGAATCCGCATTTTATCTTTAACGCGATCAATTCGATCCAGCATTTTATTTTGCAGAATGATAGTGAGCATGCCTATAATTATCTCGCAAAATTTTCAAGACTAATTCGCCTGGTGCTCGATCAGTCGCAATCAGAATCTATTGGCCTTGAGCAGGAATTAATGATGCTTGATCTGTACATCGAATTAGAGCAGCTGCGTTTTGAGCGGCCATTCACTTATGAAATTCACGTTGACGATAAATTGAAAGAGGAGAATATAAAAATTCCGGGAATGCTTGTTCAGCCATTTGTTGAAAATGCAATCTGGCATGGATTGCTTCCGAAAAAGTATGGCGATGCGTGGATCAGGATCTCTTTTAAAAAGCAAAACGGGTATGCTGAAATTACGGTTGAAGATAATGGTGTTGGGAGGAAAGTGGCTTCACTTGCAAAGCATAAAGACGGAAAGAAACGTTCCTATGGTTTGCAAATTACCGAAGAGCGGTTGCGTTTGGCCGAACATAAAAAGTCAGATCAGCCTACCATTCATATTGTGGATTTAAAAGATGCGAATGGAATTGCAAGTGGTACAAAAGTGGTAATTCACATTGCGATAGAGGAGTATGACGATTAAAAAAACTATTTTTACGATCGTATGAAAGCAATCATTGTAGATGATGAACCGAAAGGCCGCGAAGTTTTAAGAACCTTGCTCGAACGTTTTTGTCCGTCAGTGAATGTGCTTGGCTCGGCAAACGGAGTTGAAGAAGCGAAAATTTTAATCAACGAATTAAAGCCCGATATCGTTTTCCTTGATGTAGAAATGCCCGGCGGAAATGGCTTCAAGCTGCTTGATGAAACAAACCGGAATAATTTCGAAATCATTTTTGTTACTTCATACGGACATTATGCAATTCCCGCATTACGTTACAGCGCCATCGATTATTTGCTTAAGCCGGTAGAGATTGAAGAGCTGAAAAATGCAGTGAACCGTGTTGAAGTACGGATGCAAAAGAAAAGTGATCTGAAAGAAAATTATCGCGCGCTGAATGAAAATCTCCAGCTGCCCGTCAGCCAGCAACGCATTGCCGTGCACGGCGTGAATGATATTCGCTTTGTCTCAGTAAAAGAAATTGTGCGTTTGGAGGGTGATAGCAATTACACTTACATCATTACTACCAACGGCGGAAAATTTCATACTTCAAAAACGCTGAAAGATTACGAAGAATTATTGCAGGCGCATCCCAACTTCGTGCGCGTGCATAAAACACATATGGTTAACCTCGACCACCTTGCAAAATTCATGAAGAACGACGGCGGCTCCATCATCATGTCAGACGGATCGCAAGTGGAAGTATCCAGGAGAAAGAAGCAAGAGTTGATGGATCGCTTGAAAATGAAGTAAGAATTTCACAATTATTTTACCCTGTTTTAAGGTAGCACGTGATCATTGTTCACGCGCCTTTTACATTTCTTTTCATTTGCCCAAATAAATATTTTACAAATAGTGCCAAATCCTTACATGCGACAGTAATGAGGCAAGTGTGGCTTTATCAGGATTGTCTTTTAGCGAATCTTTGAGTACCCTAAAAGCCCCCTCATGAAATCCAAAAATCTCCTACTATCAATTCTATTTTTGTGCTTTACCCATTTATTAATTGCCCAGACTTCATGGATAGGAGGAGTAAGCACTAACTGGAAAACAAGCGGTAACTGGACAGCCGGAGTTCCAAATTCAAGCGTTGACGCCATTATCGGCGATGCAAATTTTACCGGACCTTTTCAACCTGTTTTAACAGGAGCTACCGCAAATTGCAGGGCGCTGACCATCGGCACGGGCACCATTGCTTCCACACTTTCTATTGATAAAAACATTAATTTTTTTGGAAATGTTTTGATCGGAAGTAACGGAAGCATTTTGCACAGCACGAATAACCGCAACATCACTGTAAAAGGAAACTGGACCAACCAGGGAACTTATTCTGCAACGGGAGCAAACGTTTCTGTTATTTTTTCGGGAGCAGCGCAAACACTTACAGGCGTCACTACTTTCAAAGGATTGACGGTAAATACCGGAAGTACGGTTACGCTGGCATCAAACATTACTGTGACCAGCAGCTTATCCGTTACCGGAACTTTTGATGCTTCAACATTTACAGTTTCCGGTGCTGCATCACTAACCGTTAACGCGGCCGGAACGATCCTTGTAAAAGCTGCCACGTTTGCAGCAAATTATGCAATTACAGGAACCGTTACACTGAACGCAACAAGTACGGTAAATTATGCATCGGCTGCAATAAATCAAAACATCAGCGCTTCTTACACCTACAGCTATTTGAGAGTGAGCGGCGGAATGACTAAATATCTTACGGGAAATTTATTGCCGCTTAATTCATCGACAAACTTAACAGGAAGAATTTATATTGATGCCGGTACACTGGATATGCAAACATTTACGGCCAATCGCGGCACATCGGTGGCCGGTGGAAATTTTATTATTGCCATTGGCAGCACACTGAAAATTGGTGGTACGAATAGTTTCCCTTCCAATTATGCGACAGTGACAATTGCATCAAACAGCACAGTTGTTTATTATGGAAATAATCAAACCATTGCCCTTTACAGTTATGGTAATCTCACATTTGAAAGCACAAGTGGTACGGCTATCAAAACAATGCCGGCAACAGCGATGACAATTGCCGGAAATTTTACCTGCCAGGCCGGCACAGGTTCAGCAGTAACTTTTACAGCCGGGAATAATTTAACCGTTAACCTTAATGTATCGCTGGATGCGGCTGCTACATTTAATGCAAGCACCTATGCGCATACTTTTAAAACCAACTGGACGAACAATGGAACGTTTAACGGAAATACTTCTACTGTAAGTTTTACCGGCACCAATGCTGTTTTAAGCGGAACCGGTACCAATAATTTTCACAATCTTACATTTACAGGCGCAGGAATTACTGCTACAGGAACAACCAATCTCAATGTTGCAGGTAATAGTACAACCACAGGTTCCGGTGCATTTGAACACACCTCCAATGGAACGGTTACACTTACCGGAACATCCAAAACCATTTCAGGAAACGGATTTAAATTTTATAATTGTTTGATCACTGGAACCATCAGCACCAGCTCGGATTTTTCCGCTTCAGGCAATTTTACTGTTAACGGCACTTTTACGGCAAGCGCTTCTTCGTTCATAACATTAAATGGTATTTTGAAAACGATAGCAGGAAGCGGAAGCATTACATTTTATTCACTGAATATCCCTGGCACTATTTCCACTGCAATCAACTTTACAATGTTGCGTGATTTGACCGTTGTAGTTTCAGGATCGTTGACGGCAACGAATGGAAATGTCACATTCAACGGCATGAGCACACTTTCAGGAACAGCCAATTTGTATAATGTAATTGTAAATGCAACAATGACATTAAACATGGGTACTAACGCTGTGCTTGGCATTGCGAATGTATTTACACGTAATGGAACATTTAATGTTACTACGAATACTCCGAATACGGTTACCTATAATTCGGCAGCGGCGCAAACAATTATAAGCACCGCTTACAATAACCTTGTGCTTGCAAACGGCGGAACAAAAACACCGGCAGGAAATCTTACAGTAAACAATGATTTTACAATTAATGCAGGAGTGACTTTTAATGCTTCCTCTTATACATTTTCACTGTACAGGCATTTTACGAATAACGGAACATTTACTTCAGGCACATCATCATTCCAGCTGCTTGGTTCAAATTCAGCAACGCTTACAGGCAGCACTACTTTTAATGATCTGACAGAAAATAAAACAACTGCAATCATTTCTGTTACGCTTGCAAACAATATGACTGCATCAAGCATCACGATGACATCGGGCAATATGCGTACGGGTGCAAATTCTATTACAGCAACTTCAACAAGAACCGGTGCAGGAATAATTATCGGTACAATTATTCATACGCATACTTTTGTCAGCGGCACTCCATATTATTTCGAAGGACCGGAAAATTCAATCGCATTTACAACTCCATCTGCTTCTTTAACATCAGTTGCTGTAACGGTCATTCCGGGAACTGTCATAGATTTTGATCCCGTAATTGAATGCGTTAACAGGGAATATCAAATCAGCATTCCTTCAGGAACCTATACGAATGCAACGCTGAGCTTTCATTACGAAGACAATGAGCTGAATTCTTTTGCAGAACCATTTTTAGCCATCTATAAACACAATTCCGGCATCGTTTGGGATAGTCTTGGATTAACGACCCGAAATGGCGTTTCTGATTATGTTACGCTTGCAGGAATAACTAATCTGCCCGGCAGGTACAGCGCTTCAGGATTAAGAAATATTGTGCGCTGGAATGGTTCAGTAAGTTCGGCCTGGGAAAATGCGGCGAACTGGTCAACTATTTCAGGTGCGAGTATGGCCAATCGTATTCCGAATTCTACGGATGCCGCTGAAATAGGTCAGACTGCTTTTATTAACCAACCTGTTATTAATTCCATCCAGCAAATTGGTTTAATGAAATTTGGAAGTGTTCAGCCTGCTATTGTAACTATTGCCAGCGGATCGCTCGATAATTTAGGAAGTATACGCGGAATCTGGGGTGCTGCTGCTTCACATACGATCGATGTCGCGGCGGGAACACTTACTGTGGGCACAACACTTTTGCTGGGTGATGGAACAGCAGGACACGAAATTACTTTGCTTATTGGAAGTGGTTCGGCAAATATTACCAGTACACTTTCACAAGCGGGAGGTACAGTTGTTTTTTCCGGGAACGGAACACTTAGTCTTTCGGACGACTATGCATATAGCGCCGGTACTTTTGCATGCGGCAGCGGAACAGTTATTTATACCGGTACAGAAGCACAAACTGTAGCACCGTTAGTTTATAATAATTTATCATTTACAAAATCAACAGGTGTCGCAAGCACGAATTCTGCAGTTACTGTAAATGCGAATTTCACTACAAGCATCGGCGGTGCAATTGTGATCGGAGGAACACTCACAGTAGGAGGCAATATTACAATTGGTGCGGGTACCAACCTGGTTGAAAACGGTGTGGTCATAAATGTATCGGGGAACTGGACAAACAACGGACTCTTTACAATCAATAACGGAACTGTAAATTTTAACGGAAGCACTTTGCAATTCGTAAATGCAAATACGTTCAATAATGTTATTGTAAATAAAGCTGCAGGAATTTTATCATTGACAAACAACCTTGTTATAAACAGTGATCTGACATTGACAGCAGGTACGCTTGAGCTTTCCACGTTCAGCGCCGACAGAAGCAATACCGGTGGAACACTTACGCTTGGAGCCTCATCATTATTAAAAGCAGCAGGAGCAAATAATTTTCCGCAAAATTTCGTGACCCGTAATCTCGATGTGACGAGCACAGTTGAATATAACGGAACAATTGCACAAACTGTTACAGAGGTTGTTTATGGTAACCTGACTTTTACCAATGGCGGAAGCACACCTAAAACATTTATTGATAATACAGGTGTGAATGGCAATCTGCTCATTAATGCAGGTGCTACAATCGATCCGAATTTTATAACGATCGCACTGAACGCTAATTTTGTGAATAACGGAACTTATACACCATCAGGCAGCACATTGCATTTAACCGGTATTTCAAAAACCATTACAGGAAGCACTACATTATCTACGTTATTGGTCACAGGTTCGTACACAGTGCTAAGCGGGATGACGAGCATGTCAGGCGACCTTGTTATTGTTACCGGCGGCAGCTTAAACTTTGGTTCAAACAATGCAAGCCTTGATGGAGATTTAACTGTAAACGGTTCTTTAACCAGCAACGGTACGGCTACATTTACAGGAACTCGCGTGCAAACTTTGCAGGTACTCAATGCAATTGTATCATCCTCTACAGGCGTTATCAATTTTAACGGAACGGTTGCACCGGTTTTTAATTCGAATACATCGCCGACGTTTGCAACGCTGAATATCAATAATACTGCGGGCATTTCTCCATCTGTTCCATGGACTGTTTATTTTGCATGTAACATTGCAGCAGGTGCATCTTTTAATGGTGGCGCATTGACGCATACTTTTTATGGAAATTTCATTAACAACGGGACAGTAACCAGCAGCGGCGAATTAAGGTTTATTCCATCACTGCCTTTTTCATCCGGTGCATCTGTTAAGCTGGATGGCGTTTCTTTTATAAGTACCGGTAAAGTTGTATTCGGCGGAACATCTCCGATGACGATCACAAATGTAAATCCGACGTTCAATCTTGTTTCAATCACCAATACGGATGCTGCCGGCATTACTCCGCCTAACAGCTGGACAATCGGTAATGAATTATTTATCGGAAACGCAGCAACGTTTAATTGTGGTGCCGGATTCAATCATTCATTCAGTTCGAACCTTACCAATAACGGAACGCTGAACGGACAAACTTCTACTGTAACATTCACCGGAAATCCTGCTGAGATAAATGGCCTGGGGACTACTAACTTTTATAATCTTACAGTAGCAACCTCAGCTGATCTTACATTAAACAGGGCAATTAATATCAGCAAAGATATTGTAGCAAACGGAGTGTTTACAGCTACAGGCAGGACTGTAGTGTTTAACGGAACCACAGCATCAACTATCAGCGGACTTGCAGGCACGGTTACATTTGATGACCTCGAGCAGAATAAAACGAACGCAACTACAACACTGTTAATTCCGGTAACAGTTACCGGCGACCTGATGATGACCAGCGGAATTATTATTACAACTGCTGTAAATCTTTTAACCTTAACAGACAATGCAATTTCGACACCGGGAAACAACACAAGCTTTGTAGATGGGCCAATGAAAAAGATTGGGAATGATACCTTCACCTTTCCACTTGGCGATGGAGCAATTTGGGCACGATTGGCAATAGAAGCTCCGGGTACTATTACCGACGCTTATACTGCACAATATTTTGCAGTTGCCTACACGAATACAACTTCAATGGCTGCATCGCCAACCCCGGTGCTGAATAATGTAAGCAGTCTTGAATACTGGACCTGCAGCAGAACTACCGGCACTTCAAATGTGAGAGTAAAATTATATTGGGAAAGTGCTGCAAGAAGCGTGATTCAGAATTATACTCCTGATCTTGTTGTAGCACGCTGGAACGGTTCTGCGTGGGCAAATGCAGGACAATCTGCGATCAATGCATCGAGCCCGGGAAATCTTACATCTGATATTATTTCTTCTTTTACCACTTTCACTTTTGGTTCTCTGTCCGGAGCAAGTCCTTTGCCAATTGAGCTAATAAATTTTGATGCGACAGTAAACAGTGAGCAGCAAATTGACATTCACTGGACAACAGAATCAGAAACAAATAATGATTTTTTCACTGTCGAAAAAACACGGGACGGAATTAATTATGAAACAGTTTCTGTAATTGACGGGGCAGGCAACAGCTCTCAAACATTGCAATATAATATAACTGATCAACATCCTTATCCCGGCATTTCCTATTACCGTTTAAAACAAACTGATTTTAACGGGATGCATTCTTATTCTGAAATTGTTGCAGTGACTGTTGAAACCAATGTTACATTTTCAGTCGGCATATATCCAAACCCGGGAAATGGAAGCGCCACCAATATTCAATTGACTGCAACAGAAGGCCAGGAAGTTCCGGTTTACCTTACCGATATGCCCGGCAAAGTATGTTATTATGAAATAATTAAAGTAGCCCAAAAAGGCACGGCCAGCTATGAAATAAAATTCCCTGAAAAGTTAAGTCCCGGCATATATATACTAACCGTTATCTCCGGCGACGAAATCTATTCTCAGAAAATTATCATGGAATAGATGCATCTCCTCGCATGGGGATCTGGTAATCTGGTAATCTGGTAACTTGGTAATTGAAAAAAATAGAATAGAAAAATGGGTGAAAGAATTAATCTTTCACCCATTTTCTATTTTAAATTTCTAAATGCGTCGGCTTTCTTGCGTTAATTACCCAGTTACCAGATTACCAGATTTTTTTCAGGCTTTGCTTTTTAGTTGGCTTTCCAGTCCCTGGATGAAGAGCTCTTTTTTTGCGATTTCCATTCTCAGGCGATCTATTTCTACCCGTAACGTTTCGTTTTCTGTGCGGAGCTGAATTTCTTCGGGCGCCCAGATATTTACGTTGTAGAAAGGATGTTCGGTTTGTCCGGCTTCCACATCCGGGTTGCGGAAAAAGCTGTAAAGGGGAATGCGTAATTCTTTTGAAATTAATTCCAGCGTGCGAATTTCGATCGTGTTTTGTTCGAGTGCTTCGTCTAATGCTTTTTCGGTGACGCCAATATAATCTACCAGCTGCTCGTAGGTGAGATTCCTGGCATTGAGCACTGCGATAATTCTTTCTTTCAGGTCAGGAACGGTGTGTTCCATTTCTGTTTTAACGTTTTCTTCCATTTGATTTAGTGACCGCCGGTGGTTGGGGTTTTTGTCGGGGTTGTGGTATGAAGCTCACTTATGAATGTTTGTTTGTAAACATTAAAGTCTTCCGTTTTTTCTCTGTCTTCCGCGTAAAAATGGATGTAAGGTTCAAACGCTTCAGGCGCCTGGTAACCTTGCATAATTGTAAATGCGGTACGATCTTTTGAAACGAATGCAAAGGAAGGGTAGGAGAGATGGCCCTGCAATGCGGTATAAGCAAAATCATGTGCCGTGCGTTGATTCGGTGCGCCGCGATTCCAGAATTTTTGACCGTTGAATGTTACGGTATCGTGCGTTTCAGCATTGAACTTTACGCAATAATAATTGGCGTTCATGTACCTGGCGATGGTCGGATTTTGAAATGTATTCGCATCCATTGTTTTGCACCAGCCGCACCATGATGTTGTGAAGTCAATGAAAATTTTTCGCGGATTAACATCGCTGAGCTTTTGAGCTTCTTCAAGCGAGTACCAGTGAATGGTAGCAGGCGATTCTGCTTTTACCGCGGAAGCAGTAGTACGTGTCAGTGCGAAAGTTGCAACAGCTGCAACAATAGCGATTCCCGGGATAAAGTATTTTTTCATGGCCTTGAGTTGTATATACGAAGTTACGAAAATCGGGCCAAATTGGATTAAAAGGGAGCGAATTACGAATGAAAACGAAAATACGAATCAAAAAACTGTAACATATGGGATGAATGGCAGTGTAAGTTGTTTTCAGCTTTTCAAAATTGCTTTACTCACTCTTTTATGTTTAATCTTTTCCAGTCAAACATTTTTTCCTTCATAAACTCATCAAAGCAAGAAGCGTAAATACTAAAAATAATATGCACCATTTATGTATGTAGGAAATTTGCGACACTTTCTATTTGATGTTTAATGTTTTCCAATCGACCATTTTTTCTTTTAGAAAGGAATCAGAGGGGAGAGTATCCGAATGAGTTGTGTCAAAAATTAAGCTATATCTAACTTGTTTTCTAAACGTGGTTTCAAAGCTTTCCGGGAAATGAAAAACTCTTCCGTCAAAATTGTAAAATTGATTATCAGTATCTAAATCTTTAAAGAACAGTTCATCATAAAACCTGAACTTATAACGAACTGATAAAATTTTTTTATCATTATAGTAGCTTATTACCTTCCTGATCTCATCAAATATTTCCTGCCGGGTAGAGTCAGTGTAATCCTTGAAAAAATAAACTGTAACGAGTAAATAATCATCGTTTTGCTGATGTTTCAGCGCTTCGCTGAAGGGTGGAATATTGCGGTCATCCACAGTCTGCAGATAATCAAATCTTGGTTCAACCAGAACTGCAATTTTTTTATTGCTTTGTTTTAAATATGCTTTAAGCTCATCGGAAGCTTCGTAGACCCATCGCATATTTACATAATTATCAAGCACAACGCCGCTTTCTTTGGTCATAGAGAGTTCGAATACCTGGGAAGGTCGATCATGCGGACATGCCCTCATATCATAACGTGGTTTTTCCAATACAATTTCAGTATAGGAAAGAATATCAAACTTTTCGCCATAACGTTTTTCAAGCTGTTGTTGTGCATCCTGCTTAACTGATCCGGGATTGGCGCAGCTGCAGGAAAAAAATAATCCTGCAAAAATAATAGTCCATAGAATCTTTACAGGAGACATTTTATTTCTTTTCCAATTCGCGTCCAACTTCACCACGTGTGACAGTCGCAGCTTTTAACTCCTCATTCGTTGGCAAAGCTGCTCCTTGTTCCTGTGTGAAGGTTATCTCAAAAAATATTTTCGAAAGATATTTTGATTCAAAACAATCCGGGTGATGAAAAACTCTTCCCTGGAAACAATAATGAAATTCATTCGTGTTTTTTTCTTTAAAGAACTGCTCATCATAAAAATCAAATTCATAATTGACCGTTAATACATTTTTTTCTTTGTAATAGTTTACAATGTTTCTAATATCGTCAAATATTGCCTTCTCAGTGGAATCATTATAATCCTTGAAAAAATAAATGGTGACCAGCAGGTTATCCTCTTCCTGCTGATGCTTAAGCGCTTCATTAAAAGATGGAATGTTGAGATCATCCACTGTTTGCAGATATTCTATTCGTGGTTCTACCAGGGCAGCGACTTTTACATTACGTTGTTTTAAATAATTCTTAAGCTCATCGGAAGCTTCGTAAATCCATCGCATGTTCACATAATTATCGAGCACCACACCGTTGTTTTTACTCATAGAGAGCTCGAACACCTGTGAAGGTCTGTTATGCGGACATGCCGTCATATCATAACGTGGTTTTTCTAAAACAATTTCCGTATAGGAAAGAATGTCAAATTTTTCGCCGTAACGTTTTTCCAGCTGTTGTTGTGCATCCTGCTTGACTGAATCGGGATTGGCGCAGGAAAGAGCGAAAAGCGAGATCATAAAAAGGTTTATTAATACGCGATGCATACTTTAAATATAACTCTAAAACTGTAAAGTAGAGGTCAAAAGTTCCAGGTAAAGTTCTAATGCAATTTTTTCCATTTCCAGTCTTTTTGCATTCGCTTTCTGCATTTTGGCTTTGGCTGTTTGTATATCTATTATTAATTGATCGATCTTCTTACGAACGTCTTTACGAGCCTCTTCCACTTTTGCTCTTGTCTTTGGAAAAGGGAAACCAGGTGTTTTTATAACCATGTTGCGTTCGGTGGGGAGATTACTTGATGTCCAGCCGAGGCTTTCAAGCAGCTGATCGGTAATTCCCAATTTTTCCTTTTGCCCCTCGTATGCCTGCGACTGGAGCATAAGATGTGTGTGACTAAGGAACGGTGAAAAAGTCTGCGTTTTATGCGTATAAAAAGTACCCGGCATACTTGCTTCGCCGGCAAAAGGCACAATATCATCAATTACAATATGATGAATGACCGTCGATGGTTTTTCTTCTTTTTCCCACGCATTATAGCCCTTCACGCGTGCTGCATTAATAGCAGGAGACTGGAAAGTGATAACCCGCTGGAATTTTCCTTTGAAAGATTCATCTGTTGCGGTCCATTGACAAAGCGCTCCACCTAAACTGTGACCGGTTAAATCTATTTTTCCATATGATTTTGCCTTGTCAATTAAATTTGCAATATGAGCTTTATTCTTTACATACTGCGTCCATCCCGGACCTTTAATATCGCTGTCTGTAATAAAGTCCGGCGTATTGCTTGTGCCGCGCATGGCAATTACAGGGTTTAAATCTGTTCTGCCTTTTTGCGGAAGAATAAGCACCGCATAAAATCCATTATCTTTTTCTTCTTCATAATTCTCTTCAATTACCTCATCATTATAACCCCAGCTTTTTAATAATTGCAAATCTTTTTTACTCCCATCGTAATCCTTCTTTTGTTTTTCCAGCTCGTCGCCTGTTAACGTTGTAGATAGCTTGCTTCCTTTTCCCAGGAAATTCCGGTAAGCTACATCGTGCGCGATCAGCTCGTACTTTACCTCAACAGTTGAAATATTTTCTTCCGGTCCACGCACTTGTTGTGTGAATGCATAATAAGTTATTTTATCATTTTCATCAGTTACACGGCAGGTAATAGTATGTAAACCGGGAAAATAGAAATCGCTGTACTTCATTCTGAACATGTTTCTTCCGTCGAGCTGTTCGTCGGTAGCCGGAACAAATGATGCGCTCTGATCCATTGCTATCAGCACATTACCCGATTCGTAAAGTACGCCCCAGTCGTAGGATTCAAATTGCCCCATGATACTATAGAAAACTTCATCGCCGGGCTGAAGAATTGTTTTGCCAGGGTCGCTGCTGTAAATCCCTTTGCTTTGGGCGTTAAAGATATTGCCGGGAATATCGACGTAAGCAGGAATTTCCTGGCCAGGCACTTCAATTCCTCCGCGTCCTAATAGCATACGGGCAAATTCCCAATCATCGCCATCCATTTCAGAATCGATATCATCCGCCATCGTTCCTGAACCATCCGGATAGTA
Source organism: Bacteroidota bacterium (assembly GCA_031412295.1). Lineage (GTDB taxonomy): Bacteria > Bacteroidota > Bacteroidia > Palsa-965 > Palsa-965. Next base: position 68,875 of record JANOCU010000033.1, read on the forward strand.
TTTCACATTATAGACTGCATTGATCATTTCAAGCAATTCAGGCGGATGATTCAACACACGGAAAACGGCTTGCTCATCTGTACCATCTGCTGATAAAAGCCCGATATCATTTTCAAATGCAGCATGCATGCGCAACACCCACGGACCGGCTTGAATATACATTGCAAGATCATTCATCACCAGGTCAAGATCACTTGTGGTTTGGGTGCCGATCAGGTTGATAGTCTTCAAATCTTCATCAGAAAGACCTTTAACGATTTCTGCAAGGGCAAGTATCTTATCATAATCTGATGGCTCAATATTTTTGGACCCTTTGAATAAAAAATCTTTCGTGCGTTGCGGAAGTTCCTGCACTTTTTTTCGTTTCTCTAAAAGATCTGCACGAATTTCCTTCCACTGCATTCGGTAATATGCGTCCGAATCACCTTTTGTGAGCTTACGATCAAGCTTGAACTGTTCATCAAATAGCCGGTCTGTTTCTTCTGTGATTTTCTTTTGCTCCGAAACGCTCAGCTTATTATAATCCTTGTCGAATGCGCTTCCTGAAGTGTTACTTTTCTCTGCGCTTGCTGCAGCCTTTGCGTTAGTGGCAGAAAGCAAATCAACATGCGCTTTATGAATCCGGAAGATGAATACCTTGCCAATGATATCTGCACGTGAGTGAAGCGGGCCGGGTGTCCAGTCAAAATCAAAATTTATTCCGGATGCTTTTAGCTCTGATTCCCCGAGTCCGAAAATCAGGCTATAGACATAAATATTGATTGTTATTTTGTCTTTAACATAAACCGGGATTTCAGCATCTGTTTTTGGAAACTCAACCTTGAATCCTAAATTTTCTTCTTCCTTTTTCTGAACTTTTGGCCGTGCCATTTTTAAATTCTGTATCGCATGAACAATTTCATGCGCCAGCAATTCTTTTCCTTCGCGACTGTTTGGATTATATTGACCCGCTTGAAAATAAATATCCTTACCAAAAGAAAATGCCTGCGCACCTAAGCGCTTTGCTATTTCATGCGCCTGGGAATTAGTATGAATTTTAACCTCGCTTAAATCCGAACCGGTATGCTCTTCTAAATCTTCCCGAATTTCATATTCTATTTCCTGTCCGGCACCTTGCGAACTTTGCAATAGTTGTGTAAGCTCATCGGAAGGGCCGCTCTCTTTATGCTCGTTTGCAGCAGTGTCGTTTCGGGAATTTTCCTGTGAAATAATTTGATGAGCCAGCTCTGAATCATTATGAATAAATGTTTCAGCTATTCTATCAGCCTGTAATTCCGACTCATTTTCTCCTTGCGGGATTTTATCACTAACAGGTGCTTTTGCTGCGGAGTTATGAATCGATCTAAAATGCGGTTGAAAAAGTGGCTTGATGATAGAAAGGCTTTCCATCATATTGTAACTTCCCGCAGGTATTTGCAAACCTGAATTCGTATGCTCAGCTTTCCTGGTTGTTTTTTCGGAATATTTTTTCGGATTTGCCATTAATAAATGAACCCTTGCTTTAAAGACAACCAGAATGAACAAAGGATTGCCCGGTGATTATGTAAATTCAGGACAATGTCGTCAATCAAAAGACATTTTTTTAGGACAAATTCAAGCCGCCGGACCACCGGAAACTTTTAGGACGGTTAATGTAACATCTTGTGATAGATATCATTAACCTTCCCCGGAAAGGCAAAAAGTTACAGTATGGAAATTATTATAATAAAGAAAAGCAGGCTATCAGCCATGAAAAAAGGCTGGATCAATTGACCAGCCTTTCTCGTCTCGTTTAAAATTCTTCTAATCCACTTTTTTCTTTGTCGCTGTCCGATAAAGCATAAATGCAAGCGTAACAAAAAATACAACGCCAATTAATCCGTACCAGCCACCTTCAGGCATTAACTCTTTCATGTTGATCTTTTCCAGCACACTTTTTGAACCCTGAGACGATGCAAGTATCGCGACGATTACACCCATTAGCGCACCACCCGCAACAAGCCCGGTTGCAAAAAGACTTCCCCTTCCCAATTCACCTTCTTCCGGAATTTCACCTTTGCGTTTTGCTTTCCAATCAACAAGTCCTTTCACACATCCACCTGCGAAAATCGGTAAGGTGGTGGAGAGTGGGAGGTAAGCGCCAACTGCAAATGAAAGTGAATTCACTCCCATCAATTCAACAGTAATGGCGATAAAAACTCCAACCATTACAAATTGCCAGTCGAGATCACCGCCCTGTAATCCTTTGATCAGCGTTGCCATTAATGTTCCCTGCGGCGCTTCCAATCCTTTTTGTCCGATGGCGTGCGTAATTCCCTGCGATAGTTGTTCAGGTGAAGGCGTATCAAGCAAGCTTATAACCAATCCGATTACAAATGTGGAAACAATCGCGCCGATAAAAAGTGCGATCTGCTGTGATTTCGGCGTAGCGCCAATAAGAAATCCTGTTTTTAAATCCTGCGAAGTATTTCCTGCATTCGCAGCTGCAATGCAAATCAAGCTTCCAACAACAAGCACAGCAGGTTCAAATAATTTTCCTGATAATCCGAATGCGATAAAAATTAATGAAGTGCCCATGATCGTAGCAATGGTCATTCCTGAAACCGGACTATTGCTGGATCCGATGATGCCTACAATTCTGCTTGAAACAGTGACGAAAAAAAATCCGAAAACAATAACAAGAATTCCGATCAGAACTTTTGCAAGAATTCCAACTGTCGGTAGATTCGGCAATAACGATATGATCACAACAAGTACCGCGCAGCCAACCAGCGTAACTTTTATAGACAGATCCCGATCGGTTCTTTTTCTGGATGATGAAGGTTCGCGATTTTTCATTGACGATAAGCCATCTTTGAAAGAAACAATAATTGTCGGAAGTGTTTTAAGAAGTGTGATAAATCCTCCTGCAGCAACACATCCTGCACCGATCTGGCGGATGTATGCTTTGTAAACTGCTTCTGCTGTATCGGCAAACGTATGTGTTACAGGATCCCATCCTCCGGCGCCGCCACCCGCATCCGCAAGACTTTTTAAAAATCCCAGTTTCACTTGTTGTGCAGCGATAATATCTCCCGGAATTAAAAATGCAAGCAGCGGAATTAATCCCAGCCATGCCAATACACCGCCTGCAACTAATTGCCCGGAAATTCTAGGCCCGATGATATAACCAACACCAAGATATTCCGGTGTGATCTCACAATCAAGTCGAGCGGATGGCATGAATTTATTTTTCTGCGAAATGAGATAAGTCGGAACATCTGCAATGACATGAAATACTTTTTGCAGGAATGCATAGGTGATTGCTGCTGCTAAACCGAGATAAGCGGTCTTTGCAAAATCTCCGCCTTTATCGCCGGCCACCAACACCTGCGCGCAGGCTGTTCCTTCGGGATAAGGAAGATTTTCGTGCTCTTTCACAATTAAAGAACGGCGCAAAGGAATCATCATTAATGTTCCAAGCAGTCCGCCGATCACTGCAAGCGAAAGTATGGTCCAGTAATTAAAATAAATTTCACCATGTGCATCCGCGCTTAAAAAAAGAAAAGCGGGAAGCGTAAACACAACTCCGGAAGCAATTGATTCTCCCGCAGAACCGGTTGTCTGGATAATATTATTCTCAAGGATTGTTGTCTTTAAAAACTTCCTTCCAAGAGAAATTGCAAGCACCGCAATCGGAATAGAAGCAGAGACGGTTAATCCTGCTTTTAACGCGAGATAAACATTCGCCGCACCGAAGATGACTCCGAAAATACATCCAAGCAAAACAGCGCGGAAAGTAAACTCGGGCATGATAACGCTTGCCGGAACGTAGGGTTGGAATTCTTTTTTTTCTTCCATGATAATTATTCAAAATTCAAGATTCAAAATTCAAGATTGAAAATTGAATATTAGTAGAGAGATGAAATTACTTAAAACAAATCCCAAATTCACTGGTAAGAGCGGATTTGGGATTTTGAATGTTGAATATTGAATGTTGAATTTCTTATCTGACTCCGTGCATCATTTTCTTCAATAATGGTGTGAGCAGGAATAATAATAATGCTGCTGCACCAGGAAGAATTACGAATACAAGGAAGAATTCGTAAAGATTGCTGATCGTGAATCCCGCGAAAGTTGGTTTAACAGGATCCATTGTCCAGATATTCAGTTTTCCTTTTGAAAGCACCATGATCTCTTTGCCGTCTGCGCTGAATCCGAAAAGCATGTGACGGTCAGCTGCTTTTTCTTTCCATTTCAAATCTATTTTCTTTTGTTCATCAGTGTTATCACCTTTAGCTTTTTCAACATTCACATTAAGGATCTGCTTGAACTTGTATAATGGAATGCTGAAATTTTCGTTGCTGAAATCATTCTTAAGCGATTTCACCACATAAACTGAATCGCCTTTTTCATTTTTCACATGGTCTAATTCATACGACCAGCTTGCTTGTCCCGGCTTGAGAACGAGAACAGAATCTTTTTCACCCGGACGCAGCACAAGATCAAAATTGGTTTTGTAGATCTCGGAAGGTTCCTGCACAGACGCCATGTATGCGCTGTCGTTTTTCAAATTAATTGTGCGCTCAGGAATTGTGTCGCGTGCCGGACTAAGTGTGTATTTAAATTCTTTTGCTTCTGCTTCACGAATCATTTTTACATCCGATGGATACAATGCTCCGAGTGTTCCGGCCAATGCATAACCTGATGCATTCGAAAGGAAAAATACGCCCATCAACAAAGAGGAAAAACGTTGCGGCGCCAGTTTCGAAACCAAAGAAAGCCCGATCGGTGAAAGACAAAGCTCACCAAGTGTGTGAACGAAATAAAGAATGATAAGCCAGATAATTCCAAGCTTCGCACCACCAAGTCCTTTAACCTGGAATGCGATGATCAGGTAACCAACAGCAACTAAAAGCAAACCGATAGATTGTTTAACAGGTGAGATCGGTTCTTTGCCGCGTTTAGCAAGCCACAACCAAAGTCCACCGAAAACAGGAGCCATCATAATTACGAAGATGGAATTGAAATTCTGAACCAAACTCGGTGGCATATTCCAACCTAAAATGTTGGTGTCTGTTTGTCTGTCAGCAATGAAAGTAAGCGAAGAACCGGCCTGCTCGAAACAAGCCCAGAAGAAAATAACGAAGAAGCCGATAATGTAAATTACCCAGATACGATCGCGTTCCGGTTTAGTAAGCGCGCTATCGGTGAGAATTAATCCGGCAAGTGAAAGACCACTGCTGTAAATAAAGGAATAAATCAAATTCTGACCGAAAGCAAAGTGAAACAAACACATCAATGCAGCAACTGCAACGATTGCACCTGCAACTGCTTTGTTGGAAAATTTAGCCTGCTCAACGTGACCAACATCGCCTGCTTTAGATGGTTTTGCACCGATTGCTTTTCCTTCAGGAGTAACAATGTATTTGTGCTGGAACATTTTCATGATAATAACACCAAGGATCATTGCAATAGAAGCTGCAAGAAATCCCCATTTGAAAGCAGAAATATCACGGATACCAACTTTGTCTTTTACATCACCAACAAGCGCACAAATGGTCATACCAAGGAAAGCTCCGAGGTTGATTCCCATATAGAAAATGGTGAATGCTGAATCAAGACGATTGTCACCTTTTGGATAAAGGCTTCCAACCATTGAAGAAATATTCGGTTTGAAGAATCCGTTACCAAGAATAATTACACCAAGAGCGACCCAGGTAATAATTCGTGCAGTATCCAGATCAGTTGCAAAGGTGATGGCGCTGACGAATAATAAAAGTTGTCCCAAACCCATTGTTAAACCGCCAAGCATAATACAAGCGCGGTTTCCTAACCAACGATCGGAAACAAATCCACCCAACATTGGGGTGAGGTAACAAAGTCCTAAAAATCCACCATAAACAACAGATGATTCCGCATCTGAATAGGCCAGCGCATTAATGAGGAACAGGCTAAGAATAGCCCGCATTCCGTAAAAGTTAAAACGTTCCCACATTTCTGTCGCGAACAGAAGATAAAGACCTTTAGGATGTGGCTTAGTAACGGCTTCTGACATATTATTTATCGGTTAGTTTTTTAAAAGTTCACTTGCGAAGATAGAAACTTTGGTAAGAAACAAAGCCACCGTGGAAAAAGCGGCGGCTTTGAGTTTATAAATGGTTGAAATACAGGTTTGTTTGGGCAAAATAATCATTTTAAGGAGATGTTCTTAACCTGCTTTTACAGATTCGCCTGTACGAAACCCGTCATTTTGGTATACAGATGTAAAGACGTATTTCCTCCGCGGATTCCGTGATTTCTATCGGGATAAAGGTAGAATTCATATTGTTTGTTCTTTTCTACGAGCACATTCACCAGCTCGATCGAATTCTGGAAATGAACATTATCATCGCCGGTTCCGTGGATAAGCAGCAATTTACCTTTCATTTTGTCCATGTTGTTGACCGGTGAAAATGCATCGTAGCCTGTCGCATTATCTTTCGGAAGGCCCATGTAACGCTCAGTGTAAATGGAATCATAAAAGCGCCAGTTCGTTACCGGTGCTACTGCGATAGCCATTTTAAAAACATCCGCGCCTACTGCAAGACAAAGACTCGACATGTATCCGCCGTAACTCCAGCCCCAGATGCCGATGCGCGATTTATCAACGAAAGGTTGCGTTCCTAAATATTTCGCAACATCAATCTGGTCGGCGCTTTCGAGCTTTCCCATTTGTCCGTAAGTGCATTTTTTAAATTTCTTTCCGCGATATTCTGTTCCGCGATTATCGACTGCAACAACAATCACACCTTGTTGCGCGAGTAGTTGGTGCCAGTACAACGCGTTGCCCGCCCAGGTATCAACAACCATATTACTTCCCGGACCGCCATAAACAACCTGCAACACAGGATATTTTTTTGCCGGATCCATATTGTTCGGCTTGATCATCCATCCATTCAAAGAAATTCCTTCGCGGTTGTTTACAGTGAAAAATTCTTTCTTCGCGAAACCATATCCTGCGGTGACTTGAGCCAGCTTCGAATTATCCTGCAGCAATTTTATTTCTTTTCCATCAGCTGCATTAAGCGTAATGTAATTTGGTGTGTTCGCATTCGAATACGTATTGATAAAATATTTAAACCCGGTGCTGAACGCAGGCATATTGCTTCCCGATTTTGATGAAAGCTTCTTTTTATTCGAGCCATTCAGCTTAATGGAATAAACCATTCGCTGTGTTGCATTTCCTTCGTTCGACTGGTAAAATAAAGTTCCTGTTTTATCATCGTATCCATAAACGTCAATAATATCAAATTCACCTTTTGTAATTTGTTTAATAATTTTTCCATCAATGCCGATTTGATATTCGTGCACCCAGCCATCCATGTCGCTGGTCCATAAAAAAGATTTTCCATCATTGAGAAAAACAATCGGATCATAAACTTCAAGGTACGTGTCGCTTGTTTCGGTATAGATCACGCGTGAAGTTCCGTCAGCGGCGTTTGCGAAAAGCAGTTCTTCTTTATTTTGCAAACGGTTCATGCGAAGAAATGCAAGTGTGTTTGCATCTTTTGTCCACATCACACGCGGAATGTATTGGTCTGTTTCCAATCCGACGTTTACAGGAATAGATTGTTTTGTTGCCAGATCATACATGTGAATGGTGACAATTGAATTTTCTTCGCCTGCTTTCGGGTATTTGTATGAATAGGGTGCAGGATACAAGCCAGTGTTGTACATCGTCATCTGGAATTCCTTTACGCGGCTTTCATCAAAACGATAATACGCAACCCGTCTGCTGTCGGGCGACCAGTACAAACCATTTTCCAGCGCGAATTCTTCTTCATACACCCAATCAGTTCCGCCATTGATAATTTTATTCCACGCGCCATCTGTTGTTACCTGCGATTCATTATTCGTAGCAAGATCAACGATAAAAATATTATTGTCGCGCACGTAGGAAACTTTTTTTCCATCCGGTGAAAATTTCGCAAGACGTTGTTTTCCATCAGCAGAAAGCATCGTCATTTTTTTTGTTTTCAGATCGAAAATATAATTCATCTCTTTTGTAGAGTGACGATAAATATTTTCCTGGTCGGTCGCGATCAGCACTTTGCTTTCATCCGGGCTCATAGTAAATTCGACCATTGAAACGGGCTTCGGCTGTCCCTCGGGAATGAGTTCACCCAGGCGAAAAAGCACATCAACAGCTTTACCTGTTTTGTATTCATATTTCATCAGCGCAGCTTCTTTCTTTTCATCTGTCGTTGCGCCGAGAAGCATATAATGTTCACCATCATTCATTGAAATGCCTGTTTTGGCGAATTCCGCTTTGAAGGTGTTATTTTTATAAATGTCTTCGAGTGTAATTGATTTCTGCGCATGAAGCAGGAGAACAGTTCCGAATAGAAAAGCGTAAATTGTGCTGAGGAGTTGTTTCATAATGGAGGGTAATTTTCTACAAAATAAGCAAAAGACCATCAAAGCAAAAACGGCTATCTTAATGGCAGAATTTGTTTGATTAACGGTATAATAGGAGGATGGGATTCAATAAATTTCACAGGAGAGATCTGCTTGAAAAGTGTGCTTCCTGTATTTTTGGCTAAAGCCGTATCAGTAACCCCGACCTGAAGGACGGGGTTACTGATGATACTTTTGTTTTTTCTTCCAGAAGATTTTGCAAGAATGCAGACTTCCTAGTCGTAAGGCAGTTTGATTAATTGAAGAATTATTTTTTTATCATTAGGCACGTTTAAGAAACGTGCCTAATGATAAATCTGCTTTAATCCGATTTCGGCAACACAGCAACATGCGTAATACGATGCATCTTCTTGTTGCTGCACACACTTGTATAGCTTGTTTTCACAACATAAACATCTTCCTGCACGCGCGCGCCTTTGTATTTACCGTCCCAGCAATTTGTAATGTCTGAAGATTCGAAGATCAGCTGTCCCCAGCGGTTGAAGATCTGCATGTGAAATTCTACTATGCTGGATGATTCTGCGCAGAAGTATTCGTTTTTGCCGTCACCATTTGGTGTGAAACAATTCGGAATATACAACGCTGTTCCGGCAATATCACCCGCAACATCAATCGTATCTGTTATTAAACAGTTTGATGTATTAACCACATTTACCCAATAACGTCCCGGCTCGCTTACGGTGATCGTTTGTGTTGTTGCGCCTGTGCTCCATAAATAAGTTGATCCCGGATTTCCTGCATCGAGTACAGCACCGGTTGAAATATCACATAAGGAAACATCAGATCCTAAATAGACATCTGAAAGAAATGAAACATTCACCGTATCAGAAGCTGTACATGCGCCGACGGTTGCTGTCACCCAAATTGTACCACTCGTGTCGGTAGTAAATGTCATGTCGCTGCTGCCATCCGACCAGAGGTAGCTGACGGCAGGGGCAGTCATTGTAAACGTAACTGTGTTGCCGGGACAGATCGCTGTGTCATTTCCTAAATTCGGCTGTGGTACAATGATCACGGTTAAATCAATTGAATCGCGGAAGGTGCAATTGCCGGAAGATACATCCACCCAATAAATTCCATCAGTTGTAACGTTGATCGTTTGTGTTACTGCACCTGTGCTCCAATTGTATGTTGAACCGGGATTGCCGGCATCCAGCGTGACGACTGTGCCATCACACACTGTCGTATCACTTCCGATATTCGGCAGCGAGAACGACGTTATATTGATCGTATCTGATGCGGAACATTGCCCGTTATCAACTTCTACCCAATAGGTTCCTGCGGCAGTTGCAGTAATCGTTGCGGTTGTGGCTCCTGTGCTCCAGAGGTAAGTGCAATTGGCAGTTGTTGCATTCAGCGGCAAGTTAACCGGACCACAGATGGTAGTATCATTTCCGAGGAAAACTACAGGTTGTGGTAATACAGTGATCGGCAGATAAAACGTGTCGGCAATGTTACAGCTGAGCGAATCGATTGCAATAAGCGTAACGGTATAATTTCCGGGTGTTACATAAACATGCGTTGGATTTGCATTTGTATCCAGGGGAGACCCATCACCGAAATCCCAAATGAAATCCGTTGCATTTACACTTCCATTTGTAAACGCAGCAGGTTGATTGACACAAACAGTATCCGTGCTTGCTGTTGCAACGGCCATAACACCGACGGCCTGGAAATCAATTTTAAAAACGGCAACATCATAGCTGCCAACCTGGTTTGTCGGACTGTATGCAGTTGGAGTGGTAGTCATATTCGAAGCGCCCTGGCAAATTGCTTCGTACACAATACCATTCGGATCGAAACGACTTGTTCCGCCGTCAACATGTTCCCAGCCGCCATTGGCACCAAACCATGTTGCGTACATTAAAGCGGTTGCATTCGGATCGAGAACGATGAGATAAAAATCATTTCCATCTGTTGTTGGTTGAATTGCGCCGGGCGTTACAGTGTAGCCGGCAACAGCTCCCCATCCGGCAGCATAAATGTGATCGCAAACATCAACCATAAATGCTGTAGGAGAAATAGAATTCATTGTATTTCCATCTCCGAATACAGTTGACATCTGTAAAAACAATAATGCAGGATCAAGCTTGGAAATAAATTGCGGACTGCCGGGATTGCTGTACACACCGGCTGTGACAGGGATCGCATTATCCGACTGTCCGTAGATGTAAACGTTATCAGCAGCATCAACATCAATAAAATAAACAAGGTCCTGACCAGGCGTTCCGAAAAATGTTGAAGATCCGATGAGCGAACCATTCCCAAGCAACAACACAACAAATCCATCATACATTCCACCCTGGTAAGCTCCCTGGTACGTTCCCGCCATAGCAGGAAAATTCGAGCTGGCAGTAGCACCAACAGCATATATTTCACCCGACGCGCTCAGGTCGATCCCGAAACAGCCATCATTATCTGATCCACCGAGAAAAGTGCTCCAGGTCATTGTTGTAAGCGCCGGATTCATTTTAAAAATCACTGCATCCTGCATGCCGTTCGCGGTATTATCATAGCTGCCAGCGGTAACCGGGAAGTTCGCCGATTCGCTGAAGCTTCCGATGTATGGATTGCCCGCGCCATCAAGAATAATTTCACCACGGTAGGTATCACCATAATTATAATTGATTGCGTTGCTCCCGTCATTTCCGCTTCCGCCAACATAAGTTGAACCAATCATCACAGTGCCGGTTGCATTCAAATGTGAAACAATAATATCCATACTCCACATGGCGGGCGGACTGTTAAACGATTGATCAAATGCCCCTGCAGTCACAGGGAAATTTGAGCTTGCAGTAGAACCATAAACAAATAATTCGCCGGCTCCATTCACAATCATGCTATGCGGATAATCACTTTCGGCACCACCGATATAAGTTGCATAAAGTAATGCTGAACCTGTAGGATTAAGCTTGCTGATTGCAATGTCTGTATTGCCACCGAAAACAGCCTGGAACGCGCCTGTTGTTACAGGGTAACCTTGTGAAAAAGAAATTGCGCCTGTGTAAATATTTCCTTGTGCATCATACGTTGCACAATGACCATAATTTGTGCTTGTTGCACCTGAATAGGTCGACGCAACTAATACAGGATCAATAAGCAACATTTCATTGGCGTCATAACCATTCGGGAAATTGAAGGTTATTTCAGTCTGCGCTATTTCCTTTCCTGTCCGCAATACAAATTCACACTTTACGATTTTTTTTATTCCGTTAATGATCTGCCATGCAACCGGCGCTTGTTCGATCACTTCTCCTAATGAAGTTGTAAGCACGAGCTTGCCATTTTTCAGTTCAACTTTATCCACACCTTCATAGGTCACGCGAACCTGGTTTGCATCTGCGCCGGGATAAACGATGTAATCATATTTCAAATTATTACCATCGCCATACGCATGCAGATCTATTCCATCATAAAGCGATTGGTATGTAATTCCGGTATACAACGGAACATTCGACGCCCATTTTGATTCGTCATTGCCAATGAAATAATTACGGTAACTCGTTTGCTGATCATTGCCTTCAATTAACGGAGACGGATTAGCACCAACGAAATTCATCCGGTAAGCATGACCACGGATAGTTGCACGCTGCATGCTTGTGCTGTTGTGATGCGCATCCTCGTGAGCCTTGTCCAGGTCAGTAAGACTATGAAGGGAAAATGTGAAACGGTTATTCTCAAAAAATATGCGTCCCCCGAAAACATCAGCCATATAGCTGACATTCGTTGGCCATTGTGCGGAATTCTTCTCAATAAGAAATCCCTGCTTAACAGTGGAAACTTTTGCTTGCTGTGCATTTCCTAAAAGAGCACACAGGAAAATAACCGGAAAAATCAGTAAAGTTCGTTTCATGCTTTATAAGTTTAAGGTGTACAAGGGAGTTGCCGTTCCTTTGTGTACACTGTCAGCATGGGAGGCTGCCATTCAAATATAAGAAGATTAGGCTATTACATAAATATTATCTTACATTTTTTATAGGTTGCTACATATTTTATCAATGTTTGCTGTTAGGCATTCCCGGTAGATTTTGGTGGGACTTTAAATGATGGAAGACTTTACCTTTGCCCGATGAATTATCAAACCATTACGCCTTTACTTATTCAGCAGCTGATTAAAATTCTTGGAGAAGAATTTGTGCATGAAGATGACGAACGCAAGGCACGTTATGGACGCGATGAAACAGAAGACCTGATTTACAAACCTGCATTAATTGTTCGTCCGCGTACCGCCGAAGAAATTTCCGGAATTTTAAAGCTGGCGAATGAAGGGAATATTCCTGTTACACCAAGAGGAGCGGGAACAGGATTGAGCGGTGGCGCATTAGCAATTTATGGCGGAATATGTTTGTCGATGGAACGTTTTAATTCCATTATTGAAATCGACGAACGCAATTTACAGGCGACAGTTGAACCGGGGGTTATCAATGAAGAATTTCAGAATGCTGTAAAGGAGAAAGGACTTTTTTATCCGCCTGATCCGGCTTCGAAAGGCTCTTGTTTTCTCGGTGGCAATTTAGCGCATAGCAGCGGCGGACCTAAAGCTGTGAAATACGGCACAACGCGCGATTATGTTTTAAATATGCAGATCGTTTTGCCAACAGGAGAAATTACGTGGACGGGCGCAAATGTTTTGAAATATTCTACCGGTTATAATCTAACGCATTTGATGATCGGCAGTGAAGGAACGTTAGGAGTAATTACCAAAATTGTATTTCGCTTAATTCCGTTTCCGCAAAATAATATTGTAATGCTGGTTCCGTTTAATTCTGCGGAGAAAGCATGCGAGGCGGTGAGTGCAGTTTTCAGGCAAGGAATTACACCTTCGGGAATGGAATTTATGGAGCGTGATGCAATTGACTGGGTGCGGAATTACAATCCTGATATTTCTATTGCAGTTCCTGATGAAGTGCAGGCACATTTACTGATTGAAGTGGATGGGAATGATATGGATGTTTTGTACAAAGACGCGGAACGAATTTCAGAAGTAATGTCGCGTTACGAAGCAGGTGAAATTTTATTTGCTGATACAGCTGCGCAAAAAGAAATGCTCTGGAAGATGCGAAGAAAAGTGGCGGAAGCTGTAAAATCAAACAGTGTTTACAAAGAAGAAGATACTGTTGTGCCGCGTGCTGAATTACCGCGTTTGCTTAAAGGTGTAAAAGACATCGGAAAAAAATACGGATTCAAATCAGTTTGTTACGGACATGCGGGCGATGGAAATCTGCATGTGAATATTATCAAAGGTGATTTGCCGGATGACGTTTGGGAAAATGAATTGCCGAAAGGAATTACCGAAATTTTCCAGCTGTGCGTCATGCTCGGCGGCACGATTTCCGGTGAACATGGAATTGGTTTGGTTCAACAAGCTTATATGCCGATTGCGATCGATGAAAAACGATTGGAATTAATGCGCGGAATTAAAAAGCTTTTTGATCCGAATTTGATTTTGAATCCGGGGAAGATATTTTATACACGAAATGAATAATGCCACCAAGACACAAAGACACTAAGTTTTTCTTCGTGCCTTTGTGTCTTGGTGGCATTAAATAAATTCAGAAAAATGCAACTACAAGAAGTAACACTTGCAACAGGGAATGTTGAGGAGATGAAGAAGTTCTATTCGGAAGAATTAGGATTTAAGGAAATCGAAGCCGTTTCCGCATCAGATGGATTTTCTTTTCACTGTGGTTACACACGGATAAATTTTGTTCCCGGTGATAAGGATGCCAAATATCATTTCGCATTTAACATTCGCCCCGATCAATTGCAAGATGCAGCAAACTGGCTGGACCAGCATGGAATTGATTTGCTCGAAAATGAAGAGAAGACCGGTAAGATCGTGGACTTTTCATCCTGGCGCGCGAAATCAATTTACTTTTATGATCCTGCCGGAAATATTGTAGAGCTGATTGCACGTGCAGCCATTTCCCCTGCAGGCAATGCGCCTAAATTTTCTGCTTTGTCAGTCGTTGCTGTTTCCGAGATCGGAATTGTTTGTGATGATGTGGCTGCGATGCGCGAATGGATCATCACGGTGCATGGTGTAAAAGGTTTTGCGCGGCAAGAGAACAACGACAATTTCAGCGCGATGGGTGATGATGAAGGATTGCTTCTGCTGGTTCCGAAAGGAAGACAATGGTATATGGGGAATTTCGACGCGCATCATTTTCCGCTGGCGATTAAGGGTTTAGTGGGGGAGAAGTCTTTGAAATTAATTTTGCCTTAGGGAAAAAAGTTGGTGGTAGGTGGTCGGGAAAAAAGTTGGTGGTAGGTGGTCGAAAAAAAAGTTGGTGGTAGGTGGTCGGGAAAAGTTGGTGGGGAAATTAAAGAATCGTAACTTCAAGAAACACTATTTTTTTTATTTCCAATCACCAATCACCAATCACCAATCACCAATCACCAATCACCAATCACCAATCACCAATCACCCGGATGAAATTTCGCCTGCTGATTTTAGTCTTCCTTACCCTTGGCATCCTCTTTTCCTTTCAATGGAAGAGCGGCGGCACTGCACGTTCCGGTGCTTCGCAGGTGGAAGTAATGAAGAAGAAAAAGAAACGCAAAAAGCCGAAGAAGAAAAAGCCCCGCAAAGTAAAAAAGACAACTAAAAAATCACCGCAGGATTCAGCAAAGCTGGCTAAGAAAAAGAAAAAAGCAGACAAGCGCCACGATAAAAATCTTGGAAAGCTGAATAAGAAAAAAGAAAAGAAGGCGAAGGAAGTTGTAAAGGCGCAGGAAGATCGTAAGACATTTGATAAATGCGATAGTGCTGATGTTGTGCGCACTTCGCAGGATACATTTTTGCTTGCTAAGTATATTAAGATATACCGTTCGCTTGGCGGAATTTGTTACATCATGCATTTGCAGGATATGGCGGACTTAGAACAAACGTCAGACGGGTTTTATTATGTTCAGATAAAAGAAAGTAAAGATCCACGTGCTCCTGCTGCCTGGCAAACGTATTTATATTGCCCGATCGGGAAGCCGAATGGAACGATTGCACTTTTATCTCCGCAGGGTGATACGATTCAAATGTGTACTTATCTAAATGAGAAAAAACAAGGGATGATGTATTATGTGAAGAAGGATAAGGGCGTTGTTTATAAGGAGAAGTATAATGAGGATAATAAGGTTTGGGAGAAGAAAGAGGAAGAGTGATTTAGCTGCAGTGTTGCCTCGCCACCGAATAAAAGAGTTAGAAAGCTGTTTTCTGAATTGTAGTACTTTAGCAGGATCAAATTAATGCTCCCCCATGACCCGCATTTTCTTTCTGCTGCTATTTTCATTTTCCAGCGTATTTGTTTACGCAAAGCAAGATTCTCTTGTGCTGAATTCCCCGGTTGCAATTTCAAAACCCGGGAAGGATCCAATAAAAAAATATAAAAAGGCGAAACAAAAAAACACGCTTTCGAAGCTGACCATGCAGCAGCGTATGCAGATTCTCACTACTGCATGGAAAGATTCCACATTAACAGAACGTATGAGCATTGTGGAGCGGGATGAAATGGTTAAGAATGTAATTGTAACCACACCCGAGAATAAAATCCAGGAGCTGTTTCATCTTTTCGGGACAGATCTGCAGGGCTTCCAGGAGCGATTTGAATTTTTACATTTTGCCCAGATGAGCTTTATCCTGAATTATATCACACCTTCATTTAATAAACGTGTGATCGATTCGAAAATATTTAAAATCCCTTACGAACTTTTTAAGCAGCAGCTCCAGGTAAATATCGATCAGCAAGGAGACAATCTTTTTCAATCACACTACACTGATTTTTGCGGAAAAGTTGCCGTTGTCAGGTTGTGGATAAAATGTAATCCTGATGATTATGCAAAATTCATGACGGATCTTTATTATACGGGAAAGACGACATGGAACGGAATTGAATTTGAAACCCCGCAAAGTGTTATCAATGCAATTAACGGGAACGATATAAGCGAAGATCCCAATCAAAAAATTAAGTTCAAAAATGCCTCGACCACGGAAAAAATGCCTGAGATGATGGACATGGCGCTTTATCTTACGCTGGCTTCGACCTTTCATACATTTCCGTTTAACGCAATCGATTACAAAGCAGAAAAACATCTTGAAAATACAGCGTGGGCCGGGGCCGCAATTAATCCGCAGGTTACTTTCCTGCGTTCGATGGGATTCCAGGTGCAAAAAGTCGGTGATAATTTCAGGGGGATTTCAATTGCACAATTTGATTTGATAAAAGCCGCAGGAGCACCTGAAAGCAATAAACGAGTGATCCTTCTTGTTAATAGCAGCATGCTCGATACCTTATCAGGAGCGCACAGGGAATATTCCGGACCGCGTCCAATCGAGCATAAAAGATTCGGTACACATTGGATAACGATCAATTATATTAATGAAATCACCAATGAGATCAGCTTTTGGGAGTACGGAAAGCACCGCGTATTTTCAGGTGTCGGGAAATTAAAAACCGTTATCGCCGGGGGAATTATTATTGAAGGTTACGATCCGAAGTAAATTAATTCCTCAACCAACTAATCACTCTCAAATCTCCATCTTCCTTTTTCTCCACGATCTTCATCCAGTTGAGAAGCGGATATCCGATAAACGTTTTGTTATTGAAATTCGTTACGAGCCATTCCGAATCGCCTTTGTAACCTGCCGGATGAAAAACTACTTCGGGTGGAATTCCTATTTCGCGTGCAGCCATGTACGACCAGAGTAAAGTTGCAATTTCTTCACCGGCATTTTCTGTTGCAATATCGCCGTTCATTATATTTCTTCTTTCTGCGGCCGTCACTGCAATATGTCCTGCTTCATGCAAGAGATCTCCTGGATATTTTACAGCAGGTGGATCGACAATCAGCTTGCCGTTTTGGATGGTCATGCCGGGCATAAAAACGGGTCCTTCTATTTTCGATTCTTCGTGCTCGATTCCGATCTTATCGAGGAAGGCGAATATTTTTGAAATGATTTCTTCGCGATGCATGGAAAAGGTGATTGGTAAAGAAAAGTGATTGGTGATTGGTGAAAAAAGGTGATTGGTAAAAAGTGAGTGGTGATAAAATTAAAACTTTACGAGCTCTTCGTATAATTCTTTCACCGGCAATCCCATCACATTAAAATATGAGCCTTCGATTTTTTCTACGCCGATGTAACCGATAAATTCCTGCGCACCGTAAGCGCCGGCTTTATCAAATGGTTTGTATTGACTGATGTAATAATCAATTTCTCCGTCAGTCAATTCACGAAAATAAACGATCGTACAAACGGAAAAAGCAATTTCTTTATTCGCCGACTTCAAACAAACACCTGTAAAAACTTCATGACGGTTTCCTGAAAGTTCACGCAACATGACACGTGCTTCTTCAGCATCGGCAGGTTTATTCAGCACGTGATTGTTTATCCACACAATTGTATCAGCAGTGATGACAATCGTTTTATCATCCAGCTCTCCTTCAAATGCGTCTGCTTTTTTGCGTGCGAGGAATAATGGAATTTCTTCTTTTTGCAACTGCTCAGGAAACGACTCGTCGACTTCTTTCGACACGAGCTCGAATGGAATTCCTAATTCTGTAAGAAGAAATTGACGTCGTGGAGATTTTGACGCAAGGATGAAACGGTATTTCGCTAACTTCTCAGGATACATCTGTTTCAATCAAATTGTAAACCTGGTGTGCGTATAAAAATAAAAAGCTGATGCCGGCCACCATGATAATCTTCACCAGCACGCTGCAAAAATGCCAGTCTTTTTTTCCTTTTGCTGTCAATGCGCGATAAGCAAGATAAAGCAACGGAACCTGGAGCAGCAATGTAAAATAGGTAAATGAAGACCATTCTTTCGCAATGAATTGCAAATACTGGAGCCAGCCGATTCCTGCAATTACAATTGCGCTGATCGCAGCAAGCACAATTTTTGTTCGCGCAATTCCGATAACGATCGGCATGGTTTTGCAACCGTATTCCATATCGCCTTCGTAATCTTCTACGTCTTTTATTATTTCACGTATCAGTGTAACAATAAAAGCGAAGAGCGCAATGATCAATGTGAAACGGAAAACATAGGATAAGCTCAGGTAACCGGCAGAAACCAATTCAGGAAATGCGGCGTGAATATTTGGAATTTCGAAAAGCACCACGATCAACGGAACAATTGCGGAAAGCAAGGCTATGACAAAATTACCAATGAGAAATCTCCGCTTTAAATTGGTAGAGTAAATCCAGAGCAGGGCAGGAGTGGCAATAAAAAGAGATGCGCCGACTCGGAAGTAATTATATTTCCACGAAAGATAAATGCCAAGTCCCGCTCCGATAAAATTGATCGTCATGTGTGCGCCCATTGCAACTCGACGTTTTATTTTTTTGCCGACAAGATTTGTATCCGGGCGATTTACACCATCAATGCGCACATCGAAATAATCATTGATGATATAACCGGCAGCACCAATCATTACAGTTGCAAGCACCAGGAGGAAAAAATCGAACTCCGTCATCTGCACATTCAGAAGCGAATAATCCAGGTCATGACGTTTTAATTCCATGATCGGGATCAGCAAACACCAACGCACCATGTATTGCGTAAACGCCATGATGAGCAGATTTGGTAAACGGATAAGCTTGAAGAATGCGATCATTGGGGTAAAAATAGGGAAAAAGTGACAGGTGGCAGGTGACAAGTGAAGGTACTACGTGAAAGGTTATTAGTCAGGCTTTTTTTTCCACCTGTCACTTGTCACCTGCCACACGTCACCACTTTTTATTAAGTCGCAAAACCTGTTCAATCACATCACGTACGCAACCATCGCCACCTTTTAGCGGGGAAACATAAACACACATGTCGCGGATTTCGGAAGCGGCGTCGTTGGGGCAACAGGGAACTCCTGCGCGGCGCATGGCTAACAGATCGGGAAGATCGTCGCCCATGTATAAGACTTCATCTTCAGCGATGTTATAAACGGTGGTGAATTCTTTGAAGGTTTCTTCTTTGTCGAGCGCGCCGATGTAAACTTCCTGCAGACCGAGATTTTTAAATCGCTGTTTTAAATTTTCATCGCGTGCGGCTGAAATAATTGCGACAAGAAATCCTTCATGCACTGCACGCTGTAATGCAAAACCATCTCTTGCATTTACAGTGCGCGAAGTTGTGTTATCTGAATTGAACTGGATTTTTCCGTCCGTAAGCACGCCGTCGATATCAAAAACAAATGCTTTGACTTTATTCAGACGTTCTTTGAAATTAACGCTCATTTTTTCTTGCGGGAAGCTCTTTTAATAATGCTTTTGCTTACTTCATTGTAAAGCTCTTTCAGTTCCGGATGCTTTTTCAGCTGCGTGATCTGGCGTGTCATCACTTTTGTGTCTTTTCTTGAGGCCGGACCTGTTTGTGTATTTGCCGGAAAATCATCCATTACTTTCAAAGCAGTTTCATCAATCAGCGGACGGATAAGATCGAAAGGAAGTTTGTTCTCATTCAGAATATCTTCTGCAATCGCGTACATGTGATTTGTGAAATTGTTAGCAAATACAGCAGCAAGATGTGCAGCCTGGCGTTGTTTTGAATCCAGGTTGTAAACGCATTCTGAAAGTGTCTCAGCAATATTCATCAGCGATTTTAATGTGCTCACGTCGCTTCCTTCAAGACACATCGGCACATTGCTGAAATCTACTTTGCTTTCTTTCGTAAAAGTTTGCAGCGGATAAAGTACGCCGTATTGAGTGAATTTTTTGAGCACATCCATTCCAACGCTGCCGGAAGTGTGAACAACAATTCCATCATTCACTTTCATCTTTTTGACGATCGCTTCAATCGCATCATCTTTAACTGCGATGATGATCAAAGCAGGCTGCTTATCTATTTTGGAAAGATCAGTAAGCGCTTTTGCCTTAAGCTTTTTCGCCAGCGCTTTTGCATTTGCAGCTTTTTGACTGTAAACCTGTACAATTTCAGTATCAGCAGCCACCAGCGCACGGCCGAGATTGCTTGCTACATTACCTGATCCGATGAGGATGACACGTAAGCGTTGAAGTGCTTTTTCAGCCATGTTATTTTTTTTAGTGCTTGTTAATAGTTTCTATTTCGTCCCGGCTTCTATCGAGCTTGTTTTTTCTTTTTCGCTCACGAACAGCAAGAAAAGTTCCGATGATCATGATCAAACATCCAAGCCACAAAACATTAATTCCCGGAAATATCGACGCTTCCATTACAATGAAATCTGCTTTTTTAGAAAGTTTTATCGCAGAATAAACATCGATCTTATTATTCTCAGGACGAACTTTCCAGAAGGTAAGCTTCACACCCAATTCTTCATCTACTGCATCAAGCTGTCTTGTAATACCCGAAGCTTTATTGATAAAGAAATAAGTGACAAGCTTTTTCTTACCCATGTAGCTGTCGAACACATTAAATTCAGCAGCAATTCCATATTCATCCGCGTTATAATACTTGTTCGTTGAATCAATGCGAATAATGGTGTCGAGCACAGCAATGCAATTGTCAAGACCAATCGTATCACCAACTGCGACCGTATTATTCCGCGGCTTGTCAAACAGCTCTCCGTTTGATCCTGAATAATTCGTCGTGTCGGTAAGTGTAGCAGGATCTACGAATTTAATGAATGTGTAAATGTCTTTATGAAGAAAATGCCTTGTATCAGGTTCAGGGGCATTACCCATAAATTTATTCAGCTGGATAAACGGTTTCAGCGTAAATTCTTTTTCAGGCTTTCCGTCTTTTATTTTCATGAAATCAACATGATAATAAACATACGGCGTGCCATCTGTAATGACGCGCTCACGATTCGTGTAAGTGATCAGGTAATCACCCATTGGAAGCGTGTCACCTTTTTTCAGGTAAATATTTTCTGTGTTGCTGGCGCCTTCTACGACCCGGTTTAAATCTGTGCGTGATGAATTTTTCGAGAACGTATCTTTTTTCGAAGTAGAAATAACTGCACCAAGAATTAAAAGTCCGAAACCGATATGCGCGATTGAGGCGCCGGCTTTGCTGATTTTCCCTTTAAAAACTTTCAGCCAATAATCTGCATTTGCCATTATGCCGAAGATGGAACAGAAGACGAGAAAAGAACAAAGAATAAAAATGCTCTGTTTATCCGGATGCTGATTTTCGAAATCGGCATTGAAATAAATAATAATAACAAGTGGAAGCGTAATTGTAAGACTGACAAGAAACGAACGGCGAATCTGTTTGATGAATACTTTAAAATCGGTCTTGCGATATTTAAAATATTGCGTGATGGCCATTAAGAAACAAACAAAACACGCGAACGGAATTTGCCATTTGTTATAGAACAAAATCACTTTTTCTCCCGGTGCAATCCGCGCATCAGCAAGCATTGTTGTCCAGTCCCAGTTGGTTGTTGTATTCAGCCACACGAAAAAATTGTGAATGCTTTCTATCTTCAAAAACTTATTTATTACCGGTGATGATGTGTAAAAAATAATTTGAAATCCAGCCAGCAATAAAACAAGCGATCCGATAAACATCCAGAATTCACGCGACCAAAGCTCTTCTTCAGCTTCTCCTTTTGCCTTTGGAAAAAACCGCAGGTAGCCGATCATCATTGCTGCAAACGATGCTAAAAGCAAAATGATCATTGAGGACGCATGATGTCCGTCAAGGAAACGAACAAAAACAATTGCAGCGATTCCTGTGTAAATAACTTTCAGCTTCCAGTTGAAAGACAAAAGCAAAACGGAAAGCCACAGGAAAAATCCCATGAAAAATGTGAGCTCTTCATTCAATCCTTCTTCGGTGAATGCATGAACAGAGGTATCGCTGAGGATTCCGCTCTTTGTCAGGAACGTTGAATAAACGATCAATAAAAAAGATGCGATACAAAGGAAAAATGTGGTGAAGAGTGATTGTCCTTTGTTCCTGTACAACAACATGACGTGTGCCGCGCCTACTAAAATCAGCCATGGAACCAACGAAGCATTTTCTACCGGATCCCAAGCCCAGAATCCGCCGAAGCTTAATGATTCATATGCCCACGCACCGCCCATTAAAATACCTGTTCCCAAAACCATTACACCTATGTAAGTCCAGGTTAATGCAGGTCGTTGCCATTCATGGTATTTTTTCGTCCACAATCCTGCAATCGCATAGGCGAATGGAACTGTTGTCAATGCAAATCCTAAGAAAAGTGTTGGCGGATGAATCGTCATCCAGTAATTCTGAAGCAATGGATTTAGACCGCGACCGTCCATGAACAATGGAATCTTTGTCAGGTAATCCGGAATTTTTGTCCATGGAAGCCCGAGATTGTCTTCTTTGAGTCGCATCAATTCAAAAGGGTTTGCGCCGATGTGCATTTTTCCGACATAAACGCCGAGCAGCATCATCGAAAGAAAAACCTGGACTAATGATACTACGGTGATGACCGGCGCTTCCCATTCTTTCGCTCTGCGCATGAGCACCAAACCGATTACAGCATGCCAGAGCAGCCAGAGTAATGTGCTTCCTTCTTGCCCTTCCCACAAACACGCGAGCACATAATTCATCGGCATATCCCGTTTCGAATGTTGCCAAACGTATTGGTATTCGAAACGATGCGTAATGAGCATCAATAAAAGCGTGGTGAATATTCCGATTACAGAAACCGCGTGGATGATGTATAAGCTGCGTGCAGTAATCTTCCAGCCCTGGTCAAGCGATTTATTGTACGTGCGAAAAATATTTGCAACTACAGAGAACACAGCCGTCACAAAAGCAAGGACAACAAAAAAATGTCCTAACTGGCCCCAAAGTAATTGTTCTCCCTGATATTGAATGTCCATTTAATTGGTGATCGTGATTGGTTGAAGATGTGAGAGGTGACAGGTGACGGGTGACAGGTGAATTATTTACCGATTACCAATCACTAATCACCTTATTTCGCGTCTGCTACTTCTTTGCCGTCGTTGTATTTCGATGGGCATTTCATTAAAATATCATTCGCTACGAAGTCGTTGCCTTGCATGGAGCCTACGATTACGATTTGTTGTGAGCGTTCGAAATCCTGTGGTTTGCTTTTTTTGAGCACGACGTGTTTTTCATTTCCGTTTCTGTCGGTCATGTAAAATGAAAAACGATTCGCATCAACTTCCGGATTGTATTCCATCGGTTTGCTGCGGTTGAGTGTTCCGGCAACGTGAACCTGGTCGGTTGTTGCTGCGGCTTGTGTGAAATCGGCGTAGGTGCTTGAATTTCCGAGAAGCGTAAACATGCTTCCGATTGCAAGCGCGATAACGATGATTCCAACGATATGTGTCTTTTTCATGATTTAGGTCCTTTCATTTCTTTTTCAAGACGTGCTACTTTTCTGTCGATGCGAACTAGTGCGATAATTAACCCGATGAAGATGACAGCGATAATAATAAACACTGCATTGAAGGATGCATGTCCGCGCAACTGAGTAAATATTTTTTCATCCAGCGAGCTTTGAGCATTCAGGATAGTTGATGAAAGCAGCACCAATGCCATCAGTAAAAAACGGGGAAGAATATTTTTCATGCTTCAATATTTTTTGCTTGCAATTTTGAAATGCGTAAACGAAGCGAGTAGATCCAGAAGGAAAGTAAGATCCATCCCAGTACAGCGCTGTAAAAAATCGGTCGTAATGAATTATCCAGGTCGTAATTGCTGAAAGCAGGATTACCGCCATTACCGGGATGCAATGAATCTGCTTTCTGTAATCGCGGAAGTATCCCGATCAAAACGATCATCATTACAAATGCGAAAATGCTGTAGATTGATGTTACCCGTGCACGTTTTTGTTCATCGTCCATTGAATTACGTAATACAAAATACGCGAGATACGCCAGCATGGTAATTGCAGTTCCGTTCAGCTTTACATCATCCACCCACCAGGCGCCCCATGTTGCACGCGCCCATACGGAACCGGTAATTAACCCGAGAATTCCGAAAAGCAATGCTGTCGTGATCGCTTGATTTGCCATTGCATCGTATTTCAAATCGAAACCGCGCAGGTACCTGAAATTATTCCAGACCGCCCAGCACAACAAAGCGATCATTGCAAACCACATCGGCACATGGAAAAATAAATTCCGCATCGACTCATACAAAATATCACGAAAAGGAAATGCGAAATGATCCTGCGCTTCATTTTTCACAACCGGTTTGCACATCTGCACTAATCCGCCTTGCATTGTATCCGTTGTGAAAATCGCTGAATGCATGTAAATTCTTCCGTCTGCATCATTGTAAACTGTCAGCCCGAAAAACATACTGTCGAGACGTGAAGTAGGCGGGAAGCTTAATTCAACATGATTATCATCGATCACTTTTATCGTTGACGGACAAATATTGACAGCTTTTTTATTATCCCAGTTTGTGAGCCAGCCTGAAAAAGATTTCTCATTTTCTTTAAATCGCGTATTGTAGCCGAGAATTTTAACGGTGAATGGCGCGGAATAAGTAGGAATGATGGTATTGGAAGTAACAACCATCCCGGGAGATAATGGAGTTAAAATTCCGGCAAAAAAAGTAAAAACGAGCAGTACGACGCACAAAAATTTCCACCAATTCCGCTTCATTTTGCTTGACTTTTTTGGTCTCTGCTTGCTTGTGGCTGTAGCTGACCTGAGTGGTTATATTTTGAAAGAAATCCCGGGGTTTTTAATCGCGCCAAAGGTACGGAAATAAGAGGTAGGCGAGTGCGATGATGACCACGTTTAATGCAGCTAAAACGCCGAGATAGGCGGAAGTGACGCTCCAGGGCAATCCGTCGCCGGCGTATTTAGAAAGTTTTATGGCAGCCAGCAGCAGTGGCAGCACAACCGGGAAACCCAGGATTGCCATCAAAGTGAAATTATTTCCGGCTTTGGAAGCTATTGCAGAAATCATTGTAAAAGCCGCCGCCAGCCCGGTGCAGCCTAAAAACAGCGTCAGGAAAAACATCCCTGAATTCTGAACGGGGTAGCTGACGAGAAAGGAGAAGATGGCAAGTCCGAGAAAGCCCAGGATGACCATGAGTATGCTATTGTAAATGAGCTTGGCCAGGAAAATAGCGCGTGGATCGGCGAGTGTGTAAAGGTAAAGCAGCCGGCCTTTTGTTTCCTGTGCAAAGCTGCGGGCCACGCCGGTTACGGAAGCAAAAAGGAGGATGATCCAGAAAAGTGCGTTCCAGGTTGGAAAGTCGTTGAGTGTTTTGAAGCTGAATTTAGCTACGAAGACGGTTGAGACGACAAACAGAAGCACTCCGTAAAAAGCATATTTCTGTCTTTGTTCAAGCAGAATTTCGCGTTTGATAAGGGAAACGGTTTGTGAAAGAAGGGACATTGGAGCAAAGGTAGTGGTTAGTGGTTAGTTTGGAGTGGTTAGTTCGGAGAATTCGAAATCCGCTCTGATTATTCACTACACTTTATGATGTTTTTCCAATCACCTTGCAATTGATTGAATTAAACGCTTTAATTCTTCACTATTAATGTTAGCTGATTCTGATTTATCATAAATTGAAAGGAGGAAAATATTAGAAGTGTTTTGCACAAAAAAATCTAATTTAATATGCGTGATGACCCGCATTCCACCGCTTTTCCCTTTTCCTTTGCTTTTAACGGCAAGGCGAACTTTGAAAGTGTGATGACCTATTGAAGTACCTGATTGAGGATTTGCAAGAAGCTCAGCATTCAGATCATTCAATTCCTTTTTTAATGAAGGAAACTTCTTAATTAAGCGCTTGGCTTCTTTCTCAAAATTCCGGGTTGTGAGGACCTTATAATTCATTTAAGAAGTCGCTCAATGTTTTTGCCTTCTTTTTTCCTTTTTGGATCATTTTTACTTCATTCATTGCATCTTGAATTCCCAAAAGAATATTTAACTTGGTTTTGGTTTTTTCAAGTTCGGAGCACAACCGCATCCATTCTTTGTTTGAAATAATTACGGATTTAGGATTTCCTTTTTGATCGGTTATATAGTCAATATGCAAACTCATATTCTTCTTTTTTATAAAATTACGAAATATGTCCATAGGAGGAGCGTTTTCAAATCCAATAATTCTTATTTGTCGTAACTTTGATAATCAACAACCAGAACCATGAAAAAGATCTTACTTCCAGCTGTTATTTTTGTAACTGTTATAGCTATGTCATTCCAAACCGATACGCCGGCAAAAACACTTTATGATTTCAAAGCAAAAACCCTTGATGGTGAAAACTTTGATTTCTCTACTCTTAAAGGTAAAAAGGTGCTTATTGTGAATACTGCTTCTGAATGTGGATATACGCCACAATACAAAGAGCTGCAGGAATTACATGATAAGTATGGCGCGAAGCTGGCTATTATTGGTTTTCCGTGTAATCAGTTCGGCGGACAAGAGCCGGGAAATGCTACGGAAATCAAAACATTCTGCACAAAAAATTATGGTGTGACTTTCCAGATGATGGAAAAGGTGGATGTAAAAGGAGAGCAGCAGCACCCGCTTTACAAATGGCTTACTCATGAAAATGAAAATGGAATGGAAGATACAGAGGTGCGCTGGAATTTTTACAAATACATGATCGATGAAAATGGTCATTATGTTAGTCATGCAAATTCCAAAGAGCTTCCGAACAGTGAGCGAATTGTAAAATGGATTGAAGCGAAGTAAAGGATGTACGAATTACGATGTACGATTTGTTTTGGAAGGTTGATTTTAAAATTCGAAATAGTTTCCTTCAAATCTTAATCTGTAATTTGTAATTCGTAATGTTTTCCATGAACAGTTTTCTCATAATCGTACATCGTAATTCGTACATTTTTCCCCATCTATGATAGATATATTAGCAATAGGCATTCACCCTGATGATGTTGAATTAAGCTGTGCGGGCACTTTGCTCAAACATATTGCAGCAGGTTATTCTGCAGGAATTCTTGATTTGACGAAAGGTGAATTGGGAACGCGCGGAAGTGCTGAATTGCGTTTGGAAGAAGCGGAAGCTGCTGCGAAAATTCTTGGTGTTCAGTTCCGGGATAATTTAGGATTGGAAGATGGGTTTTTCAAAAATGATAAAATCAATTTGTATTTATTGGTAGAAAAAATTCGCGAGTATCGTCCGAAGATTGTGCTTTGTAATGCAATTGCTGATCGTCATCCGGATCATGGACGTGCTTCACAAATGGTTTCGGAAGCTTGTTTTTATTCGGGGCTGGCTAAAATTGAAACAGCTTTTAATAAGGAGCTTCAGAAGCCTCATCGCCCGGTTGCGGTTTATCATTACATCCAGGACAGAAATCTGAAACCGGATCTTGTGGTCGACATTACGCCTTTTATTGACAAAAAGATTGAAGCGATCATGGCATTCAGCTCACAGTTTTTTGATCCGCAATCGAAAGAGCCGTCGACACCTATTTCATCTCCTGAATTTATGGAAACGGTGAAAGCGAAAATGCGTATTTACGGAAGAGATATCCAGGCGGAATTCGCAGAAGGATTTACTGTGGAGAGGACGATTGGGGTGGATGATTTGTTGCTATTGAAATGATTCGAAAATTTGAAGATTCGAATTATTCGGCGTTTCTGAGATCGGATTCAAGGTCCGATACCGGAAAATTAAATAGTGAAACATTGTATTTTCCTAATAGTTCAGCAAAGGTACTTTTAGAAAGCCCTGCCAATTCCGCAGCTTGACCCAAAGAAAGTTTTCCATTTTCATAAAGTCGTGCAGCCAATGTCATTACAATCTCATGATCACTCAAGTCGATTGAATCGGGAAGGTTTAATTTCAAATGTCTCATATTAGAAAGGTAAGAAATTGAATCTTTAAAACGTGAAGATTCAGTTTGGGTTGAATTTTCGAATCCTCAAATTTTCGAATTCCAAATCTCCCACGCTTTTTCCGCCTGCATTTTCAGCATATCCAATCCATTCATTATTTCTGAACCACCTGCTTTTCCTCTTTTCAGAAATTCTGTTTCTGCAGGATTATAAATAAGATCGTAGAGTAAATGTTCTTTTGTAATTGATTCGTAAGGAAGCTTTGGATATTCGTGTACGTTTGGAAATGTTCCAACAGGCGAACAATTTACAATGAGCTTGCAGGAATCTATTACATACGAATTCAATTCTTCATAGGTAAGAATTGTTTTTCCCGGAAGATTTTTCTTTTCACGCGAAACAAAAATGCAATCGACGCCGATTTGTTTCAAAACATACTCAACTGCTTTTGATGCACCACCAGTTCCGAGAATCAACGCGCGCTCATGTGCAGAAGTAAGGAATGGTTTAATAGATTGGCGGAAGCCGTGGACATCAGTATTGAATCCCTTTATAAAAAAGGGGCGGGGAACGGAAGAAAAAGGGGGCGAGGGACGAGTAATTATTATTGTATTTACTGCGCCAACTGCTTTTGCGGTTTCATCTAATTCATCTAAGAAAGGAATTACTATTTCTTTGTAGGGAATGGTGACGTTTAATCCGGCAAGATTCGGATTGGCTGAAATTAATTCCGGGAATTTGTCAATGGAATCAATCGGGAATAAATTGTAGGAAACATCTGAAATATTTTCTCGGAGAAATTTTTCAGCGAAATACTTTTCTGAGAAAGAGTGGGTGAGAGGAAAGCCGATGAGTCCGAACCCGCGCACGATCAGGCTGTTTTTTTTCCAAATTTATGCTTCAGCCATGCGAATAACATGGGCAGAATTGATAGCACAATGATGCCTATAACAACGGCTTCAAAATGCGCTTTTACCCATGGATTGCTTCCGAGAAAATAACCCGCAAGCGACATGCTGCTGATCCATAAAATTCCGCCAATGACATCAAACGGAAGAAATTTTTTCCTGTATTCCATCTTACCAACGCCGGCAACAAACGGTGTAAATGTTCTTACAATCGGAACAAAACGTGCCATGATAATTGCTTTAGTTCCGTATTTCTCAAAGAACAAATGTGTTTTGTCGATATACGCCTGCTTCACCAATCTTCTTTTGCCTATTTTTAATTCAACCGCTTTTGCACCGAAAAAACGACCGATCGCATAATTAGAATTATCCCCAAGAATAGCTGCAACCGATAAAAGAATGATCATGACCACAATATTCATTGGCGCATCCGGTTGTCCTGCGCTGCGTGCACAAAT
Organism: Bacteroidota bacterium; assembly: GCA_031412295.1. Taxonomy (GTDB): domain Bacteria; phylum Bacteroidota; class Bacteroidia; order Palsa-965; family Palsa-965. The sequence goes on from JANOCU010000033.1 coordinate 98,348, forward strand.
CGCACCTGCAGCAAAAAGAAGCGAATCGCCGGGAAGGAAAGGCATGATCACAACGCCGGTCTCCACGAAAATGATAGCGAAAAGAATGACATAGATCAACGTTCCATATTCCGCCACCATCGCATCGAGGTGATCATTGATATGAAGGATAAAATCTAAAACGGAGGAGAGAAAGCTCATAGAAATTCAAAATTTGTCAGACTGAGTGTTTTCCTTTTTTGTCAGCCTTCGATACTTTCTCCTTCGTCGAAAACTCAGTCTGACAAAAAAGGAAAATGTATCGAAGGCTGATAAATTTTGAATCTAATAAGTTGGCATTGTTGGATCGATCTCTTTTGCCCAGGCTAAAATTCCGCCTTTGAGGTTGAAAAGATTGGTGAACCCGTGCTGCTTTTCTAATGCAAGAATAACAGAAGCAGAACGTGCGCCGCTGCGGCAATGAATGATGACGGGCTTATCTTTTGAAATGTGCTCTGATTCATTCAGGATGTTTCCCATCGGGATCAGCTCTGCACCTTCGAGTGATGCAATTTCCGCTTCGTGTGGTTCGCGTACATCGATCAGCTGGAATGATTCTTTGTTATCGCGCATGTTCTGTAATTCCCGGACCGTAACTTCTTTCATCAGAATTATTGTTTGCTGAAACTAGGTTGTTTTTTGTAATTTTTTCGGAAGGAAAGTGAAAAATGTATCGCCGCGTAATCCGAGTCGCAGTGTCTCTAAAGGAATAACATCATCAAAGCTGATATTCCCGAGATTCACATTTGCGCCGAACAGCTTGATGAAATAAACCTGCTGCGCTTTTTGTGGCGCTTCCCAGAGAATATTATCAGGCTTTACTTTGGCAATAATTTTATTGATCAGCATTGAATGTGCCTGTCCGTTGCGGTGATAAATCCCGACATTTCCACTTTCACGCGCTTCAGCAATTACTTTCCATGAACCCGCTTCGAGCTCTTTCAACATCATGGAAGTCCATTTGCTCGGATGAATAATTATTCCTTCTTCTTTCGATCCGACTTCAGAAAGTACAGTATAATGTTTTGCAAGCTTATTGATGTATCCGCATTTTTCATCGTGGTCCATGTCGATAGAACCATCAGAAACTTCTACGTGATCGATCTTTAATTTATCCACGAAACGCATATAATCATCCAGCATATCGCGAATAATAAATGCTTCGAATAATGTTCCGCCGAGATACACGCGGAAGCCGGCTTCTTTATAAAGTTTGATCTTCGCTTCTGTATTTTTGGAAACAACGGAAGTTCCGAAACCGAGCTTTACAATATCAACAAGATCGCCGGAAGCTTCAATAAATTGCTCCGCCTGCTTGATCCCTAACCCTTTATCCATGACCATGGTCAGACCCGTTTTACGAGGTTTATCGGGACGTTCAGGAAGGTGTGGTAGATTTACATTCATGCAATTTTCTGGCTTAAAAACAGGACAAAACTATGTAAAAAAAGGCGGGGTACGAAATACGAAATAAAAAACGGAAAAGTACGAAAGCCAGCGGAGTACAAATTATACTCGATGCTTTTTCGTTTTCGTACTTTTTCGTTTTTTATTTCGTGTTTCGTACCCTTTAATTAATCCAACTTCCTATAAGATTCAATTATCTCCGCAAGCCCTGTATTGCTCTTCAGCGCCGGGCGAAATTCGAAGATAGTGCTGTGCTTATCGAAATCAAGCTCAAGCGCGCGATGCAAATAAGAAAGTGCGTCTTGTTTTTTACCGAGACTCAATAAATACGCCGACATCCTGTAATTGAGCTCGGCATTTTGCGGATGGTATTTGATTCCTTCCTGCAACGTTTCCAAAGCCATATTACAATGTTCCATTTCAAATTGAACACCTGAATAATCGAGCCAGATATTCGGATTTTCAGGTTCAAGCTCAACAACTTTTTTGTAAGCCATTTCTGCTTCTTCCTGGAAACCCATTTTCAGCTGCAGATCACCGTAGATGTACCAATATTCGGCATTGTCGTGAACAATTTCCAATGCTTTTTTCACGTAATGAATTCCTTCCTGCAAACGATTTTGCTGCTCGAGAATTATTCCGCTTCCAAGCCACGCATCTGCCAATTCCGGATCGGTTTTGGTTGCGCGATTGTAATACGCAAGCGCCTGGTCCAAATCATTTTTACGCTCGTAACATTCACCTAAATAATAGTAGGTGTCGGCACGTGGCTCTTCGTATTTGAATGTTTCTTTATACGTAATAATTGCTTCGTCCACCAAACCGGTTGCAGCTAATGCATTGGCTTTATTAAAAAGGGCAGAAGGAAAATCTTCTTTAATAACAAGCGCATATTCGTAAGCTTCTAATGCTTTTTCATACAAGCCACTTCTGCTGTAAGCAACACCAAGATTAAACCACGTCTGCGGATTATAAGGGCGAACATCAGTGAATTTATTGAAGTAGTGAATGCTTTCTTCTTTGTCATCCACCATTTCATAACAATACGCCAATTCATTCTGAGCGGTCTCGTAATCAGGATTAATAGCAAGGACGCGGCGTAATAATGGAATCGCTTCTTTATAGCGGCCCATATTGCTGAATTCAAATGCGCAGCAAAATTTCACTTCTTCTTCCGGAACATCATATTCGCCGGCGCGTTTATAGCTGAGCATTGCTTTTTCGTGCAATCCCATCTGGCCATAAATACTGCCACGGGTCATGTGGATTTCACCGAAAAACGGTTCCATTCGTTCTGCTTCTTCGAGGATTTCAAGCGCAACCTGGTTTTCGCCAAGCTGGACATGAACCTGCGCTTTGAGCACGATAAATAACGGAGAAAAAGGGTGTTGGGTACGTGCGAGTGCGATAGCAGCCAGCGCCTTACGGTTCTGGAGCGTATCCATGTAATGTTCGGCTAACTCTTCCAATTCATCCTCATCAAAAAATGAAGATGCCTGGCCCCGTAACATTGCTTCAAACCGCTCGACCAACCCCTCGTTGGAATTTGGCTCTGTGTCCATAGAACGGATTTTGAATTATACTTAACAAAGATACGTTTTTAGGACCCGTTTGTTGCCTAAAGCGTGTTAAAGACCCTAAAGTTTTTCACTAAAAACGCATTTCAGGTTGTTAGTATGTTTCGCAATTTAAATGCCATATTTTTTTTCTCCGACGTATCTTTGCACTCCCCCGAAAAACATATACTACCTTGGCACTAATAAAATCTATTTCAGGAATCAGAGGAACTATCGGCGGAAAACCCGGTGATGGACTTAGTCCTGTTGATATTGTCAAATTCACTGCTGCATATGGCACGTGGGTGAAAAAACGCGTTGGCGAAAGCGCGTCCGGCAAATCAGCGAAGAAGATCAGGATTGTGGTTGGGCGTGATGCGCGCATTTCCGGCGATATGGTTAATCGTCTCGTTACAGGCACGTTAATCGGGCTAGGAATCGATGTTACGGATGTTGGATTGTCGACTACGCCAACTGTGGAAATGGCTGTGCCTGCGGAAAAAGCGGCGGGCGGAATTATCCTTACTGCGAGCCATAACCCGAAACAATGGAATGCGCTGAAATTGCTGAATGAAAAAGGCGAATTTATCTCCGGCGCTGACGGTGAAGAAGTGCTGGCGATCGCTGATAAAGAAGAATATACATTTGCTGAAGTCGGCGTGCTTGGAACTGTTTCGTTTAATGACACTTACATTCAGTATCACATCGATAAGATCCTTGCGCTTCCTTTGGTGGACGTAAATGTGATCAAAGCTGCCAATTTCCGTATTGCTGTTGACGCTGTGAATTCGACAGGCGGCATTGCTGTACCGATGTTGCTCAAAGCGCTTGGCGTTGAAAATATTACAGAATTATATTGCGATCCGACAGGTGAATTTCCGCATAACCCGGAGCCGCTTCCTGAAAATCTCCGTGATATTGCGAAAGTGGTTACCAAATCAAAATCTCATTTGGGGATCGTTGTTGATCCGGATGTAGATCGATTGGCGATTGTTTGTGAAGACGGTGAAATGTTCGGCGAAGAATATACGCTGGTGGCTGTTGCTGATTACGTTTTGAAAAATTTGTCGGGGAATAAAAAAGGAAATACGGTTTCCAATTTATCTTCCACCCGTGCATTGCGTGATGTGACAGAAAAATCGGGTGGAAAATATTTTGCTTCTGCGGTTGGAGAGGTGAATGTGGTGGAAATGATGAAAGCGAATAATGCTGTCATCGGTGGCGAAGGAAATGGCGGCGTAATTTATCCTGAATTGCATTATGGTCGCGATGCGCTGGCGGGAATTGCATTGTTCTTAACTCATCTTGCAAAATTCGGGAAGAGCTGTTCCATGTTACGCTCTTCGTATCCCGATTATCATATTTCCAAAAACAAAATTGAGCTCACTCCTGAAGTGAACGTCGATAATATTTTAAGCGGCATTCAATCGAAATACAAAAAGCAGCCTGTCAATACCGTTGACGGAGTAAAAATTGATTTCGATAAAGAATGGGTTCATTTGCGTCGTTCGAATACAGAGCCGATCATTCGTATTTATTCGGAGAGTGAATCGGAATCGACTGCGAATAATTTAGCGAATAAGATCATTACTGATATTCGGGAATTGATTAAGGAGCAGCAATCTTAATATTCAAAATTCAAGATTCAAGATTCGTGGATTTGAGGATTTGAAAATTTATCCTCTGGGCGCTACGTCGACAAGCTAGAGGTCACTGTTTTTATTAGATTAAATCCCAATAATTATCAGTAATCGGACAAGTGTTTTTTTTAGTCCTGTAGGGACGACACTTTTGTAAAAAACAAAACCATCAAGTAATCAAGCCCTTTAGGGGCGACATTTTTTCTACGCGCCTCTCCTACACAGGCAATACGCGTGGAAAAAATGTCGCCCCTACAGGGCTTTGGATCATGGTTAAGATTGTTTTTTTTACAAAAGTGTCGTCCCTACAGGACTTGTGTGATGCCAATGGGGTTACAAGATTTCCAAATTACCATTGCCGAATTAAGGAATATTCGAATCCTCGAATTTTCGAATTGTCAAATTATTTTTGAATCATTTCCTCTTCAACACAATTCAACGTTCTGAAAGAAAATCTCGAAACTACGGGCGAATATCTTTTCAAAGTTGCAACGCTGAAATCCTTTACTTCAGCAGGCATTTTCACAAGCGTTTTTTCTAATTGATGTAACGCTTGTAATTGTTCATCCAGGGCTTCAAGCTTTTCTTTCAGCTCTTCATCTTGCTTTTCTTTCTTTTTGGCTTCGGATTCTTCTTTAAGCTTTTCGATCAGCTCAACATTCACTTCATAAAATCCTTTTTTCTTCGATTCTTTTAATGCGTTGAAAAAAGGTCGTGCAATGGAGCCGTTGCTTACGGAGATGGAAAGCAGCAGCATGACGGATTGATAATCCTCTAGATTTTCTGCTGTATAACTTGGAATATCACTGTGTACGCGGATGAGGCGGTAAAGATTTCCGTAGCGTTTTACTGTGCGCGGAGTAGCGCCGATGATGGGTGCGATGCTTTTCATGAAGGTTAATTCTTCTTCTGAAATGCTCAGGTTTTCTACTTGTTCGATGAATTCTTTTTTCTTTTCTTCTTCCTGTTTTTTCTTTTGAATTTCTTCTTCCATTTCAAGCGCTCTCTTTTTTAACGCTTCTTGGTGTTCAGCAGAAATATTGCTTTCATCAAACGGATCTTTCATCACAGGATTTCCTGTATTAAAAGGGTCATTTAATTTTCCTTCGAAAGGGGCTTCTTCACTTTTATTTTCTGTTGTTTTCACTTGACCCTTGAACAAATTATCCAGCAGTTTTTTCGCACCATTGTTATCCATCGAACGCAAAACAAATGGAACCTGGAAAATTTTCTCGAGGTAATCGAATGGTGTTGCTCGTTGTCCGGGCAGGCGGGAAGTGTCGCTGTCTTCCGTTGCATCGAGATGAAGCTGTTCTTTGTATTGTTCCTTCAGCGCTTTAGAAACCCAGCGCGGATCAACGCCAACGACCACAACAAACAAATCGAGCGCAAGCAAAAGATGAACAGCTTCGAGCACTGCAACCACGCGCTCTGTTTTGCAGCGATCGAGATCATCGATGTAGAGGACGATACGATCAATGATGCGGTCTTTATTTTTCTTTTCCTTTCGGCCGATCTTTAAATAATCGCTGAGCGCTTCAAAATCTTTTCTGATAAGTGAAATAATACCAAGATGCTGCTGGTAATTATTTCCGCTTTGCCGCTGCTGAATAAAGCTGGTTAATTGCCGGTTGATGTCAAGTGAATCCAATGCAAGCTGTGCATCAGCTTCGTTTTTTATGGCAACATCCAATTGCTTTTTATTTTCCACAACAGAAGCTTCATACACTTTGAGCTTTTCCTGTAATGCAGCTTCCTGTGCTTCAAGTTCCGCTTCTTTTTTATTCACAGCAATAGTTTGCAACGATTCAATTTTCTCGAGTGAGCTGTCGAACTTTTTCAATTGCGCTAAGATCCAGCCAAAGAATGTCACAACAGAAACTCCGATCGATGCAATGTTCGCGTTCAGCTGCACGAGGTTTAGCTTGTATAAAACACCAACGATCAGAGGTGATGCGATCAGTAAAAGACAAAAGAAGCTGAATTGAATATTTCCCCTGAACAAATTTCCGATTGCGCGTTTCCATCGTTGTCCGCGTGAGCCGAATTCTGTTTTAAATTCTTCCAGCTGTTCTTTGGTTTGCACAAGCTTATTGTAGCCGATTTCTTTTGCAGTATGCTTAACGGCAGACTTGAATTGATCATCCTTCATCAATGCGCTGACCAAATCGCCAAGTGAAAGTTTAACGGTTTTAAGCTCAGCATCAATGTTTTTTTTTGTTGTTTCTACCTTTTCGAGAGCAAGTTGTGCTTCATTCTTCTGGCGTGTACTTTCCTGCAATTGTTTTTCCGCTTCCTTTAAAGCTTCACGTGCGGTGGAAAGATTATTCAGCAATTCCTTACGAAGCACATCACGATCATCAGTCGTCCCGATGTTTTTCAATAGTTCATCAAACACATGCACCATCATACTGGCCCATAAATTTGCATCCGAAAAATGCCAGGCGTTAAATGTGATGTGCGCGATCTTGCTGCAATACGGCATTTCGCCGTTCGATGATTTTACAACTTCTGCATTTTCATATTGCTCCGTGCTGAGTGTCTGAACACGGTTCTGCAATTGTTTCATGAAAGAGCTTTTTCCTGAACCCCAATTGCCGAATAAGCCGATTGCAAGCGGTAAAGGCGTTTTTTCATAAGCAATTAATGCCGCAAGCGCATGTACATCGTGTTTGAAATCGAGATGATCGACAGCGGATGCTTCGTCTGGTGAATATTGTCCGATTACACGGCCGTTGTTGAAGAGTGGAGTGGAAGAAGAAGTTTGTTGCTGGTTAATTTGTTGCGCATCATTCCAAATGGATTTGATTTTCGGATGAAGTAAAACGCTGGCAATAAAATAACCGAGATTATCAATGTTCTTTAATGGAATTTGTCCGAGCGATTCGAAATATCCCCAAATCAATGGAACAAATTGAGTTGACTGATAATCTTTTTCTAATAGATTTTCGACAATTTGTTTCTTGATTGATTCTTCGAAAAGATAAGGCGCTCCTGAAGGATTTTCGCAGAAGCTGAAATAATTAAGCAAGATTGGACTATGGACAGATTGTCCGGGAACGATGAATGTTTGAAGTATTTCAGATGCCCATTTTCTTTCGAGCTCTGGATAAGTATTCGGAATAATGATGTTTGAATCTTGTGCAGTACTTCCGAAATCAATTGCTTTAGAAACATCACGAACAACTAAAACTATTGTTTTCCAAAGATCAAAAACTGTAAAATCAGTTCCGTATTCATCAAGGCTTAATTGCGATGCTTTGAGTTTGGAATCTAAAGCACGCGCAAGATCAGAAAGTGTTGAACTATCTTTTTCTTCTTTTTGAAATTGGCGTAGTGTATTGTAATGCGTGCGTTGTTCTTCTAAAATAAATTCATCGACTTCACGGAGTGCTGCGAATTCTGAGCTGTTGATTAGTTCGCGGAAGAGTTCGTCGTGAGGGGTGGTGGTGGGTTGGAATTGTTGGGGTTTTGTTTTTCTTCTTTGAGCTTTAGATTGACGTTGTTCAATTTTTTCTGCATTAGCAATTTGATCTTGAATTTCATCATCGGTTAAGCTTATTGAATCTACATCTATAAGTATTTCAGCTATCCTTAAAGAAACGTTGTAAGGAAACGTAACAACATTTTGAATGCTATTATGTGACATTGTTGCCACAAAAAATGTGCAATTATTAAACGTATTAAACAACTCTGAAAGTTGGTCTAAACTATTTCCCCGGTCAACATTATTTGGTATAGGAAAATTATCAATAAAAACCTTAGTTGATTCTGACAATCTACTTCTCAACTCTTTGTAAATCTGATTGAAATCAAAAGTTGGAATGAAATAATTGTTCCTTGATTCCCTAGTAGCTAATTCATATAACTTCCTAAAGACACGAACTTGTCCATGCTGTCTTTCTCTTTCTATAATTAGAACCTGTCGCTCTTTTAATAATTCCCTTTCTGAAACAATTTTGTAATTTTCTATATCATTTCTTTCAAAATCCTCCCTGGAAACAAAATCAGAAGGTGAATCAAATAATCGAATTTCTATTGGAAATACAGTAGTAGGAGTAGCCATAACAATAGGGAAGAAATAAGTTAATCTCTAATCAACCCAAATATAGAAATACAGCACAATTACCCTCAACTTTCTATGTAAAATTCATTAACAATAATTACTGTTTACTTGAATGAGAGTGAATGTGCTGAATAACGGATTTTCTGGCTTCGTGAGGGAAATTGTGCTGAAAGTGCTTCTCGACTACGCTCGAAGAAACAGGTGGACTCGAAGAAACAGAGAAAGAAACTGGTGAAAGCAACCCTATTTTAACCATTTCTACCCAACAATTACCCCAATCCCCTTAAACTTCAATTTTGTCCGCCGCGGCGGATGAATCTTGAATATTGAATCTTACCTTTGCATTCTCAATCTGAAACCCATGAAAGTTTACCTAGACAACGCCGCTACCACCGCTCTTGATAAAGAAGTGTTGGACGCGATGATTCCATTGATGACAGAACATTATGGAAATCCTTCGTCCATTCACGCATGGGGGCGCCAGACACGTGCGTTGCTGGAACAGTCGCGGAAAACTGTTGCTCGTTTGCTCGATTGCTCTCCTTCTGAAATATTTTTTACTTCTGGCGGAACAGAAGCAGATAATATGGCAATTCGTTGTTCTATCGATTGTCTTGGATTGAAACATGCGATCACTTCACCGCTGGAGCATCATGCTGTTTTGCATACGCTAGAGTCGATGGCGGATAAAGGCCAGATCAAACTGAGTCTTGTGAAGATTACGCCTGATGGTCACGTCGACATGGAACATTTGGAAGAGCTTTTGAAAAACAATGAGCGTTCTTTCGTTTCATTGATGCATGCGAATAACGAGATCGGGAATTTGTTGCCGTTGAAAAAGGCGGGCGAACTTTGTAAAAAACACAATGCAATTTTCCATTCCGATACAGTTCAGACAGTCGGACATTATACGATCGATGTGAAAGAGATGAATCTGCATTTTCTGAATTGTGCGGCACATAAATTTCACGGACCAAAAGGAGTTGGATTTATTTACATCAACAGCGATATCAATATTGCACCGTTAATTTTCGGTGGTGCGCAGGAACGTAACATGCGCGGCGGAACTGAGAATGTTTACGGAATTATCGGATTGGCGAAAGCAATGGAAATCGCTTACCGTGATTTAGCGATACACCAGGAATATATTTTAGGATTGAAAAATTACATGATCGCGCAACTTGAGAAAAATCTTCCGGGTGTAACGTTCAATGGCGATGCAAAAGGAAATTCACTTTATACCGTGCTGAATGTTTGTCTGCCGCCAACTGAAAATGCGGAGATGCTTGTGTTCAATCTTGACATCAACGGCATTGCTGCATCGGCAGGAAGCGCTTGCTCATCAGGAAGTAATGTGGGCTCACACGTGTTACGAGCGATCGGAACAGATATGAGTCGACCTTCGGTGCGTTTTTCTTTCAGTAAGAATAATACGAAGGAAGAGATTGATTATGCTGTGGCGAAATTGAAGGAGATTTTTCCGGTGGCGGTGAGAAGCTAAATGAAAATAACGCAGGTTATTATCTTTACAATTGCGGTTGCGCTATTTGTTGGTTCTTGCTATATAATATGGGAATTACACAATAGCATTAATTCTCCCGGATTTAATCCTAATGATGGGCAAGCCGGATTTGTTTACATTGGAATTTTGCTCGGAATAGTATTTAACCTTATCGCCTGTGCTGTTCTTATTCCAATAAATCTTTTTCTCGGAAAACATAAGGAGATGATTTTCCATAGCCTTTACTTGTCTACAAACATGTTGCTTATTCTTGATGGCGCATTTTTGATCATTGCAAGACTATTTATTTAGAACTGTTCCTCGCGCATTGGCAGCCGCACTAATCAACAAGAAGAATCTTTTGTCTTGCTTCTTTTTCTTTTTTCAGAAAAAAGAAACCTACCTGCCGCAGCACAGGCCCGCGCAGCTGCAGGCAGGCAAAAAATCGCGCCTTACGGAAATTTGCCTGGTTTCTGCAGCAAAAAATCGAGCGAAAACCAAGCCGTGCTTGCGCTCGAAGGGCCAACCCGAACTTCATGGTTTTCTTTCGCACGAAATCCCAACGCAGATTTTTTACTGCAGAAACCGGACGGCAAATTTCCTGAGGTCGCACCTTTTTTCTTTAGAGAGAGTTGAATTAATCAAGTTGATTCGCAGTCGCCTTTTTCGTTTCTACCTTTCGGAATAACAAAATCAATTCACCCATTCTTCTTCACAATTTCCTGCATCGCAACGTTCTCCAATGCGGACACTTTGCACCGGTTCGTCCGCTTCCTGAAGTTTTGTAACGGACGCCGCCAAGATCCCGGATATTGGATTCTTTCCGGCAGGCGTTACAGGTAAAAACCCAGCGCTTCGATTCTTCCCTTATTCTTTCAAACTAAATCATTCACAAAAATTCGAACGATTCGCTGGGTGAGGCTCAATTGTGTAATCATTGTACTAAGACAATTGCATTAAATTAATTTTTCCGTGTGAATTTATTTCAGATCATTCCAGTTTTCCGGGAAAATGTATTTTTGCAATCACATTAAAAGCCAACTTAGCTCAGCTGGTAGAGCAGCGGTATCGTAAACCGCAGGTCGCAGGTTCGAATCCCGTAGTTGGCTCTCTATAACAATTCAAAATTCAGGATTTCAGTATTCAAATTGATCTTGGATTTTGAATTAATTCCATCTCAATCTTAGTCGATAAGTTGAAGCCAAAGAAAAAACACACCAGCGTAAAAACGGTTTCATTTGCAGATGAGTTAAGTAGTTCGTTAAAAGAAAACAATTCAGATCTAAAGCTCAGGCAATGGGCAGATCGCATTATTAATGAACAAATACAACTGGCTGATCTCATTCCATTAATTCACATGGAATACCCGGTTGCTATAAGATTTAGCTGGATGATTGGTGGCATTTGCGAAAAGAAACCCCAGGTTGTTTTTCCATGTATTCATTATTTCTTTTCGAATCAGCATAAGATCCAAATTTCAAATTTTGACCGTAGCCTGGCAAAAATGTTCTGGCTTTGCGGAATACCTGCAGAAATAGTAGGAGAAGTAATTGATACTTTATTCAAGTGGGTTCTTGATTCTAAAATAACGGTCACTACTAAACGTTATGCTCTTTTTGCACTCGCAAATTATGCGGCTGTTCAACCCGGAATAAAAAATGAACTGCGTATGGTTATTGAAGATCAGTCAGGCAAACACTCTGCGTCTTTCGAAAAATTTGCGAAAAAATTCCTCGAGCAAAATTCCGCTTTAAACAGCGAGGACAAGAAGCAAAATACAGGTAGAAAAAGTGATTAAAAAGCTCAGCTAAGCCGGGGCAGTTTCTTGCTCCAGCAGTTCTTTCATTTGATGAAAAACTTTATTCCATATCTCCTCCGAATGCTTTTTCATTTTTTCATTGGGGATATTTTCCTCGGTAACAGTTAACGTGTTTTCTAATTTACCCGGGATAATCTCATACGAAACGATGACATAATTTTCCGGCTTATCCTCGATCCCTGACATGGATCCCCAGAATTCATATTGCAGAAATTTCCCCGGAAAATTTTTGAGTACAGTTCCTTTATCTTGATAGGTTTTACCCTGGTATTCACCTGTGAAAGTAATCGGACTTCCTACTTCCCAATCAGAACTTGCATTCGTTCCTAAAAACCATTGCTTAATCAGCGCCGGATCTGTTATGCCTTCCCAGATTTTTTTTGGTGAAACAGCAATGCTGATAGAGGCATGTGCTGTATGTAGATTTTTCATGCGCTAAGTTTTACATGTTAAGCGATTTTTTCAAGTCTGTAAACAGTAGAAAAAAATCCCATCTTGTGTAATTGTTACACAACATAAATGTAGTCGCGGTTAGTTTTAATGCTAACCGCGACTATCAATTGGCCTTAGCCTTTTTTCGTGTCGCCTTTGTTACTTTTCTGCTTCTGATCGTTGTTTCCCTGTTTGTTTTCCCTGCTATCCAGGTTATCGCGGATCTCAGGTCGTGGCTTCTTAGACATGCCTTGCTTGCTTTGCTGATTGGTGGTGTTCCTTGAAGTTTTCATAAGTTCTTTTTATATGATGTGGCAATAATTACGCCAGTGGGGGAGAAACGATATGGATGTGAAACAGGATAATCCAACATCTTCTGCCATTGCTTACATTTGTTTTAATGAAGTTTTTCAAAGCCCCCATTTATCCTATCCTGGCGTTTTATGCGGTAATCGCGGCATTGACAATTCATTATTTCAACGGCACCGGCGACTCGGGAGATAGCATTTCACATTTCCTGTTTGCCAAATACGCTCCGAAGCATCCCGAACTTTTTTTCCATCAATGGGCAAAACCTCTTTTTGTTTTGCTCGCAAGTCCGTTTGCCCAATTCGGTTTTGATGGAATGAAGCTGTTCAATGCGCTGGCTTCACTTTCTACTATTTTCCTGACGTATAAAATTGCAGAACGGCTGAATCTTAAAAACAGCTTTGCAGTGGCGATACTGATGATCTTTTCGCCAATGTATTTTGCGCTGACATTTTCCGGGTTAACAGAACCTTTGTTCGCTCTTTTTCTTGCAGGCGGAATTTACCTCTTGACAAAAAGAAAATACCTGGCTGCCGCGATACTGATCTCTTTTCTTCCGTTTGTGCGTTCGGAAGGATTGATCATTCTCGGTGTTTTCGGAATTTATTTAATGATAAAGCAGAAATGGAAGGTAATTCCATGGCTGGCAACGGGGCATGTTATTTATTCCATTGCAGGTTATTCAACGCATCACGATCTGCTTTGGGTGTTTCATAAAATTCCGTATGCACGACTGGATAGCATTTACGGCAGGGGGGAGCTGACTCATTTTGCGAAGCAGCTGTTTTTTATTCTTGGTCTTCCTTCTTTTCTTTTATTTCTTCTCGGAACAATCAGCATAGTAAAAGATCTGATCAGGAAAAAAACAAGTCGCGTAATGCCGGTGCTTGTCCTCGGTGGATTCCTCTGCTTTTTTATTGCGCATAGTTTATTCTGGTACCTCGGCATTTTCGGATCTATGGGACTGACGCGGGTTTTTATTTGTGTGATTCCACTTATGGCGCTGATGATGCTGAAAGGATTTAATTTGCTGACAGAAGAAATTATTCCCGCTCGAAAAAATCTTGACACTATTTTTAAAGCTGCAATCCTGGTTTATGTTGCTGTTTTTCCATTTACAGCCACGCACGGTTCCATTAATTTTGACCGCGATCTGAGATTGAGTGTCGATCAAAAAAACGCTGCTGAAGTTGTAAAATTCCTCCGTGAAAATGAGCCACGATTACCACGCATCGCGTACCAGGCACCGTATCTTAATGTTGTGCTTGATATTGATCCTTTCGATATTTCAAAACACAAAGAGCTTAACCCGGAAAGCATCAAAAGCTTAAGATCCGGCGAGCTGATCATTTGGGATAATCATTTTGCATTGCTTGATCTGCAGCTAAGAAGGGAAGACCTCAATCAAAATCCTGATTTCATAAACATATTCAATTGCCGTTCCTTTGAGAATGGGTGGACTTCAGAATATTCCGTTTATCGAAGGAAATAAAAAGATTACGGATTACAGATTACGGATTACAGATTACCGAATTACTAATTATGTTCAAAGCGAATGGAAAAGTAATTAATGGAAATCCCTACCATATCAACAAACCAAAAGTAATCCGTAATTCGTAATCTGTAATCAGAGCGCGGCAAGTGCGGAAGGATAACCCATGGCTCTTCTCCATGCTGCTAACTGTCCTAAATGCATGGCGTAATGATTGACACAAAGGAACATGATGCGATCGTGGTAGGTGGTGAGATAGGAGGAAAATCGCCATTCGAAATTTTCATTCAGCTTGTTTTCATCGAATTGAATTAAATAATTCACTAAGCGCTGATGCTGATTATTTAATTCGGCGAGCATTTTTTCTTTAGACGGATATGCAGCTGCATCGGGGTTTGGTAATGTCGGATCACCGGGACCGTTGCGCAGGAATATTTCTTTAAATCCGTCGGCGAGAATATATTCGCCTGTAAGATTATTCATCAGGTTTGCATACGCAGTTACCAAATGACCCAATGTAAACGCAGGATGATTATCGAGACCTGCAGCGGGCTTAATTGCCATTTGCGATTCGGCCACATCTTCTACTGATTTATTTAAGTAGGCAAGATTAAAATTAAGCTGGCGAATAATATTTGCGATCATAAGTTTTATTTTATTTCGTAAAAAAGCTGATCATAAACTTCGTTGCTTTTCATTTCCACCACATCGCCGGAGCTCATATTTCCAATCTCAATTTTTTCCATCGCCGCGCGCACGATTCGTAAAGTTGGAAATCCTACAGCTGCTGTCATATGACGAACCTGCCTGTTTTTTCCTTCTGTCAGTGTGAGCCTGATCCATGAAGTGGGAATGGTCTTGCGAAAACGTACAGGCGGATTGCGCGACGGAAGTTTCGGCTCTTCAATTACTTCAACAGTTGCAGGAAGTGTCGAATACATTTTTCCTTCCACTTTTATTTCAACGCCAGCAGCCAGCTTATTTATTGCTTCTTCCGTTATCGCACCATCAACCTGCACAAAATAAGTGCGCTTATGTCCCTGCTTCGGATCGAGCAGCTTCTGATTTATTTTTTTGTCGTTGGTCAGCAATAATAAACCTTCAGAATCCGCATCGAGTCTTCCGACAGGATAACAATCCAGCGGAAATTTAAAAAGTTCTCCAAGCGCGGGTTTATTTCCTTCCGGTGTAAATTGGGAAAGCATTCCGTAAGGTTTGTAGATGATGTAATAGCTGTATTGGCTCATGCGGTAAAAGTAATAGTTAGTTGGGAGTTTCTTATCCCGGAAATTTCAATTGCTAACCACTACCAGAAGATCGATAAAAATAAAAGGACGGATTCTGTGAGAGATCCGTCCTTATGCAAATTAAAAAGCGCTTCCGATAATAGCAGCAGGGGTACTGCAAATTCCCGAAAGCGATGACCATTTCTGCAGGGGGAACCGGCGTAACGGGCATAAATTTCTTTGGTTGATGGAATAGGTCCGGGTCGGGTTTTTTTAATTGATGGGCAAAATTAGGGTGGGTACGTCATTTCATTTCTACCAGATACAACGTTTTTAGCACGGGGTTATTTCAGAGCCAATGACAACTAAATAAAAGGACGGATTCCTTTTACAGAATCCGTCCTTTACTAAACCAATTAGAAAATTAATGCGCTATGAGAATTTTTCCAGTTTCGATACGCTCATTATTTGATGTCAGCTGGTAATAATATGTACCATTTGCCAGCGAACTTGCGTCAACATTCGTTTTAGAAGCAGTGATTCCATTTAATTCCAAAACAGTTCTTCCGCTAATGTCAGATATTGTAAGCGTAACCGGACTATTTCCTTCCTGCAGACCATCGAGTTCAAGGGTCATAATACCTTCAGAAGGATTCGGGTACATACTTCCTTTAATAGCAGGAGCAGTGTTTCCTGAAATTGAATTTCCGTTATCGGATGGTAAAGCTGCGTAGCGGGCAAAGTTTCCTCTGTCAGAAGAAAGCTGATCAATTAAAGCCATGCTGGAAGCTGTGAAAATATTGTCTACTACAACTTTATCAGCGGCAATACCGACACCATCACCAGCATACGGACGTACGGAAACAAACATTTCTGTACCAAAAGCGTATTCGTAGCGAACCACAATTGTTCCTGACGTTGTGAGCGAATGACTGCCGAATGCGGCTCCGCTATATCCAAGCCCGGTTATGTAGATGTCATTATTTACACGAATAATAGCTTTTCCAAAGGAAGCTGATCCAGTAGCTATTTTAGTCCAGTACCAAATTGGTGAACTTGCGAACATAGCTCTTGCTGTAAAAGCGTGCTTGTTTACATGATCAAGATAACCGGTGATATAAACAAGATTTGAGGAAGGGGCAATGATTCCAAATGCTTCATCAGAATTTGTAGTTCCGCTATATCCAAGGGTTTTTAAAGCATAACCATTGTTATCAAACTGAGCAGCAAAAATTTCCAGGTTGGTACCGAGTGTATAAGCAAGTGTATAGGTCGATGAACTTCCATTGAAGTTAGTTTGACCATTATAAGTACCCGTGATATAGATTAAATTGTTGTTATCAAGGGCAATGCCATTAGCTTTCAATAGCATTCCTGCTGCTGAGCCTGAAGCTGCATTTCGTACCCAGAGTAAGGCGCCATTGTTATCATATTTAGCAAGGAATATATCTTGTCCTGCAAAAGCGGTATTAATAGTAGTGGAACCGAAAAGGACGCTTCCTGTAAAATATCCGCATACATATACATTTCCTGATGCATCTACTGCAGAACCTGTTGCACGAGCACTGCTTGATATATTGTTAGGACGACCAATGGCATGCCATTGCGTTAGACCAACATTGTTTGTTTTAATAAGCAATGCAGAAGTGCCATAAACAGCCGGAGTAATTGAGGTAGAATTGTTAAAGGTAATTACTGATCCAGCCGCACCAGTAGTTGCATAACCAGTTAAATATAGGTTATCGTTGTTGTCCATGGTTTGACCGAGCATATTTTCAACGGCTGTACCATAAACCACTTTTGTAAACAGATTGTAATTACCGAAACGATCAGCTCTACTCAGGTAAATATCATCCGTTGGATTTAAGAGCGAATTTAAAGTAGAACTAAGGGTAGTAGAACCGAAAGTGTATGTACCATGCAATGTTCCGCCTGCATATTCGGTACAATCGTCAACACTTAAACCGGCGTGTACAGCTACATTACCTGTACCACCAGCTGGCCATGTACCATCAATCCAACGTGCAAGGAAAGAATCGTAATTTGTGTTTAACGGTGAATAACCAAGAGTTGTAAAATAAGTTGCGCTTCCGACTTGCCAGTTATAAGCCTGAGAAACGCCAACCACGTATTCACGATTCAACCGATTTATACCAATAGAATAAACGATATCAGCGCCGATTCCACCTAAACGGTTTGCTGTATTTGCTCTGTAAGACAAATCAGAACCATTCAACTCGAGCATGAAACCATCGTTATCCGCAGTTGTATTAAACGGTGACAATGTTGCACCCCAAATCAGCGTTCCTCTGTAAACACCACCAACGTATACACGCTGGCTGCATTTGTCAATGGTGAGTGTTTGTACATAATCATCACCACCACTACCGCCGCTTGATGTAAATAACGTTGCACCGGTTGCATCTGTTTTTTTCACGAAGGCTTCCCATCCGGCACCGGAAGAATAAACACCACTTGCCGCAAAACCACCGAAGTAAGTATTGTCGCTTGGGTCGATTGCAATAGAAGTTGCATTTTCATTTGAAGTACCGGTTGTTGAACCGTAAGTATTCGCCCAGGCAAAATTCCCATTAGCAAGGTAACTAGCCACAATAATGTCGTAAGAGCCTCCTGCTGTAATTGTGCTGGGTGCACCTTCGACTGTTGTTACACCCCGATGTTGCCCACCTACTGATACACGTGTCGCATTGCTGCTTACACAATAATATCCATCTGAACCGGTTGAGCTCATTACTTTTATCCAATTAGCTGTAGCTGTACTACCATTATCTGTATATTTTACCAAGTAACCATCATCACCTCCAATAGTGAATGAAGGTGAAATAGTGCTGGTTCCGTTACCGTAATGACAACCCAAACCAGTTCCGCTACCCTGTTTACCTGCAATGTAACAAACGTATCCGCTACTTCCATTAGTGTTAGCAGAAATGCTGTATGCATTATCAGTACCTGTTCCACCAATTGCATATGCCCAGATCAGGAGACCTTCAGCATCATATTTAGCTACATAGGCATCTTGTCCACCATTAACAGAACTCAGGTTAATGGAAACCGGATTCGTCACGGACGGATTGGAATTTAAAGTAACAGTACCATTAAATGTTCCTGAAACATACACTTGGTCCGGGACATTTCCATTGTGAAAAGCAGAAACTGAGGAACAACGATCATTCCCGGTTCCGCCAATATTCGCTGCCCATATTAGTACCCCATCGGGATTATATTTAGCAAGAAAACCATCTTCCCCGAGACCGGAATTATACATAGGCGGGTTAGCCATATTGTCAAAATAAACATCACTGGAATTGAAAAAACCCGCGTTATATGAATTGCCGGCATCATCGACAGCAACACTGGTGGTATATTGGTTGTCATCTCCTTGTGCTGCAGATTGTGCCCATTGGAAATTAGATTGTGCAGACACCGTTTGAAGCGCAGCAAGTGCAAGTCCACCGGTTATCGTGATGGCCCGAAGCCATAATTTATTTTTCATTTTCATTGTAATTAATTTTAGTTCTATAAAAGAATAAACTGTTGAGAGAGGAGCAGTACAGGATCCGGATCCTTAATTAGCTGAACCGATTTTCATTATTTGATACCGCTAAACTATTCCCCTTACCCCATTTCATTTCTACCAACTGCAACGTTTTTAGCACCTTTACATTCAATTCAGCGCTTTATTTTCACTCCTGTTTTATTTTCAAAATCAACAGTACCAACTGCAACGTTTTTAGCACGCTCAAAACAGTTTCACCGGAGTGAATTTCTCTACATTTGTCATCAAACATCCCCCTGTTGAAAGCCACGATTTATTTTCTTGTGCTGTTTTTACTTTTTGCTTTTGATGCACTATCGCAGCAGCTGCGCTTTAGTAATCGTAGTGATCTGAACATTCCTGCACAGGAGTGTTATAATGTGATGCAGGACAGCAAAGGATATCTCTGGTTCAGCACGGAAGCCGGCGTGTGCAGATTTGATGGTGATGAAATAAAGGTCTATTCTGCCAATAAAGGTTTGCCTGAAAATTCCTGCTATGGTATGTGCGAATTTCCTGCAGGTAATTTATGGTTCATCACTTCTTCAAATCGTGTGATGCGTTACGATGAAAAAAATGACAGCCTCGTCGAAGCAGGTTTCAACAGTAATCTGAAAAAGTATACTGCAAGCAAAAAGTTCAACTCGTTTTATTCCATTCAACCTGAAAGCGACAGCACGTTGTGGATCAGCGCACGGTCGGAAAACTTTAGCGTCAACTTTAAAAATCAAAATGTTGTTCCCAAACAAATACCGGTTGGTGAACATTATTTTATAAAGACTCCTTTTGCTTTTTTACAAGCTAAAAATATGCATCCGTGGATGGGAAGAAGCGATACACCACCTCCTGTATTGTTCGGTGCGCCGGTTGAGTTTTTTATTATACAGGGAAAAGATACTATTCCTAAACAAATTGCCTGGACCATAAATGAAATTCCGCAATGGCGCATATTAACTGCAAAAAATAATTCAGGAGACTGTTACATCGGGTGGGATAATAAGGTGATCCGCATCAAAAAAGATAATACGCTTGAAATTTATACGGTTAGCACTGCCATTCTCAGTATCTATACAGACACGGACAATGGACTATGGGTCGGTACGTCGACAAAAGGCGTTCTCTATTTTCAGCATAGCGAACTTGTGAATCCCATTGTTTCACTTCCGCAATTATCAGTTACCGGTATTTGTGTGGATGGTGAAAATGGGGTTTGGTGTACGACCATTGAAAAAGGAATTTACTATTGCAGGTCCAAACATATTATTGATTACTCCAATGTAAAAGGTCTGGACCAACGTCCGACACTTTTTAAATTAATCAATGGACAACTGTTTTTTTCTTCTTTACCCGAAACTGTTTTTAAAGTAAAAGACCAATCAATAGAAAATATTCAGTTGAATTTTACGAATGGATTCGGTCTTACTGATATTTGTTTCAGGCAAAGTGGCTACTTATTAAGCAGTGCGAAATTTGTTGCATCTGCAGATATTTCTTTGAAAAATTTTACCACATTTAAAGCAAAAGATGGCTCTTCACTGAGTGCGCGTAAAATTGAAGTAACGGAAGAGGGAAGAATGTTTTTTCTTCAGTACGCAGAGCTATTGGAGCTGATCAACGGACAATTGATCACTTACCCTGTTACCTTGCCATCCGGATGCACAACACTATTTTCCATAGGGAGCAACCAGCTTTTGCTCGGTTGTAAAGACGGACTTTATCTAACCGATATTGTTACCCATACAATGGAAAAGATTGTGGGAATAGATGGAACTGTTGTCAGTATAGTGAAAGATGAATTTGGAATCGTTTGGGTTGCCAGCAGCGACAAAGGACTTTATTTGCTTGAAGGAAAAAAGCTCCGTACTATTTCTGATTCATTGAAGCTGCAGGACATGCGTTTTTTTGCGCTTGCGACCGACAGGAACAATGTTGTTTGGGCTGGAAGCAATAAAGGCCTTGTGAAAATTGACATGCACAGAAAAAAAGTAGCCGTGTTTACTACGCTCGACGGTTTGCCATCAAGAGAAGTATACAAGGTTGCCTGTTCAAATGACCGCGTTTATTTTGCCACAGGTGAGGGACTAGCCAGCCTGGGATTGGAAGATGATTTACACAGTGGAAAGCTGCCGGCTTTATACATAGGCTCCATTCGTATAAATGGAAAACTAATGCAGGCAGACAAAGAAATTGTTCTGACCAGCGATGAGAATTTTTTGACGGTACAATGTGAAATCCCTGCTTTTAAAAATACCGATGGCGCAAAATTGATGTATATGCTTACCGGTAATTACAAACGGGATGCTTTCTTTTCAAACGAACGTACAGTTAAGCTCGATAATCTTTCGCCCGGTAAATATGTGCTTTACCTGTATGCCGTACAGCATAATAAGGCTGTTGGTTTACCTAAGAAAATCAGCTTTGAAATATTGCCTCCTTTCTGGAAAACCACGTGGTTTATTTCTGTTGTTGCTGTAATATTTTTTACGCTGCTTTATTTTTCTATCAGTCTTTATATACGCCGCATCAAACATCGTGAGGCTGAAAAAACCAAGATCAATAACCTCATTGCGGAATCACAGCTGACAGCTTTGCAGGCGCAGATGAATCCGCATTTTATTTTTAATGCCATCAACAGCATCCAACGTTATGTGCTTGAAAAAAATAAACATGAGGCTTACGATTATCTTGCACGGTTCAGTAGGTTAATTCGAATGGTGCTGAATAATTCGGAAGAAAAGATATTACCGCTTCAGAAAGAAATAGAAACAATAAGCCTTTACGTGGAGCTGGAGCAGCTGCGGTTTAAGAACAGCTTTGCTTTCGAAATTAATGTTGATCCTGATTTAGATATTTACCAGGTGCACGTTCCTACAATGCTTATTCAGCCTTACATTGAAAATGCCATCTGGCACGGATTGATGACGCTTGAAAAGGAACAACACGCGAAGCTGTCTCTAACTATTTGTATGAAAGAAAATATTCTGGGTATTACCATTGAAGATAATGGAATTGGTAGAAAGAAAGCTCAGGAATATGCAAAGCTCCGGACGCATAAATCTGTAGCAATGAACCTGACTGAACAGCGGTTGAAGATGATCAATAAAATGAAAAGTTACGAAGGTGCAAGAGTTGTGATCACTGACCTGGAAGATGAAAATAAAAATGCTCTTGGAACACGGGTAGAAATTATTTTACCAATACATCTCGAAAATTGATAACCAGAGCGCTACTTGTAGATGATGAAGAAAGCAGTCGCATTGTGTTGCGCAACCTGCTCAATGACTTTTTTCCCGGGATTGAAATCGCAGGAGAGGCTGAGAGTGCAGAAGAAGCATTTGAGCTGATCAATACATTACAGCCGCATCTTGTTTTTCTCGACATCCAGATGCCGCGTGCCGATGGCTTTTCATTGTTGAAGAAATTCAACTCCGTTCCTTTTGAAGTGATCTTCGTAACGAGCTTCGACAAGTTTGCCATCACCGCAATTAAGTTCAGCGCCTTAGGATATCTTCTGAAACCGGTTGAAATAAACGACCTGAAAACCACAGTACAAAAAGTGCTGACTTGCATTGAAGAAAAAAATGAAAAGGACAACCAGATCATTAACCTGATCAATAGTTTTGAACCTGGTTTCCAGGAACATCGAATTGCTGTACATGCAGGGGAAAAAGTAAAAATGCTGCACGTCAACCGGATTTTATACATCGAAGCTGACGGACGTTATTGTACTTTGACAATGGAAAATTCCGAAGTTTATGTGACAGCAAAATATTTAAAGGAATTTGAAGATTACCTGGAAGGACGATCCTCTTTTGTGCGGATCAGCCAAAGCTTAATGCTCAATGTGAAATACATTAAAGAGTATAATAAAGGCGAACCTTTTATTATTACCATGTCTAACTCCAAAAGTTTTGAAGTACCTCGGAGAAGAAAGACGGAAGTGCTGGAGCGGTTGAAAAATATGCCGCCTGTTTAAATTAATATAAAATTTACTAAAATTTATTGTTTGTGGTATTCGTCTACAGGAATACTTAGACTCATAAGTTGTATTCTTTATTTTGCGAAAAGCTTTTAATAAAAAAAAAACTTTTTATAATTTTACGGCATAGAAATAGCTGAATGTAGCATCGGATAAAATTCGTTCCCACGAAAACTCATTCTATGAATACGATTCACAACACAAGCAAAACGCGCATTTTTGAGAATCCTTTTCTTGAAGCGCTTACTAAAACTTCACCTACAATAACACTGGTTTTTTACTCTGCATTGACGATCACTTTAATCATTGTCGGATCGTTTGCAGCCCATCCTTCTGTGCTGCGCGTGGCTCTTTATTTTACAGGCGGACTTTTATTCTGGAGCTTGTTTGAATACATCATGCACCGTTACGTGTTTCACATCAGCGAACATATTCACGGAACTGAACGGTTTCAATTTATCGTTCATGGTGTACACCACGAGAATCCGAAAGACGAAGAACGTGTGTTTATGCCGCCTGTTCCGGGAACTATCATTGCGATGGTGCTGCTGGGAATTAATTTCCTCATCATGGGGAAAAATACCTTCTTTTTCACAGGAGGAATGCTGATTGGCTACATGATCTACGCATGCATCCATTACGCTGTTCATAACAAACCGGTGAATCCGAAATTCAGAAAACTATGGCAGCATCACGCAATGCATCATTATAAATATCCTGATAAAGCATTTGGCGTTTCTTCTCCGTTGTGGGATATAGTTTTCAGGACTATGCCTCCCAAAAAATAATTCAAAATTCAAAATTCAATATTCAAAATTCAATATTGAACATTGAACATTGAACATTGTTTGTTTGACATTGTTTATTCCTTGTGAAGTGAAATTCTCATAGAGAGAAAAAATGCACAATGTCAAACTAGCAATGTACAATGAGCAAGGAAAAAGTGTTGGAAGGAAAAAATAATATTCAAGATTCAAGATTGAACATTGAACATTGTTTGTTTGACATTGTTTGTTCCTTGCGAAGTGAAATTCTCATAGAGAGAAAAAATGTACAATGTCAAACTAACAATGTACAATGAGCAAGGGAAAAGTGTTGGAAGGAAAAAGTGTTGGAAGGAAAAAAATAATATTCAAGTTTCAAGATTGAACATTGTGCATTGTTTGTTTGACATTGTTTGTTCCTTGTGAAGTGAAATTCTCATAGAGAGAAAAAATGTTCAATGTCAAACTAACAATGTACAATGAGCAAGGGAAAAAGTGTTAACATTTGCATTTCCTATTGTCGCCTTCGATACATTTTTTGACATCGGAAATTATAGTGGAAGAGGAACATCTATTGTCAAAAAACATTCAGTCTGACAAGGCAATTTCTCTCTTGTCAGACTGAGTGTTTTCGCATGAAATAATAAATTTTATAAACAGATTCTAATTGCGAAAATGTATCGAAGGCGACAAACAGAAAAGCGATAATTCGCAAATATTACTCAGCCATTTTATACAATCTTTCCCGGTAAAGGTTAAATTCTTTTTCTGAAATAAGAAGCTGCCACATTACAGAGAGAAAAAATGTATCCGCCGCGGCGGACCAAACTAATCCGCCGCGGCGGATACAATGAGCAAGGAAAAAAGTGACGTAAGGCAAACAAATCCAAGATTCAAGATTATTAAAAATTAATCCTGAATTTTGAATATTGAATGTTGAATTATTAAAAAAGCCACGTCGCTGCGAAAGACGTGGCTTTTGAAAATACAGCTGTCTAACCCAGCTGCGCACAAAAAATTATTCGATTACAACCTGCTCAACAATTACTTTTCCGCCTTTGCTCAAACGAACCGAATACATTCCTTTTCCGTTTTTACTGAGATCAATTTGCTTTATTATTTTTCCATCCGACTCCGGAAGCTGCTCTGTATACACTGTTTTTCCGTTCATGTCTGTAATCGTAAGGTCGGTTTTTCCTTTTCCGGGCATATTGATTTCAAGCGTAATTTGCCCTGTAGATGGATTCGGATAAATAACCATTTCATTATCCGCTGTTCTACCTTCCGGTTGCGTTGGTCGTTTTGAATTTCCCCGGGCTTTATCAACAATAATTACCTGGTGGCATTCTTTACGTTTCATTGAATCACAAACAATTACTCTTACTTCTCCTTCATGTCCGGGTGGCGGAGCTGGCATGCGCATGATGATTGTTTCACGTGCTCCGGGAGGAAGAGGTGGAGCGGGTGGCCGTGGTGGGGCAGGAACACGTTTAAATTCTGTGCCTGGCGGTAACGAATCTATTTCAATCATTCTTTCGATTACAAAAGGATGCATGCTGTCGCCGGGCATTGGTGGTGGTGGCATTTCGATTCCCTGCGTTTCAAGCCATAAGATCAACTCATCGTGTTGTGCTTTAGCTACCGAGGTATCAATATCCGTTATTACACCATTTTCGATTTTCATAATTTTCACATGAATGGAATCATGCTGTACTGTTTGTGTGCTTGCAGCCAGTGCCAATCCGACACCGGCGCTGAGTAAAAACATTTTTAGTTTCATAGCTTTATTTTTTAGTTTGAATGATCTGCAACAAACGTAGATCGATTTGCAGGGCAAGGCGGTTAACGACCTCGTAAAAAGCGTTAATGAAAGGTTAACACCGGATTTGGTTGAGCCAGACAGTGTAAATTTGACGCATGAAGCATAAGCGGTTTCGCTGGATACTTTTTGCCATGACTATTGTTCTTACGGGCGTTATCTGCCTGCAAGTGTATTGGCTGGATAAGGCAGTGATGCTCGAAAAGAAAAATTACACCGAGAAAGTGCGCGACGCTATGGTAAATGCAACTGCCCGCATTGAATCGGAAGAAGCATTTAACCTTATCACGAACGAATTTTTACCGGAGCGAATGCCGTTTGAAGTGCGCGATTGTGTCATCGTTCGAAA
Source organism: Bacteroidota bacterium (assembly GCA_031412295.1). Lineage (GTDB taxonomy): Bacteria > Bacteroidota > Bacteroidia > Palsa-965 > Palsa-965. The sequence goes on from JANOCU010000033.1 coordinate 124,281, forward strand.
TGATTCTTTTGAACGTGCAATAATCCGCACCCGAATTCCTCATCCACCGGCACCGCCATTTCCACCACCGCCGGGTGAAAGAAATGAAATCAGCATCATGAAAGATTCGCTATTTATTGCTGATACTTCAACGCGGTTGCTGGTCTTGCGCAAAGAAGAGCGGATGAAAAAAGCGGTTAAAGGTGCGTGGATGGAATACGTTTATAAAACCGGTGGAGCAGGGGAGCGCCTGAAAAAACAACAGATCAGCGATGCGCTGGAAGAAAGTTTTACCAACGCGCAAATCAAAGGCGATTTTGATTTTGCTGTGAATGACAAACGAAACAATACGCTTTCATTCGTTTCTGATTCGATGCTTTCAGCCGATTTTCAAGAAGCAACATTCAGGGTTCCGCTTTTTCCGAGCGATATAAATCCGGTTGGCGATGAGCTGCTGGTGCTGATGGATGATCACCACGGAGAAATTTTACGTTCGTTGTGGCCGCAGTTTTTTATCTCGCTGTTGTTTACTATTTCTTTGATCCTTGTTTTTTTCATGACGTTCCGTGAAGCATTGAAGCAGAAAAAAATATCGGAGATCAGGAATGATTTTATTAATAACATGACACACGAATTCAAAACTCCGATCGCAACCATTTCATTAGCGGCGGATACGGTAATGAATGAAGCTGTAATTCATGATCCTGAAAGTGTGCGAAAATATTCGGAGATCATCAAAAGAGAAAATCGCAGGATGAACGACCAGGTGGAAAAAGTGCTCGAGCTGGCATTGACAGAAAAAAAAGAATTGTCAGTGGTAATGGAGCCTGTCGATTTAAACGATTTGCTTGCACGACTTGTGAATGTGATGGCGTTGCAGGTAAATGCGCGCAATGGAAAAATTGAACTTTCTGCGATCAAACAACCAATGCTTATTGCTGGTGATGCATTTCACCTGGAAAGAGTTTTCCTGAACCTGCTGGATAACGCGATCAAATATTCGAAAGCTGTTCCTGAAATTAAAATTGATATTTTCGAAAAAAATAATTTTATCAATGTTGAAATTTCAGATAATGGAATTGGTATTTCGAAAGAAGAGCAGAAAAGGATCTTTGATCGGTTTTATCGTATCTCCACAGGCGATCTGCATAATGTAAAAGGTTTTGGTCTTGGACTCAGCTATGTGAAAACAATTGTTGAGCTGCACCATGGAATAATTGAGGTGGAAAGTAAGCTATCTAAAGGAAGTATTTTCCGGATTAAATTTAAAAAATGACAGAACCAATTTCCATCCTGCTTGTTGAAGACGATAAAAGTTTCGGAGGTGTTCTGCGCGATTATCTTTCGCTTAACGGCTATAAAGTTTTATTAAGCGAAGATGGCGAACATGCAATTGCGGTTTTTGAAAATGGAAAATTCGATCTCGTCATTACAGATGTGATGATGCCTTTTAAAGATGGTTTTACGCTTGCCGAAGAGATCAGGAAAATAAACGGAAACATGCCGCTGATCTTTCTAACTGCACGTTCACAAAAAGAAGATGTGCTGCGTGGTTATCGTGCAGGAGCGGATGATTACATTCCAAAGCCGTTTGATTCAGAAGTGCTTTTGTATAAAATAAAAGCCGTGCTTTCCCGGAAGCAATCCAATGCTGTCGAACAAACAGTTTTTACATTAGGCAAATTCAAATTCAATATCGCTGAGCGTTTATTGACTGGTGGTGAAAACCCGGAACGACTTTCTCCGCGTGAATCGGAATTACTACAAATGCTTGCAACATTTTCAAATCGTGTACTTTCCAGGCAGGATGCGTTAAAAAAAATCTGGGGCGATGACAGCTATTTTAATGCGAGAAGCATGGATGTTTATGTTGCACGCCTGCGAAGAAAATTAAAAGCTGATCCACGCATACAAATTGAAACCGTCTACGGTACCGGGTTTAAACTTTGCCTTCCTTAGGTAGGAGACATCCGCTGCGGCGGAGTCAGTTGTCAGTATTAGTAATCGGTTATCAGTAATCTGTAATCAGTAACCTGTAATCCGTAATCCGTAATCCGTAATCTGTAATCTGTAATCTGTAATCTGTAATCCGTAATCCGTAATCTGTAATCTGTAATCCGTAATCTGTAATTTATTTCCCTGACGACTGGTAACTGACAACCGACGAATAACGGGGCGCATCCGACAACTAAAATAAATTTGTAGAACCCGATTCGCCGAATATCTTTGTGATGAATTCTCTATCTCCCCCAATAGAGTGTAAAGAGAATCTTATGCCAAAGCTTGCCGTTTTTACAACGACGCTCGATCCGAGAGGATTTGTTTATACACTCGTTCGCGCCGGTTCTGAAATTCAACTGGAAGACGCAAAAGAAAATACAGCAATAGTCATTCGCATTTCCGGTGGAGCAAATTATCCCATTCTTGTTGATCTGAGGGAAATAAAATCTATTTCCAAAGAAGCCCGTGATCATTTTTCCATGCGCGGCAGAAAACCAAATGTTACAGCAATTGCAATGCTGGTATCATCGCCCTTGAGCAGAATCATCGGCAATTTTTTTCTTGGACTGAATCGCCCAACAGTTCCGACACGATTATTTACCTCTGAGAAAGAAGGTGTTTCGTGGATAAAAACGTTAAACTGAAAGGGTGAGGATGAAAAAACAATCTAAGATCTTAGATAAAGTGATGCAGCTTTCCGGTATTAAACCGAAGAAAGATGAGACCGAGGAGCAGGCCATTTTACGCGGACTCGACGTGATTGACAGGAATGTGCAGCGTGAAAAAACAGAAAAAGAATCCTGCACTTTGCGTGTCAACCAGATTCTTGATGTGATGACTTCTTATGCTAAGCTCGATTATTCGCCTAAGGCTGAGATGTCGGACAATCTTGATTTTATTGATGCGCTGGCTTCAGGAATCAATATGCTTGGAGAAGAATTGAAAGACTCCACCGTTTCTTTGCATGAGAAAAAAGTCATGCTGAAAGAAATTCATCATCGCGTAAAAAATAATCTGCAGATCATTTCAAGCTTGTTAAATCTGCAGTCAGGCCAGATTGAAGACGCAACTTTCAAAGAAAAATATCGTGTAAGCCGCGATCGAATTCGTTCCATGGCGCTGGTCCATGAGAAATTGTATGAATCAGAAAATCTTGCGCTCGTAGATTTCAGCGATTATGTAAAATCACTTGCGAATTCACTTAACGTAAGTTACAATCCCGATATACATCGAATAGGAATGAACATTAAGGTGAATGAAGGAACAGGATTATTTAAAATCGAAACTGCAATTCCCTGCGGACTTGTTCTGAATGAAATGCTTTCGAATAGTTTTAAATACGCCTTTCCGGGTGATACGCCGGGAAACGTGGATGTGTTCTTCGGCAGCGTTTCAAAAAAAGGAGAAGTGCCCGTTTATCTTCTTGAAGTAAAAGATAACGGCGTAGGAATTCCAGATCACATCAGCGTTACCTCTTCGGAAACATTAGGGTTCCAATTGATCACGATGCTTTCTGAACAGCTTAATGGCCAGCTTTCTATTGACAGGAATAACGGAACAAGCTTTTCATTGACATTTAAGGAAGGGAAATAAACAGTAGTCAGTATTCAGTTGTCGCCCTCGATACCTGCCTGCTACAGCATGGCCAACGCGTCGGCAGGCAGGCATTTCTTCAGATGGTAAATATCTTTACAGATTACCTTATTTTCTGACGAAACACTCGGTCTGACAATTCAGTTTTCAGAAGCAATATTAAGTAGTCGGTAATCCGTAATCTGTAATCAGTAATCATTTCTGACTACTGCTTCATAACGCGGACGGTGCGGACTCCTTCTGACGTTCTCATTTGAACAAAATAAAGTCCGGCTGCATTTCCTGACAGATTGATATTCACTGATCGCATGGTATGTTCTGTATTGAATTGCTGATCACTGATTATTTTACCTGTGAAATCAAATACGAGAATTTCTACTTGCTCATCTGCGGATTGAAATTCAATTGTAACCAATCCGTCTGTTGGATTCGGATAAGCGAATAAGCTTGTTTCAATTTGTGTTTCTTCGATGCCGATGGAATATCCAACAGTAAATTCCTGGTAGATCTCTGTTCCGAAATCAGGATTGAATGTTTTGAAGATAAGACCGGTGTTTGCATTTTTTAAACGCATATAACCTGTGCCCGCGCTATTCGCCCACCACGATAAACCATCTTTTCCTGCATCGATCATCCTGAACGTGTAACAACCTGCTGGAAGATGAACTGTATCGCGCATCATTGTAGAATTCGGCATGCCGCTTCTTTGGAAATAAACATTTCCTGCTGCGTCGATCAACTCATAATACGTTTCAAAGCCACGAGTGTTCGAACGACATTCCAAAACAATATCTCCAACATATTGCGGTGGCGCTGTGTAAGGAACTGTCAAAGCATTATTATCCGCATACTGATCTGCACCTGCATTCGGATTGCTGACACTTGCTGTGAAATTCCACCCGGTGCCGAACCAGTTTGTTGTCGGAAGATAAACGGTGTCGATCTCAAGGAAATTCAACGTGCCTGTCCATGTAAATGTAGTTGTCGGAGCCCCGGTCACACCATAAGTAATATCCAAACTGGTGAGTGTCGTTGCGCCGACATTTCGGATCACAACAATCGGTTTATTGCAAATCGTATTGAAGCGTTTGAAATTTGCATTATTGTTCGGAGAAATGATCGATTGCAATTCCGCATCAAGCGTAAAATTAGGCGCACCAAAAGTCAGAAGTTGTCCGTCAATTTGATACCCTGCGCCCTGGCTTAGATTCAGATTTGTAAATGGCTGCATGTCGACGTCAATAACAACTGAATCGCCGGGAAGAACATAAGGTGTCATTTCATTTTCGAAAACATGCACCTTTTCACCCGGGCACCAGTTTGCGCGATCATACAACCACGTGCCTGGTTGCGGATACAATGGATTTAATCCGCATTTGTCGCGCCACACCAATTTTGAATAACGTGTGATGCCGTCAAATTTCATGTAATACATTTTCGGACAGAATTCAGCGCAATCTTCAGTACCGCCAAAACCATGACCTGTAATATCGAAACGCACATTGCTTGCCACTTCATTCGGAGAAAGGAAAACCGTTTTTGGTGTAAGATAATTTTCAATAGAGTTTGCAGGATTTCCATAACCGAAATAGCCGCTCCATAAAGTGGTAACGCGTTGAGGAGTGCGCGGCGGAGTTCCTTCGATCATTTCAAAATCAAGCGTCACAGTAAATCCATCTGACCAGCCGGAATAAAATGCACGTATCTCAACAGAATCATGAAGCAGCGTTGCATAATCTGTCAGATCAAATTCCCATGTATTGCTCCATGTTGCTGTAAGATTATTTCCATAAGGCGTAATGTAACGCGCAAGCTCAATCGGTTCAATTACTTCGAATGTATTGTAAACGGTGTACCATGAATTGTACATCGTTGTATCCGACAAAACAAAAACGGAATCAACTATAGTTCCAGTGCTGTCGTAATTGTAATTCCAGAAATTCGCGGGATAACCGTAAACCGTATCCGTTGGAGTAGAAGGAGAACCACTGTTTTGAAAAAGAACAATTGTCATTTGATTTGCAATTGTTGAATCAGTTGAATTCGTCAGCGTATCGAAATAATAAGTGTACGTTGGCGTAGTGCTGAACAACAATGAATCGGGAGACGAATTATTATAGGAGAAATAAGGAAGCTGTGAAGCAGTGGAATCATACGTTCCGGTATGACGAAGAACAAAGATCTGCGTGGTATAATCCCAATCGCTGCAACCGCCGGTCGGGCAACCTAATTTATACTTTAGCGTGATCTTCCTGAACTGGTAGCTTGTATCAGGGAAAACCGCCCAATTATCAAATGATCCGTACCAGCTCCAGTGTGCTGCGTTATGAGAACGAACAGTTGTTGTATCGCCGTTGTTTGCAAAAGATGGAATTGCCACAAGAAAAAGTGCGCAGATGCAGATGAAAGATTTGATTTTGTTCATGCTATAAAGATAGGACAATGGGAGGGAGGAAGGCAATTTTCTCTTTGCAGGAATTGACTGATTCTTTGCACAAAACAGTTGTCAGTGTCAGTATTCAGGGATTTCGGAAATGGTTTAATTTTATGCGAAATAAAGTGTTGGATTAGCAGGAGTAATTTATTTTTTTGACTGACGACTGAAACCGACTACTGACAACTCTATTACATGGAAAGCTCCCTTAATTCTCCTCCCGCTTTTAACTGGGATGCCTGGTACGGCGCGGTAGGGGGAAGGACGATAAAAATTGATAAAGCGGATGAGCTGCTGAAGAATATAAAGGAAGGACAATATCCACGATTCGACGGACCGGTTGCGGCTGAAAGAAGAGTTTTCACAAGCGATATTGAAGCAAGAGAAATAATCAAACAAAAAGCGCGTGAATTAGGTGCCGATGAAGTGGGTGTGGCGCTGATTGAATCCACAGATATTTATAAAGGAAGAGCAATCGAAGAAAAGTTTGCGATTGTTGTCGGGCAGAAAATGTTGTGGCGTGAATTTCAAAATGTGGCTTCAGTTGAATCTGCGGTGGAATGTTTGCGGATCTATTTATCATTAGGAGAAATAGTAATTGCGCTTGCGGATTTTGTCCGAAGTTTTGGTTACGCATGCAAGGTGGAACATCCCATTGGTGATAGTGATGTGCTGCATGTTCCGTTGGCGTTGAAGGCAGGCTTCGGTGAATTAGGACGGCATGGTTCAATCATTCATCCGAAAATGGGACCTCTGTTTCGTCTCGGAAGCGTAATTACTTCCATGCCGCTTGCAATTGATCAGCCGATAGATGCGGGCATTGCAAAATTTTGCGACACTTGTAAAGCATGCAGAATTTATTGTCCCGCAAATGCAATTCCGGATGAAAGAAGTCCGCAGGCAGGAAAAGATCATTTAGGCAACGACCGTTATCTTGTCGACACCGGAAAATGTTTTCCTTATTTCGCAAAGCATAATTATTGCAGCATTTGTTTGCCGGTTTGTGTTTACCAGCATAAAGAATGGGCAAGAGATTTTGAAGGACGCCAAACTAAACTCTGGCCCGATCTGAATATGCCGGAAGCTCCACCGCAGGTTGATCCGTTACCATTGGGAGAACGCCATTATTTTCCGAAGAAGTAATTTGGTTTTATACCATTGATGCCTGCTATCCCGCAATGTATCGAAATGATCTTTTCTCCATAGCAGCGGACGTTATTTTTGATCCTTATTATTCCTGCTAAAACTTCGCTATGAAACCTCTTAAGCTCGTCTTGATAGTATTGCTTTGTGTTTTTTCTGTAACCTCCTGCAAAAAAGACAGGCGCGAATGGCTCTTACCAATTAAGCCCAATGATTTTCTGTCGGCTAAGAAATATGAAATCCTTACTGTTCAAATTGTTTATGTTGCAGGATATCGTCCTACTGGTGCTGCGTTAACTAACCTGCAGAATTTTCTGAATGAACGTTTGAATAAACCAGGCGGAATTAATTATGAATACAAAGAAATTTCTACGCCCGGCAAATCATTTTATACAATTGATGATTTAAGAAAAGTGGAAAAAGACCATCGTGCTTCTTATTCCAGAAAAAAGACACTTGAAGCATTTGCGTTTTTCGCTGATGCACCTTATACAGATGAAAATGTTTTAGGTGTTGCTTATGGCACAAGCTCTATTGGTGTTTTTGAGAAACAAATTGATGAAAATTCAGATGGATTTGGTCAGCCACGGAAAGACATTTTAGAAACAACTGTGCTGGAACATGAATTTGCACATTTGATGGGATTGGTAGATAACGGATCAGATATGGTCACTTCGCATAATGCAAATGGGAAACATTGCAACAATGAAGATTGCCTGATGTATTATCAAACCGAAACAACAAGTATCATGACCGCGATTATCGGCGGATCAGTTCCGGAATTGGATAATAATTGCATCGCAGATCTCCGCAAGAACGGAGGCAAATAATATTAAGTGTTGATGGTAAAAAGGATTGATGTGGTTGCTGGTATGAAGGTGATCGTTGTCGGATTATGAAATTCTTTTTACCATCAACCACAAACTGATTCATAATAAAGGTTGGTGGTTAGTGGTTGAAAAAAGGTTGGTGGTGGCATTTTTTAGATGCATTGTTTTGTAATTATCATTGCTGCGTTGATGGTATTACGCGTGGAGAAAATGTCGCCCCTACAGGGCTTAAGATTCTAGCATTCTTTTTTTTACAAAAATGTCGTCCCTATGGGACTGAAAAAAAATGATGGAAATCGGTAATTGTGTTGGTGAAAAAGTGCAATGTTTCATTAGCTATCTCCAATCTCATTAGTCCCATAGGGACGACATTTTTGTAAAAACCACGCAACCCCATTTTCAAAAGCCCTGTAGGGGCGGCATTTTACTCTACGCGCCGTGCCTTGCGAGGATGGATTTTGTAATAGAATTGTTTAGGGAGTGCGTTGAGAAAACTTTTTTATCATTAGGCAGGTTTCGCAAACCTGCCTAATGATAAAAATTCACCGATCACCACCAATCACCTTCAACCAATCACCAATCACCTTTTTCGTTTACCTTCGTCCCCGATGACTGATAAGGAAAAGCTGAAGCTGGAATTATTTGAAGCGAGCCGCAAATTTGTGCGGAGCCGGATTGAGAACCTGGAAATTTCATTGAAGGCGGCGCAGGAATCGGGGAATGATGAAACGAAAAGCACGACGGGTGATAAGCATGAAACAGGGAAGGCGATGATGCAGCTCGAGCAGGAGAAGATCGGAATTCAGCTGAATCAATTGCAGAAGATGAGCAAGGTGATGGAAGGAATTCCTACTGCTGTTTCTACTGACAAAATAAAACCGGGTAATGTAATAATTACTGATCAGGGGAATTTTTACATTTCTATTGCAGCGGGAAAGATCAGCATCGGCGAGACAAATTATTTCGCTATTTCTGCCGTTTCTCCTTTGGGAGCGGTATTTATGAAAGCGAAAGTGAAGGAAAATGTGCCGATGCAGGATAAAGTTTATCGTGTTTTGGATACGTTTTAGCAGCCGTCTTTTTATTTTATCATTTGATCTTTGCAGAGTTGCTTTGCATCGAAATTTCATACCCAATCAAACCTACTTCGCTAATTTTATAATAGAAATTAGTGTTGAACGAAATCGATGGGTTATGAAACGTTTGATCTTTGTAGTAGGCTTGCTGGTTTTATTATTTTCGGCCGCCGCAGATGCACAATCAGTCAGCCGTGATTATTTGTATGGCAACAGCACGGTTGGACAGGATTCAGCAAAAGCTTTCCGACTTTATCCGAATCCGAATGACGGAGAAATGATGCTGGAAGTTTATAGAAATGTTCCCGCACCAATTCGTTTGGATATTTATGATGCGTATGGAAATTTAGCCCATAGCAGAATATTAAGCGAATTTAATTCGGACGGAACAATCTTCATTAATCTTAGAGGTGTATTAAAATCAGGTCAATATCTCCTGGTTTTTAATTACAACGATAAGCTGGTGCAAACAGAAAAAGTGCTGATTACGCCGTTAGATTAGATCGGTTGTCAGTTGTCAGTAGTCAGTCGATTTCTTGACTTCGGAAACTACTTAATTCTATGCCTATAACTTAACTATTCGCTTTGTTACACTTCCACTATCTGTAGTGAATTGAATAAAATAAACTCCGGGAGATAATCCTGAAAGATCAAATGCAATTTTATTTTCGCCTGACGGATAACTTTTCTGCGGAATACTTTTTGCCTTTTTTCCTAACGGATCGTAAACTTCAATTGCAATTCTTTCATTGGTAGAAAAATTGAATGCAATACTAATTTCTGAACTCGCGGGATTCGGAAAAACTTCAAATGTTTCAACCGGCAGCGATTCATTCACACTGAGATTCCAGCAATTTCCCGGCATGTTGGCATCCATCCACGCCACGCGGTTACTGATCCACCATTTCAAAGTATCCACCTGGTTCTGGAAATTTTCAGAAAATCCATATTCAGCATATTGACGAGCTGCTGCTGGTCGAATATAATTTGCAATGCTGTCTATGATGTCAAACATATGATTCGTATCCAGCACAGTGCCTCGCCAGGTGATCCAGCGACACTTTAAATCGCGCGAATAAATACTGTCTTCCAGCATTTTTTCCCACCAGAAAGGCACAGGAGAGTTTGACACCCAACACGTCATCGGGTAAGCCCAGCCGGTGTCGACATCGAATCCGCAATAATGAATATTGAACCACGCCGAGTTGTAATCCCACAATGGACCGCAATGAATTTTTCCGCCATCGCTGTATTTGTCTTTATAGAAATAGGAGCTTCGTTTATATGCATCAATATTTTTGCTCATTTCAGTAAAGAAAAAATAATCCATGAACGATTGTTCGTAAGCGTATTTCCTAAAACCATTTGTAAGATCATCGAAGTTAGGAGCAGCCATCGCAGCTTCAAAACTATCAACATACGCTTTTAGATAATCCATTTGCGGTTGCGTGATCTCGTCGCCTGCAGGATATTTATAAGCGAAAAATAATCCCTGTGGGTTCGCAGAAACAAAACCACTATCACCCGCCCAGATATTTCTGTCGATCGCAAAAATATATCCGCCGGTAACATCATCTCCTGTGTTTTCCGTGCTGTCTAATTTTGAAATGTTGACGCGATCATTATCACGTTTTATTTTCTCCATCAAAATATAAACGCCCTGGTATTCGGGATATCCATACGTGTTGATTACTAATTCTACATATTGCGTTCTCGGTGCCCAATAGCCCATTTCTCTTGCTAATTGATACGTCAACACATTTCGCATCATCGTCTTATCATCAAATGGTCCGTATAAGATCCAGTCATTTTCAGAAGGCATTCCGAGCAAAGAAGCATTATCCGCATTGCCCGCTGAATCGCGTGTTTCAACAGAATAAGATTTCTGCGGCCAGAGTTGAGAAATACTTCCGCGCCTTTCAATTCCGATAAAACCATCAAAATCATTCGGCACATCGGTTACATAATTCATTTGATTGTAGCCGTGATCGATGATTCCCATTTCAGCGGTGATCTTTGGCTCGTTCTGAATCCATTGCCAATTGGTGCGAATGTAAACGATGGGCAGGGTAGAAGAATCAAAAGCAATTGCAGCAACATGCGGCGTGTTAGGATCTTGTTCACGGTAAGCAGGATCAACGACAGCAGATGTTGCTAAGCCGGTTTTCTCTATTGGAAATAGTTCTGACTGAGCAGAGATAGTTGAAAAGGAAATAACAACCAGGGAAATCAGCAGTAATAATTTTTTGCTCATAGTTATGTAAAGGCTATGTTTCGTTAGGGTTAACGCTATGTAATAAAAATACAAAAGATTAGGAGGCGAAAAACAGTCCAACGAAAAGCTTGCTAATAGGCTTTTCCTTAGTTGATAAATTGTGAAGAAGGGGGAAGCACCTAACCAGGAAAATCTATATTACAAAAACAAAACGCTCCTCAAAGTCAATTACCCAAAACGCAAATTCAAACTCACAAAATAATTCCTGACCGGTGCCACATTATAATACCTTCCACCAGCAGCATTCAGATCATTTCCCAAACTATATTTTTCGTCGAATAAATTATTCACACCCGCATTCGCGCCGAAAAGTAAACGCCTGCTGATCGAATGTGTCCAGCCGATTTTAAGATCAAATACATTATAAGAAGCAGCATAAACCGAATTCGCATCGTTAAGCGGAATAGCTTCTGTATAATTATGGCTGAAGAAAAATGAAATGCGTTTCGGAAATAAAAGCTCAAGCGCCGTGACAATTACCAAATCAGGAACGCCTGTGAGCTGATTACCAGAAAAATCATTCGCGCCTGAAATGTAATTGCTGAAAACAAAATCGCTGATCGTAGTTCCGTTGATCAATTGCAGCTTTCTTAAAAAACCGGTTTCGCTTTGGTAAAATAGAGTAGTAGTTTGAAGCTCGATCCCGATTTGTTTTGTTCCACCTGCATTCTGGAAAAAGTCATTTCCGTTATCATCAATTCTTCTGACAATTGCATTTTCCAATTCGTAATAAAAAGCACAAACGTCCCAGTTTGCTCTTCCTTTTTTATCGTGGAAACGAAATCCTGTTTCGTAATTCCATCCGGCTTCCGGACGAAGTGTTGTATTTAATCCTGCAGCGCCCGGGTAAATTTCCGCAAGCGTAGGAGGGGAGTAGCCGCGACTTGCAGACGCGCGCCACGATAAAGATTTTGTAAGCAGCAATGAAAACGCAAGTCGCGGCATCAGCTCAGCAGGAAGATTTTTCGATCCGCTGACAGAATTATTGATTACAAATTCATACCTCGAAGTATTCAAACTTGCAGATGTTTCGATGTAAAGACGATGATAAAGATCGAGCGCAAGTCGCGTGAAAAAGAATTCGGTATTCGCATAAATAATTGCATTTCCTTCTAATGTTCCGCGCGTGCCGGCGAGATTTTCGTAATTATTGATCTTCGATAATGTCTGCTGCGATTCTAAACCAAGATCAGCTTTCCATGCGAAATTTTTCTGCTGATCGTTTTTTGCTTCGAGATAAGAACGAATGCCGGAAGAATTTTCATTGCGGATCTCATAATTGGTGATGAATGGATTTTCGAATTCTGTAAACGAGCCGAAGACGGAAAACACATGACGGAAATATTTTCCTAGTCGCCGTTCATGATGAATTCCACCGTAAAAAGTCCGATTGTGAACGCCTGCTTTTTGTTCGCTTGCGCCGGGAAGTGTGGCCGTTGCAGGACGAGCTGCTCGTGGATTTTCATTCCATTGATCCTGCGTTAATCCGCCGGGTGTGCGGTAATCAAGATTGGAATAAAATAAAAACGCGCTGACTTCCGATGAAGGATTATAATTCCATTTTTCCGTTGCCTGGAAATAAATTCGCTGCGACGCGCTGTTTTCCCGGTAACCATCTGATCGTTGAACTGCTTCGCTGATTGAAAAAACATGATTACCGATTCGCTTTTCGAACTTCAAATGTTCGTGCCAGAATCCGAAAGAGCCGGTGCCAACAGAAGCAGAAAGCCGGAAGCTGTCGACCGGTAAACCAACAGGAGATAGTCGCACAACGCCACCGGAATTTGCACCGAAAAGACTTCCATTCGGACCTTTTAAAACTTCGAAGCTGTGAATGGAATTTAAATCTATTAAATTGAGATACGAATTTCCACCTGCATCTGTCAATGGAAATTCATCGATGTAAACTTTCACATTTCGAATTCCAAAAGGTGAACGCAACAGACTTCCGCGAATAGAAAGTCGATAGCTCATCGGCGAACGTTCTTCCATGCGCACGCCTGCAACTGTATTAATAGCAGAAACAAAAGATTGCCCGGGATATGCATTGATCCGCGCGCTGTCAATGACCGTTACCGACGCTGGCACACGTAGCAAAGGTTGCTTATCCAGGTAAGCGCTGATCGTTACTTCCTCGAGTGAAAGTGAATCATCGGCTTGCGCAGATAAATTTTCCTGCGAACAAATAATGAAAAGTAAAAGCGCAAATGCAACTCTTGTCATGCTTTATTTATTGACCGCAACCCGCCAGACGGAATTTCCTGAATCATCTGCAACCAATAAAGATCCATCAGGTAAAACAGCAACGCCAACAGGACGACCGTAAACTTTCGATTCACTTTCATCCGCAATAAACCCGGTGAGAAAATCTTCAGGCGTTCCAGGTTTTCCGTTAACAAAAGGAACAAAAACGACTTTATATCCGGCAAACTGCGAACGATTCCATGAACCACGCTGACCAATAAAAGCACCATTGTGATAGCGCGAGGGAAATGTTTTCCCCTGGTAAAATGTAAATCCGAGTGACGCAGTATGTGAACCAAGCGGCACATCCGGAATAATTGACTTTTTTACAAGGTCCGGGCGTTTGTCTTCCGCCTTTATCCGTGGATCTTCATGCTGACCAAAATAAGAATAAGGCCATCCATAAAATCCGCCGTCTTTTACACTGGTCAAATAATCCGGAACAAGATCATCTCCCAATTCGTCGCGCTCATTTACTGCAGTCCAAAGCGTAGAAGTTCCCGGCGCCCAATCCATCCCGACCGGATTTCTCAAACCGCTTGCGTATAATCGTTCTCCTGTACCATCCGGATTTATTTCAATTATGCAGGCGCGGCGGTTTTCTTCTTCCACGCCATTTTCGCCGTGATCCGAGGCTGAGCCGGTGCTGATGTAAATTTTGGTTCCTTCTTTATTTGCAACAATGTTTTTTGTCCAGTGACGGCCACCGGTTGGAAGGTCAATTATTTTTTCACCTTTCGTTTCAATCTTCGTAACACCAGTTGTATACGGATAACGCCAAACGGCATCCTGGTTGGCAACATAGAAATAATTGTTGAGCAGCAGCATGCCAAACGGAAGATTCAGATCCGAAAGAAAAACCGTTTGCAAATCAGGTTTTCCATCTTTATCGGTATCGCGAAATAAGCTTACACGGTTTCCAACTTCACTTTCTCTTTCCGATTTGTTTTTGCCGGTCACCACATCGTACGTTTTTTTAGCAGCACCAGGGCGTTTTGTTTCCGAAACCAGCACATCGCCATTCGGTAAAACATAAATCCACCTTGGATTTTGCAGATCTGCCGCATATTTTGTCACGGTAAATCCAGCAGGAGCAGTGGGTGATGCGTTATTTCCCCAACCAATTGCATCACTGGGATGAAGAGAAGATTTGGTTTTGTAGGGCGGTGGTAGCACAAAAGATGTGGCCGAAGTCGTAACCGTATCGCCTGAAGTGAGCGCCAAACTGTCTTTTTCACTTTTAGTTACTTTATTATGACAGGCTACAGAAAGGCAAGCGAATAGAAGGATAGCGTTTTTCATTTTGTGGAAATTTTGAAGATGTCAGGATATGCGGCGAATGCTGTGCCAAAGAAAAAAGAGTTTGGAGTTTTGAGTTGTTAGTTCGGAGATTGGGTTTCGAGTTTCTAGTTTCGGGTTTAAAGATTAGGATTATGTTGGCGTGACCCATGAAGGAACGCTTTTCCGCGTTTCCTTCATGGGTCGGGCTATCCGCTACAAGTCCTCCCATAAAGGAAACATGAAAAGATGTTCCTTCATGGTGCGGGCTTTTCGCTGCTTTCCCTCACGCAAAAAAGGTTTCTGAATTGAATTCGCAGTTTGGATTATTGCTTTTGAGTTTTTATTTCCCGCTATCTTCGGCCATTAAAATTCCCCCTAAAAAATGGAACATACAACTCATTTGAAAAAACTGATTTTCCCTGTTTTTGGAGTTTTAATGCTGATTAGTTGTGGTAATTCGGTTGAAAATAACCAAGAATCGCACAATTTGACTGATTCTTTGCCGTCTTTGAATGAAAATCTGTTCCAAACGCGGGAATATATAGGTCGTTGGGCGGCTACAAAATACAGCGTGACATTTGACGTTAACCTGTTTAAGGAAGGAAAACCGTCGGATAGTTACCATGATTTTACGATCAATAACGGAGGAATTTTACCGGGATTTATCTCAGTTACGACCGTTAAAATGGATTCGACCGGTCAAAAGCCTCATGAAATTGTAAATAACCAGCACCGGAATTTGAAAGGCGAAATTCTCGGTGAGCCACAAAAGGAAGTCACCGCAGTAAAATTCGGGGAAAATGAGGTGTATTTATTCGCGGACCAAGCTATGGGCGGATTTGGCCAGGATGCGATCATTATTTGTAAAGGCGAGGCGATTCACGTGAAGTTTCAAACGCAGGGTCAGGAAGCATCGGTGATTGAAAAAGATAAGGCTGCTTTTAAAACTTTTTTGGCGTCGATCCAGGTTAAAAAATAAGGTTCCGATTTTTGGGCGTGAGATTTTGGATCGGGGATTTGGAATGATCAATCCGAATTTCGTAAGGCTGAAATCAGTTGATTTCCGGGTATCCAATTCGGGCTGATAATTGGTTGTTCAGGGCAATTTATAACGTCCTTTCCATGACTTCCCAAAACTACATATTAATCTTATAATTAATATTATGTTAAATAGCCACACAGCTACAAGCCCCACCAATGCTACAAACTTCGATTTTCGCTAATCCATCGAAAAAAACGTTTCCTCCGCTCTTTCCTGGTTTACTTTTGAAAAATGCGTCGCGAATACGTGAAATCTTCCGGCATTAAATCCATCGGTTACGACCCTGCTGAAAAAGTTCTGGAGGTTGAATTTCTGACCGGCACCGTTTACCAGTATTTCAAGGTTCCTGCCAGAGTTTACATGGAATTCCTTACTGCCGATTCTATTGGCCGCTATTTTGACTTTTCCATCCGGGAATATTATTCCTTTCAAAAGATCAAATAGCAAAATGGCCCGTTTTTCCAGGACGCTCTGCTTCTACCAGTCCCGTCTATTTTGCTCCTTTCAGGGTTACCGAAAAGCCGCCTTTGTTATTAAGTCCTTGCTGCTGAAGTATATCGAAATAGTAATCTTCATCCGCATCCCATTTCTCCGACCAGATCCAAACGGCGATATCCATCGGTTGTGCCTTATCCAGCTTAACAACCCCGAACTTAACCTGGCTTTGGAATTTCGCCTCCCGTAGAACTAAATTGGTCAGATCAAATTCGTCTAAACCGTTAAACTGTGCTTTATGGCGTTTAACCATGGCTAATGCAGCCTTTTCGGCTTCCGTTGCGCTTTGCTCGTCCAGCTGCAATTTTGACCTGTTTTGTTTATCGGCGGCGAAAATTATTACGGCATCATCCGGCAGATTTGCAGTATAAACTGTGGGCTGATAAAGAGTGCCTTTGATCTCCAAACCGTTCATTCGCATAAATCTTGGAGCGCTGAATCCCAATGCCATAACCGATTTTGCTTCAAGGTTTAGTGAAGCAAACTTCGGAGTGGTTTTTAAGCCTTTTTTCTGTGGCTGATTTTCAGGAAAAGGCACACCGTCCAGGTTCAGATTCTTGAGCGCTACTTTGCGGTTTTGAACCACCAGCTCATCAGGATTTGTAATTCCATTGAATTCAAGCGGATCTTCCGTGCTGGTTACAAATGCTATCAAACAAACGTGTGCCGGCGCGTCGGACGGAATTACAAATTTGGGCCATACAGCAAGCCGCGATGTTCCCGGCTCAACTTC
Organism: Bacteroidota bacterium; assembly: GCA_031412295.1. GTDB lineage: Bacteria > Bacteroidota > Bacteroidia > Palsa-965 > Palsa-965. Next base: position 141,407 of record JANOCU010000033.1, read on the forward strand.
CGGAATTTCAAATGCCGCACCGATCGGGTTCCAGTCTGTTGGTGAATCCGGGTTCCACTCAAAAGTATCTGAAAGAATTCCGTCAGAAAATGCCGGTAAGCCACCTGATGCCATGGTCCAAAACACACGAACTCGGACGTTTGTTACTTTAAAAGGTCCTTTGTTGTGCACAAGAATATAGACCTTATTTGATCCGCGCACTCCTCCGTGATGCACAATCTTGTCATACACTTCCATCACCGTTTTCGCTGCATTAGTTGTCTGGCTCGCACCATCAACAATAATATCCGGGCTTTGCCAGTGCCAGCATAAATGTCCCTGCAGGTACGGATGCGCCACACCATCTGCCGCCGGTTCCGAACCTGCATCTGCAATATGTGTCCGCATGTATAAATAATGATCTGAGCATTTTCCCGGATCAAGGTGACGTTCCCACACACCTCGTCCGTACGTTCCTGCGCGAAGTTTCCGTGAAGGACCATGGATTTTAAGCGATTGAATTCCTGCATTCGGTAACCCCTGGTCAAATGGTTTCCAGGAATTGGTGATTGAATTCCAGGCATAAACTCCCCTGTCGCCACCGCAATAAACCTTTGCAGCATCCTGTGGATCAATCACAATGGTATTTACCGGGTTGCTGATGGCTAATCCGTTTGACCTTTCCTGCCAGGTATCGCTTCCGGATTCCAGGTAAAAAACATGTGGATTGGAAAATTCGTCTCCTTTTCCTTCAAGCGATGAAAATGTAACCCAGATATTTCCTGATGGATCAACAGCCAGTGATGAAACTGAGGATTCCGGAAGGCCGGTATAGGTGATCTCTGAAGTCGTAACTGTTGAGGGATTCCAATCACCGCTTGCCGGTCCCTGAACACGGTAAATAGCACCAGACCCTGTTCCGAAATATTGAACCAGCACATCTGTCGGATGAAAAGCGATACTTCTGATCAGGCCTTTAAAGCCGGATGCAATACTATCCGTTGAATCTCCATGCCCGGTACACCGCATCAACACATCGCCGCCGATAAAAATTACACCGGCAGATCGCGGGTCATGATAAAAAGGTGTGGTTGATGGTGTGGTAAATGGCTTTTGAATCTCAAGTGGAAAAGTCCTGCCTCCGTCAGCTGATCGTTGCAAAAATGGAAAATAGCTTATGCCGTAATAATGGAAATAAGGATTGAAAGGATCAATTGCCGTAATATCAACATCGCCTTCCATATTGGTGTGGCCCAGTTTTGTAGCCCATGACCGGTACCAAATCGGGGCTCCGCTGTAATGAAATCCACCATTATCCAATGAACCTGCAGTCATAATGGCTTCATATTGAGGATGTTGATTGAAATCGTAAAGCTGCATGTTGGAAATATCCTGGTTTCTTCCAAACCATGTGCTTCCAAGATCAGGCGAAAAAAATAATCCTCCATCACTAGCCACATACACTTTATTATGATCCACAGGTCCATAAGCAAGTCCGTGGATGTCGACATGAATCCGCGGAAAAGTAATATCTGTCAGGTTTGTCCAGTCTTTTCCACCATTAACAGATTTGAAAAGATGGACCACGCCCACGTAAACGATTTCAGGATCTTTCGGGTGCGGAAGGACGCACATATTGGAAACGGCCTGGTACTTATATCCTGCCGGCAATGCACAATCCTGCCAGCTTTTGCCATAATCGGATGAATGTGCAACACTTGCAAGCAGGTTTCCGGCTCCGCTTTCGGTGAAACAGGCATAAATATGTTGTGGCAATGACGCACAAACACCGAATGTAATACGCCTGGAATTCGTTGGCGCTGAAGGTGGAAGATTTGGACTCACTAAAGGCGTAAATTCAGGCCAGCCCATTCCGAAATTAAATGAGCTATAGATACCCAAATCGGAAAATCCTGCAGTAAGTTTTGCTCCGGGATTTGCGGGATCACGCGACAAAACCAAATCGGTGCAGGGATCGGGCGCCAGTTGGGTCCATGAATTTCCTCCATTTGTACTCTCCCAAATTCCATTGCTGGCAGAAACATAAACCTTTTGCGCATCAGCCGGGTCAACACAAATTCTTGAAATCTCTGCCATGGTAAATGTATTTACCCCGATTTCAATCCAGGTTTCACCAGCGTCCACAGATTTAAGCAATCCATTTCCATGATAACCGCCAGTTGTTCCGGGAACATATTCACCTGTACCGGCATAAACGGTATCCGGATTTATGGGATCAAAAGTCAATGCAGCAACGGAAAGGCTGTATTTATCATCCGTTTTCGGAACCCAGGTAAGTCCGTCATCCATTGATTTCCAAATACCTCCACTTGCAGTGCCCATTAAAAGCGTAGATGGATTTAGCGGATGAACAACTACTACAAGCGCGCGTCCTGAATGATTGGTGAAGACAATTTCCGGTCCGAATGCTAAAGGTGCAGGTCCCATCGGAGTCCAGTTGCAGCCTCCTTTCACGGGCAAAGAAAATGCGCTCACCCCGCCCTTATCCTTCGGGTAATTTCCATGAATTTCATTCCAGCTTTTACGGGCGGCCTGGATAATTCCACGGGTTAAGCCTTTTGCAGGATTTATCCGGTTATTAAAATAGGCTTCATGACGGATGGAATATTTGTTAATTGTTTCGCGTCGGACTCCTTCACCCGGAACCGGTCTTTTTTGAATGATGACACGTTCTTTAAGCAGGAGCTTTTCGTCTTTTGTGAACGCTTCCAAAACATATTTCCCGGGTTCTAAATCGGAGGTGATAAACTCAACGAGGAAATTTCCCTGTGCATCCGGCACTACAAATTGGTTCCAGAATGTTCCCTGCAGCAACCGCCGCGGCCGCATTTCTTTTCGCCCGATCCTGAAGCTGATGGATGATAAAGGCCAGTGTTTTCCGGCAGCAATAAGCAAATCACCCTGCGATAAAGTTTCAGTCCGGACACGGAAGGAAGACGGTGCCGGTTTATCAATTCGTTTTGCGGAGGTACTGTTTTTATCCATAAATAATACTGGTTGAATTGAAATTTAAAGGACGGCAACGAACGAATGATACAACCGAAAAGTAGCAATATCCTGTTAAGATTACTTGACATTTAATGAACAATGCTTCAATTTAGCATGAACGTCAAGAAAATCTTAGCTGCATAAAACAAAAATGCCCGGCGATTAAACCAGGCATTTATTAAAGCTTAAAACAAGCAAATAGCTACGTTTTTTCGACCCATTTCATTTCCACTTCTTCCGATTTGTAGTTGAAATGAAATTCACCAGGTAGATTGGTCGGTTGGTCAAGCGGCGTTTTCACTTCCGTTTTTTCCATCCAGATCAAAACCGGTTTATCGGTAAAAGCAGCAAAAAATGCTGATTTTATCACCAATTGCTGTGTTTTATTGTCATAATACACCAAATCTTGCTCCAAAAAGCCAATTTCCATTTCATTAAAGCTGGTTGTATCGGCCTGTGCACGGAGATTGATCTGCTCACCGTTTTCAAGCTTCCTGGATAAAGGCAAGACAAGGTCTTCTCCTTTCGTAATCGTTTTCGGAGCATTTTTAAATTCAAGTCGTTCAAATTCAAACGAATTCTCATAAACTTGCCCATCATTATCTGTAAAACGGAATGTATGCGTTGGGGAATAAGCCACTTGATCTGAACTATAAAATGCTCCACCCAAAAGGAACTTTCCTTCCCTCAGCTTCTTTCCGTTGTAAATAATTTTTGCGGATTCGGCCATTCGCAAAGTCGTTCCATTCTCGCCACCAAACCGAAAGGAAGCCCGTACACTACCTGAACCTTCAGCCCAATTTACACGATAAGTCTGGTAAATTTCAGACTGACTAACATCCTTTGAATCAGCCGTTTCATTTGACACACATGAAGTGATCAATGAAATGACTGCAAATAAGAAAATACGGTTCATAATTCAGTGGTTTGGGGTGAATCGGTTTTAAAAATAATGCTTTGTCGCCTGCAAAGTCACTCAAGCTCCAAAAGAAAAATCCCCCCGGTTTTAGCCGAAGGGATCTTCAAGTCAATTTTATCTTACCAATGGATTATCCGCCAGCCTGCACCTTTTTGATCTCATCTTTGATGCGGGAGTAATTTACATCGTCACTCATCTGGCTGTAAACGGCTTTCAAAGCATTTAATACAATCAGGTCTTTCGGATCCAACGCGTGCGCTGCTTCAAGGTATTTCGCAGCATCAGGTAGTGGCTTTTCCCACATGGTGTTGTATTTCGCTGCATCAGCAATTGTTCCTTGTGAACGAGTGTAATATTCAACCGATTGGTTGTAGTATAATACGCCAAGGTTGAAATTTGCATCGAAATTTTTCGGATCAAGCTCAATTGACTTTTTGTAATAAAAAGCCGCTTTATCAAGCATTTCCTCGTAATTCTTAGGCTTTTCCATCGATTTGCCGGCTGCATCTTTCGGATTTGCAATACGATCGTAAACGTTTCCAACCACGAAGTTCAGCTGTGCATCATTCGGACGCTGCGCGATCAACGCATTCAGCTCATCGATTGCTGCTACTGCCTGTCCGCTGCCCATTTTCAAATTCACATCTTCTGTAAGCAAGTCCGGATCATTCGGGTATTTTTTCAAACCGTCAGAAATGATTGTTACATATTTTGCGCTGTCGCCTTTGTCCAGGTAAGCACGGCCGAGCAGCATCCAGGTGTTGCCTTTTCCGTAACCAACTTCTGTCAGCTTTGTATAATTCAGGATTGCTTTGTCATACATTTTTGCATTAAAAGCTGAACCGGCAGCGTTGCTGATATTAAGCGTATCAACTTTTTTGCTTGAAGCTGTTACTGCTGCAGCCATTTCAAACATCGGGTAAGCTTCACCATATTGCTTTTGATTAAAAAAGGAGATACCAACATTATTCAAATAGAAATAACAATCAGCAAGTCCGCGTGTCCACGCATCCTGCTCGAGACCTCTTGCATCCAAAGACTTTGAACGAAGAAATGCGTTAGTCGCTTCAGTCAAATTTACCGACGGTGCTTCAAGATAAGCCATTGATGCTTTTTTATTCGGATCGGCAACGTCTTTATGAAGAGCAAGCTTTTCGTTATAGCTTTTCACATAAATAAGAAGGTAGATCTGTCCGCGGTAAAGCCAGGTAGAAACATCGTCTTTGGTATCCGCATGGACCGTTGCTTTATCAATTGCAGCTTTTGCACGGTCGAGGTAATAGGAATCAGCTGCTTTGTCTTTTGAGGTATTATATGAACCCATCGACATATAAGCCGTGGTACGTTCATTTTTCTGAGCCGTTAAGGCAAGCGCAAAAGAGAGAGTCACTACAAGTGCTGCAATTCGTTTCATCAGCTTTGATTTTTTAGTTAGAGAGATAATAAATTCCAAAAATTTCAAATCCCAAATCCCAATTTTTCATCGGGATTTGGAATTTGTCCTTTTGTATTTCGTGCTTCCAAATCCCAAAGTTTCTAAGGTTTTGGGATTTGGATTTTATTTTTGATTTTCTTATTCCGTTGGTTCAATATCCGTGCCAGCGTCGTCTGCTTCAGGCTCCTCGCCTTCTACATCACCTTCTGTCTCCGCTTCTGCTTCCGCTTCGTCAGCTAAATCCGGTAATGAAGTGTCAACTGTTCCGTCAACCACTACGTGTTCTTCTTCCGGATCAGACTCAACCGTTGTTACTGCACCGATTTCATCTGTTTCACCGAATTTGATCAATCGCACGCCTTGTGTTGCACGGCCCATGACACGAAGATCAGCCACACACAAACGAATTACAATTCCGCTTGTTGTAATAATGAGCAGATCGTTTTCGTCGGTTACCGCTTTGATCGCAACCAGGTTCCCGGTTTTTTCAGTGATGTTGATGGTTTTTACACCTTTTCCACCACGACGTGTCTGACGGTAATCTTCTACATCAGAACGTTTACCGTAGCCTTTTTCGGAAACCACCAATACCTGCGGCGGATTCACTTTCGGCATTACGATCATTCCGATCACTTCGTCTTTGTCGCCGGCGAGTGTTTGCGCGCGGACACCGGAAGCATTTCTTCCCATTGCACGGAGCGTATCCACTTTTTCGTCGCCTTTCATTACATATTGAGAGAAACGAACGACTTTACCCATTTTGGAAGCCACCATCAATTCGTCTTCACGATTAACGAGCACTGCTTCCAATAACATATCTCCGTCGCGAACAGTAATCGCGTTGATTCCGTTTGCACGCGGACGGGAATACGCTTCGAGGATTGTTTTCTTGATCACACCTTTTTTGGTGCACATCACGATATAATGATCGCTGAGATATTGTTCTTCAGAAAGATTCTTCACACAAATGAATGCGCGGACTTTATCTCCCGGAGGCAGGTTCACCAGGTTCTGGATCGCGCGGCCTTTTGACGTTTTGTTTCCTTCCGGAATTTCATAAGCACGCAACCAGAAACAACGGCCCTGCTCTGTGAAGAACAATAGGAATCCGTGTGTATTGGCAACAAATAAGTGTTCCACAAAATCCTCGTCACGGGTGGCAGATCCGCGTGAGCCACGTCCTCCCCTGTTCTGTGCGCGATACTCCGATAATAAAGTACGCTTCACATAACCCATATGAGAAATGGTGATTACCACATCTTCATCGGCAATAAGATCTTCCATGCGCTGATCATCGGCAGCATAGATCACTTCCGTGCGACGTGCGTCACCGTATTTTTCTTTGATCTCAAATAATTCGTCTTTAATGATCTGCATTCTCAGTGCTTCATCGCCGAGAATTTCTTTCAGCTTGGCAATAAGACGCATGAGCTCATCAAATTCCTCACGGATTTTATCTCTTTCGAGTCCCGTGAGCACACGCAGACGCATTTCAAGAATTGCAGACGACTGAATATCGCTCAATCCGAAGTTGGCCATGAGCTGCTCTTTCGCCTCGTTCGGAGTTGCAGATGCGCGGATAATTTTGATTACTTCATCCAGGTGATCAAGCGCGATCAAATATCCCTGTAAGATATGTGCACGTTTCTCAGCCTGCTCGAGATCGTATTTCGCGCGGCGGATAACCACCTCGTGACGGAAATCGACAAAATGGCCAATGAGCTGCTTAATGTTGAGCAGATACGGACGGCCTGCAACCAGCGCAATATTGTTTACGCTGAAGGAAGTTTGAAGTGATGTGTACTTGTATAAATTATTTAAGACAACATTCGCAATTGCGTCACGCTTAAGCTCATACACCACGCGCATGCCATCGCGGTCAGACTCATCACGAATATCGCTGATGCCATCTAATTTCTTCTCGTTGATCAAATCGGCAGTTGCTTTGATCATCTGCCATTTGTTCACCTGGTAAGGAATTTCCGTCACGATAATACGTTCACGACCGCTTTCTACGGTTTCGATGCTGGCCTTCGCGCGCATAACAATACGTCCGCGACCGGTTTCGAAAGCTTCACGCACACCGTTATAACCGTAGATCGAACCGCCGGTTGGAAAATCAGGAGCTTTTACAAACTTCATGATCTCTTCCATCGTGATGTCTTTGTTCTCGATGTAGCCGATTGTTGCGTCAATGATCTCGTTCAGGTTGTGCGGTGGCATATTCGTAGCCATTCCGACAGCAATACCTGACGCGCCATTGATCAAAAGATTAGGAATCTTAGCCGGAAGAACAGAAGGTTCTTCGAGAGAATCGTCAAAGTTCGGGCGGAAGTCAACCGTATTTTTATCAATATCAGCAAGCATTTCTTCCGCGATCTTGCGCAGACGTGCTTCAGTATAACGCATAGCAGCCGGTGGATCTCCATCGACAGAACCGTAATTTCCCTGTCCGTCAACCAGCGGATAGCGAAGGCTCCAGTGCTGGGCCATACGAACCATGGTATCATAAACAGAGCTATCACCGTGCGGGTGATATTTCCCGAGCACTTCACCCACGATACGGGCAGATTTCTTGTAAGGACGATTTGAAAGGACGCCTAAATCGAGCATTCCGAACAAAACACGGCGGTGAACCGGTTTAAGTCCGTCACGAACGTCAGGAAGCGCTCTTGAAACAATTACCGACATCGAATAATCGATGTAAGCTGTTTTCATTTCATCTTCAATGTTAATCGGGATAATTTTTTCGCCGTCAGCCATGTTGTATTGTCACTGTTTTAGCTTAGCAAGAGCATAGATTACACGTGCTAAGAAGGTTGGATTTTTAGGAGTCCGAAAGTACCGAAAATCCACAAGATAATTGGTTAAAACAACGGGTATTTATCAACAGTAATTTCGTGAATAAATACATTCGTACAAGCCTGTAATTAACCATTTAAACAGTTTATAATTTCAAGACGTCAACCTTTATCCTGTTAAACTTTTAAAACAATAAAATCCGGACACTGAATTCTCCCGTTAATATTTGAAATTGAATATTTGAAAACGGTAGAATTGTCATGATCATAAAAAAGATTATCTGAAATTGAACCTGCCTGGTTTTCCTTCGTTTCAACCATATGTATGCAATAACCGACCATATGAAAAAAAACAGTGCTGCGTATAAAATTTCACGCTACCGATGTAGTACCTTTAAGATGTGCAGATTACCCCTAACCCACTTTGCACCTCCAGTTTAGTTGAAAAGCATGCCGCTTTGTCACCTCAAACTTTAGCACAGTTCTTGCAATTCAGTAATAGCCGGAGATTTAACCGGTAAATAACGTTCTTATCACATCGTCCTTATTAACATTTTTCCGTGGATAAAATCAAGCATAATAAACATCGTTTCTCTCGATTGTACATACATTTGAGAAACCCCCAATTATAATTATTTTTAGGGGCCAGGCAAAGGCAAGAAAAGAAAAACATTACCTCAAAAAAATATATGGAAGCTAAATTCTCACCGAGGGTCAAAGATGTAATCACCTACAGTCGCGAGGAAGCCTTACGATTAGGTCACGATTATATCGGAACCGAACATCTTTTGCTTGGCATCATCCGTGAAGGCGAAGGCAGCGCAATCAAGCTGCTCAAAACCCTGAACGTTGTATTGAATGAACTCCGCAGAGAGGTTGAAGGACTCACCGCTAGCGTTGCGAAAAAAACGAATAACAACCTGGGCAATATTCCATTGGTAAAACAAGCGGAACGTGCCCTTAAGATCACTTATCTCGAAGCGAAAATTTTCAAAAGCGCTGTAATTGGAACCGAACATCTTTTGCTTTCTATTCTGAAAGACGAAGACAGCATCGCGACAAAAGCATTGCATAAATTCAGCATCGATTACGATACTGTGAAAAACGAAATTGAGAATGGCGGTGGCTCTACAGAAGAATCTTCTTCCAATCACCCGCGTTCTGAATTCCCGAATACACCCGGAGATGAAGAAGGTGATGATGACGGCGCTTTCGGTGCAAGTCAGAAAAAGATATCTGATTCAAAATCCAAAACTCCCGTGCTCGATAATTTCGGACGCGATCTTACCAAATCTGCTGAAGATGGAAAGCTCGATCCGATTGTTGGACGCGAAAAAGAAATAGAACGCGTATCACAAATTCTTTCACGCCGTAAGAAAAACAATCCTATTCTCATTGGAGAACCGGGCGTTGGTAAATCTGCGATCGCTGAAGGACTTGCATTGCGCATCATCCAGAAAAAAGTTTCCCGCGTACTCTTCAACAAACGCGTGGTAGCACTTGATCTTGCAGCTTTGGTTGCCGGAACAAAATACCGCGGACAATTTGAAGAACGTATGAAAGCGGTAATGAATGAGCTGGAGAAATCTCCTGACGTTATTCTTTTCATTGACGAGATTCACACGATCATTGGTGCAGGCGGTGCTTCCGGCTCACTTGATGCTTCGAATATGTTCAAGCCGGCTCTTGCACGTGGAGAAATCCAATGCATCGGTGCGACAACATTAGATGAGTACCGTCAGTACATTGAAAAAGATGGCGCGCTCGAACGTCGTTTTCAGAAAGTGATTGTTGAACCAACTACTGTTGAAGAAACAATCCAGATCCTGAACAACATCAAATCGAAATACGAAGATCACCATAACGTTACTTATACCGATGACGCGATCAAAGCGTGTGTAACACTTACTTCACGTTACATCACTGATCGTCACTTGCCGGATAAAGCGATTGATGCGTTGGATGAATCTGGTTCACGCGTTCACATTACAAACATCAAGGTTCCGAAAAAGATCCTTGAAGTGGAAGCTGAAATTGAAAAAGTAAAAGAAGAAAAGAACCAGGTTGTCCGCAGCCAGCGTTATGAAGAAGCAGCACGTCTGCGCGATCGTGAACGTCAGTTGCAGGAATCGCTTGAGGCTGCCAAAAAAGCATGGGAAGAAGAAAGCCGCACACACCGTGAAGTGGTAAGTGAAGATAATGTGGCTGAAGTTGTTTCCATGATGACCGGAATTCCTGTTCAGCGTGTTTCTCAGAATGAAAGCAGCAAGCTTGCGATCATGAACGAAGCGCTTAGAGGAAAAGTGATCGGCCAGGATGAAGCGATTAAAAAAGTGGTAAAAGCCATCCAGCGTAACCGCGCAGGATTGAAAGATCCTAACAAGCCGATCGGTTCATTTGTATTCCTCGGACCTACAGGTGTTGGTAAAACACAACTTGCAAAAATTCTTGCACGTTACCTGTTCGATAATGATGAAGCATTGATCCGCATCGACATGAGCGAATACATGGAGAAATTTGCTGTATCGCGATTGGTTGGAGCGCCTCCGGGCTATGTGGGATATGAAGAAGGCGGACAATTGACAGAAAAAGTGCGTCGCAAACCTTATTCAGTTGTATTGCTGGATGAAATTGAAAAAGCGCACCCGGATGTATTCAATTTGCTTTTACAAGTTCTTGATGACGGACAATTGACTGATAGCCTTGGCAGAAAAGTTGATTTCAAAAACTCGATCATCATCATGACTTCGAACATCGGTTCACGTCAGCTGAAAGATTTCGGTACAGGAGTTGGTTTCGCCACCGGTACAAAATCGGAGCACGCAGAAGAGCATGCAAAAGGAGTTATTGAAAGCGCTTTGAAAAAAGCATTCGCTCCCGAGTTCTTAAATCGTATTGATGATGTCGTTCTTTTCAATTCATTGAATCGCGAAGACATTCACAAGATCATCGATATCGAATTGGAGAAATTGCAGAATCGCATCGTGACAATGGGTTACACTGTTGATATCACTCAGCCTGCAAAAGATTTCATTGTAGATAAAGGATTCGATGCTAATTACGGAGCACGTCCGTTGAAGCGCGCTATTCAAAAATACATTGAAGATCCGTTAGCAGAAGAGATCATCAAAGCAGGTGTTGTAGAAGGCGATGTGGTAACAATCGGTTACGACGAAGAGAAAAAAGAGATCGTCATCACTGCAAGCAAACCGAAGATTAAGAAAGATAAAAAGTCGGATAAGAAAGAGGAATGAAGTAGTCCTGCTGACACTTCATTCTAAATCATCCTTTAAATGATAAAATCCCCGGAGAGATAATCTTCGGGGATTTTTATTGTTTGTTTTATCTGCGTAAATCAGCGTAATCCCTGCCTGCAGGCGCGCGTGCACTTGCTGCGGCAGGCAGGAGCGGCTAGTCTCCAGCCGCCTTCCCCTTCCAAAAACTATACACCACATTAAATCCAAATGAAAAATAGGACCAGCTTCCTTCCTGGTCGGCTGCTGTGTATGGATTTGCGTTTTGCTGATTTAAGTAAATGGAAAACGGGTTGAACTTATAATTGGTAAACGCAGTTGCAACATTTAATCCGATGGCGAAATTTCCTTCGGTGTAGAAAAAAACACCGGCGTCGAATTGAAGCTCGCGCACGCTGTTCGTTTTGGTTGCGGGAGCATCTTGGGGAACACCTGTGAAATGAAGTCCGTTGTATTTAATGATCCCCTGCTCTGCTGTTAAACCAATATAAGCAGTTGAAGTTTGGGAGCGGACAAAATCATAACCCACACGAAGTCCACCAAAATGAGTTTGTCCGTAAACATTCAACCCGGGAATTTTATTATCCGGTGTTTTCCAGAGGTTATGATGATACTGTATGCCGAGCTGAAATCCATGAAACACCTGGAAGTTCACATTCGCAGTAATATCATAAATACCGGTAAAACTTTTGCGGAATGCTTTGTTTGAAATGGCGTGCGGAACAGTTGTATTGAGACGAGCGCTCATGCGGAAAGGAATTTCTTTTCCCATGTTTTGGGCGGAAAGAAATCCTGCATTAATAAGCAAACAAAAAGTAATGAGTCGCTTCAACATATTGCCTTCATCAAATATAGGGGAAAAAGGGTGATTGGTTATAGGTGATTAGTGATTGGTGATTGGTGTCCGCCGCGGCGGAGGGAAAAGGTTGGTGGTAGGTGGTATGAAGAAGTTGGTGGTTTGTTTCATTGAATACCTTATCCTTTTTCCTTGAACATTGCTCATTGTTAGTTTGGCATTGAGCATTTTTTAGTTACAAGAGAATCTCCCATTACAGAAACGCACAAAAGCAACCAAACAAGATGCCACCAACATATTTTGTGAAATACTCCAACCCTATTTCTTACACTCTTTTTTCTGCCACCAATCCTTTTCCTCTTCGATCAAAAGCAAACTGCCAAACCAAACTTATTCACCGGGTTTATATGAATACCCAAGTCGCGATATTTTTCACCTGCATTCAGAACATCCTGGTAAACAGAAACAAATCCTTCGGCATTTACTTCCAATGTCAGACGTAAAACAGGATTAATGCTGTAACGCAAACCGGCACCTGCTGACATTCCGTATTCAAAAACCTCTTCTGAAAAATCATATATGCCGTATGGACCAAAACAACCGAAATTCACGCGCGAGCCGGTTAGATTTTCATAATTAAAAATAAAATCAGAAAATATATATGGCTGGAGCTTTCCCGACCCGAAAGCACGTTCATAACCAGCCGCAATAGCTACATTATTCCGGGTTGAAAAATAATACTGCGTGCTGTACGGATCCATAATAAGCGCAGTTCCGTTGCGGATATTTTTATGCGTGTATTCAAACGATGCACGCAATGCATTTTTACCGGAATGTCTTTTGTAATAAAGGCCGGGAAATATATTTACGTTAGCAATAGAAACAGGAAGATCATCGTAAGATCGTAATTTTTCAAACTGTTTTATGGAAAATAAATTAACGCCAAGCTCATGTTTAATAACCGGCTTTTCCGTTTGCTGCGCGAAAGAAATTAACGGGAGAAAAAAGAGGAAGTAGATTATTTGTTTCATAGCAAGCTCGCTTTACAATAAGACGTAAAATTAACAATCAGTTGCCTTATGAAAGCATTAAATCTAAAACCGTATGCCGGCACAATTTGGAATTCTTCTTGCTGATCATTTTTTTCAATTACCCAGTTACCAGATTACCAGATCAGATTGCATGAGTATTCCCCATGGTACAGACAGTCTACGCGATCAACGGCAGGAAGTCCGGCGCGTATTGTAATGCTTTTTTCTGTCCTTCCGGTAATGGATTTGCGGCCCAGCCTACTGTAACCTGGTTGGCGATTTTTGTACCGGTGGTGATGTCCATGATGTGCGTTAAATCTTGTACACCGAAACGCGAAATGTATTTTTTATTCACACCTATCGCGAGAATATCACGGTAATACGCAACAAGCGCATCAGCAGCAATCGGAATTTGATTCAGCAGATCAGGATTATTCAAAAGATCCTGCTTGATCTTATTTCCGAATTCAATATAGCTTCCTTTAAATGTCAATCCGTTAAAACCTCTTCCGCGATATTTGTAGCCATCGCCCGGCATGTTATTTCCATAACGGCCACCATACACTTTCTCAAAAAAAGCAGCATCGTTTTTCTTCAAAGCTGTTAATTGATCTTCTGTCTGATCTGCAAGACGTTTTCCGAAGATCATGCGAATGCGCGCGTTGGCAGTATTACCATAACCTTCTTCCGGGCGCAACCTGAAATTTGTCTCCTTATAAATCGTTCCCAAAATTCCTGCTACGAGAAATTTGTTTGTGATGCCAACCTTTTTCAAACTGGCAATAAGCAGGTTTGCTGTTTCAGTGATCTGTGGTGTAAGAATAGACATGGTTGTAGAGGATTTAGTAATCTGGTAATCTGGTAAATTGGTAATTGAAAATGAGAAATTAGGAAATTAGAATTTAAGATCGGGGATTATTATAATAGGTGATGTTTAATTCTGTGGTTTTTTTTCAGTCATTTCGGCGAACATTAGTTTTCCGTTTTTGAATTTTAAAAGTATTCTTGCTTTGTTGCTTTCGATTACAATGAGCGGCTCTTCTAACTGAGAATAATATTGCCAGTAGATGAATTTATCTTTGTCATTCATCGGAACAATTTTTGCGCCTTTGATGTTGTAAGCGTGGCAAACATATTCCCAGAACTTTTCATAATTCTCGCGCGACTGAATGAGCTTTCCATAAACATTCACTTTGTCGTCTGTCTGCTTTCCTTTTTTGTTGAAGACAGGAGTCGGCAAAGCGAGATTGCTTAAATGCATGGCGCGAAATTCTTCAAGATCTTTTAAATCTTCCCACAGCTTCGGTCCTATCCAGAATAATGTTCCGCTGTACAATGAATCAGCGTATGCATAATTTCCGATCATCGTTTGTGTTTTTGTTACTGCAGCAGTTTTATCAGCAGCGGTTGACTGAATTGTTTTTGCTGATAATACAATTGCAGCCGTATCCTGCGCACTGATTGTTCCGAAGAGAAACAATCCAGCCACTATTGAAAAAATAGTTTTGATCATACTTCTATTTTAAAATAATTAGTCAATAAAATCTGAACCCGGTGCCAGCCCGCTGAATTCACCTTCATCCGGCGTTGGCATGTTTTCTCCGCTCAGTCTCGACGAACGGAAAACCTGCTTGTCTACCACACGTTGCAAACAAATATCAATTAACGTCGTGCTGTTCGGAACCAATGCCCTGTCCAGCATTTCTGCGCTTGCTTTTATGCGGCATGGAATATAACGCACGAATCCTTTTTCAGGACGCGGACGAATTTCCAAACCAAGCATCTCTGATCCTTTTATTGCGCCGCGAATCAGTTCTCCTTTCGGATTATAAACCGCGCCACAACCATTCATGATATCGAAATTAAAATAATACGTGATCATGTCATTATGAAGCGCATTCTTTTGACGGTCGGCGCAAAATCCTTCGGGCAAATGATTCGGATCACTTTCAGGTCCTGCCGTGAGAATAAGATCGAAATCGGTCAATGGAAAGCCTTCGTGATCGTGTACATTAAAAATGACCATTGAAAATCGGTCATGAATAAAATAACGGTCATGTGAGAAAATTCCGCCGGCTTGCGTTTCAACTATTTCGTCGCGCTGCACCTGTGCTGTTTCTTCTGCAAATTGAATATCCAATTTCCGGTAATCTTGTTTCGACTGAACACGAATGCAATTGATGATCGCACGAATGGTTTCCGAAGATGCATCATTACCAACTTTTCTGCGAATGCTTTTCATGATTCCCATATCCAGTCCGGAATGAGATTTTTCATGCACCACACGAAATGGTGAATCAGGTGATTCTTTTACTTCGATGACCTGGAAATCGCCGGTAACTAATTTTCCTTCTGCATTTCTTTCAGGACGCGGCTGCGCAAGTTTGATCAAGCGCGATTTAAGATTCGCAGCAGCACAACGCACTACTCCATCTGAACCTAATTCACCGGTATACGGATTCAGATGATCATAAAATTTTCTATCAATATCCTGGCCGGTGATTACAAAAGGAAATATTCCATTCTCGCTGATTTCACTTCCATCGCTTTCGATCCAGTTTTTATTCAGCGCCCACGCTTCTTTACTTCCCAGTGAAAGCCAGTTCAAAACGCCAACGCCCGGCTCCACTCCATTCCACCACGATTTCAAACGGCTCAATCTTCCTTTCCCTAATTGAGCAAGTGCAGAACCAAAATTCGCAGGAGCAAGCATGATCAAATGGCTCATCGGGCAAATTTCGTCAGTGCCTTTGTAATACCTCGCCCACCAGTCGCGGATTACCGGTCCACCGGTAGAATGCGTGATGCAAACAAAGCGCGAACCTTTTTCGATCAAAGGTGCAAGTTCGAGCTGAACAGCATTTTTGAAAGCGCGGGAAATATCATTCACGCGAACTTCATCATGAAAGCTGATGTAGCTGCCGAGAAAAATTTCTTTGATGACAATATCAATTCCACTTAATGCTGCTTCAGCACGTAAACGCAGCGGGAGCTCACCATACGTATCGAGATTGGTTGCGCTCCATCCATGGACAAATACAAGTGAAAGTGCCATCTCTGAAAATTTAGATTACCATTTTGGCTGAACAAAATAAAGA
This sequence comes from Bacteroidota bacterium, assembly GCA_031412295.1. Lineage (GTDB taxonomy): Bacteria > Bacteroidota > Bacteroidia > Palsa-965 > Palsa-965. The sequence goes on from JANOCU010000033.1 coordinate 157,729, forward strand.
AGCGTTCCATCAGGATCAGAAAAATGCAGGTAGTTGCCCGATTTTCCATCATCTTCTTCTTTAAAAGAAATCTTATTTGTTTCCAATAATACTTTTGCTTCATCGGAATTCTCAATCATAAAACCGATAGAAACAGTTCCTGAACACGGACTTTCACCGGTTGCAGGATGCAGACCGATGGTAATGCCGGTAGTGATCAACATCGCATAATGATTGTCCCAACGCTGTTTCATCGTAAGGCCAATCTGCTGGTAGAAATTAATGGATGCTTCCATGTCTTTCACCATAATAGTGATGTTGGTATCAGTGATATTTATCATGCCGCCGCTAGATTAATCAGGGATTTAAAAACTGTCAACCAAATATCTACAAATTATTGATATAAAAAAGTTTCGGGTTTAGAGTTTCGGGTTTAGAGTTCAGAGTTTCGGGTTTTTTATTCCTTTCATTTTCTCTTTTTCACCTTTTTCCTTTTTGATTGAGCATTGTACATTGTTAGTTTGGCATTGAACATTCCTGTAAAGTGAGATTCTCCTGCAAGGAAAAACAAACCATGTCAAAAAGTTGCGAAAAGTTGCCACGCCTGCCTGCCGCAGCACAAGCCATGCGCGGCTGCAGGCAGGGATTGCCAGGATTACACGGATTAAAAAACGAAAAAATTAGCATCCATTATTTCTGCCATGTCGGCATTATAATACAAACCGTCGAAATTGCCGTTGACGGGAAGCATTTGCAGCTAGTTTTATCTTTCCTAAAAAACTGCAATCTGCTGTGAAAGAACTGGAAGATCATAATTGGTTCTCTCCCCGCTTAAGAAATTTCCAGACGGAATTTATCGGCTTTGCGGTTGTCAAATGCAGGGTTTACGATCGGTTTATTGAACGTATTAAAAATTTATCGCTTCCCTCCCGCCCTATGATCGATCTGTGTTCAGGAAGCGGCGAACCTGCAATTACGGTCTTCAAAAAAAGCGGTTGTTTCAGCAGGCTTATTCTCACTGATAAATTTCCCGGGAAAAATGTCCAGGCAGATGATCGTATTAGTTATGAACGATCGTCCACAGATGTTTTACAAATGGAATTTCAAAGCGGAAATCAATATACGATGTTCAACGCGTTGCACCATTTCAGCGATGCAGATAAATTAATGCTTGCAAAGAAAGTCCGTTCGGCAAATGCTGCTATTTTTTTTGTTGAAATTCTCGAGCCGCATTTTTATTGTTTTATAAAAATCCTGCTCGGCTGCACCCTCGGGAGTTTGCTCTTTACGCCTTTCATCCGCCCCTTTTCATTCACACGTTTATTCTTCACTTACATTATTCCGATCAATATTCTCACCATCACTTTCGATGGAATTGTTTCTGTTTTTAAATCGCGTTCTGTCAATTATTATAAAAAGCTTTTTGCAAATTCTGATTCCATTGAAGTATCACGGATCAAAAGCAACCTGCTTCCGTTAATTGTAATCCGGGTACGCGCACAATGAGAACACTAGTTACACTTTGGAAATTCAGTCGTCCGCATACCATTATCGGAAGTGTGATCAGCATTTGCACGTTATACATGATCGTGTGCGATGAAAAAGGATTGCAGAATATTCCATTGCTGTTGCTTGCATTGAGCATCGGTATAACATGTAATATTTTTATCGTCGGAATAAACCAGGTGGCTGATGTGGAAATTGATAAGATCAATAAACCGTATTTGCCGATCGCATCCGGCGCACTTTCCATTCAGCGTGCAAAGCTCATTGTTGGTGCTGCGCTGTTTACAAGTCTTGCGCTGGCCTTGTATGTTTCGCCGTGGCTGTTTCTTATCATCGTATTATCAACAGCAATCGGTTGGGCGTATTCCATGCCGCCGCTTTACCTGAAACAGCATCATTTACTTGCAGCTTTAGCGATCACAACGGTGCGCGGTATATTTATCAATCTCGGCGGATTTCTCGTGTTCAATTACATCATCAACCAAACACTTATCGTACCGGAAAATGTAAAAGTCCTTACCGTTTTTATCATCGCATTCAGCATTGTTATTTCCTGGTTTAAAGATCTGCCCGATATTGAAGGCGATGCGAAATACAATATCAAAACATTCGCGATCAGCTATTCTTCTAAAACAGTATTGATCACAGGAAATATTCTTGTTGCACTTGCGTATATTTTCACCATTGCAATCAAAGCGCGTGAATACTTCAGCCAGGAAACGGTATCGTTACAAACAAATGTGCTGCTTTCAGGACACCTCATTTTGTTTGCGCTTTTTATTGGCAATACATTTTCAATAAAGCTGGACAAGCATCACTCCATCAAAAAATTCTATAAGCGATTCTGGTGGTTCTTTTTCGCGGAATATGCATTGTATTGGATTGCTTACGCCTTTAATTAAAATGAAAAATTCTGATTACCGGGCCATCGAGCGCTTGCGCGATTGGCTGTGCGGCAAATTAAATTCCCTGTAAAAGTTTTTTGAGAAAAATTCCTCTACACTGACCTGGTGAATTTCCAAAATCCTAACCAGGCTTTTAATTGTGAGGTTCGTTTTCCCTTTTTCAATTCGCCAGTACTGCATGCGGGAAAGATGGTTTTCACTCGCAAACGTTTCATAGCTGGTATGCCCGCTTATAATACGCAACCGTATGAGTTTATTTCCTATCTCAGGCAATAGCTTTTCGAATGTATCCATTACATTAAAATGTTTGAAGTATGTAATTCTCAATTAAATAAATAAATAAATAAACGGGGAACGAATTACGAATCAACCGAATATACGAATCAGTGAATCAGAGATTGCTTTTGTCATTCGTATATTCGTTTGATTCGTAATTCGTTCCCATTCAACACATCACAAAAAAACTTCCTTTAATTAAATTTAGATAAAAATCAAATACGCTTGATATAGATTGACAACTGCCTTTACTTTTTATATAAATTCATCCTGTCTTTCTTGCATAATCCTTGTTTTTAATTGATGTTTGCTTAACGACACATGTTAATTTGACTACTTCATTACACATTAAGTTTATAGCTCTCCAATGGAAACCAACGGCAAACCGATCATGCACAAAGTAATTGAAGCGGAAGATTATCAGAAAGTAATTGATGCTGAGAAAAAATACCTCAAGCTCGGCAATGATAGTTCAGGGCTTGCCATTTCCGGTGGTGGAATTCGTTCTGCTTCATTCGGGCTCGGCGTGATGCAGGCGCTCGTTGCAAATAAAAAATTAAGCAAGATCGATTACATGTCAACCGTTTCCGGTGGGGGTTATCTTGGTTCTGCGCTGACATGGGCGCTGAAGCAGGGCGGAAAAAATGCAGGCACTGATCCGGAGAATTTTCCATTGGGAACAAAAGGCGCCTCTGCCCGACCGGAAGATAAAAATCAAACACGTGTCAATGCGCTGCTTGATTTTATCCGGCAGCACAGCAGCTATTTATTGCCCACTCCGCAATTAGGCGCAGTGTCATTCGTAGCAGTGGTTTTACGCAGCATCTTTATATCGCTGTTCGTTTATACGGCATTTTTAACTGCATTGATGGTGGTGCTTTTTTGGACCGGTATTTTTGATCCGTTCAATTGCGACATTTTCGGAAAACCATTCAGCGGAATTTCTTTTGAAGGATATTTAATTCCTGTGGCAATCGGGCTTTTTGGCTTATTGCTGCTTACCAACCTGGTTTATTCGTTACGCACATTTAGTGGAAGAAATTTAAAGACGAGCTATAATGCATTTATTTTCGGTCAAAAATTTCACGGCTGGGTGTGGATGATCATCATTCCTGTTTTACTTATCGGAAGCCTTCCATACATCGACAACCTGGTTAAGACTGTTGAAGATCGTTTGGTTGCTTCCGGATCTTCCACGCTGTTTGGTACAATTGTCGGTGCGTGGCAATATGCGAAAATGCAGAAGAAAGAAAGCAACGGAATGTTTTCGGGACTCATCATTTACGTCGGCGCATTCGCATTAATCTATGGTTTGCTTTTTTTGTCTTACACGATCGGCATTGCTTACATCGCGCCTGAATTGAAATTATTTATCGCTGTTGTGGCCGTGACGCTTGTATTCGGAATTTTTGTAAATCTCAATCAAGTGGGACCACACCGCATCTGGCGCGATCGTTTGATGGAAACATTTATGCCGAATAAAGACGCGGTAGAAAAAAACGAATGGCAGCCCGCAACCGAAGCTGATGGTGCAATGATGGAAGATATGTGCGATAAGAATAATCCAAAACCCTATCACATCATCAACACCAACATCATTCTCGTTGATTCATCCACAGTAAAATTCCGTGGACGCGGGGGAGATAATTTTATCATTTCACCCTTGTATTCAGGAAGCGATGCAACCGGCTGGCGGGCAACAAAAGAATTCCAGAAAAAAGGCGGCCGAGGAATTACGCTTGCTACTGCGATGGCAACTTCAGCTGCGGCATTAAATCCGAATGCGGGCGTTTCAGGTGAAGGATTGACACGTAATTCTGTTATTTCTATTTTGCTTTCGCTGCTGAATCTTCGACTTGGTTACTGGACGACCAATCCGAAAAATGATCCGCTTCCTTTTCCACCCAATTTCTTTGCTCCGGGATTGATCAGTGAAGTGACGCGTCGCGGGTTAAAAGAATCTGCCCGTAATATCCAGCTTTCCGATGGCGGACATTTTGAAAACCTGGCTATTTACGAATTGATCCGTCGTCGTGCGAAGCTTATCATTCTATCGGATGGTGGCGCCGACCCGGAATTTAATTTCGATGATCTTGCGAATGCTGTGGAGAAAGTGCGTGTGGATTTCGGCGCGCATATATGGTTCGAGGATAAAGATTTGAATTCCATTTTAGGCGGAACAGCAGGCGATAGTTTGTTTGACAAAAAATATAATATTGCCAAACAAGGTTATGCCATTGCAACCATCTCTTACCAGGACGGAAGCCAGGGAAAGCTCGCCTATATCAAGCTGGCAATGATCCAGAACCTGCCGACGGATATTTACAGCTACAAAGGTCTCAATCCCACTTTCCCGCATCAATCCACTGCCGACCAGTTTTTCAACGAGAAGCAGTTTGAAGCGTACAGGGAATTAGGATATAATGTGGCTAAAAAAATGCTGGAGGTTGAAGGAGAGAAACTTTTTGCCTGAGCAATTAATTTCTCTCCTTCAATACTTCCTATTTGATCCCGCCAAAAAATTCTTTCAATGTAAGGTTGTAAATAGCCAGTATCCTGATCAGGCTTTTCATTGTCAGGTTTGTCTTACCCTTCTCAATCCTCCAGTACTGCATACGGGAGATCTGGTGTGCTTCTGCAAAGGTTTCATAGCTTTTGTAGCCATTCTGAAGCCTGAGCTTAGCTAATCTTTCCCCGATAACTGTTAAGTTTCTGTCACAGCTATCGTATTCATTTTTGACATAATTTTTCATAAACCGCTCTATTAAAATTATGATTTGAAATTACAGGGAATTTTATTCTTTTTAAAATTGATAATCTTAAAAACCGATAAAAAAAATCATACCAAACCATCTTCCATATTTACGCCTGGTCAGTCAAAATACCGTTCTCGACCCGGGATTAATTACTTGTTAAAATATCTAAAACGGATGGGGGATAAATAGTTCGTAATCGTCTTATTATAAGATTGCAATTATAAACTGACCCCGTTTCTTTTGCAATAATCAATTACTAACCAAATCGTTGATTCGATACATGGTTACAAAATCGCGATACATGGTTACCATGTATCATTTAATGCTATTTAATTTTGTAAGAATTAATTAAATAATGTAATTATTATGAACGCGGATTTAAAAGTGTTGTTGGCCGAAGATGAAGTTCAGGATAAAGAATTTTTTGTTCACTGTTTAGATAAGCTGCAGCTTAATCACAGCATTGCCTGGGCAAAGAATCATGATGAGCTTTTTGAAGTGCTTGAAAAGGAAAAGGCATTTGATATGGTGATTGTTGACCTGGATATGCCCGGGAAAAATGGCAAGGAATGCCTGAAAGAAATCAAAGCGAAGGAAAAATTCAAGGATATTCCTGTGATAGTAATGACTGTTTCTAAAAACACTGCTGATATTGACGAGGTGTATGAAAACGGTGCTCATTATTACGCAATCAAACCTTATTCACAGGCCAATTTTGTTGAAACTTTACGGCAGATTTTCAGTATTGACTGGAAAGTAAAACAACCAATTCCCGAAAAAAAGGAATTCATTATAAACCTTGCTTTTGCTTAATGTTTTCCCGATGATTGCAGCATCGTTTAAGCTTACGAATGAAAAGCCATCAGTTCAATTCGACTGTAAGGAAATTCTATTTGATAAATTGGAAATACGTTCCGGAGAGATTGAAAATATAGCTTTTCATTTAGCCTGGAAGACATATGATCCGCTTGATCGCTGCCAGGTTGCACACGATATTTCATTAATTCCTTCTTCGTATATCGATGAGAATTCCGTTGCCAGGGAAAAGGTGTATCATTTCAGAAAAGACAATTATCCGCCGGTTTACCGGTTCAACGAAAGCTGTGGCGAAGTAACCTTATCAGCTACAATTCAAAACGGGAAGTCTTTTGATTTGAATGTTTATGTAGATATTACAGAAAGCAAATAAAATGCTTGTAGTATAATCAAACGACTTCTGCAATCATGACACCGGAGCGGGTAAGCGAAATAATATTTGTTTCGGAATGCATAAACCGTATCAGGCCGTTGCTTTCCAATTGTTTTAATTCTTCGGTAAGTGTATCTCCCGGAATACCGGCTTCGGTAAGCTGCTCCGGGTAAACAGGTTTGTTGTGGGGCTGAACAGAACTATCTGAGGAAGCAATCTTCAATATGGTCTTAAGTAGTCGTTTATTCATAAGCAGCAATGAAATAAAAAATCAACCCTGTATTTATCCTGATGTGAAGAGCCTAACTTAAGTAGAACGGCACAGTCACCCCGTTACCCCTATTCGGGTTAATACTTTATGCTACTAAATCAACAGTGATTTAAACGGATTGCCTTTATCACTTACCCCTTAATTGATCCGGCTTGTCTCTTGCCTCTATAATTTTTCAGGGTATTGTTGTTCTTTTTACTTTTTCTGCAGTTCAAACAATTTTTGGAAAATAACGTAAGGGAAAGTCATGCAAAAAATCCCTTGAAAAAAGCCTTCCAGTTCAACGTCATGAATAGAAAGTAGATTGACGAGACTTTAAATTGTAATAGTTGTTCTCCCTTTCAACTCTCCGATATTACATACGTGAAAGGTTATTATGTATTGCAAAACTTTCATAGTTGTTAAAACCACTATTTAATCGTAAACGAGTAAGTTTCTCTCCAATATCCAAGTAAATATCCATCTAACTTTTTCATCATATAAAAATGCACCGTTAAAGTTGTTATTTCTGTGGTTTAACTTCATTATAGGTTCGTGATCAGAAAATCTTCACTGGCTGTAAAGCATATATGGTTTGCTGAGAATTATTATACACCCATCTCAGTCCCAATTTGCTTTAAATTAAGAATGGTTGTACTTTTCATTAAAGAATTAACCGCTACAGCATTTATCATCTGCATGCAATGAAAAATTTATACGCTTTCCTCCTGCTCAGTTTACTGGGACTGTCCGTTGCAAAAAGCCAGACCGGTCCGGAATGTTTGATTGCCAAATATTACTTCGACCAGGGAAATGCGAATGATGACCTGGGAAACTATCACGGCACTGCTGTAGGCGCGACATTGGTTCCGAATCGTTTTGGTGTTCCGAACGCGGCTTATTACCTGAATGGAACGCCCGGGAGCTACCTCAATCTCGGCACTGCAAATGCGATGAAGCCACAGGCATTAAGTGTTTCCATGTGGGTAAAGATTGCGGCACCTGTTTATGCAGGAAGCGGCTATATGTATAATCCCATTTTACTTACAAAATGCCAGCCGGGAAATAATTGCTTCGAAGCTTATTGCCTGTATTATAAATTTCAGACCAATGAAATAATTACCGGCTGCACACAACTTTTCTGTACGCAACCATCTGTTTATTCTTCCACTACTGCAGTTGCATTAAACACCTGGCATCATTTAGTGGTTGCTTATGATTTTAATACAATTTACCTGTACGTCGATGGCGTGCAGCAGGGCTCAGTTGCAAAAGGATTTACCCAAACATTCCTGGCGGGCGATTCTATCATGATCGGTAATTCAGCCAATGTGCCGCAGAACAATCGTTTTTTTAACGGCACAATCGATGATATTCGTTTTTACAATTGTGTACTTACGCAAAATGAAGTGAATGTATTGTACAATGAAAATAATCCATCAGGAATTGCAGAGTCGAATGTTTCTTCACTTTCAATTTATCCGAATCCGGCAAGTGATATTGTGAATCTTTCCGAATATACAGATGTGCTGGTTACAGATATGCTTGGCAATGAAGTGATGAAAATTTGCAATACGAATACGTTTGATATTTCTGCATTGCCGGCGGGCGTTTATGTTGTGACGTGTAGCAGGAAAGAGGGGATTTTGAGAAGGGAAAGATTGGTGAAGAAGTGAGAACTGATTTAATTAGATTTAATTTAATAGAAGGATTTCCTCATAAAAGGAAGGTGATTAATAATAACCAGTGTAACACCGAACAGACTTCTGTGAAATCCGCAATGGAAACGCAAGCATTATTCAGAATTCTTCCTCATTAATAATAACCATTCCCGCCAAACTTTTATAACCAAATCTTTGAAGTGTATTTCCTAACATCAGCTTTATCGCCTTCTTTCCTGGTGTAGTTTTAAAATACATCTCCCGTTTCCTCGCATCAGGTTCAAATAAATAAAATTCACAAAAGATCAATTCCAATGGTCGTCTGGAAGCTGTGCTTTTCGTACCGCCATTATTATGGTTTTTGACCCTGTCTTGAATATTAGTAGTAAAGCCTGTATAAAGAAGGTGATCTTTCTGGCTGAATAAAATGTAAACGCAATATGGCAAAGTCATCATAAATGAATATGTTTTAATAAATAAAAACTCTTATTAAGAATCTCCCCAAAAGAAAGATTCCCTTCACGTCAGAAATCTTCTTCGGGAGAGATGCTCCGCAGTAGATCTCCTGCGTCGATCACTGCGGAGCGATAAAGTGACAAAGCCTGAAGTAAGATCCCAATGATGGAGAAAATCTTTCTTCAGGCTTTGTCTACTTTATCGTAGCGAGGGGGAGGGTCGAACTCCCGACCTCAGCATTATGAGTGCTGCGCTCTAACCAACTGAGCTACCTCGCCATTATTTCAATTCACTTCCGATAATCTCTAACCTCCCGATAGCTATCGGGATGAGCTACCTCGCCATTATTTCAAAAATTCAGCCCTAATCCGGCCTAGCTTTCTAAATTGGAGCGCAAATATAGCATTTTAGTGAACTTACAAAATTCAAAAAGTTTAGAATTGATTTATAACTGTTTTATTCCGGACTTGCGGTGTTCAGTTTTTTTTCTACTTTTCCTCCCGATTCAAAGATTAGCTATTATCGTCTGAATGCATTATATTTAAATGAGTAAGAAAAAGTCCAAAAACCCGGTGAAAAAAAGCCCTCAAAAGCCCGTTTCTACTAAGAAAGTGGCGCAAAAGGTAACTAAAGGTAAACCTGTAGCAAAGCAGGCTCAAAAGCCGTTGGCTAAAAAGACGGCTCCGGTCAAAAAGGTGTCAAAACCTGCTCCAGGCAAAAAAACATCGCCAAATCCTGTTAAAAAAGCGATTCCTGAAAAAAAAGTTATCGCACAAAATAATATTAAGTCCGCCCCGGCGGCAAAAACTGTGAAGAAAGAAGAAGTGAAAGTAAAATCTGCTCCCGTTAAACCTGTTCCGGCCAAAGAAGTGAAGCCTGCCGCACCTGTTGCTGCCGCTCCGAAGGGGAAAAAAGCCGTAGAACCACCTTTACCTCCACCGCCAAGCAATCTGCCCAAGCTGCCGAAAGGATTCGTGCTCAAAAAGCAGAAAGGCAAGCTCGCTCCGGGTGAAAAACGCATTTTTAAGACTAACGTCATCACACATCACGTTATCAGTGAAGTGCCATTAGACGATGCGGAGAGAAAAGGCAAGCCAGAACCTAAAGGAAAGTTTGTTCTTGAATATATTATTCATACACCTGTTACCCTGCTCTACGACTTCCTGACCACGCCAAATGGTCTTGCTGAGTGGTTTGCAGACGGCGTTGACATGAAAGGTGATATTTATACTTTCGATTGGGATGGCCAGAAGCAAGATGCGAAGATCATTTCTGCGAAAATTGATAATCATATCCGTATGCGCTGGCTCGATAAGCCGGAAGGATCTTATTTCGAATTCCGTCTTAACCAGGATGAGCTGACGAATGAAGTTTCCCTTACTGTTACCGATTTCGGTGATGGCGATGATGATATTGTTACTTCACGTCGTTTGTGGGATTCACAAATTCACCGCCTCGTAAAAGCGTTGGGAACGTATTAATTCTTTTCTAAAACAAAAACAAATTCCAAAATCAGCAACGGTTTTGGAATTTGTTTTTTCTACTTTAGAGTGATCAATAAATTCAACGAAGGAATTGACGAATGAATTTCATTAACGCGTCATATTGAGCGAAGCCGAAATATGCAAGCCTTAAAAAAAAGTCTGAAGCATTCTTTATATTTCCTTATTCCCTACGGATTGTTTTTGCTTTTTGCTGAAGCCATACTTTTTATCAATGCAAAAGATGAAATTCACCTTACGATAAATCGTCACTACAGCGTGTTCGGCGACATGGTAATGCCCTATGTCACGCTTGCGGCGGATGGAGTTACAATTGCAATTTTGGTATTGCTGCTTACAGGCTACAATAGAAAGCTGGGGCTCTGGACCGGAATTTCGGTTGTGCTTGCTTCGTTAATTACACAAATTCTCAAGACAACAGTTTTTAACGGCGAGCCACGGCCAAAATTATTTTTCGAAAAAATTGCCGAGCTGCGTTTTGTTCCGGGTGTGGAAAATCACACGCTCGATTCTTTTCCGTCGGGGCATACAACAGCTGCGTTTGCATTTTATTTCGCGCTCGTGTTTATGGTGCGGAATAATTATCTCAAATCAGGCTTGTTCCTTTTTGCTTTGCTGATCGGCTATTCGCGCATTTATCTTTCGCAGCATTTTTTAAATGACGTTTTTTTCGGCTCGATCATTGGAACCATTACGACATTTGCTGTAATGACTTTCGCTGTGCACAAAGACTACATTTATCTTCCTGATCCAAAGGCATGAAACGTTTTTCCTTCTTTCCGCCTTTAGTTGTTTTCCTTTGCGGATTGATTTTGTTTGTGCCTTTCCTCGGACAAGTTCATTTATTCGATTGGGATGAAATAAATTTTGCCGAATGCGCACGAGAAATGGTGGTGAGCGGAAATTATTCCACCGTGCAAATTAATTTTCTTCCGTTCTGGGAAAAGCCACCGTTGTTTATCTGGATGCAGGCAGCTTCGATGCATCTTTTCGATAATGTCGAATTTGCAGCACGTTTCCCCAATGCAATCTGCGGCGCATTGACATTGATGATCGTTTACATGCTCGGCAAACGAATTTACGATGAACGTTTCGCCCGCTTGTGGACATTAGCTTTCGCAGGATCATTGCTTCCGAACTTTTATTTTCATACAGGAATTATTGATCCGTGGTTTAACCTTTTTATTTTCCTTGGCATTTATCAATTCGCCATTTATGCCAATGAATATCCGTCGGTTTCCACGCAAAAATTATTGAACAAACGCATTCTTTTGTCATCGTTCTTCATCGCGCTTGCGGTGCTGACAAAAGGTCCGGTTGCCCTTTTAGTTTTCGGACTTTGTTTTTTATGCTGGTGGGCGTTAAGAAGAAAGCCGGTCATCAGCATACAGCATTTTATTCTTTACGGATTCATTTCACTTTCGCTTACAGCAGCCTGGTTCATCACGCTTGCTGTACAGGGAAAAGGAAATTTGGTAATGGAATTTCTCAATTACCAGGTGCGTTTGTTCATGACAGAAGACGCAGGTCATGGCGGAAGCTTCTTTTATCACTGGATTGTTTTATTGCTCGGCTGTTTTCCTGCTTCCATTTTCGCCATTCGTTCATTGCGCAAAAAAGTAGCGGATACACCATTTGAAAAACACATGCTTTCGTTTATGCGCATTTTGTTTTGGGTGGTGCTTATTTTATTTTCCATTGTCAAAACAAAGATCATTCACTATTCCTCACTTTGTTATTTCCCGCTCACCTATCTCGCCGCCTACACAGCTTACAAATTAATCAGCGGCGAATTTATTTGGAAAAAATGGATGAGCATTGTTTTATCCGCAGTTGCTTTGGTTTTTATTTTAGCGCTAGCCATTTTCCCGTTCATCGATAAGTTTAAGCAACAGCTGATCGATTCCGGGAAAATAAAAGATGCTTTTGCAATGGGAAATCTGCAGGCAAATGGAAATTGGAATGGTTTTGAATGGATCACCGCAGTAATTCTTGCTGTAGGATTTATTACAGCGTTATATTATTTCTCCAAAAATAATTTCCAGCGTGGTTTACCGATTTTATATGGTTCGGTAATTATCACCACAACATTAGCCGCCATATTTTTTGCGCCACGGGTCGAAGAATATTCACAAAACGCCGCAATCGAATATTGGAAATCGCATAACTACAGTGAATATTATCGTGAAGCTGTTGGTTATAAAAGTTACGCGCAATATTTCTACAGCGATGTTCAGCCCGGTTTGGAAAGGAATCCGTATTACCAAAAGTTCAAAAAAGAAAATGCATCACGCCTTGCCAATCCAGCCGTTTCCGAATCAGAAATGGAAATTAATATGCGAAGAGAATGGATGCTGGTAGGAACCATTGATCGTCCGGCTTATTTTGTAAGTAAGAATACGTTTGAAGAAGCTATAAGGAAATATTATCCGAATCTCAGGAAGACAGGTGAGAAAAATGGGTTTGTGTTTTGGGAGCGGGTTAAATGATTACAGATTACAAGATTACCAATTACCGATTATCCAATAATGATTACTGTCTTTGAACTGAATTGTCAGACCGAGTGTTTCGTCAGGAAGTAAGATTATCTTCAAAGACATTTCTCATCTGACGAAATGTATCGAGGGCGATACAGACAACTGACTCCGCAGCGGCGGATGACTACTAACAATTGGTAATCGGTAATCCCGTAATCCGTAATCATTCCTTTGGTTGACGATAAAACAATTTCTTCCCCAACTTCTTCGGCAAAACAGGATGAATCATTTGCCCGATATAATTTTTCGGGAATTCTTCTTTGATTCCCATTTTCTCAGGCTCATGATCGGGACAAGTGTATGTTCCGAAAATAACATCCATCAAAGGAGAAATATTTGCATAATTTCCCCTGTCGCGTTCATGATCGTGGTGCCAGTGATGTAATTCGGGAGAGCCGATGATCATTCTTAAACCAACTAATCTAATCCGAACATTCGAATGAATATAAATCGCCCAGATGCCGCGGAAAGCAATCAATCCGATAATGGTTTCGAGTGGAAATCCCATTGCGAAAGCGGGCAGATTGATCAGGCCGATTGTATAAATGGAATCTAACGGATGTTCACGGTGCGCAGCGAGCCAATCCAGGTGTTCGGCGCTGTGATGCACTTTATGAAACCGCCAGAGGAAATCCACTTTATGCTGCAAGCGATGCGCCCAGTAAATAACAAAATCGCTGAGCACAATTACTTCGATCATTTGCAGCCACCACGCCTGCGAAGAAACAGCATTTCGAAAATCATGCGGAACAAAATTGTGAATTCCTTCACTGAAATACGTCAGCGTCCAAAGCACAAACGCATTCCAGATTAAATATTGTCCGAGAAAAAAGCAAAGATCTAGTATCCAGTGCGGACGAAAAACTTTTTGTCCCGGCTTGGCAGGAAAAATTTTCTCCATCGGAATAAAAACCACCGCGAGAAAGATCAGGCTGAAAAAAGTGGCGAGAAGAAGATGAAAGAAATTCATTTGCGTAGATTATTTCTTCGGTTTCTGCTCTTGCTGTTGTATCGTTGTTTCCGGTTCAATTCTGACAGGATCATAATGAATATCGCGTGGAATCGGAATTGACATAGATTTTGATCCCGACATAATTACCGGTGGCTTATAAACGTTCTTGCTAACCGGTTTTGGTTTCGGCGTATCGCCTGGAACAATATCCGCATCGTGCAAAATCAGCGTCGACTTCGAACTTGATATAATTACATCCGGATTAGGAATCGAATCTGCTACAGGAGAATCTGCAACATCGCAGTTATCATCAGCGTAAATTATTTTATCCAGCTTTCCCGTGCGGTACAATACAAATCCGCTGATGAGCACAATAAAAACAGAAAGCGTAATGATTTTAATTACGGGATGCGTAGGCTTCATAAACGAAAGCTATCCCAAATAACAGTTTCAAGAAAAGCCAATCGTTAAAACCCTAAACTCACAGGGTGAAATCAATTATTCACAGGGTGACAATCATACTTTTCCTGGAAATCCGTAAACCGTAATCTGGTAATCCCTGCCTGCAGACGCGCAAGCAAGTGCTGCGGCAGGCAGGCGTAATTATTTTCCTGGCTTCCTGTAAAGCTCGCTCTTCATCAAACCCCACTTATTAAAGCGATGTTTGAACGAAACGCCCATACAACCGATTCCGTATTTCAGGCTGCGTGAAAAATTGATGGAAGATGCTTCTTCGAAATATTTTGTCGGACAAGTGATCTCTGCAATTTCAAAATCAGCGTAAACGATTTGTGAGAGCATTTGATTATCGAAAACGAAATCGTCGGAGTTAACCTGGTAATTAATCGCACGAAGCACATCCGCAGAAAATGCGCGATAGCCGGTGTGATATTCCGAAAGCTTCTGGCTGATCAGGATATTCTGCGCAAAAGTCAGGCAGCGGTTAAAAACGTATTTGTAATAAGGCATTCCACCGCGCAATGCACCTTTTCCAAGAATACGCGAACCAAGCACAACAGGAAAAACATCATTCGCAATCAGGTACGCCATTGAATGAATCAGCTTTGGCGTGTACTGGTAATCCGGGTGCAGCATGATCACGATATCGCCGCCGATTTCAAGCGCTTTATCGTAGCAGGATTTCTGGTTGCCGCCGTAGCCTTTATTTTTCTCGTGGCGGATGATATGATTGATACCGATTTCCCTTGCCACTTCGATCGTATTGTCTTTGCTGGCATCATCTACCAACACCACTTCATCTACAATTTCAAATGGAATTTCAGCATACGTACGCTGAAGTGTAAGCGCTGCATTATAAGCAGGCATAATAATCACCAGTTTTTTTCCGAGAATCATGGCGGCAAAGATAGTTTTTTAGTTCTGAGTCGGGAGTTGGGAGTCAGGAAAATTCCCAACTCCTAACTCCCGACTCCGAACTATCTTCTAACGCCGTGAATAGTATAGCGGGAGGAGGAACTGAGCCCGTTAGTATAAAATACGCAATTCAGCTCATCGTTATTGACAAATGCCCCATCGCAACCGGGAGTGGTAAACTCGCCATCGGTCGTAACGGCAGTTCTCCTGTATATATCATTGTACGCAAAATCGATTTGGATATAAATGTCTTTGGGGTCAACTCCCGATACATGCGTAGGCGGATCTGTGATCACTATCCGGCCTTCGTGTGTATAAGTGGTGTCAAAACTTCCCGTGCTCATATTGTACTCATGAGAAACAACCGTAAACAAAAAATCGCCGAGATACTTTCGCTCGATCTTATTCTTTTTGCAGGATACAGAACCCAGGAGCAGAACCATTGTCAATAAACCAAAACAGGTCAGGACGCGTACTTTCATGTTGAAATTCGTTTAATCAAATCTAATTAAAGCACTTCACTTTATCAAATCTAATTAAAGCACTTCACTTTACATATGCCAAAACCACCTGCGATGTACAACCGCGCAGGTAGAATGTACAACTGTTGCAGAAGCGACGCCAATAACGAATTGTGGCAATCCTTTTTTTGCGTGTGGGATAGGAGCGAAAAGCGTCCCGATCTTTCATCGGGATACTTGTAGTGGATAGCCCGACCTGATCCGCCGCGGCGGAGAAGGACACGCCCCAATAATTATTTAGTGCAAATTTTAAACTAATACGCTACTGAAATTTCCAACTCGAACCCGAAACCCAAAACTAAAAAACTCCAAACCCGAAACTCGAAACTCATAAACCCGTTACCTTTGCACTATGAAATTTAATCTGACATCTGAGTTTAAGCCGACCGGGGATCAGCCTGAAGCAATCAGGCAACTGGTGGAAGGGTTGAAGAACGGATCGCAATACCAGACGCTGCTTGGGGTAACGGGTTCGGGGAAGACGTTTACTGTTGCGAATGTGATTCAGCAAGTCGATCGTCCTACGCTGGTTTTAAGCCACAACAAAACACTCGCCGCACAATTATACAGCGAGTTCAAATTATTTTTCCCGGATAATGCAGTCGAATATTTTGTTTCTTATTACGATTATTACCAGCCTGAAGCTTATATCGCAACTTCCGATCTGTATATCGAAAAAGATATGTCGATCAATGATGAAATTGAAAAGCTTCGTCTGAGCGCCACCTCTTCCCTGCTCTCCGGCCGTCGCGATGTGATTGTGATTTCTTCTGTTTCCTGCATTTATGGAATTGGAAACCCGACGGAATTTGCCAATAGCATTATTCACCTGAAAAAAGGAATGGCCATCAGTCGCAATAAGTTTCTTTATACGCTGGTGAATTCACTTTATTCCCGTACAGAAGCAGAATTTCACCGTGGAAATTTTCGCGTAAAAGGTGATACGGTTGACGTTTATCTTGCGTATGCGGATTATGCAATTCGTGTTTATTTTTTCGGAGATGAAATAGAAGAGCTGGAATCATTCGAAGTTTCAACCGGTCGTGTGTTAGAAAAATTTGACAGCCTGAATCTATATCCGGCAAACATTTTCGTCACATCACAAGACAGCATGAAAGGCGCGATCTGGTCCATCCAGGAAGACCTGGTGAAGCAGAAAGAATATTTTTTGCAGAACGGAAGGCCGCTCGAAGCAAAACGTTTGGAAGACCGCGTGACGTATGATCTTGAAATGATGCGCGAGCTGGGCTATTGTTCCGGCATTGAAAATTATTCCCGCTATTTCGATAAACGTTTGCCCGGCTCAAGACCGTTCTGCCTGCTCGATTATTTCCCCGATGATTTCCTGATGGTGATCGATGAAAGTCACGTGACCGTTTCGCAGGTAAAAGCAATGTGGGGCGGTGACCGTTCAAGAAAAGAAGCGCTCGTTGAACACGGATTCCGTTTGCCTTCTGCGATGGATAATCGCCCGCTTAAGTTTGACGAATTTGAAGCGTTGCAGGAACAAGTGATTTTTGTCAGCGCGACGCCGGCAGAATATGAAATGGAAAAGAGCGAAGGAATTATGGTGGAACAGGTTATTCGTCCTACCGGATTGCTTGATCCGATCATTGAAATCCGTCCGAGCAAAGGACAGGTGGATGATCTGCTTGATGAGATCAGTAAAGTGGTTGAGCGCGATGAACGTATCCTGGTGACAACGCTTACAAAACGCATGGCAGAAGAGCTGACAAAATATTTCGCCGGACTGGATATTCGTTGCCGTTATATTCACTCGGATATCGACACAATGGAGCGCGTAGAAATTCTGCAGGATTTACGTAAAGGGATTTTTGATGTGCTCGTCGGCATTAATTTGTTGCGGGAAGGATTGGATTTGCCGGAAGTCTCTTTGGTTGCCATCCTGGACGCCGATAAAGAAGGTTTCCTGCGTTCAGAGCGTTCGCTGGTACAAACAGTTGGCCGCGCGGCAAGGAACATGAACGGGCGCGTAATCATGTATGCAGATAAGATCACAGATTCCATGCAAAAGACGATCACCGAAACAGATCGTCGCAGGAAAAGACAGATCCAGTATAATTTTGAGAATGGCATCACGCCCGTCTCGATCAAAAAAGATAAAGGCGGACTTGAAAACCTCCTTTCACAAACAAGAGGCGGAAAAAAAGTGCAGCGTTTTTATGTGGAGACGGAAGGTGGAATAGAAAACATCGCAGCGGAGCCGGTTTTAAATTACATGACCAAAGAGCAGCTGACCAAAGCAATCGGTAAAACGAAAAAACAAATGGAAGCTGCTGCGAAGGATATGGATTTTATTGAAGCTGCGAGATTGAGGGATGAGATGTTTGTGATGGAGCGGTTGTTAAAAGAGAAGAAATAGTTGGTAGTTGGTGATTGCTTCATCATATTGCTCATTGAACATTGTTTGTTTGACATTGTTTGTTCCGGATAGAGGGAATGTTTCTTGTTCATAAGCCAAATGAAACAATTTCGCCTATGGAAGATTTGCTTATAAAGTTAGCCTTTTGCCATAGAGAGAAGAGGTCGCACCTACGGCGCTATCTATAGGGCCTACCATAAGTTGTGGAAGTTGTAATCACCGGGTCGCATCTAACGGCGATATGGCGTATACTATTGAGGTAATAGAACTGATCAATGTTAAGGTGCTTTCCATAAGTTTTGAGAGGAGTAATAGGCAGATCGCATCTACGTGCTAATTCAGGATAATGTTTTTTTTAGCGCCGTAGGTGCGACCTGTCAATAAGGATAAAAGTGTGCTCCTTTCTAAAGCGCCGTAGGTGCGACCTGTTCTCTCCTCTACTGAATTGCTTAATGTCATTGCTGAAGTAACTCTTCATAAAAAAGTCGACAATGTAGAATCAGGGAATTTAAAAAATGAAAAAATATTTCAACGCGAGAAAAAATGTTCAATGCCAAACAAACAATGTACAATGAGCAAGGAAAAAAGGGAAAGAAATATTTCAGCGCAAAAAAGAAACGCTCAATGCCAAACAAACAATATTCAATCAGCAAGGAAAAAGTAAAATAAAAAACACCACCAACCCTTTTCCCCAATCACCAACTTGTCTACCGAAGCTCGCGCAGGTAGACCACCAACACCGCACAAAAAAAAGGCCGAAGCAACTAGCTCCGGCCTTTTCTCTGATTATAAAAACTTAGTTCTTAATGATACGCTTTGTGGTCGTAGCATTAGTTTCTACGTTTGTGATTTTGATGAAGTAGAAACCATTGCTGTATGCAGTGAGATCAAATTTGTTAACCGCATTTGCATTTGAAGCAGAAGCAATTACTTTACCTGTGAAATCATAGATCTGGTAAAGGTAATTTGTGTGTGCATCACCTGTTTCAACTGTAACTACATCAACAGTTGGATTCGGATAAATGCTAACTCCTGTTATAGCAACCTGGTCATTCAATCCAAGTACCGCTGAAGTATCAACTACTGCAAAAGATCCTACTGAAGTTACACCGTTGCGTGTGGTCTGGTAAGTGTTATTCTGACCAGTTGTTGCGACGGTTGCTGGTGAAGAATCCCATGTGTTGTTATTGTATTTTGAAATGTAACATTGGTTACGGTTGAAGCCATTTACTTCATCTGTCTGCAACCAGCCAAAACGAATGTTCATGTTTACAACAACTGCAGAAGGTACATCTACAACCCATGTTTTATCAACAACACTTTCTGAAGAAGAAGCATCGAATCCTGATGTTCCCTGTGAGTAAACGTTATCCATTGTGCGAACTTTAAACATTCCGGTTGTTCCTGATGGTGTTTGCTGAAGGTAAGCCGGAGCGAATTCAATTGAATTTCCGACCGGGTATGCTACCAATCCTGAGTTACTAATAACTTCTCTTTCAACCTGGCCTGAACCTGATGTTACGATATAACGTGTGTCGTTAAATCCTGTAATGTCAGCAACAGAACGGAAGCTTAAATCAGAATTTGTGATTTCGACTTTACCGTTTGTGAAAATAAGATCACCGTGAATTGTAAGATCAGATGCAAGCAAAATAGTAGCTGTAGCAGGGATATTGATCTCAAGCTCATCAAGATGATTGATTCCACCGAAGTAGATGGTATCGCCTGTAGAAGTTAAATTCAATGTCATTGTAGAAGCAGAATCACCTACAAATACTGCAGCAGCATTCTGATCGTATGTTGCATTCAATGTAAGATCATTTGCATTAAGCGACAACATACCTGTTGTCATATCAAGGTTACCATTGATAATTACGTTGTCAGATAAGATAACTGTATCGTTAGTAGAAACTAAACCAACCATTACATCATTCAAACCAGAACCTGTAACTTCAACACTTGTTGTATGTGTAGAACCGATGAAATCAACATCGTAGCTTGCTGTTCCTACAAACGATCCGCCATTCTGAATGAAATCACCATTCTGAACCTGGATGCGGCTGCCTGCATTCATAGTAATTGTACCACCACCCTGGAGAATGAAATCACCATTGGTAAGGAATACAGTTCCTGTAACAGGCAATGCTGAATTAAGCTTAGCGCTTCCGTTGCGGTTAATTTCAATTGTATTTACAGTAGAACCTGCATTGAAACGCATTGCATTTGTCATCGGACCTGCACCTGCAATTGTAATATCTGTTGTTGCGTTGCTGGTGAACATGGAACCAGGACCTCCATCAAGATCACCCATCAAAGTGAGGTGGTTGTTGCTGATATCAAACTGACCTGTTTGCATATCAAGAATTCCGTTAACAACAAGGTTATTAAGTCCTAAAGTAAGGATCTGCGCATTGTCATCAAGGATGATGAAAAGATGCTGAAGATTTCCTGAATTAACTTCAAGACCTGTTGTTTTGGTCAAACCTTCGTAACTAACATTATATGCACCAGCAGATGAGAAAGCACCACCTGTTGTAGTAAGTGTTCCTGCCTCTACGCGTACATGTCCGTTTGCTGCAATCGACAAGTTTGAACCTGAAGCAAGGATAAGACTTCCTGAATCAAGATCAAGTGTATCAGATACAGTTGCTGAACCTGAAAATGTAATTGCCGATCCCTGGTTCTGAAGTGAATTCAGAGTAAGGGTTCCGGTGAAAGATGATGTGGTTAAAAGACCATTAAAAGTCAAACGGTGAATGTCAACTGTACCTGCACCTGTAAACTGTCCGCCGTTAATTGAAACGTTATTGTTTGTTGTGCTGCTCAGTGTTCCGTCAACATTAAACTGGTTTACTACTAAACCATTAAACATAACGTCAATATCAAGATCAACTGTGATCCCTGTTGGAATGATGATGTCTTGACTATTTACTGATGATCCCGGAGAAATGCCTCCCCATGTTGTAGCGCTGCTCCATGGTCCTGAAACCACCGCAGTAAAAGCATGCACGTTCGTTGATATTGCAATCAACACAGCTATGAGAGCTGATTTTAGTAATCTTGTTTTCATTTTAAGTATAAGTTTAATTTTGATTTAGGACGATGAGTTGTCACACCCATCGAAATACTATGCCATCAAAAAAACGCACCTATACAATCGCCTGAACATGCTGAAAATTGGGCAATTAGCAACTTACGTTGCTAAATCAAAACGGTGTGCCTGGAATAAAAACACGGGA
The DNA here is from genome assembly GCA_031412295.1 of Bacteroidota bacterium. Taxonomy (GTDB): domain Bacteria; phylum Bacteroidota; class Bacteroidia; order Palsa-965; family Palsa-965. The sequence continues at coordinate 179,215 of JANOCU010000033.1, forward strand.
AGATTTTCCCCAATTTGTGGAGCAAATGAAATGAAACCTAAAGCCCCTTTTCCGTTAATGGAAAAGAGGCCCTGGTCACAAAATTCAATCAATCACAAACTATAATTACAAGTTTCCTTAAAGCTATCCGCCCCCGTTTCCGGAAGGCGGATTGCATGCATGTTGGGTCCGTGTTATGACTTAATGATACGTTTAGTTACTACAGTTTTGTTTACTGTATTTGTAATGCGGATCATATAGAATCCATTCTGATAAGCAGTGAAGTCAAACATGTTGCGTGTTTCTGCATTTGAAAGACTGGTCAGCAACTTTCCTTCTGCATCAAACAATTCGTAAGTGAATACATCACCTGCTTCGTTACCGAGCTCGATTGTTATGTAATCAATAGTCGGATTCGGGAAAATTGTAAGCGCGTTTTCAAATACCGGAACAATGCTCAAAGCAGAACCTGCGTCTATAACAGCGAAAGGGCTCAGTGAAGTAACATAATCGCGGGTGAGCTCAAAGGTAGTATGGGGACCCAGGTCAGCAGAATCCAATTGATAGGAATCCCAGTTATTACCGATATAATGTGAAATGTAAGCGTTGGTACGGTCAAAGCCATTTACTTCATTGCTAACCTCCCACCCAAGCTTCATGTTCATGCTTATTACAACAGCAGAAGAAGTGATCAGCCAGGTATTATTTACTACACCTTCAGTTAGTGCAATATTCATTCCTGTAGTTCCATTTGAAAATACGCCTGGCATTGAACGCGCCTGGAACATTCCTGAACTACCTGTTGAATTCTGCTGACCATAAAAAGGTGTGTATTCGTTCATCGTTCCGATCGGGAAAACGGAGTAAGCAGATGCGCCTGCACCCAAATTTCTTTCGAGCTTTCCTGTATCAGATGTAACCATGTAACGATTCTGGTTGTACCCGATAATATCTCCATTTGCATCAATGGTAAGCGTGCTGTGGTAAAGGTCAAACTTTCCGCGAACCATGCTCAGCTCATCATTGATGGTCAGGTTGTTTCCGAGTGTAAGCATTCCTCCTACCGGCATGTTAAGCACAAGGCGGTCCAATTGCGCAGCACCTGCAAAACGGATCGTATCATTTGTTGTGGTAAGGTTCAATATCAATTCAGAATTACCGTTTCCGATAAAACGACCATTGTTCGTGTGAAGATCCATTGTTCCGTTCAGGGTAAGATCATTACCGCTAAGCGCCATACGTCCTTTACGAATTTCGAAATCACCTGCCACGGTCATATCTTCTCCAAGAGAAACGGAATCGCCTGTGTTATTCAGGTCCAACAGCACATTGTTCAATCCGCTACCTGCTGTTTCGATAGAACTATTTACTGATCCGCCGGAATATTCAATATTGTACAAAAGTGCACCGTTAAATGAACCGTTGTTATGCGCGATCTCGCCATCAACTACATAAATAGTAGAATTATTACCCATAGCAAGGCTACCACCTGTGTTAAGCTCAAACGTGCCCTGCATCAAATGAAGTCCATTGGTAATGATCACCGCTGTTTCCAATCCTACAGCTCCGTTACGGTTGATCGTAAGCTCACGCAATGATGATCCGGTTGTGAAAGACAGATCACTTGTTACGTTTCCTGTTCCGTTAATAGTCAGCTCAGAGTTACCTGTGCTTTGAATCTGTCCGGCAGTGAACAGCAAATTACCGGAAACGATCAGCTCGTTACCATTAATGTTGATGTTACCATTGATCAGCTGAAGGTTTCCGCTAATTGTAAGCTGCGACTGTGTAATTGTGATCGATTGTGCTGAAGTTGCCAGGGCCACTTTAAAATTAGAAAGGTTGCCTCCTGTTACTTCAATACCGGTATTGACAGATGCTCCCAAATAGAGAACATTGTAAAGTCCGGTGCTGTTAAACTGTCCGCCTGTTGATGCAAGCATCCCGCCATCAACAACCACATGTGAGCCTCCTGCCATGTTCAGGTTTCCACCGTTTGCAAGTGTAATGGTGCCGCCTTCAAGTAATAAGGAGTCGTTCACGGTTGTTGTTCCTGCGCTCGAAAAGCTGGAACCTGTGTTCTGCAGCACGTCAACAATGAGAATTCCATTGTAGGTGGAATTGGTGAGCAATCCACTAAAAACAAGGCGATCGATGTTCACTGTGCCTGATCCTGTAAATGTGCCGGAAGTAATTTCAACTGAAAAATTCTGGGTTGAACTAAGCGTTCCGTCTACATTAAATGTGTTAAGGACAAGGCTTGTAAAAGTTACATTCACATCAAGGGTTACTGTAATGCCTGATGGAATGTCAATATCCTGTCCTGTAGGATTAGAACCAGGACCTACTCCTCCCCATGTGAGTGGATTACTCCAGTTTCCCGAAGTTACTGCTGTGAATGCTTTAGCGTTAATGGATACGAAGATCAACATTGCCGCTACTACTGTTTTTAGTAGGCTTGTTTTCATGACCGATTTTTCTAAGATTAAGTTTAGTTGTTTCCTAATCTTAGTTCATTATCATGCCATGAGTTTTATTCGTAGAATCCGAAAATTAATAAGGATGGTTATCAATGCGTTAACCGGCAATTCCGGGTTTTCGCAATCCGAAAAAAATTAATTTACGTGTCCGAAAATTAATCTACATGATGGGGTAATAGGAGCGGAATTAATTCTACAACAAAAAAAAAGAGCCTCCGGGGAGACTCTTAATTTAAAACGTGGAAAATGTTTATGAGTTTGCAAATCCGCTCATGAACGTTGTTCCTTTTTTAATGCGTTTGTGACGCTGCTTTTTCTGATGCTTTGTTCCGCAAGCGTGTTTTTGTCCGCAGGATTCTGCTACAAAAGTTACGGTTGCAAATGCGAGAACAACAAGTATCATTTTGCCTGTAATAATTCGTTGGATCGACTTGAGCATGATTTGGTAGTTTTTTGTGTTTGTTGATACAATATTAATGTTTTTGGGCCTGATTTGCAATAGCTTAAAAACATATTATTAACACTGCCGGATCAATACGCTCCATTGCGTTTCCTGATAAACCACTCCAATGAAAGGAGCAAAATCAGCAATCCGAAGATCCACCAAAGATTAATGATATCAACAAGCTTTTTGGTGTTGTAGATCACCGGCTTGATGTCTTCCCGCGCATTCAATACCTGCGCCAGCTTTTCCATCTCCGACGGCATAAACAATTCGCCGTTATGACGTTTGGATAAATTGTAGAGCGCCTGGTGATCTGCTGTCGTATTCGCAATCTCGATCAGCAGCGGACTTACACTAAAACGTCCATTTTGTGTATACACCTTCTCCCCTGGTTTTGTTTTCGCTTCATATTTGTATTCACCAATAGGAAACATTTTCGCATCAAGGCGATATCCTTTTCCTGTCGGAGTGAATGTGGAAGGAAAACGTTTTCCGTTTTCATCAATAATATCTATAGAAACCACAGAAGTATTGATCAGCTCATAACTCTGGTTATACACTTCCGCTTCAAACTGAACTGGCTCATTCTCCAGGAAGTTTGATTTTGTCGTAACACGAAAAAAGCTTTTCTCTTCACGCACAGATAAAAACTGGATCGTTTTGCTGATGAGCTCATTAAAAATATCATGATTACCATGATCAGCAAAATCGTGCAGCCTCCATTTATACAAACCTTCGCCCAGGAAAACAGAAACTTTCCGTTCGCCTTGCTGACTGAAAACCCATAACGGATAATCTGTTTTTAACGCACCGATCTTTTGTCGTGCGAAAACTGTTGCAGCCGGACTCGTAGTAAACGTACCGAAAGGAGTTAATGTCGCAGGAAATTTCGACATGTAATTGATAGCTTCCGGGCTTAAATTAAAATATGGAAAGTCGGTAACAGGAACCGCTTCACTTTCATTGGCACGCAAACCATTTACATTAACAGAAACGCCGGTGCCGAGTGAATTGAATAAGGTGAATTTACTTTGCGCACCTGTAATATAAAAAACAGGAATTTTCGCAGCTGCTAAGTCGGTAAGCAATTTTTGTCCCTGCGCATTATCAGATGGAATGCTGTGCAAAATGACAAGATTATACTGGCGAAGCGGCTTATCAAAATTGGTTAGAATAAATGTTTCTGCCTGGTAATTATCATTTGATTCAATTGCCATTTTGAGCGCGCCCATGTCCGGATGCGGTGCTGCACCAACGATCAAAACTTTCTGCCTTCCATCAAGCACATCAATAAAAATATCCTGGCGGTTGTTGCGGATATTATTTTCGCCGTCAATAACCGTAACAGCAACTGTGTATCGCTGCAGACCAACACTTGATGCTGTTAATTCAACAGGAATGGTTTGTGTAAACGGATCTGCATTAATGTCGAGCGGTTTTGTAAACAAAGTTTGTCCGCCTTTGCTGACAGTAAGTGTAGATTTTGAATTCGGAAAACGATGCGCATCAACAACTACATCAAGCGGAAATGTATTGCCGAGAAAAGCAATGCCGTTATGAATAACTTTGGTCAGAATAAGATCTTTGCGAATGGTAGTATCGCCCATCGCAATTGTAAATACCGGCGCTTTGATTCTTTCCGCAGCATAAACCGGACTTTGTCCCTGGTTGTAAATTCCGTCGCTCGCAATAATTACCGCACCCAGATTTCTGTCTGCATAACGCGTTTCCAATTCGTCAAACAAAACCGAAAAATCTGTCAGCTTATCCTTGTATTCAAACTTCGCATCCTCGCGGAATTTATCTCCGAAGCTGTACGTTACAACATTAAATTTATCACCGATCGCATCTTTTAATGCCTGTAATTTTTTCGGGTACTCATTTTTATTAAAGGAAGAATCTTTTCCCATCACCAATGACTCCGATTCATCCTGCGCAATTACAATAACTGGTTTTTCCACTTCCCTGAAAATCGTTTTCAGCAATGGACTCATTAATAAAAATGCGAGAAAAAAAACAACAACAAAACGAAACACGCCCATCGCACTGCGAAGCAATAAGGAAATTTCTTTCAGCCTTGCCTCACGATAATATAAAACGCCGGCATAAATTATTCCCGCAAGAATGCAGAACAACAAATACCAGCCGGGTGCTTCAGTGACAACAGATAATTTCATATAATGAAAAGGGACGTTGGGGACGAGGGCCGTGGGACGTTATTTTTTCGTCCCTCGCCCCCTCGTCCCCCGTCCCCATTTTTTTTAAGTAAGCATTCCGCCACAAACATTCAACGTTTGACCGGTAACGTATGCGGACATATCAGACGCAAGGAATAAGCATGCGTTTGCAACATCTTCAGCAGTTCCGCCGCGCTTCAGTGGTATTCCGTCTCTCCATTGCTGAACCATTTTCTCATCCAGCGCACCGGTCATTTCAGTTTCGATAAATCCTGGAGCGATGGCGTTGCTGCGGATATTTCGTGAACCTAATTCAAGCGCAACAGATTTTGTAAAGCCGATGATTCCCGCTTTTGATGCAGCGTAATTGGATTGTCCGGCATTTCCTTTCACGCCAACAACTGAGCTCATATTGATGATCGAACCTTTGCGTTGTTTGAGCATCGGTCGCTGCACGGCTTTCGTAAGATTAAAAACAGATTTGAGATTTGCGTTCATTACTTCATCCCATTGCTGTTCGCTCATGCGCATTAACAGCGTATCACGTGTGATGCCTGCGTTATTCACGAGCACATCAACGGTTCCGAAATCAGCAACTACAGCTGTGACTAATTCATCGGCAGCTTTAAAATCGGCAGCATCAGATTTATAGCCTTTCGCTTTAATTCCGAACGCGGATAATTCCTGCTCGAGCGCCTGGCCTTTTTCTACTGATGATAAGTAAGTGAACGCGACGTTAGCACCATGCTGCGCGAATAGCAGTGCAATGCCGCGGCCGATACCACGAGAGGCGCCGGTTACAATTGCTGTTTTGCCTTCAAGAAGTTTCATAAAGAGAGATCGTTTTTTCAGTTTGAAAGATGAAGTCCAAAGATAGCTGAAAAAGCACGCTGCCAATCCGTCTTTCTGCTGACGAAGCGTCACTTGTTTTTGCAAAAAAATGTGAAGAAAACTGCCGTATCAAACACGGCCTTTAATTTGATCTGTTTTTATAGTTATTAAAAAACTAAAATTATGTTTCATCCCGGGTATCTCGTATTGTTGATCGTCTTTATGGTGATCGGTTTATTAGTACAGTTCAGGCTGAAAAATGTGTTCAGCACATTCAGCAAAATTCCATTGCGTTCAGGTTATAGCGGGAAAGAAATTGCAGAGAAGATGCTTCGTGAAAGCGGGATCTTTGATGTGAAAGTAATTTCTACCGAAGGCCGGCTTACCGATCATTACAATCCGAAAGACAGGACTGTCAACCTGAGTGAAGATGTGTATGAAGGCCGTTCAATTACTGCAGCTGCCATCGCCGCGCATGAGTGCGGACATGCATTGCAACATGCGGAAAATTATTCCCCGCTTAAATTGCGTTCGTCGCTTGTGCCTGTTGTAAATTTTGCATCGACCGCGATGAATTTCATTTACATCGGAATGTTTGTGCTTGCATTTTCTTACCAGTTGTATAACCAGGCGTTACTTGCTATTATTATTGCGCAGGCTTTCATCACGTTATTCGCGTTGGTAACGTTACCGGTGGAATTAGATGCAAGTAAACGTGCTCTTGCGTGGATCAGTGCGGCTGGCATTACGCGCGGTGAAGAGCAACAAAAAGCAGAAACAGGATTACGTTGGGCAGCGATGACGTATTTTGTTGCAGCGTTAGCAGCAGTTGCGCAACTTTTATTTTTCATCATGCAATATTCAAACAGGCGCGATTAATAGTTGCAAGCTGAAGTTGTTAAAAAGGTTGTGAAGAATTTGAAAATGAAAAGTGATTCGGAAAAATTTCTGAATCACTTTTTTGTTTTTCGTTTTAGTTGTCCTATAAATTCCCCAAATCTTCACATAAATGATACAGCGGGATAAATGTTTGCTGATTTTAAAAATCAAGAATTAAAAAATGCAAAATTTAACTTTGATTCGTTTGCTTTTAATTTCGAACGCAGTACATTTGTATTGTTCTGCCGCCCGGCAGGACGATTTAAGAAGGGCAGCGCTTTTGGGGTTAGGCGTTGCCCTTCGCTTTTTAAAAAATCTGATGTTTTATTTTTTAGTTTGCGCAGCGAAATTTTTTTTGTTTGGATGGTGTGAGTGGAAATAAAAAAGCAATTCTGTTTTTAGGAGAATTGCTTTTTGAAAATCATTTTCAATTTTTTAATCAGGAAGTTTTTTTCTAGCCGCTGTTTTGAAAACTTTTTCTTTTTTGGTTCGGTCGACTGCTGGTGGTATTAAACGGTTGCCATATTTCTTTATAATCCAGGTGTGAATTGGAACAAGCTCAGGCGTCATTGGTTCCCAGCTATGATCTTTGTCTTTTTCCTGGAGTTGAAGTAAGTAATGATAGATTTTATCGGTTGGCCGATCAAAACCGAAGCCTTCTTTTGCGAGCTCACGAAATAGTTTCATAAGTAGTTTGTCTCGAACGTTCAGATCTCCTGTTTGCTGATAACGTTCAATATGCTTATTCGTTGTTTCCACCATCGCATGCGCTTCGTCAGGATGATCGAGCTCAAGCATTGTCATAATGCGCATAAAGCGAATGCTTACCTCCCAGCCGAGCTTATCCTGGGTCAGTTGAAATTTTAAGTTAAACATGCGAGCTGCTTCACGAAATTCTCCTAACATAAAATGACAACAGCCTTTATAATAAAGCATCATATCACGTCTGAAATTCCCAGTCACTTGTGAATCAACGGTTGTGAGCTCAGAAGCAATTTCGATAGTGGTAGCATAATCCTCATTTAGAAAATGTGCATCGGCTTCTAGTTTTTTATTAATTGCTAAGTTCAAAGGACTTCCCGAAAAATATTCTCGCCCTTTATAAAGATGATCTAATGCTGATTTATAATCACCAATTTCAATATCAAATCCTGCTATATAAGTATTCCAAATTCCAAATCGCACTCTTCTCCCAACAGTTTTATTGTGTTTCATGAATTCTATCATGTTAACTGCCACTTCTCGTGCTTCAGCAATTCTTTTCAGCAATTGAAGATGTGTCATTTCAAAAGTTTTCAGAAAATAACCGACAGATTTTACATTTGCCTCTATGTAATATGCCCTCAATTCAGTAATTGATGATACAAGAAAATTTTCCAGTTTTCCTTTATCTGCTTTAGTATTAAAAGTTGAGGTAATTCCCATTTCATGATAAAGATCCAATGCACGTTGAGCATATTTTTTGCATTTTTCAACCTCTTCTATTTCACTAGTAAACTTTTTAAAAAAGTCAACACCCTTTTTTAATCCATAGTTACTTTTATAGATATACATTGCATCAAGCTGAATGGAGTAAAATTCGTACTGTTTAGCTGTTGATATAATGTCATTTATCATTTCTGCACCAACAGTTTGTTTAAGTGGGGTGAATTTGAGCAAATCATAAAGAATCATTTTTTTTCTAAGCCGAACCTGGACTGGATGCGTCTCATCTTCATAAATATCTCTATTTGTATTTATGTCAATAAGCAATGAATCCAAAACTTTAGAATATAGGCGATTTTTTAACCTTTCGATTCTTCCATCCGGGTTCGAGCCGTATAAAGCTATAGAACAGGAAGTAATGGTAGGTATTGTAGTTTTATTCTTTAGAATTAATGCTGCAAGATCCCAGAACTTCGTATTGGGATCACGTGTAGAAAAGCCAGTAAGATAATTTTTGAGAACCTTTACCTGCTGAGGATCAAGTGCATGTAATAATTGATGTAGCCTGTCCATTTGGGAGCGTAATATGTATGGTATGAATATAAGAATAAAACAAAAACGAATGTCCCGCTGCCTCCGAATTGTCTCAAAAACAGAGTCATTAGTTGCTCAATTTTGTCCTGTCATAAATGATTGTTTAACCCCCGTTAGAAAACAGTTATGTAAAGAAAAATTAAATCTAATTAAAAGACCTAAAACAATGAAAAACAAATTTCTACTCCTCGCAACTGCTCTTGTACTTTCAACAACTGCAACTTTCGCTTCAAATAATTTTGCTATTTCTAATCTGGGAATGTCAGTTTCTGAAACAGATACTAAATCTGATATGATTGAACAGGTTCGGTCGTATATGCTAAGCTATAATATTGAAGCAGTCTATATTTGTGAAGAAGCTGGCACATCAAATTACCTGGGAAAAGATAGTGATGGAATTTGGTATAGAGTTTTTGTTCAAAATGGAATTGTTGTCGGAATGTCTGAGGCCGATTTATAGGAACCAGAATTATTCACATTTATATTAAAAAAGACTACGTCTTAAGTTTTAATTATTTTGTAAATATGATTACCTATTTATAGTAATAATTATCAAAAATATTACTTCAATGCAACATATTTTTTAAATAAAATAACAAAGAACTACCATTTTTTACTTAATTAGCGTAAAGTTTTTGTTGCCAATGTCCTGAAAAGGCCGGAATCCTGATTCCAGGCCTTTTTTTGCGGATTTTCCCTTTCCTACCATTCCTGATTACCCTTTCCCTTTTTGTCCTACCTTCGCCGACTAGTAAACCAAATCACCCCTATCCGCCTAAACCTCAAAACTCCCTTTTCATGCCATCCAAACCATCTTTCGGGGCCAAACTCCGTTATTCCTTTGAAAACACACTCTCCAAAGGCCCCATTGCCATCATCGGCTGGCTGGCGGTGATCTCTATCCTCATTGTAATTATCGCCGGACTGGTGATTGCTTTGTTCGGAATTCCTATTGATGAGGAAACGGGCAAACTCGGATTCTTGGAAGCTTCCTGGAGAAGTTTGATGCGGACACTGGATGCCGGAAACATGGCCGACGATTCGGGCTGGGGTTTGCGTATTGTAATGCTTTCTGTTACTGCCGGCGGTATATTCATCATCAGCACATTTATCGGTACGCTCACTTCCGGTATAGAAGGAAAGCTCGATGACTTACGCAAGGGCCGCTCGAAAGTATTGGAGACAAAACACACGCTCATCCTCGGATGGTCGCCGAAAATTTTTACGATCATTTCGGAATTGTTGATTGCCAACGAAAGCAAACGCAAACCACGCATCGTGATCATGGCGGATAAAGACAAAGTGGAAATGGAAGATGAGATCCGAAGCAAATACCCGGATACAAAAAATACAAAGATCATTTGCCGCACCGGCTCCCCACTCGATCTCGATGATCTGGAAGTGTCGAGCCCGCATGATGCAAAATCCATTATCATTCTTTCGCCGGAAGAAACCAGCAACCCGGATACCTACGTGATCAAATCTATTCTTGCGATCACAAATAATCCGAACCGTAAAAAAGAGCAATACCACATCATCGCGGAATTGCGTGATCAGTCAAGCGTTGAAGCTGCACAATTGGTTGGCGGAGACGAAGCTTCTTTGGTTTTGTCATCTGATCTTATTGCACGCGTTACGGCGCAGACCTGCCGTCAATCAGGTTTGAGCATTGTTTACACGGAGCTGATGGATTTTGATGGCGCTGAAATTTATTTCAACAGTGAAGCTGCGCTTGCCGGAAAAACATACCGCCAGGTGATTTCTCTTTATGAAGAATCAACGGTTATGGGATTGATGCAGCAGAATGGAAAAATACTTTTGAATCCGGCAATGGATTATGTTTTTGCAAAAGGCGACCAGGTAATTGCAATTTCTGAAGATGATTCTACATTGGTGCTTGGAAAGCAAAATCCTCCAACTCCTGATGCAAGCGCAATCAGCATTGGTGAACGTATCAAGGGCGGAAAAGAACGCACGCTTATTCTCGGATGGAATGAAAAAGGCGCTTCGATTATTTCCGAGCTTGATAAATATGTTGCACCGGGTTCTGATATTCTTGTTGTTTCAGAAGACAATTCTTCCGAAGACGAAATAAAAGCATTGGCAGCTTCACTCACCCGTCAGAAAGTGGAGCACCGCAGGGCAAACATCACTACAAGCGCAACAATTAAATCGCTGAACGTTCCTGATTTCGATCACATCATTCTTCTTTGTTACGGAGATATGGATGTGCAGGAAGCAGACGCGCAGGTTTTGATCAGCCTGCTCCATCTCAGGAATCTTTCCGAAACAAGCGGAAAACAATTCAGCATCGTCAGCGAAATGCGCGACATCCGAAACCGTGCCCTCGCCGAGATCGCAAAAGCAGACGACTTTATTGTCAGCGATAAACTGATCAGCTTGTTGCTTTCACAAATTTCCGAGAACAAACATCTTGAAAAAGTATTCAACGATCTTTTCCAGGATGAAGGATCAGAAATTTATCTGAAGCCTGTGAAAGATTACGTTGTAACAGGAAAGCCAATGAATTTCTACACCATCATGGAAGCCGCTGCACAACGCAATGAAACTGCAATCGGTTATAAGATCGCTTCGTTATCCGGTGATTCTTCTAAAGCGTATGGTGTAAATTGTAATCCGAAAAAATCGGAGTCGCTGACGTTCTCTGAGAATGATAAAATTATTGTGCTGGCGGAAGACTAACGGAAGAAAAATTCAAAAAAAAAGAAAAATCCCAAATTCCAAAGTTGTATTGGAATTTGGGATTTTTTATTTTGTGTTTTAAAAAGTTATTGCACGATAATTTTATTTCCCGGAACAACTCCCACATTCGTTTGCAGCTCATAATAATAAGTTCCGGCTGCAAGATCGGCGGCTGTTATCAGCACACTTGTGAATGCACGTGTAACGGTTACGCGCTTCACTTCTCTCCCGGTTAAATCATAAAACACCATTTCTCCGGTCGTGGCAGAAGCAGGAAGCTGGTAATTAATTGTAGTTGTAGAATTCGTTGGATTGGGATAAGGGAGCGGCATTGCCTGTTGAATAGTTCCGTTGCTGTTTGTAGGTGCAATACCTGATATTACACCAGAAGAACATTCGTTGCACGAGAGAATTCCGGGAAGCGAATACACTTCAGAAGAGCCGGAATACTTACGAAGCAGCATTTTGACTCCATTCGTAGTGTAGGCAATATTAAACTGTGCAAAGCCATCACCCTGTATTCCACCGAACGCAAAGGTATCTCTTGCAAAAAGTATATTACCGGATTCATCAATAATGCGAAAGTGAATAACCGAAGAAAAATCGGCATAGATAAATGTATATTCAACATCCGCTGCATTGGTATTAAAGAGCTCTTCACTTACATACTGCACCTGATAATAAGTGAACCCGACGTTGTTTATAGGAATGAGAATGTTTTTAAAAAGAGTATGATTCATATTATAAATGGCAATATGATCAGTATCGGATTCCATGTATTTATACCCGGACGATGATAAGTTAATAACGCCCAAATAATTTTGCGAGCCGGTTGGATAAGTATTCTCCAATGTAATCTGCGCTTGCGAAGAGATGCAAATTAAAAGAAAAGGAATGATTTTTTTCATGGGTCAAAGTTTGAGTAATTATTTGAAAATTAAATTCGTCTGAATATTACAACAATTGAAGTTAAAAATGATAGACTGATTGCAAAAAAAACGGTTGGAAGAAATACCTTCCAACCGTTTAAAAGTTTATTGGATGTTCGTTGGATTAATTCGTTTTCACCATTCGTTTGGTATCTGCAATTTGTCCGTCAACAACAAGTGCATAAGAATAGATTCCGGTGCTGAGATCATTAGCAAACACATTTATTTGTCCGTTTCCGCGACCTGTGAGATCAACTGCTTTGATCAACTTTCCAGTTGCGTCATAAAACAACAACTGAGCTTTTACAACAGATTCCGGAAGATTGTAAGTAATGGTAGTTTGTTCTGCGAAAGGGTTGGGGACATTTTGATTGAGGACAATGCTTTCTTTATTTGATAAGTTAACATCGATTTGGTTTGCGTTTGGGTTGGATGTGCGGGAGTTTGATGTGCAACAAGAAGTAAGTTGCAGTTCAAGGGAATCAATCTTTGCACTTTGTTCCTGTATTGCTTTTACGAGGTATGGAATGAGTTCAGGGTATGCGATCCCTTTAAAACTATCAAGTCCTGTATGGACTACATGTGGAATGATTGTTTCCACTTCTTGCGCAATAAATCCTGAATGTAAACCTAATCCACTACCGTCTAATGTATCGTTCCATTCAAAAGTGACAGGGCGCAAGCTATTTATCAAATCCAAACTATTGCCAATGGTAATTACATTATGTTTCAAATTATTGTCAGACGACATAATAAAACCATTTGCTTCTACAGTTCCATTAACATCAACTAAGCTTGCACTTGTAAATCCATAAGTGTGTCCTACAAAAACGTGTCCACCTTGTGATGGAACAAAAATGGCTATTTGCTGTGTTCCTGCAGACTGAGTAGACTCAAACCAACCTGCAACTTTTCTCTGTGTATTTGTAGCTGCACCATTTGAAAGAGCATATACTCCTATGCCATCCAAATCAGAATTCATCCCTAAAATTGCAATTGCTCCCGGCCCCGCTACCGGTGGTATTGCTCCCGATTGCTGGCGTACATGTAGTTTGGCGGAAGGTGTACAACTGGTACCAATTCCAATGTTATTACCTGTTGTTCCCTGCCCTGAAAAAATTAAATTATTATTCGCCAATGGAATTTCCCTGTTGTTTAGTAATGCTGCAGTGGAAGCATTCCCACAATCACCACCCAATTAAACGTCAGTTCCGGATAGAGATAAGCCATTGTTAGCATTTGTAGTGCTACTAGTACCTCCCGGAACATAAATTACATCACCATTTGCATCAACCGAAAGCACACCTGTTCCCGGATTTGCAATTGTAGCTGATGATGTATTCAGATCAGTGAAACGAAGTCCACTATTTCCAGTACCACCTGGTCCAGCCGTAGCATTTACCAGGTTAGAATTTATTTCAACAGTATTTCCTGGTGCGCCGGTATTAATTCCTACAAAGCGATTTTTATTAATCAATGTTGCGGAATTAATTTGCGGGTTATCTCTCGGAAGAATGATAAGATCACCACTTGGCGAAGTGTACATGTCGGTAAAAATTCCCGTATTCGCAGGAAGTAGTGGATCTTGTTGCACTTGAGTAAGCCGGAAAGTTGGTTTAGTAGGTACGGCTTGCGGATCAGGTAAAATTTCAAGTCGTGCAGCAGGATCCTGTGATACCAAACTGTTGTAAAAATTTCCGATTCCCAAATAACCTTTTAACGGCGACCAGCGACCTACTTCAATTCCATCCGGTCCACCACCATCCGGAACAGTTGCACCTGTATTATTTGTAAAGATAAAGCGCAGGTAATCCGGCCCGTTAGATGAACCAGGATCATCCGACCATGCAATGACTGCGTCTTTTCTGTTTACTCCTTCATCTTTCAAGCCTACAAATAATCCGTCACTGTCCCACTGACTAAAAACTCCAACTCTCATCCATATTCTCCAGCCTGCCTGGAAAGTGCTGTTTGGATTAGGGCCTGGAGCAGCGCCGTCTATATGAATCATGCTTAATGGAAATCTTCTGTTTACACCGATAAAACCATCTTGTGGTCCCTGGCTGCCTTTAATACGCATTCTTTCAAAATTATTTTGCGTGTAAAAAACGAGATCGCCACCACCTGCGCCTGTTGTGCTTGCACGCATACAAAAATCATTTGGTGTGAGGTTATTAAAACTTCCGGTGAAGATTGCACCTTTTTCGGTGGAGGTTGCTGCGGATGCACCGGTGAACATGCTCCAGGTGTTGGTTATCGCGGATGATCCATCAGTTCGAAATAGTTGACCAGCTGTAAATTGGGATGTTCCACTAGGCGGGAGTAAAATAGAATTGACGTGTAATACAGCTTTCGGAGAGTTTGCCGGCGATGTGAAATTTCCTATACCTAATGATTGTACATTGGAGGCCGCTGCTGGATTGATTCTGCCCCATCTTTCAGGCCCATTCGTTTGCAAATCGATAACTTGAGTAAAACCTAAATTAGAATAACCGATAAGTAGAAATAAGTTAAATACTACCAGCTTATAATAGACCGTTGGTTTCATGTGTAGAAGTTTAAAAAATTAGACTTAATTAGACTTAATTATTTTCTTCACTAAATGATTTGTATCTGAAACAACTTCAAGAATGTAAACTCCATTAGAGAACTCGGAGATATCTATTTTTGTAGTTAAAGGATAATTTGCTTCTTCTCGTTTTATAATTTGTCGACCAAAACTATCAGTAATAATTATTAAATACTTTTCTTGTGTATTAGAAAACTTTATTTCAACAATTCCAGAAGTTGGATTGGGATACATTTGAATAAGTCCGACATCGTGAATATCATTTATATTATTAAGGGAATCACATGGGGTTACCAAAACATCATCAATTAAGTAAAAAGAATAATTACACCAATTTGCGCCGGAAACATTTTGTGTAACGGTCGAATTATCATAATTAAAATTCCCTATAATTAAAAAAGTCTCTCCGCCTGAAGCAATAAAGGAATCCATCACCATTGTCCATCCATTTTTATTAGTTAAGGGATTAACTAACGGATCGTTATAGATTTGAGGAACAACCGGAATTACAGAGTCATTAGGAATTACCAGCATAGTGTTTGAAAAATATGCCCCTATATTACCTGCGGAAAATTGAGCAGAATCAGCCAGACTTACATAAAAACAAACGCAGTACTTTACTCCGCTTTGTAGGGTATCGGTTAATTGGACCTGAATATATTCTCTGCTGTTTACACAACCAGGCGGATTTCCCGGACAACCTACATACGTAACTATACCAGCATATGCATTTCCAGTTCTTCCATTTTCATAACCAAAATTTATGTTTGGTGTTCCATATCCAAACATGCCACAACTATTAAAATAATCTGGAGAAGCATATGGAGTTGGATTACTCCAGAATGAAGCATAATTTATTTGCCCTCCATTATCTGGACACACCGTATATTGCTCAAAACTAGGATTAGGAACAAGATTCATTTGTCCGCTTAGTGAAAACGGCAGAAGAAAAAGAAGTAAAAAATATTGAGAAACCTTTATCATTTCAAAAGAAAGTTACTGCTTTAATTGATGAAAATCAAGATCTGGGAAATATTTCAGTAGTTTAAAATGAAATATTGGATTCGGAATTTATTCAATAAACCTTAACGATCTTTGTATTTGACTCGTTTGGCGTGAGGTTATTAAAACTACACTCTTTTCGGCTAAAGTCGCAGCGGAAGCTCCGGTGAACATGCTCCAAACATTCGAGACAGTTGAAATTCCATCGGTGCGGAATTGAGCACCTGTATTATAGCCTAATGAATTTACATGAAATACAGAGGTGGGAGTGTTAAAACTATTTCCAACTCCAACAAATCCAGCAGTTGGTCCTGTATTGTTTTGAATGAAAAACCTGTCAATACCAAATGTCCCGAATCTCAAAGGGATATTTGAAGTATTATTTGACCCTAAATAATTATTAGCCAAAGTCAATGGCGGCGCAACATTACCACCTAATTGCCAATCTTGAGCCTTTAATCCCATACCTAATACTAGTATTACTAATGTTAGCTTAGCTCTTTTTTTTATGGAAGCCGTCTGAAATTATTTTAGCAATTTATAATATATAATTTGATTCTCTGAAACTATTTCTATCAGCAATAATGATTCGTTCATTTCACAAATATCTATCCTCGTCCCCATTACCGGATTATTTTTTTGTTCATATAAAAGTTGTCCTAAAGAATTATAAATCCTTAAATCAAAAGGCTTGTTACTTCCAATAACCTCAATATTAAAATATTCGTTTGCCGGATTTGGATAAATGGAAATATTTTGAGTAGGGAAATTGGTTGAGATTCCAGTAGAGTAGTTAACCGCAAACATAGAATCAGTCGAAACGCAAATGTCATCAACAAAATAATAGCTAGAGTTATCGCTGGGAGATATATTATTAATCAATAAATTTGAATTATTGAAAAAATTTCCAAGCATGAAATATGAATAAGAAGAATCAGTAATTATTGTTCCAACAACCCTAGTCCAACTACTTGTATCGCTAATAATGGAACTGCTAAATACATGTGCAAAATTATTTTGAGGAGGAGGATTTGATAAATCATATGGAACTGTGGAAAATAAAACACCTATTTTATCCTGGCTGCAACAAATAGAATATGGATTATTATATTTCCAAACAACTTTGAAAGAAACAAAATACTTAGTTCCAACTGCCAAAGATTGTGTCAATTGTGTTCCTATTATTTCATCATTCCCGCCATTGCTTTTATCATAAAGGATAAGACCGCAATATGCATTTCCTGAAGCTGCTGATTGATTGCCAATAAGATTTTGTGGAACACTAAATGAATCAACAGAACCGCATGAAGCAAAGAAATCAGGTGATCCTTTACAAACTTGCCAATTAAATGAGCGATTTAATTGCGACCAATTGTCAGGGCATTGCGAAGCTAGTTCAAATCCAGGATTTGGAATAAGGTTGGTCTGCCCGATTGCTTTGATTGGCAGAAGAACCAAAATTAAAAAATGAAATAGAGCTCTGATCATGTGAATGAAAAGGTACAACTATAATATTTTAAAGTCAATAGATAAATAGGCATTATAAGTGTTCAATAATTGGTGGATTCACATTCATGTAACCTTTAGATTGGTATTATTGCAATAATTTATAGTATAACTTGATTTTCTGAACTATATCAATTAACAATAAGATTCTTGTATTTGACTACCCTACTTGCCACATACAAAAATCATATGGAGCACTAATGTTAAAACAACCTATGAATGTTAAAACAACCTATGAAGATTGCACCTTTTTTGGTTAAGTTATTGCGGAAGCTCCGGTGAACATGCTCCAAACATTCGAGACAGTAGAAATTCCATCTGTGCGAAAGATGTCACCTGTGCCGTATCCGAAGGCATTGACATGGAGAAGGGACAATGGATTTGCTTCATTAATGCCAACAAAGCCTTGTGTGGGGCCTGCTTGTCCGCGGATGGTCATGCGGAAAGCATTGTTTGTATAAAAATTAACTGGAAAGGCGTTTGTTGAACCAAGCTTTTCGGCGCCAGCTAATAAATTCCCTGTTGTTAACCATTGGGCCTTAGATTTATTATAACAAAAAAGCGCTAACAAAATTCCTAAAAAAAATTTGGACGTTTTCATGTTTGTAGGAGTATTAGTGAGGAATGATTATTTTATCAAAATAATTTTTTGAGAAAAGATTTCTTCATTTCGCATGACATATAAATAGTAAACCCCAGCACTTAATTCATTTATATCTAATTCAATGTTATTTTGGGTAACTATTGCTTTAATGGGTACAAGGGCTCCTATCGAATTATAAAGTGAAATCGTCGGAATAATATCACCACTTTGGAATAAAATATTTACGATGCCATAAGTGGGGTTCGGAAAAACATGAATAATATTCGGATTGACTGGAGTTTCTTCGACAAATACCCAATTTGCAGCATAAAGCGAATCGGTAGAAACACATACGTGATCAACTAAATAATACGCCCTACAAGCGCCGGAGTTAAATTTCAAAGTGTCTACATTGGCATCATTAAAAAAATTACCAATAGCGATATATTGATAATTCGAATCTGCAATAAAAGATCCGGAAATCGTATGCCAGTTTATAGTATCCTTAATAATTGAATCAGCAAAAACATTAGCATTGTTATTAATTAACGTGGGATTACTATAAGTATGTGAACCTGTCGAAAAGCGCGCTCCTATTTTGTTTGTACAGCAATTAAAACCTGTACCGAAAGTACCTGGCGCACCTGCGTTAACAACTTTAAATGTGACAAAATATTTTTGCCCGATAATTAAAGTTGAAGTTAGTTGACATCCCAGAATTTCTCTGAAATCTGTAGTAAAGTATGCTTGAAATCCAACATAAGCATTTCCTGAAGCCGGTATTTGATAACCACAAAAATTGTTTGGTGTTGAAACTGCTGTGGATTGATTTGCACAACTATTATAATAATCTGGAGTCTCTCTATACGCACTCCAACCAGTTGCATTTATAAGTACATCCGGATTGCCAGAATTCAATCCATTTGGACAAGAAGAATAATTCTCAAAACTTGGATTAGGAACAAGGTTCATTTGTCCGCACAATGAAAAAGGCAAGAGGAAAAGGAGAAAAAAAAATAGAGGAACTTTTATCATTAAAGAAAAGTTACAACTTTAATTTGAAAAGTCAAGAATTTATTTACTAATTAATTTATTCAATGTCATATTTATGCGCATTCTTTCCAAATTATTTTGCGTGTAAAAAACGAGATCTCCACCGGCTGCACCTGTTACGCTAGTGCGCATGCAAAAATCATTTGGCGTGGTGTTGTTAAAACCACCTGTGGAAATGGCGCCTTTTTCGGATAAAGTCGCAGCGGAAGCTCCGGTGAACATGCTCCATACATTCGGGACTGTTGAAATTCCATCTGTGCGAAAGATGTTGCCTGTGCCGTATGCGAAGGCATTGACCTGAAGAACGGATAATGGGTTTGCTTCATTGATGCGGACAAAGCCTTGTGTGGGGCCTGCTTGTCCGCGGATGGTCATGCGGAGAGTGCCTGAGGTATAAAAGTCTAAAGGCATGGCATTATTTGTTCCCAAATAATTTCCTGGTGCCGTTGCATTACCATTTAATGCCCATTGAGCATCTAATTTTATTGAACCAATAATTAAAATACTTAAGGCAGTAAGAAAAATTTTATTTTTCATCGTGGTTAAATATTAGTGATTAATAATTATTTTTTGAGATAAACTTTTATCAATCGTCAAAATCCTTAATATGTAAATACCGTTATTCAGATCTTCACAATTAATTTGGATATCCGTATTATCAAGCATAATAAAACTCTGTTTTAATATGGAATTCCCATAAGCATCTATCAGCTCATAATCACCATTAACAATTTTATCCATATGAATAAAAATAGATCCACCCGCCGGATTTGGAAATATCAAAATATTGCCTAATTCTATCTGTTGCGGTTGTATTGAAGTGCTGAAATTATTCGATGTATCTAAAGTGATATCATCAATGAAATAATATCCATATTGTTGAGAAGTATTTACGTTATCAGTTGTTGTATCCGTATTCAAATCATTATGGAAATTCCCAATTGTCAAATATCTTTCACCTCCTTGTGCTATAAAAGAATCCTGAACTGCAATCCACACATTCCTTATTGCTAATGGATTTAAAAAAGCATTATTATCTACTTGAGGTGTATAAGGCAAAACAAAATTATCCGTGCTTCCTATAGAATTATTAGAAAAATAAGCGCCAATATTATTAACTGCGTACGGACTACTATCAGATAAACATACATAGTATCTTAAATAATACTTTTTCCCACCAGTTAATGTGTCTATCAACTGTGTCTGTATGTATTCGCGTAAACTGTTGGACGAACCCATGAAAGCTGTAACTATTCCAGCATAAGCATTACCTGATTTTGCGGGTTGATTACCATAGGAATTATTAGGAACACTAAAACAATTAGACTGGCTATACGGCACACATTCATTGTAATAATCCGGTGAATAATTGGTTGGGTTATACCATTGTGTCGCATTGTTTATCCATCCAGTTACAGGACAAGCAACTGTATCTTCAAAACTTGGATTAGGAACAAGATTTATCTGACCGCAAAGTGAAAGCGGCAAAAGAAAAAGAAGCAAAAAATGTAGTAGAGGCTTTATCATTTCAAAAGAAAAGTTACAGCATTAATTTATAAAAATCAAGTCCATAGTAAATACTTATTAGTTTATAATGGTGAGTTTGCTTTTCTGAAACTATTTATTTCTCCAATAAAGTTTCTTGAATAATATAAATAAGGGCATTTAAATCAAAACACAACTATTATACTAATGCTCCAATAAAAAAAACGGTCGAAAGAAAAATCTCCCAACCGTTTATTAATATCCTTCTAAAGCCTACCTACTACTCCCTAACTCCCTCTCAAAGCAATATCCTTCACAATCTCCGGCTTAAACGAACTCTTATCCATAATATTAATCGTTTCCGTTACCGTTACAAATCCCGGAGCCTCTATTGAAACCTCATAAATACCCGGAGCAAGAATCATTACATAACGTCCTGTATTTCCATTAGGAACATAATTGCCGACGATCTCGTTTGTTTTTTTATTCGTCACTGTAATAAAAATTTCATTGTATGCCGGTTTCGTTGCAGTGCCAAAGCTCATCTGCCCGCTTACCACAGAATAATTCGGCTCCACATCATTGAATGTGACGCGATAAATATCAAGATCACCTACTCCATCTTCGCGCCGCATTCCTACGTAACCGTATCGGCCATTATCTGAAATACGGAAATTGCTGTTGTCTTCCGGTGTGTTGATCGGGAAGCCGATGTTTTTTACGCCGGTGAATTTTTGTGCAGCCTCATCGAAATCTGCTTTGAAAATATCATAACCGCCCATGCTGGTATGACCTTTCGAGCTGAAGAAAAGTGTTTTTCCATCGGGAGAAAGACTTGGAAAATCTTCATCCGCATCGGAATTAATTTCATTACCGAGATTTGCTGACGGACCAAACTTTCCATTAGGTAAACGTTTGCTCATGTATAAATCAATTCCTCCAAATCCACCTGCACGATCGCTTGCGAAATAAATCGTGTTACCATCATTAGAAATAGAAGCTGCAATCTCATAACCTTTTGCTGCATTAACCGATTCATCAATCTTCACCGGTTTTTTATAACTGTTTTTTGTTTTATCGTATTCAGAAATAAAAATATCTCCTGTGCCTGCGCTGTTATCATAATACAACAAAAGGAAATTTCCATTCGCCGACATGCCGACAACTTCCACATTTCCTTCATCCGTCGCGATCGGAGCACCGATATTTTTTGCTTTTAAAAATCCACCTTCACTTTCGCGCGAGATAAAAACAGACGAATAATAAGAACCATCGGGCTGACGAAGATTTCCACCATCCTGTCGTTTCGAATTATAAACGATGAACGATTCGTCAGAAGGAAAAAACGGGTAATACTCCGGGTAAACCGTATTCACATTGCTGCTGAGATTTTCAAAAGTGACATTCACAGGATATTTCATGATCTCTTTTGCATTGTAGCAATTCTGAATTTCACGATCTACGTCTTTCAGATTTTCAGCTGTCCCTTTTCCTGTTGTTTTATACTGATTGTACGAACGCAATGCATCGTCAAACCGATAAGCAAAATGATAAGCGCGGCCCAATAAATACATTGCATCAGGTTCAAAATTCGATTGACGCGTTACGACTTCGAGATAAGGAATTGATTTCGCTTTATTGATGTTTGTATTGAGATAACAAACGCCGATGCGATAATTATACGTCATGTTCTTCGCATCTTCTTCGAGCAGATCGAGATAATCGGTCAACGCTTCATCGTAATTCGCCGACTTGAATTTTGCTTCCGCAATCTTCGGATCAGAAACTGCTTTGTCTTGCGCAAATGCAAATTGAAAAGAGGCAATAAATGCCAGGAGGAGAATGCTGGATTTCATGGACGAGGTTTAGGGGCGCCAGCGGAATCGGTTGCTGAGCGAGAGTAAATGTACAAAAGTTGGTGATTCCATGATTGGTGACGAGTGAAAGGTGACAGGTGAACTGGAAAGGAAATGTTTTAATTTTAACCAACAAACACCCCAATCACTAATCACTAATCACTAATCACCTCTTCCCACATAATTAATTAGCTTTATATGCGTTATTAGTCGACTGTTTTCCCATGCATAAACTTTTTCTCCTCCTTCTTTTGCTGTCTTCTACCGCTATCGGTCAGACGCACAATTACGTTAGTCCTGCAGGAAATAATACGAACGCAGGCACACTTTTACAACCGTGGCGAACAGCTCAATACGCGCTTGATCACGCTACTCCGGGCTGCACAATTTATCTCATGGGCGGAACGTATCGCGAAAATCTTGAGATGACTGTTTCCGGTACCGCAAGTCAGCCTGTGACATTGACGAGCTATTCGGGACAAGCAGCTGTGATAGATGGGACAAACACAAGCGGAAATCACTTGCTGAAAATTTCGGGCAAACAAAATATCAGCGTTCATCATTTGGAATTTGCAAACTTTTCGAAAAATAATGCCTGCGCAATTCTTATTGATGGAAATTCAGCGGCAGTAACTATCAGCAATAACAGGATTCATGATATTAATTTTTCGGCAAATGCAGCTGAACCGGTTTTACCAGGAAAGTCAGCGCATGCAATCGCTGTTTTCGGAACGGATGTGGCAAGCGGAATTACTTCGGTTGAACTTTCTTCAAATGAAATTTTCAGCTGTCGCACAGGAAAAGGTCATGCAGTTGAAATCGCAGGCGATGTTGAAAATTTTATCGTCAGAAAAAATACGATCTATTCCATTACAAATTCCGGTATCGCAATCATCGCGTATAATGGAATCAATGCAGATGCGTTGCGCGATCGTCCGAAGAATGGTTTGATTGCGATGAATACAGTTAGTAATTGCGTATCGCTTCCTGAAAATGCTGCAGGAATTTTAGTGGATGGCGCGATGCTTTGCCGTATTGAAAATAATTCGCTGCATGAGAATACGGTGGGCATTTTCGTTTGTTGCTCCACTGTGGGACGAGCTGCCTTATCCATTCACGGCCGCAATAATGTGATTTACCGGAACAATGCAGCCGGAATAATTTTGGGAGGAAATAATTATCCTGCCGGCTGTGGCGCGCTGGAAGAATGCAGCATGAATTGCAATACGTTATTCGATAATAATCTTTCAATAGTTGCAGCAGAAATTGTTTTGGGCTTTACTTCCAATACAACCGTAAACAGCAATATTATCGATGGCTTTTCAAATATGGTATTGGTAAAAAGCGAAATGAACGGAAATGCGCTGAAGATGAATTTCAATTTGTATTACACGCAATCAATTCCGGAATTCAGCTGGAATGGAAATTCAATTTTTTCATTCACCGCCTGGCAATTTATCACGCATGCAGATTCCAGCTCGTTTTATGGTGATCCGCACATGGTAAGTCCTTCAAGCGCGAATCTGCATCTCGAAATGCATTCACCCGCAATCGATCGCGGCGATTCGTTGTATGTGGCGATGATCAATGAAGTAGACATGGATACGATGACGCGCGTGCAAAACGGGAGAGTGGATATCGGCGCTGATGAATATGGAACAACGGTTGGAATTACAAATCCTGAACGTTCAAATGCTTCCATGTATTATGAACTGTCAGGAACAGATTTGATCATTCATTTTTCAGTGCCGCAATTAAATAATGCAACTGTTTACCTGTTTGATGTTACAGGAAAAACAATTGGTGCTATCGAAGCAAAAAAAGGAGATGCTTCGGTAAAATTCAGCAAACTCAATCTTGCAGGCGGGATTTATTTTGTAGCTGTAAATGGTGCTACATTGAAGATCGTTCAATAAATACGGATTATTTTTTCCTTATTTATTCACAAATGTCCATTGTGAAATAAATCTCAACCTGCTATTTAGCGGGTTCATCCCCCCTTTACCCCGATCCATCAATTTTAAAGTTCAACAAGGAGGAATGAATTGCAATTTTGAGCAGTTTCCTCTTTCATGCTGCCCTTAAATAAAATTGTAAAGCGAAAAGGAATACTATTTTCGCATCCCCATAACCCTCATTGACCCAATCAAACCCTCAAAACCATTTATGAAAAAACAAATTTACTCTGCCCTTGTCGGAATTTTGTTCGCGACAGGAGCATTTGCGCAGATCAGCGTTTTCCCGAATACAACCGACTTTGAATCCGAAGGCTTATGCGGCACCAGCTGCACAGGTGCATGTAATCTTACCGGTACATGGAAAAATGCAGATCAATTTTTATTTCCACAGGCGGGAACTGATTGGTTAGCTGAAAATGGCTCCACACCATCTACTTCAACAGGTCCGGACGTTGACCATACTTTTGGTACTGCAACGGCAAAATATGCATACGTAGAAACATCTGGATGCAACAGTATCAGCGCGCATCTCGTCAGCGATATTTATAATTTCTCTGCGCTGACTGCACCGAAGATCAAATTCTATTATCACATGTATGGTGCAACAATGGGAACAATGCATCTTGATGTGGATACAACAGGTCTTGGAAATTGGGTGACAGATGTTGTTGCTCCATGGACAGACAACATAAATACATGGCAGCTAAAGGATGTTTCAATTCCTGTAGCGGCGGGAAGACCGGGTGTTCGCATTCGTATCCGCGCAACAACAGGAACAAGCTTTACATCTGACATGGCCGTTGATGATATTACTGTTTATGAACCGGCACCAAATGATTTGATTATGTACACCGTATCGGCAGGTGGCGGATGTGGAAACGGTGTTACTACTCCCGTTATCATTACGTTAATCAACGGCGGAACAAACATAATTCCTTCTTCAACTTCCATTCCTGTTGCTTTCGAAATCAATAGTGTGGTTGTTGCTGAGTCCATAATCATTTCTTCCCCGATTGCTGTAGGTGATACATTCCAGTACACATTCACAACTGGTTTCGCAGATCTTTCCGGTCCTTCTGCAGTGCTAATCGAAGCATGGTCAGCATGGACCCCAGATCTGAATGCAGCTAATGATACAGCAACGACAAATGCAATCGGAATTCCTATTATTTCGACTTACCCTTATCTCCAGAATTTCGAAACAGGACAAAACGGTTGGGTGATCAATAATGGTTCAGTTGGAACCTGGGCATTCGGAACACCGGCAAAAACAATAATCAATGGCGCATCTTCAGGTGTAAATGCATTTGTTACCGGCGGACTTGGTACAGGTTTTTACAATGACCTTGATAATTCTTATGTCGAAGGTCCTTGTTTTGATTTTTCGAACATCTGTGATCCGGTTATTTCATTGCGCGTTTGGTGGAATGCTGAATTCTCATGGGATGGAATGAATGTTACAATTTCAACTGATGGCGGAACTACCTGGACATTGGTTGGTGCTTTCGGAGATCCTTTGAATTGGTATACTGATAATACAATCGTTGGCGCTCCCGGTGGATCTCAATCAGGCTGGTCAGGAAGAAACTCAACAACAAATGGTTCGGGCGGATATGTTACAGCCCGTCACAGATTAATTGGCGCAGAAAATATGGCGAATGTGAAAATCCGCATCAATTACGGAACAGATGGTTCAGTAACAGATGAAGGAGTTGCGTTTGATGATATTCATATTTTCAACGGAACTGAACTTGGTGCTGACCAGGCAGTTTGTAGTCCGGCAATAACAAACTTTAATGCATATCACGGAAATAATGCTGCAACATACCTCTGGAGCACCGGTGAAACTACACCGACAATTTCTGCTTCTACCACAGGGTGGTACAGCGTTGCAATTAATTCAGGACCGCTTTGTACCACAACAGACAGCGTTTATATTGCAGTAATTGATGCACTTTCCAGTCCTGCTCTTGGTGTGGATTCTGCAACTTGCGGAACTCCGGTTATGCTGGATGCTAAATACTGGCCGGGATCCAGCTATGCATGGTCAACTGGTGATACAACACAAACCATCAGCGCTACAGCTTCAGGTACTTACTTTGCCGTGGTTTCAACACCATGCGGAAACATCAGCGATACGATTGTTATTACTGTAAACCCTTTTCCGGTTGTAAATCTTGGAGTTGATTCAACGTATTGCGGGCAGGCGGTTCTTACTGCAGGAACCGGACTTAATACTTATTTGTGGAATACGAATGAGACCACTGCAAACATCACTTCCACTACAACAGGAACTTATGATGTAACCGTGTGGAATACATTCGGATGTTCGAATTCAGATACCATTGCAATTGTTGTAAATGCACTTCCTGTGATTTCAATTTCAGGAAATACAGAAGTTTGTGGTGCAGGAGCAGGTACAACACTTCTTGCTTCAGGAGCTTCCACTTATTCATGGACAAACGGACCAGCTACCGATGTGAATTCTGTTTTCCCAATTGCAGACAGCACATTTATTGTAAGCGCAACAGATAATAATGGTTGCAGCAATACAGATTCTGTGATGGTAATTGTTCATTCACTCCCGGTTGTAACACTTGGAAATGATTCAGCACAATGCGCAGGAACAATTACACTTGATGCAGGAGTTTATGCTTCTTACTTATGGAACAATGGTGATCTTACACAGACGACTGCAACTTCTGCTGATGGTAATTATTTTGTTGTTGTAACAGACACAAACAACTGTTCAAATTCAAGTGATACAGTATCGCTGACCTTCTACCAGGTTCCTGCAATTTTCATTGGTGCTGATACTACTTTATGCGGAACATCGTTGTTGCTTGATGCAGGAATTCATGATGCGTATTTGTGGAATAATTCTGATTTGACGCAACTGACAACTGTAACTACAACGGGAATTTATTCTGTGCAGGTAACAGATACAAATGGTTGCAGCAACAGCGATTCGATCCTTGTCACAATCAACAATCCACCTGTGGTTGCAATGAGCCTTTCATTCACTACAATTTGCGTGGATGACGCATCTATTGCATTAACAGGCGGAACACCTGTCGGCGGAACATACAGCGGAACTGGAGTATCAGGTTCAACATTCAGTCCTTCAACAGCTGGAGCAGGAACACATTTCATTACTTATTCCTACACAGATGCAAACGGATGTAACGATGATGCAACACAATCTGTAACAGTTGACGCATGTGTTGGAACGCAGGAAAATTTTGGAATTGAAAATGTTTCAGTTTATCCAAATCCTTCTACAGGTATTTTCACACTCGCGCTTGATGGATTTGCAGATGTAATGAATATCAATGTTATGGATGCAGAAGGCCGACTGGTTATGCAGGAGCAAATTAATCCTGATAATTCAAACGTTCGCAAAGAGTTAGATCTTAGCGCGCTTGACAACGGAATTTATTTCCTAGTGATCAGAACAGCTGATACAAACAAAACAATGAAGCTTGTTCTGAACAAATAAATTCAGAAACGAATTGAAATGAAAAGAGTCCTGCAGCAACGCGGGACTCTTTTTTTTGTCAATGGCTTTAGACCTTTTGTTTTCTGAAAATAAAAAACAGAAAACTGAATTGCCAGGAGAACACCTTTACTACAAATATGGTTCTGAAAACTGAATTGTCAGACCGAATGTCTCGACAGAACACAAAATTTCTTTGAAAAATAAAAGTTTAATCTGAGGAGATGTATCGAGGGCGAGGATCTATTTCATTGGCACTTCAATCAGCAACAATTCCGTTCCCGGTGTTACCTGGATTGGAAATTCCTTTGATTCCCACACACCTATTCCATCGCGTTTACCGACTTCGATATCGTCAACTTTTATTTTGCCTTCGATTACAAAAATGTAAACACCGTTTCCTTCTTTGTGCATTTTGTAATCGACGTCCTTTTCAACTTCAAAAGTTCCGAGCGAATACCAGCTGTCCTGGTTGATCCACATCGTTTCTTTTGATTCTTTATCAGGAGAAACGATTGTCTGGAGCTTATTCATCCGCGCTTGTTTTGGAAACGATTTCTGATCGTAGCGCGGCTCAATATTTTTTGTTTTCGGAAAAACCCAGGTCTGCAAAATTTTCACAGCTTCCGTTTTTGAAGCATTCATTTCCGAATGATAAATTCCTGTTCCCGACGACATGATCTGGACTTCACCATTTTTGATCATGCCTTTGTTTCCCATGCTGTCGTTGTGCTCCAGCGAACCTTCAAGCGGAATGGTGACAATTTCCATGTTATCATGCTGGTGGCGACCAAAACCTTTTCCGGCATCCACAATATCATCATTCAACACCCGCAACATTCCAAAATTCATCTGATCCGGGTTATGCCATGACGCAAAACTAAATGTATGATGAGCATCCAGCCATCCATGATTTGCATGACCGCGCTCTTCCGCTTTATGATGTACAGTTCTCATTGTAGACTTGAGATTTTAGATGTGAGACTTGAGAAAAATTACTAATTACCAAATTACCAATTACCAATTTCCCGTTTCTTAATTTCTAATTTCCAATTTTCAAATTACTCCTTCGTCATTGGCACTTCAATGGTGATCACCACCTTGTCGGCGTTTTTTTCGCTCTTCTTCATGAGGCCGTAATCGCTTGCTAAAATATCCATGGTTCCTTTGATGGTGGATTCTTTTTCGCCGTTGATGAACTGGAAAGGAACGCTGATTGTGTGAACAGAATCACGAATGGCTAATTTGCCCGTTGCAATAAATCCTGTTTCACTTTTTGTGATCTTCTCTGTTGTGAACGAAATAGTATGATGATGCTCCTCGTCGAAAAAGTCTGCTGTCTGCAAATGACCATTCAATTTCGGATTGCCTGCCTCAAGAGATTTTACTTCGACAGTTGCAGTGATTAATCCATTAGCCAGATCAGCCGGATCAAATTTGATTGTTGCGTCAAGACCACCGATTGTACCTTCGTGCTTACCATTCGGCATCACCCATGTGATCTTTGCATCTTTCTGATTTACTTTCCATGCGTCGCTGAGCAACTTAAAAGAAAAAGTTCCTGCGATTAAAATTCCTGCGGCTAATACAACGAGTTTGTTTTGAATTTTCATTGGTGTTGTTTTATATTTCTTACAGATGAGCTTTTAATTACCCACGGAGCTTATCGATCAGCTCACCTGCAACTCTTGCTTCTTCTTCCGTCATTGTTTTAAACACATTATCCATCTGGAGAATAAGTGGCTCGACATTTTCCAACAACTCCAAACCTTTTTCATTGATCTTAATATCAACCTGTCGACGATCTTCCGGGCAGGTTTTGCGATCAATTAATTTCTTTTCTACCAATTTGTCAATGAGCCGCGATGCATTTGAACTTTTGTCGAGCATGCGTTCCTGGATCAGTCCGACCGAAGCAGGCTTTTGATTTTGTCCACGAAGAATACGCAGCACATTATATTGTTGCGGCGTGATAGCAAAAGGCTTTAATATCCTTATCGTTTGTGTGTTCAGCCAGGAAGCAGTAAAAAGAATATTTACCGTCAGACGATGATACGGGCTGTTAAAGCTTTTCTGTTTGATTTCTTCTTCTAGTCTCATTGGAAGTACAAATATATGTATCTACATACAATGTAGCTACATTATTATTAGAATAATTGTATAAAAGATTGATATTATGCTAATTAAAAATAATAATTCGA
Source organism: Bacteroidota bacterium (assembly GCA_031412295.1). Taxonomy (GTDB): domain Bacteria; phylum Bacteroidota; class Bacteroidia; order Palsa-965; family Palsa-965. The sequence goes on from JANOCU010000033.1 coordinate 209,366, forward strand.
CTAATCCTGGAAAAAACGAAGCTCAGATAATTCTTTAATAAGATAACGTTTTCCGTTTCTCTCCGCTGTTACAAATGCATCGGTTTGACCCGCAGCAATAATTTCCTGCCTGTATGCTTCTGCTTCGGCGAATGTTTCAAAAGTCCCTAATGTAAAGCGGGTAATCTTATCATCCAATACCCGCTTATCAAGATCTCCGAATTTCTTTAAATGTGCAGAGCTGTAATTTTTAGGAACAGTATACGCTGCAACCTGCACATGGTATAATAGTCCTTTTGCTTTCGCATTTCCATAACGCCTTAACGCATCTGAATAATCACCGTTTGTAATTCCGGGTGTCGGATGCAGATTGCGAATGCTGTCGGTGATAATTTGTTTTACTCTCGTCAGCGAATCAGCAACACGAAGGGAATCAAGAAATCCGTTTGCGTAAAATTGAACGTCAATTGTCTTTGTAACCATCTCAGGCGACTGAATGGAATCGATGATCTTTGTTTGCATCGCTACACCATCAACAATATAGGTTACAATGTATTTGTGACCAAGTGGCAACGACACCGCATATTTACCTGTGTAAGATTTAGAATACAATTCAAGCGTTCTCAATTTTTCTGCACCATCTTTCACAATGATCTGCGCACCGACCGGTTTGTTATTATAGGTTACCGTTCCGCTAAAAAGCATGACGTTGATATTATTCAAATCAAAATCAGCTTCTACCATATAAATATCCTGCTGACCTAATCCACCGGGTTTTCCGGAAGAATAGTAACCGTGATTACCATCTGTTGCCAGCACAAAATATTTATCATCACCGGGAGTATTAATCGGGTAACCCAAATTCACCGGCGCGGAAGCATCTGAAAAAGTGCTGTCTACCGGCGTGAGAATGGTTTTGAAAATATCATAACCACCCATGCTGTTGTGACCTTCCGAGCTGAACAGCAACGTTACACCATTCGGATGCAAAAAAGGTGCGTCTTCATCGTTCGCTGTATTCAATTTCGGTCCCATGTTTTTGATCTTTCCCCAGGTGCTGTCGGGCTGCAATGTGGCTACCCAAATATCTCTTCCGCCATATCCACCCGGACGCTCACTTGCAAAATAGATCGTGTGCATGTCGGCAGAAAAAGTTGCGCTTCCTTCCCAGCTTTGAGAATTAATTTCGCCCCGCAAAGGCACCGGCGATGACCAGTAAAATCCCTGCATGGTGCTTACATACAAATCACCATTTCCGGCTTCATCTTTATAGATCAGCAACGTTTGTCCGTCATTCGAAATACCAATACAAGCATCATGTCCTTTTCCGTTGATGGTCGAATCCATTGGCTCAGGCGGCAACCATTTCATACCGTCGCGCGAAGTAAAAACAACATCTTCGAAATAAGTTCCCGACGAATCAGGTACGCCGGGATACGATTGAAGTCCGCCGATAGACGAATCACCACGATACGTTAAAACCATTACAGAATCATCCGTTGAAATAACCGGAACGTATTCTGAATTGGCAGTATTAACAGGCGCGCCGAGATTAGTGATCTTCGCTTTTACAGGATTTGCAGTAAGCGTTTTTGCATTTAAACAATACTGGCGGAGACGATAAGAAGCTTCAACTTTTGAAGGATCATTATCTTTATTCAGATCATACAGATCCAGGTTTGTAATTGCATCATCATAGCGCTCATTCAGGTGATACGCATAAGCGAGATACAAATCAATATCAGCTGCTTTCGGATTATTATTTTTTACAGTAGAAAGATATTCGAGCGCCTTTGTAGTTTCATCACTTTTATAAAGCAGGCAAATCCCGATTTTATAAATCAGGTAAGTATTTGTTCCGTAAAGTGGTTCTAGTGAACGGTAAAGCGGTAAAGCCTGGAGGTAACTTTCATTTTCAAAATATTCCTCTGCTCTTCCGAAAACAAGTATGCTTGGTTTATCCTTCTTATATCCTTTTCCAAGATCAGCAAGTTGCGCAATAGCGGGAGAAATTCCTGCAAGAACAAATAATATAAGAAGTAAGCGTTTTTTCATAACCCGGGGATTGCACCAAATTTACTTTATTTCTGCCATAAATGGGATTTCTTAAACAGGAAGAAAAAACTTTTTTCATGATTCGATTTCGGTAATTCCCGAAGCCGCGATCCATGCTGTAGTCCATGCCGACTGGAAATTAAATCCACCCGTCACCCCATCAATATCCAACACTTCTCCTACGAAAAACAATCCTTTTTGTTTCCTGCTTTCCATCCTTTTAAAATCTATTTCTGAAAGCTTAATACCACCGCAGGTAACAAATTCTTCTTTAAAAGTTGTTTTACCTTTTACCTCAAAACGATCACTTACAAGAATTTGCGCAAGCTTTCGGATTTGTTTATTGGAAAGATCGGCCCAACGCATTTCATAATCGAGCCCCGATTTTTTAACAAGAAATTGCCAAAGCCGTTTTACAAGCTGGTAAGGATTTGCATTAATGACCAGCTGCGCATTGTATTCGCTCCGTGATCTGATAAGGTTTTCAAAAACTTCTTCTTCCTTCTTTTCCCCAAGCCAATTTATTACAGCGGTAAAATGATAATTTTTTTCTGCCAGCTCACGCGCTCCCCAAGCTGAAGCTTTTAAAACTGCAGGACCACTCATTCCCCAATGCGTAATTAACAGCGGGCCATCTGTTTTGATTGTAGTTCCCTCAATTTTCACTGTTGCATTTTCCACGCTCACGCCCATTAATTCGCTGATCGGGTTGCCGGGCATGTTGAAGGTGAAGAGTGATGGAACGGGTGGAATAATTGTATGACCGGTTTTTAAAATAAATTCATAACCGGCAGCTTTTGCATTTCCGCCTGCTGCAATGATCAATTTGTTGCAGCTGATCTTTTCGTTTTCATTTACAGAAAGCAAAAATCCATTTGCTGTAGTTGCAATTTCACAAAGTTCATGTTGCATGATAATTTCAACACCATGTTTTTTTGCTTCTGAGAAAAGACATTCAACGATTGTTTCAGAAGTATTGGAAACCGGGAACATTCTTCCATCACTTTCCGTTTTCAGCTCCACTCCTCTTTCACGAAACCAGCTGATTGTTTCCTTAACGCTGAAACGACTGAATGCGCCACGCAATTCTTTTCCACCACGCGGATAAAATTTCACCAGCTCACGATCATCAAAACAGGCATGCGTTACGTTACATCTTCCACCACCCGAAACGCGCACTTTCGAAAGCACTTTGTTATTCTTCTCAAGAATCGCAACCGAAAATTTCGAATTCAGACGCGCCGCGTTGATAGCCGCGAAAAATCCCGCCGCGCCTCCACCGATAATGATGATATCGTAATGAATTGTGTTTGCCATTCGGGCGCAAGTTTACGAAAATTGCAGGGGGTTATTCGAAAATTTATAACAGTTATACCTTATTAACCTGTTTTCGTAATAATGCATTTTACCTTGCGTAAGAAATAAATTATAAATGCAGAAGCAACTATTCTTTTTTATAAGCGGTATGATTGTTTGTCTATCCGCATTGCACGGACAGGTAACTATCAAACAGCATCATTTCGAATACAAAGAAACCGATGCTCAGAATTGTTATGTGAGGCATGTCGACTATACGTATCCTGTTTTCTATTCTGAAAAACATAACCTGTGGGCATTGAATGATAGCGTCAGAAAAATTCTTTTAATTTATACACTTGATGAAAAAGAAAGTCCATTAGTTTACTTAATTGAAAATGGAATTGACACATTCATTACAAATGCCGGACCTGTTGAAAAAAAAGTTGAATGTGATCAGCCGGAAGTGTTTCCCGATGAAGAACACCTTGGTTATAAAATATTCATAAATAATGATCAGTTAGTAAGCTTTGCAATTACAAGCGACTATTATGCCGGTGCCGGTCATGGTGCAAGAACTACGGTTTATCCATTTTGTTATGATTTAAAACGAAACGATTGGATAAACTTTACTTCACTCTTTCCCGCTACATCTGATACGCTCCTGTTGAATAAAACCGACAGTCTTTATTTAAATCAAACGGCTCATGAAGAGCTGAATGAATGGTGTTATTTTACAGGTGAAATTGGAATACAAAAAGGTAATTTCGTATTCTATTATACAAATCGTTGGTATGGTAAATATTGGTATGAGGAAATAGTTCTGCCTTTCGAAGAATATGAAAAATATCTCCTTCCAAAGTACCGGGAATTATTAAACGCATCTTCGCAAAAAGTACCGGATCATTAATTCTCAATCAGTTAAAAACCAATTTATTATTAGGGGCGTGTCCCGTGCAGGAAACGCGGAAAAGCGTTCCTACACGGGTCAGGCTATCCGTTACAAGTCCTCGCTTTACTTCGCGCAAACCTCAAAGATCACAGCGCACATTCCCACTGAGATCTTTGAGGTTGTCTATCGCACACTCCGGGCTTTTCACTTCTATCCTTCACGCAAAAACACACAAAGTCCATAAAGACACAAAGAAAATCAAGCCGCCAGGAATAGCCATTAACCAGCAGCGGATACAAATCTTTTTAAATCACCAATCACCACAACCAATTTCCCAGTTACCAGATTACCAGATTACCAAATCCTTCCTGCTGTCCCAAAATTTCTCAATTTCCTACTCCCACATCCTCAAATTGATTTATATTTGAAGTATGTCTCCGTCAAGCAGACGGGACTATTTCCTCTCACCCACTAACACACAAACCAAATGGGATTGTTTGACAAACTTAAGAATGAGTTCATTGATATAATCGAATGGACGGATAGTTCTAATGATACGATGGTATGGCGTTTTCCGCGTTACCAGAATGAAATCAAAAATGGTGCGAAGCTTACAGTGCGCGAATCGCAGGTGGCAGTGTTTGTGAATGAAGGTCAGTTTGCAGATGTCTTCCTTCCGGGAATGTACGAGCTCAAAACACAAAATCTTCCGATCCTTTCTACTTTGAAAGGCTGGAAATATGGTTTCGACAGTCCGTTCAAAGCGGAAGTGTATTTCGTTAATACAAAACAATTCACCAACCTAAAATACGGCACAAAAAATCCGATCATGCTTCGTGATGCGGAATTCGGACCGGTACGTATCCGCGCTTTCGGATCTTATGCATTGCGTATCACAGATGCGAAAACTTTCCTCAAAGAAATCGCAGGAACTGATGATCATGTTACCACAGAAGAAATAACAGAAAATCTGCGCAATATTGTAATGACACGTTTCACAGATGCTGTTGCTTCTGCGAAAATTCCGGTGCTCGACATGGCTTCGAATTACGATGAGTTTTCAGATGTGATCCTCAAAAAGATCCAGCCTGAATTCCTCGAGTACGGAATCAACCTGACAAAACTTTTAGTTGAAAATATTTCTCTTCCTCCTGAAGTGGAAGCCATGCTTGACAAACGTTCTTCAATGGGAATCGTTGGCAATCTCGGCGCTTTCTCACAGTTCCAGGCTGCAAATGCAATGGAACAAGCCGCACAAAATCCAAATGGCGGCGGACTGATGGGCGCAGGAATGGGAATGGGTATGGGAATGGGCATGGGCAATCAAATGGCCGGCATGTACAACCAAAACCAATTCAATCCGCAAACCGGGATGCAGAATCAGCAGAACACTCCGCCACCACCGCCACCGGTTTCACAATATTTCATCGCAGTGAACGGCGCGCAGCAAGGACCTTTCGATGAAAATACGTTCCGCGCAATGATCCAGAACGGCACTGTAAAATTAGAAACAGTGATCTGGAAAGCAGGAATGGCAGGATGGGTTCCGGCCTCACAAGTTCCGGAGCTGGCTCAGTTCTTCAACAGCACACCGCCTCCAATGCCACCACCGCCACCGCCGGTTGGATAAAAACAAAATAATTTGTTCCCTTGCAGTTTTCTGTGAGGGAACATTTTCATTACGAGAAGGTGATTAGTGATTGGTGATCGGTGATTGGGCAATAAGGGATTATTAAATTTATACTATAATCTTCTTACTACAACCACCAACTTTTTTTTACCACCAACCTCCAACTATCTTTCAACCAATCACCTTTAACCAATCACTAATCACCTTTTTAACAAATCACTTTTTTCCCATGAGTAATGACTTCAACGAAGCAACACATAACGTCGCGGAACAAGGCAAAGTAAAATGCAAAGACTGCGGCGGAATTTTACAGTATAGTCCGGGACAACATTCCCTTACCTGCATTTATTGCGGCACGCTGAATGAAATCGAAGGATCAAAAGAGCCTGTTGATGTGGAAGAGCAGGATTTGGAAGCTTATCTTTCAAACAAGCCTTCTACCGTTGAAACGATGCAAACCATTGTTGTGAAGTGCGACAGCTGCGGATCATCAACATCGCTTCAGCCGAATATTACTTCTGACAGCTGTGCGTTTTGTGGAACGGCATTGGTGATCAAAGGAGGAACTTCTTCGAATTCAATTCGTCCCTCCTACCTTTTACCTTTCAGCATTGACAAGAAAAAAGGAATTGAAGTTTTTAATAAGTGGATCAATGGATTGTGGTGGGCGCCGAATGATCTGAAAGCGATTGCGAAGAATGATAAATTAAAAGGACTTTATATTCCGTACTGGACATACGATTCCAATACCTACACAAATTACACAGGGCAGCAGGGAACACATTATTACGTTACAGAAAGCTACACGGCTACTGAAAACGGAAAATCAGTTTCACGCACACGACAAGTTCAAAAAACAAGATGGATTCCGGTAAGCGGAACTGTGAATGATGATTTTGATGATGTGCTGGTGAACGCAAGCAAATCGCTGCCGGAAAAGCTGGCGCATGAATTAGAGCCATGGGATTTGCACGAGCTGAAACATTTCAACGAGCAATTTCTTACAGGTTTTATCACCGAACAATATCAAGTCGATGTGAAAACCGGTTTTGAAAAAGCAAAAGTGCAAATGGAAAAAGTGATCCGCCAGACCGTGAACAGGCACATCGGCGGTGACGTGCAGCAAATCACCTCGCTGAATACGACGTACGAGCATACAACATTCAAGCACATTCTTCTCCCGATCTGGCTAAGCGCTTACCGTTACAGCGAAAAAATTTATCGTTTTATGATCAACGGCCGAACCGGTGAAGTGCAGGGTGAACGTCCGTACAGCTTCTGGAAAATTGCCGGAGCGATCGTTGGCGCGCTTGCGGTTATTGGTGGTGCAATTGCGATCTATATGCAGATGAGGTAAAAGTTGGTGGTTGGTGGTCAGTTTTGCTGGTGGTTATACACTACAATATTTTACAACCAACCACCAACCATTTTACTTCTACAAACCACCAACCCCTAAAACATGCTGGTAGTCAATTTTGTTGGTGGTTAATTTCACTTACAACATTTACCTTTACCACCAACTTTTTAGCACCACCTACCACCAACAATACCAAAACAAATGTCATTCCTAAACGATCAAACAATTCAAAAACTCGCTGACGCAATCAACGGTAATGAAAAAGCGCAGGAATGGTTGCAGCAACAAGGCCGTACGGAATTGGTAATGGTGCACGATGCAATTCGTTTCGGCAGCGACAGCGCGGTAGAATGGTTGCACGAATACGGCCACGACCAATGGGGATTATTTATTGTTGCGACTGAAGGTGATCCGTTTGCGGTGCAGGGATTGTTTGACGGAAAACAAGCGCGTTTGGCTATGTGTGCGGGTGCAATTATCGGCGACGAACGTTCGATGGAATATTTGCAAAAGAATAATTTAAAAGCCTGGCTGAATTTAGTTGCCGCAGTGAAAAAAGCGAACGAGGAATAGTAGTATTGGGTATTGGGGTGTATTAGGAGACGATGTATTACGAGACGCGAACATCGCGTCTGAACAGACAACTGACAACTGACAACTGAATATGGCGGCGAATAGTTACACCGGCGAGGTGATAAGAAAGATGACGGCTTTGTTTCAGCCTTTTAATACTTCTGCTTACAATTGGCTGATTGAAAAAGGTTTTCGTGAATTGACGGAAGCTGTTGAATTTATGCAGGGCGGAAATGAGAAAAATTTCCAGTGGTTGATAGACAATAAGCATTACGATCTTGCTGCATTTGTAAACGCATCTAAGGGCGATAAAAAAGCATTTCAATGGCTGATGCAGCACAACCATATTTTCTGGGCCGCCACTGCAAACGCAATCAATAAAGATGCAAAAGCAATGGCATGGCTGCGCGAACATAAATTCATCGTCTACGCCGATCTCGCCACCGCTATCCTGGAATATCACAAACAGGATAATTCTGATTTTTCAGGATATTATAAAGCACCGTGAAAAAGAGATTTTAGTTCGGAGTTATTAGTTCGGAGATTTAGAGCGAGTATTTAATAAGTCAAGGAATTATCCATTTGTGTCTCCAACTAAAATTTGAAAGAAACACTGCCTGTTTCTCCGAACTAAAAACTCCAAACTAACCACTACTCAACCATGAGAATCGCAGGCAACATTCCCCATCCCGACATGCGCATTACGGTGTTTCATATGAATGATAAGTTCATTGTGAAATTCGAGGCGGGTCCGATGGAACAGGTTTATAAATTTGAACAGGAGAAATTTCCGGGATTTGAATCGGTGCAGAAATTAGTGGATGCGGAATTTATTGCGAATGTGCTGAAGCGGTTTAATGAAATGTTTTTGGAGATGCGGGCGGCGCAGGAGCGGGTTAATAATTAATTTGAAGATAACAGCATCTGCGAAATCTTTTGAATCTGCATGAAAATTTTCGCTCGCAGATTTACGCTGATTACGCAGAAAGAGCGCAGATGTTTTTTTCTTTTCTTTTTTTTGCGTGCGGGATAGAAGCGGTTACCCCGCATCTCGTCAAAAGAAGCCTGTAATTTTAATAATTCATTTCTATTTGACGAGAGAGGAGTAAAAGCGGATAGCCCGTTAACACGCCCAACACAACAAAATAATTCTCTCGCAGATTTACGCAGAGTTCGCAGAAAGAGCGCGGATGTTTTCTCTCCCCAATTCACTTGTCACTTGTCACCCGTCACCTGTCACTCGTCCCCTGTCACTTGTCACAATTTCACCTTTTTTCAGTGCGGGTGATAATGATCGTCATCTTCGGGTTCGGGTAATTCTCTTGCGGCTTTTGGTAATAAAACGGTGGGCACTCGCGGATAAACGTGATGCAAATGATGGAAGGCGAAAGAAGAAATGATCGGCGTCCAGATGCGGGCTAATTTTACGGCGGCTAAACGTGCGGGAGTTTTGGATGCGAGATGATGCGGAATGTAAGAAGCCCACAGTGGCATGAGTGAGCTGAGAACAAAACCAACACCCCAATAAACGAGCGGGATGATGGAGCCGGTGAAATAATAGATGAGGACAAATGCTATGAGCAATAAAATGGTGATTGCAGTTTCGATAAATTGAATGACACGTGTGCCCGGTGAAATGCGCCATGATGCAGAACGTAAAGTAAAAATATGATAAGGCCCATTGAGAAAAACCTGTTTCAGCGACCACTTTGCGGGAGCACCTTCGGGATCATCTTCACTTAAACACTGACCATGATGACGAAGATGTGTGACGCGCATGGCATGACCACTTTTTAAAAGCAACATGGCGCTCATGGTTAAAACAAATTCGTTTGCAGTTTTAGAAAGTCCTAATGAATTATGCATAGCATCATGCATTTGCACGAAGCCTGCTAACACCGTTGCTACTGCAGCAGGAACAGCAAGCCACCAACAGCCGATTGAGGCAAAGAAAATAAAACAGCCGAGCAATAACCATGGACGAGTGAGCTCAACAATTAATTCGAATGTTGTGAGCCGGTAAGCGTTTGAAGAATTCATTTGCGTTTCCATAGTCTGATTTTTTATTCGCGAATTTCTTCCCGCAGCGGTTTTGCATATGCAGGAATATTTTTCGCTTCTACATTTTTAAATTCCGCTTTGAAAAAACCTTTGTAGCCGAAAATAGCACCGAATGTTTTATTGCGCACTTGTATGCTGATGTGAAACAAATCTTCTTTTTCATTGTAAGATTCGTGCACTTCGGCAATACCTGAAAAAAGTCCGGGCATATTGAAATTGATTTGATCTTCATAAAAATGTTGCGGACCGGAATGAATGGAAAGACTTCCATCGTCATTTGCTTTGTAATGAAGCGTGGCAACGAGATGCTGCTTATTCCCGAGATAGCTGCGAATAACTTTTTGCTTTTCGCTGTAGATCATCGTTTCATCGAACCGCCTGATTTTATTTCCGAAATCAAATTTTCTTGTCCATGAAACAGTTTCGCGGCCGTAGGAATCTTTGTAGCAGTAATTCTCGATTGTGAATGGAATGTTTGTGCCTGTTTCCGGAAACATCAGGTTGCTTGCAGTTCCCATGTGCAGGAATGGCATGACATGTATTCCGGCATTCCGGACTTCTGTCATGATGCCTGTGCCTTTTATAAAAATTTCTCTTTCGGTAGATAAACCGTAACGCTGCTGCAATTTCGGATGAAGCTTTTCAAAATTGCTGCCGAGAAATTTTTTATAGATGGACATTTTCTCTCTGCGGATTTTGTTTTTTATTTATACCCGGAAAATAGTTGTTGAGCAAAAGCACAATGATGGATAGGCCGATAATTCCGAATTCTGTTGTGGCCGGATTAAACGGGTAAGAATAAATATCAGGCTTCGCGAAGGTTGCGCCGATTGCTAATGCAAGCAATCCGAAAACGTTCAGCCAATGCAAAATGTTTTTTCTTCCGAAAAATAAGATGAGCAATCCGAAAATTACTTCGGCGATGCCGACAATATAAACGACAGCGACCTCATTTCCTCTAAACATGCCGGAATCAATCACCATGGAAAGTTCGCCTGTTTCCATGTACATGAGCTTTGGAATAATGCCGTGATACAGCCAGGTGATGGCGATGGTTAAATTGGCGATGAAGATAATGGAGGATATTTTTTTGGATAAAGCCGGCTTCATTTCATTCACAGAAGAGGAATGAATTGTGTTTTCAATGTTGTTGTGTTTTGTTTCCAACACGGGAAATTGAGGATTGCGGGCCAGTACTTTAAGAGCGAGGATGATGGTGTAAAATTACGGAGTTTTGGCCATAGTTTACGCAGATTGCGCAGATTAATTTCAATGGAAGATTACTCAGATTGCATAGATTAATTTGTGAATTATACTCATTATAAATCACCGGAATTCCAATTCCTCCAATCACTATTCGGTTTTTGTGATAACTTAAATCTCGTAATATCTTTACTTACTAAAATTTCAGCGATTAAATTATACGTCTCATTTGTTCGAACTGATGGAGTGTTTTCTTCATACCCCATAACTTTACTACAATTCGTATAATACCATTCCTCAATAGTCATCAAATTAGGTAAGTCTTTTGGCAGGCAAGTTTTTAATTCACTTGCAGTAGAGTTAAAAACATCAGGGTAATTGAAATTTAACATTCTTACCATAGAAGGAAAGTCAATTTTATCACTTGTTGGATCGTATTTATTCCACGGTACTTGATTCAATTTATAAATATCCAGGTTCTTTTCTATAGGAAATTCCAGCTCTCTTATTTTTATAGTTTTTGCATTTTCCGAAACGGTTTCAAATTCATCACACACTTTGACTAACTCTTCTTCAGGAAACAAAACAAAACTTTTAGCATTACAAACAAACTTATCATTGAGGCCAGCGCGATCAAGATTTTCTAAACAATTTCCAAAATAGTGTAGCTCTTTTACAACACAATAACGACGATTATGATAACCGTTCATTTCAAAAACAATAGCCCATCGGTGTTGGTCCGCGAATAAATGAATCTTATTGCTAGATACATTGAGGTAAGCATCTTCAAGCATCGGAAGAAAACCATAAGGGTTTTCCATTCCGCCATTATTATCAAGATTTTGTAATATTTCGTCTTGTGTATAGGGCATAAAATGAGTTTTAAATTCTACAAATTCTCCCTGAAAAACCCAATAGTCGCCTGCAGCACTTTCAACATTTCTTGCGGCAACTCTTTCCCTTCCCACGGATGTTTCCCACCGAAAGTATGATCGCCATTTTCAATTTCTACCAGCTGCGCGAATAAATTCCAGGAGTTTAATTTTTCCGCTTCGGAAAAAGGCACAAATGTATCGGCTTTTCCATGTACGATCAATTGCGGAACAGGCATGTGATTTACGGCGTGCGGTATGCTCAGCTTTTTTCTGTGTTTATAAAAATCTTCGCGCAAAGTAAAATTGATTGGCATTTGCTGGCCGGTGCGTGAATTGTGTTCGTATGCTATTTTATTTTTTTTCCATTCAATTAAATTCGCCGGATTAACCCGCGGTTCGAAATCACAAACTCCCGCCCAAGTTGCAACCGCTTTCACGCGTTTATCATGATGCGCTGCAAGCAATGCAATCCCTCCTCCCCTGCTGTGACCGATCAATCCAATACGATTGGGATCACAATTCAACTCTTTTCCGCCGCGCCAGAAAATATCATCGATCACCGCATCGAGATCTTTCAGTTCCATCGAGAATGTATTTTTCGCGAAGGCTTCGAGATCGGCGAACTTGGTTTGTTGTTCGGGCGTTGTGCCGTTATGCGAAAAATTAAAACGCACTACTGCAAATCCGGAACGCGATAAATATTCTGCCACCAATGGAAAATGGCCCCAGTCTTTAAAACCTTTGAAGCCGTGCAGGAAAATTAAAACAGGAACAGGATTATCGCCAACTTCCGGCAAATGATAATCCACCGCAATCGGCGCATGATCATTTAAACGGATAACAGTTGACAGTATCTTGTTCATTTAGTTTTCGAATTGTTTCGGATCAACGAAATATTCCATTCGCCGCAAATTATCATCGAAAAATTTATACGTCACGCTGTACGAATCAGCTTTATAGCGTTTGAAATAATTTACATCTTTCGGCTTCGGTTTGTATTGCAAATAAAGTGTGTCGCCTAATTCCCATTCCATAAATGATTGATTGGAATAAATGGAAAGCACATGCGAATAAGGCATGCCGATATAAATGCCGTGAGTAGAAACAAAATTAAAATCCGCAGAAGGAATTGCGGTACAAGTTAGTTCCGGCGCATGCTCTTCACCCATTGCCTGGACAATAAATGCGTAAGGAACATAATCTCCATTCGCATTTTGTGTGGTGCGCACTTCCATCTCCTGCTTTTTTCCTTTGCTGGAATTGAAATACACAGAAGCTTCACATTTACCACCAAGTAAAACATGATTCGCACCATTTTGTCTCACATATTTTTTCCAGCTTTCAGCATTTCCGAGAATGAGCGACTGGATTCCTGTGTCGGGCATGAACGCATAACCACTGTTATTTCCTTTTTTTACTTCGTGCGGTATTTCGGGATTAACTTCAGCAATAATAGAATCTTTGGGAACAGCATCTTTTCCGATTGGATTTGAGCCATTTCCGCAGCTCATTAAAAAGAATGCAACAAGACCGGGAAGTAAAATGTATTTTTTCATAAACTATTGTTCTCTACAAACTTAATAGATCAAAGTGAAAGAAAACCCGCTGCTGGAAAAAACTTCAATAACTTTGTAAACACCATGCTTTAGTTCGGAGTTGGGAGTGGTTAGTTCGGAGATTAAAAGTTTTATACTACATCTCCGAACTAAACACTCCGAACTAACCACTCCGAACTAACTACTTTTTTGTGAAAGAAAATCAAACCAAACGAGATCCTTACGCCGCCCTGCGCATCCGCGACTTCAGCATTTATGTGTCTGCGCGCTTTTTCCTTACGCTCGGTGTGCAAATGCAAAGTGTCATCGTCGGTTTGCAAATCTTTAAGCTCACCACCGGAACGACAGAAGAAAAAGCATTAAGCCTCGGCTATATCGGACTTGCTGAAGCTGTTCCATTTATTGTGCTTGCGATTTTCGCCGGGCATATTGCAGATATTGTCCGACGCAAAGTGATCATGCAGATCAGCACCGGTTTTTTGTTGATCTGTTCCTGGCTTCTTTTTTACATCAGCAACGACGCCGAACTTCTTTCCACGCTCGGATCGCTGCCGATCTACGGAATTATTTTTTGTACCGGCATTGCACGCGGATTTTTAAGCCCTGTATTCCCTGCTTTTCAATCGCAGCTCGTTCCAAGAAAGCTGTATGCGAATGCGGCAACGTGGAATACAAATCTCTGGCAAACAGCTGCGGTGCTTGGTCCGGGAATCGGTGGATTATTGATGGGATATTTCAGCATTGAATTTGCTTACGGTGTATGTTCATCATTGATCACGCTAAGCTTTTTGCTGATGATCCCGATCACAAATCATCCTGTTCCGCTCAAAGAGAAAAAGGAGAAATTAATAAACAGTCTCACTGCCGGAATTCGTTTTGTATTCGGTAACCAGGTGATGCTTTCTGCTTTAACGCTTGATCTGTTTGCAGTTTTGCTCGGCGGCGCAGTGGCAATGATCCCGCTTTTTGCGCACGATGTTTTGAAATTGGGTGATAAAGCAGATATCGCAGTTGGTTTTATGCGCGCGGCCCCGGCTGTCGGTTCGATCATCATGGGAATCGGGCTCGCTTATTTTCCGACGACACGAAAAGCAGGAAGAAATTTATACATCGCTGTCACAGGATTCGGACTTTGTATAATTGGTTTTGCTTTTTCCACCAATATTTATTTATCGCTCGCCCTTCTTTTTTTCAGCGGTGCGTTCGACATGATCAGCGTTGTTGTTCGTCACACGATTTTACAATTACTAACGCCTGATGAAATGCGCGGAAGAGTTGCAGCAGTAAACAGCATTTTTATTGGATCTTCAAATGAGATCGGCCAGATGGAATCAGGTGTTGCGGCAAGATTGTTTGGCTTAGTTCCATCCGTTGCAATTGGCGGTTGTATGACGGTGCTTATTGCCAGCGGCGTAATGTTCCTTGCACCAAGACTGAGAAGATTGAACTTAGATAAAATGGTTTAGCCGCAGATTTACGCAGATTAAATATACGCAACCTGCGTAAATCCGTGACTAAAATCTTTTTTTCAGCCATTCAATTACAATCGCAAGAAGAATGATAAAAATGGCCGCAATAATTCCTCCCAGTGCGTGCCCGACAACATCATTCGCCTCTTTTTCACCCAATTCTTTTTCATAAGGTAATTGTGCCGCCAGCTCTTTCTTCGCCAGGATTCCAAATGCAATAGCAATAAGCGCAAACAAAGCGGCGATACAGGCAACAATCAAAACCGTGCTGATTAAGCTGAAAAGCGATATGACAAAAGCAGCAACCAACATAATTTTCGCAAGCATATAAAATACGACTGCTGTTTTAGCTTTCTTATTAAAGGGCTCTTTGGGAACTTCAATCGGAGTAATAGTGAGAGATAATTTTGTTTTAGAAAACGTATTTTTCTTTTGAAGAGCAACAGTTTTCTTTTGTTCTGATTTTTCTCCAGGTACAGAATCATTTACCTTTTCAGAATGAATTTCATTTAATACTTCTTCCATCTTTATTTCCTCCATGTCATTAGGGATTTCTACTTCGTTAACTGCTGAGAATTTATTTTCCTTGTGATGCTTATTAAAATAAACCCCATCACAGTAATGTCGTCTTTCAATTCCGGAAAATGAAGCGCAGGAAAAGCAAAACGATGTTATAAATAAAAGGAAAGTAAATTTTATCGTCATTCGTAAGCACTATGTTTTATGAAGACGTTACAAAGCAGGAAGGTTGTCTGTAGTAATTTATCAGATCGGGTTCAAGCCGAAGCCAATAAAATCAAAGCCGCAATAAAATCAAGAATACCTTTCATAGTCTGTTTTTTTTAAAATCTGCGTAATTTCTAAAACCAAGCCCGCAGCCGAAGGCAAAATAAATCTGCGTAAATCTGCGTAATCCCTGCCTGCAGACGCGCGGGCTAGTGCTGCGGTAGGCAGGAGCGGCTTAAAAACCACGACGGGACGCACCCGCCGTGGCCGAAAAGTCTAAGCTGCTTTTCTTCACTCCGCACAATACAACAGGGGTTATTTTTTGGGCGGTAGTGATCTAATCTTTAATATCAATTTATCTTTTTGTCACACGATTTCTCGCATTGTAACCAATCGACAATCCAAAACGCCATCCTGACCGGCCCGGTACCGCGAAGAAATTCACCGGCACATTCAAATTTCCACTGCGAAACGTTTTACCAACACCGAAAACGAAATTCGATCCGAGCTTAAAATCACCGCGGCTATCCATGCGCTCAATAAATGCAGGCGGAACAGCAGCAGGGTTATTTGCATTCAATGAATTCCATTCCGTTCTGCGGATCCAGTTATTTTCATTGTCATAATACCCGAAATCTTTTTGAACCAGATTAAATGTCGGTCCGAATGCAAATTCAAAACCCAAACGATTTGCGCGCAATCCGTTCATGATCGTAAAGCTTGGAATGAATAAGCCCTGGTCCAATCCTGTAATCATCGGGATGAATTCAAATAAAGCCTGGAATTGTCCTGCAGCTAAATATTGTTTCTCAAATTGGTAACCGAACTGGAACATCAATGGAAATGCGCCGTATCCACCCTGCGCTTTTTCTGCAGATAGAATAGTTGCTGCTTCACCTGTAAAAAATGTAGCACCCATTCGCGGACCAGCCAAATTCATTTTTTCAGTAACAGGAGTTCGCGCACGTGCATCGTAGCTGTCTGGTTTTGTCAATTGACTGATCACATTTATTTCTACCGGGCGATCGAATAACTGGCGCAACATTACAGCAGTCATCGTTTGGATTTCACTCTGCTGATTTAAAAATTCTGTCACTTGTGTGCGTTCAATGGTTTCCGTTTTCACATCCACTAATCGCATCGTATACACAATTGATGGTCCGAAAATCTCTACACTTCCTGTAAGCATTTTTTCCACGCCTAATGATTTGCCCAATTCAACAAGACAGATCTTGCCATAACAATTGCTGATCTTCAATTCATTTTTATCCACGAGATAAGCAACATCATAACGATCCATGACATCGAACGTATCCAGCTTTTCCAATTCAATGCGAACGAGATTTCCCATTGCAGTCGGATCGTAATTCGGAATTTTAGAATCGAAATTCAGGACTACTACTTTTGCTTTTGGTGCAGAAGATGTTGCCGGCGGAGTTTGCGCTGTCTGCGCATTCGTAGTGAACGTAAAACCTGCAAGAGCAATTCCTGTGATTAAATGTGAAAAGATTTTCTTTGTTTTCATTTTGCTTAGTGTTTGTTGCGGTTTAATATTATTTTTTTATTCCGTTAGAAATTTTGAAACATCCTTATGCTTAGAATTAATTTGATGAAGCAAAACTATCGCGACTACAGCAGCATGGAAAACGGCTTATCGCACGCTTGATCCGGAGAATCGCGAACGGCACAAATCCGGCTGAAAATTTCGATTCGTGTCCTTTTTTTTGCGATTTTTACAAATAGCCGGAACGTAGTTGCAATATTTGCAATATTCAATACGTCTCCTTTCAGAGAAAATCAGCACCCAAAACCCATGGCCGCTAACGAAAGAACGATCCAGGACCAGTTTATTCAGCGCTTAAAGGAAACAATCCCGACGAATCATTCACTCGTGGATGAAATGGCGGATCTGCTTGGTGTGAGCACCGACAGTGCTTACAGAAGAATCCGTGGCGAAACGGCGCTGACGATCGATGAAGTTTCGAAGATCTGCAGTCACTATCGCATGGCATTTGATTACGCAGGAGTACAAGGTGGAAAAGGTGATTCCGTAACATTCAGCTACAATCATCTATCTGAAAAACCTGAAAGTTTTGAAAAATACCTCGAGAATATTCTAGGCGATCTGCGCCAGATAAAATCGCTTGATAAAAAAGAAATTATTTTTGCTGCTGAAGATGTTCCGATCTTTCACCATTTCCAGTTTCCGAAACTTTCTGCATTCAAATTATTTTATTGGTCGCGTTCCATTTTAAATACCGGGACGATCGAAGAAAAAGTATTTGAACCGTCAGCAGTTTTTCCAAAAATGCTCAGTATAGTGAGTGAGATCTATGAGCTGTATTTACATATTCCATCCATCGAGATCTGGTCGGAAGACACGCTGAACAGCACGCTGAAACAGATAGAATATTATTGGGAATCCGGTTTGTTTAAGAACAAGCAGGATATGCTGGATGTGCTGAATGATGTTTCGAAAATGATAAAGCATATTGAATGGCAAGCGGCAAACAGCACAAAGTTTCATGGTGAAGTTCCGGGCGCTTCCACTACGCAGAATTATACGCTTTACAATTCGGAGCTGATGATCGGCAACAATTGCGTGCTTATTTCTGCAGGAGCTGCGCGTCGTGTTTACATTTCGCATAACACATTCAACACAATGGTGACAACGAACACCGGCTTTTGTGATGAAACGGAAAACTGGTTAAAAAATCTTATCAAAAAATCGGCACCGATCAGTGGTGTTTCTGAAAAGCAGCGTTTTCGTTTTTTCAAATCAATGAATGATAAGATCACAAAGATCCAGGAACGGATTGCCAGTGAATAAGGAGTTGAAAAAGTTTCGGGTTCTGGGTTGAATTATAGTTTATCCTTTTCCCTTCATTCCCTTCCCTTGCTCATTGAGCATTGTTAGTTTGGCATTGTACATTTAACGTTAGGGGATTTTCTCATTACAAGAACAACAAATGAAAAAGGTAGCCCTCACGGATAAAACATTGTTTGAATTCCTCGAGGAAAAGGTCAACCAATACAATCGTCCTTCCTTCATCGAGAGCGATCCTGTTTCTATTCCACATCATTTTTCGCGCAAAGAAGATATTGAGATCGCCGGTTTTCTCGCTGCTACAATCGCATGGGGAAAACGTCCTATTATTATCCGCAATGCGAATTTGCTGATGGAACGAATGGATCTTTCACCGTATGAATATGTGACTTCCGCTTCGGCGAAAGACTTGAAAAAGCTGGAGTCATTTGTTCATCGAACTTTTAATGGTGTTGATGCAAAATTCTTTGTGCTTGCGTTGCGTAATATTTATTCAAAGCACGGCGGATTGGAAAATGTTTTTGAAGAAGGGTTAAAAAATATTCCACGCAAAGACACAAAGGCAAATGTGGCGACAGATTTTTCTCCGATGCAAAATGCGATCATTCATTTTCGCGAAACATTTATTTCCATCAAACACAACACGCGTTCCGACAAGCACATTTCAAATCCTGCTTCCAATTCATCAGCGAAAAGAATCAATATGTATTTGCGCTGGATGGTGCGGAAAGATAAAGCCGGCGTCGATTTCGGCATCTGGAAAAACATCTCTCCTTCCCTCTTACAAATTCCGCTTGACGTTCACGTAGGAAATGTAGGAAGATCTCTCGGACTGCTTCAACGAAATCAATCGGACTGGAAAGCAGTAGAAGAATTAACCGCAAAGCTCAGGGAGTTTGACGTAAAAGATCCTGTGAAATATGATTTTGCTTTATTTGGTTTGGGGATTTTTGAAGGATTTAAAAGTTAGCGCAAAAATTCTCCGCGTACTTCCGCGCCTCAGCGTCCCAGCGTTAAAAGGTCATTACCACAATCTCTCATCCCCGAATCCCCAAAACCCACATTATCTAAAACCATTTCCCTAATTTCATCCCCTCTTCAAATCCAACCAATGAAATCCATACTTTTTTCCTGCCTCCTATTCTTCCCTATTTTTCTCTCCGCACAAAAACCAGCGCCTACTGCTCCCGAACCAAAAGCAACTCCTGCTTCTGAACGCAGCGCCGGATTTGCCAAACGTGCCACCGCAGAAAAAAATTCGCTTGTAAAAAATGTTTCTTTCCGAAATGTTGGTCCCACAATTATGAGCGGCCGCGTCGTCGATCTCGAAGTAAATCCCGTTGATCCGACACATTTTTATGTTGCGTATGCTTCCGGCGGAGTTTGGTTCACGAATAATAACGGAACAACATTCACACCGATTTTTGATAACCAGGATCTCATTGACATTGGCGACATCGCTGTGAATTGGAATGCTGCTGTTCCTGAAATATGGGTGGGAACCGGCGAAAGCAATTCAAGCCGTTCTTCCTATGCGGGAACAGGAATATATCACAGCGCGGATGCAGGAAAAACATGGACGTTTAAAGGTTTGGAAGAAACACATCACATTGGTAAAATTATTCTTTCACCGGCTAATGCGAAAACGATTTTAGTTGCTTCCATCGGACATTTATATACACCGAATAAAGAACGTGGTGTTTTTAAAAGTACGGATGGCGGAACAACATGGAAACAAACTTTATTCATTGACGAAAACACAGGCGTAATAGATATTTTTTCTGATCCGAATAATTCTACTGTGTTTTATGCAATCGCATGGCGCAGAGAAAGAAAAGCCTGGAATTTTGTTGAAGGCGGAAAAACATCCGGCATTTATAAAAGCACAGATGAAGGCCTGACATGGAAATTAATTTCAGGTCCTTCAAGTGGATTACCAAATGTAGAAGGATTAGGAAGAATTGGTCTCAGCATTTTTCCCGGCAACCCGAATATCATTTACGCGATTGTCGACAACCAGGAAATGGATGCGAAATCAAAAACGAAAAAAGAAGATCTTACTTCGAATGATTTTCGCACCATGACACGCGAGCAGTTTCTTGCGCTTGATCCTAAAAAATTGAACAGGTATTTAAGAGACAATAATTTTCCTGAAAAATATACGATCAGTACAGTGACCGAAGATGTCAGGTCGAATAAAATACAACCTGTTGCGCTTGCTGATTTTGTTTCTGATGCAAACAGCGATCTGTTCAGCAGACCAATAATCGGTGCGGAAGTTTATCGTTCGGATGATGCGGGAACTTCATGGAAAAAGACAAATACAAAATCGCTGGAAGGACTTTTTTATACCTACGGATATTATTTCGGGAAGATTTGGGTTTCTCCTTTTGATGCGAATGAAGTGTACATCGCCGGTGTTGAATTATTGAAAAGTACAGATGGTGGAAAAACATTCAAGAGCACCAATGGCCCGAACCAGCACGGCGATCACCATGCCTTATGGATCAATCCGAAACGAAAAGGACATCTTATCAATGGAAATGATGGCGGCGTAAATATTTCCTGGGACAATGGTGAAAATTGGTTTAAAGCAAATACACCTTCTGTCGGACAATTTTATTCTGTGAATGTCGACATGGCAAAACCATATAATATCTATGGCGGTTTGCAGGACAACGGTGTGTGGTACGGACCATCCAATTACACAGCAGGGCTTGGCTGGTATGATGATGGCGAATATCCGTACAAACGATTGCTCGGCGGTGATGGAATGCAAATACAAGTTGACACGCGCGATAATAATATTGTTTACACCGGTTACCAGTTCGGACATTATTTCCGCGTTGACAAAACAAAACGTACTGAAAAAGAAATTCGTCCTGAAATGGAATTGGGCGATAAACCGTTGCGTTTTAACTGGCAGGCTCCGATATGGCTTTCTGTTCACAACCAGGATATTTTATACATCGGTGCACAAAAATTATATCGCTCGATGGACCAGGGCGATCATTTCACTGCAATCTCCGGCGATTTAACAAGAGGCGGAAGAACAGGCGATGTTCCTTATGGTACGCTTTCTTCTATTTGCGAATCACCAATTAAATTCGGTTTGCTTTATGCAGGAAGTGATGACGGATTAATTCACGTAACGAAAGATGGCGGAACTTCATGGACAAGAATTTCTGATAAGCTTCCGCAGCATTTGCGTGTGAATCGTTTGATCGCATCTGCATTTGTTGAAGGTCGTGTATATGCAGTGCTGAGTGGATTTCAGTGGGATAATTTCAAACCGTATTTATATGTTTCAGAAAATTATGGTGAAGCATGGACGGAGATCGGGATGAATTTACCAACGGAACCGGTGAATGTAATGCGCGAAGATCCGATAAATGAAAATCTGCTTTTCGTTGGAACCGACCAGGGATTGTATGCAACACTCGATCGCGGAAAAACGTTTATGCGCATGTTCAACAACCTTCCTCCTGTCGCAGTGCACGATCTTGTTATCCAACCACGCGAACATGATCTTGTTGTCGGGACGCATGGTCGTTCTATTTATATCGCAAACATCCGTGGACTTGAATTGATGAATGAAACAATTGCGCAGAAAGACCTTTACGTATTTGAAACCAATGATCTTCAATTGCAATCGGCGTATGTCAAGATTGAAGATGATTATCAATTATTCAGTCGCCCGACTTTAAATCTAACCTGGTTCACAACAAAAGAAGGTCCGACAACAATCCGGATTAAATCGCTTGACGGAAATAATTTATTCGCGGAAATAAAAGACACAAGTGAAGTCGGATTAAATTTCCTCACAAGCAATATTCCTGTTGATTCTATCTATGCTTCAAATTACAAAGCCTGGCTGAAAGATAACGACATTAAACACGAACCTAAGGCGTACATCAATGGCAGTCTTTTGCTTGTTCCCGGAAAATATCTTTTAGAAATCGAAATCGCAGGAATAAAACAAACAAGGAGAATCAAGATCCTGGAGCCCGCGCAGAATTAATTTGCTAATGTGTTAATGTGCTAATAAAAAAGAAAATAACATTGGGTTAATCAAGGGAATTTCTCACCCATAACCCATTAGCACATTAACCCATTAGCACTCCGCCGCGGCGGAAGCACATTTTTTTCTCGACACAATTCCTGCATTCACCTCAAGTGTTGCTTTTTTAACTTTTATATGCAGCTCATTACCTGAGCACAGCCCGGACTTGCGTAAATTAGCGGAATAAATAAAAATTCATTGACGCAGCTCAAATTAAAGTTTTCATTTGTCAGCATTGCACTTTTTCTGCTTTGCTCAAATGTTTCATCGCAGACATTTACCGTTACAGGAATTGTTACTGACAGCACACGCATCAACCCGCTTTTTGGTGCAAGTGTAATTATTAAAAATACTGCAGATTCTACAGGCGCAATTATTACCGGCGGATCAACCGATTCACTTGGAATTTTTACGCTTGACAATATTCCTCCCGGAACGTATCGTATTCGAACCGCTTATACCAGCTACCGTTCTGCAACGCTTGATATTATTGTCACTGATACAAATGTTTTTGTTGGTAAAATTCCAATGGATTATACTGGTGTTTTACTTGCAGGTGTAGATATACAGGATAAACAAGTGCGCATGTCGCAGGATGGAGATACGACTGCATTTAATGCCGGAGCTTACAAAACAAATCCGGATGCAACCGCGGAAGATCTTGTAAATAAATTGCCCGGAGTTACAAATGATGGCGGAACATTAAAAGTGAATGGTGAAGAAGTGAAACAGGTTTTGGTTGATGGCAAACCCTATTTCGGCGATGACCCGAATGCTGCAATGAAAAATTTACCTGCTGATATGGTGGATAAAGTCCAGGTGTACGACCGTGCGAGCGATCAATCGCAGTTTACAGGTTTTGATGATGGACAGGCGAAAAAGACGATCAATTTCGTTACAAAGAAAAATGCGCTGAACGGTCAATTCGGAAAAGTGTTTGCAGGTTACGGAACTGATGATCGATATAATGCCGGTACAACAATAAATTTTTTCAAAGACGCCAGGAAGCTTACGTTTTTAGGAATGTCGAATAATATTAACCAGCAGAATTTCAGCATGTCCGATCTTTCGGGCATGTCCGGTTCTTCAGGTGGATCAGGAAGACCACCGGGAATGGGGCGCGGGGGTTCGGGTGGCTATTCGCGCGGTGGATCAAATAATTTTTCTGTTTCGAATATGGGCGGAATCACAACAACAAATTCATTCGGAACAAATTATTCGGATGACTGGGGAAAGAAAATTAAAGTTTCAGGCAGCTACTTTTTTAATCATAGTGATAATGCAACTTCAACAACATTAACACGAAATTATTTTACTTCTTCCGACAGCACATTAGCCTATAACGAAACCAACACCGGCAACACAAGAAATATAAATCACCGTTTTAATTTCCGCTTTGAATATGCAATCGATTCTGTGAACGCAATGGTGTTCACTACGAGATTTACATCGCAGTATACAGAAAGCGATAAGCAGCTGATGGGTGAAAACATTTCTTATAATTCCACACCCTTAACATCAACGCTAACAAATACATCATCGCAAAACCTAAGCTACAATCTCACAAGTGGTGTAACGTTCCGCCATCGTTTTGCAAAACCGGGCAGAACTATTGCCGTTGAATTAAATGAAACTTACAGTCCCCGCGCAGGAACAGGTTCATATTATTCGCTTAATAAATATTCGAATGATACGATCCTGGTCAACCAGATTTCAGATACAAAATCGGGCACAACAACACTTTCATCTGCCCTGGCATGGACAGAGCCGGCGGGAAAAAAGGGACAATTTCTTTTTAAATATGCTCCTTCACTTACTAAAAGCAATACAGACAAACAAACAACGAATTATGATGAAACCTCAGATGAATTTATTCTGCCGGATTCAGCATTGACAAATAAATACGAGAACACTTATTTCACACAACGACTTGGAACCAGCTTTCGGTACAATGGAGAAAAAGCAAGTCTTATCGTTGGTAATGAATTTCAATATGCAGTATTATCCGGCGATCAGACTTTTCCTGTAGTAAGTAAAGTCGATAAAGTATTTTACAATGCGCTTCCGAATTCCACTTTCAATTATAAATTCTCCAAGGGAAAAAATCTGAAAGTTGTTTATCGCACTTCGACCAACGCTCCAACTATCGGACAGCTTCAAAATGTAATTGACAACAGCAACCCGCTTCAGCTGCGTGCCGGTAATCCTGATCTTTCGCAGAGCTACGAGCACACGCTGATCACGCATTATGGAAAAACAAATGCAGAAAAGGCAACCGGATTTTTCGCTTTCTTTTATGCATCGCTTCAAAGCAATTACATTGGTAACTCAACAACCATTGCAAGAGCAGATACAACTGTAAGCGGTGTTTTCCTCAATGCTGGATCGCAGCTGACACGCCCCGAGAATATGTCGGGATTTAAAAGCGCAAGAATGTTTGTTACTTATAGTTTTTCACTTACCAAGCTTAAATCAAATCTTGGTTTGACTGCTTCAACAAACGTATCAGAAATTCCGGCCATCATCAACGGAAAAACAAATTACTCCACCAATCTTAATTTCGGACCTGGTGTGACACTCTCAAGCAACATTTCCGAAAAGCTGGATTTTACCCTTTCTTATAACGGTGCTTTTAATACGGTACAAAATTCCGTCCAGGTGCAATCAGACAATCAGTATTTCACACATACAGCATCCGCCAAATTTAATTGGATATTCTATAAAGGATTTGTGTTCAATACAACGGTTGACAATATTTATTTCTCTGGGCTTGGGCAAGGATACAACACGAATTATATATTGTGGAATTCTTCCCTTGGTTATAAATTTTTCAAGGATAAATCATTCGAAACTAAATTCAGTGTTTTTGATATGCTGAATCAAAACCGAAGCGTGAGTCGTACCGTAACTGATACATATATTGAAGATAGCCGTACGAACACACTTCAGCGCTATTTTATGCTTACATTGACATATAACATTAAGCATTTTAAAACACCGCCGCCTGAACAGGAAGCAGCACCGGCTCAGCAAAATCCTTCTCCCCAAAAGTGATTTTGCATTTATTGAGAATTTATTCCATGTACTTACATGGAATTGTATTTTGAATCCGTATTTTTGCACTTTGATTATGAACTTTCTTTTTTTGAATTATGAATTGTTTTTTGAAAGTAAAATTTTCACTTCTCATCATTCCTGCACTTGCCATTTTAAATAGTTGCGGGAACGAATCTGATGAAACTAAAACGGTTAGCAGGGAAGCTCCGGCCATTGAAGGTTACGTTGTAAAACCACAAAGCATACAGGATCGGATTGAAGTTTCCGGTACTTTACTTCCTGCAGAAGAAGCGGTATTGATGCCCGAAGTTGCGGGACGAATTACCATGCTGAATCTTCCGGAAGGAAAACATGTTTCAAAAGGAACACTGCTTGTAAAATTATTTGACGCTGATCTCAGAGCTGAGCTTGCAAAACTTCAATCGCAGCTCACCAATGCAAAATCAATTGCAGGCCGCCAGAAAGAATTGCTTGCATTAAACGGCATCAGCCAGGTGGAATATGATCAGTCACTCATCCAGGTTACTTCTTTTGAAGCTGATATCGCTTCTGTGAATGCAAGAATTTCCAAAACAGAAATACGCGCGCCGTTTAACGGAACAATTGGTTTGCGAAAGATCAGTGAAGGAGCGTTTGTTGCTCCCGGAACACCACTCGCAACCATTCGTTCTGATCAGCAATTGAAATTGGATTTCAGCGTTCCGGAAGCGTATGCAAGTGAAATTAATACGAACACAAACATTCAATTTTCCATTGGCGGCGACAGCACAAATTTTACTGCATCAGTTCTTGCAACAGAACAGAATGTAGAATCCGGTTCAAGAAATCTTCGTGTACGTGCGCTGGTGAACAGCACGGATAAAAAATTGGTTCCGGGAGCTTCTGCAAATGTAAAGATTGGTTTTGGCGTGCATGAAAATGCAATTCTTGTACCAAGTCAATCCATTGTTCCACAGGCAAGATTCAAGAGTGTTATTGTAAGCAGAAAAGGGAAAGCGGAATTTGTCAAAGTACAAACCGGCATCCGAACGCCATCTTCCATTGAGATCATCTCAGGAATTTCACACGGTGATACCATTGTGACTACCGGAATTCAATTTGTTCGTCCCGGTTCAGCTTTAAAGTTCTCATCAGTTAAATAAAAGACGAATGCTATTATCTGACCTTGCTCTTCGTCGTCCTGTTGGCGCTATTGTGCTGAGTGTCCTTATTATGTTATTTGGTGCAGTAGGTTATACTTTTCTCGGCGTACGTGAATATCCTGCTATTGATCCACCAACAATTTCTGTCCGCACAAATTACACCGGCGCAAATCCTGAAATTGTTGAATCCCAAATCACCGAGCCGCTTGAAAAATCGATCAACGGAATCGAGGGTATAAAATCCGTCAGCTCTTCTTCTGCGCTTGGCTCCAGCAATATCACGGTTGAATTTGAGCTTGGGGCTGATCTTGAAAAAGCAGCCAACGATGTGCGCGATAAAGTTTCTGAAGCTGCAAGAAATTTACCTGACGATATTGATGCGCCACCAACAGTAAGAAAATCAGATGCGAACAGTGATCCGATTCTCTTTATGCCGGTTCAAAGCACAAAAATGAATGATCTTGAGCTGAGCCTTTACGTGGAAAATGTGATGCAGGAAAAGCTGCAAACCATTCCCGGCGTAAGTGAAGTTCGCATATTCGGTCAGCGCCGGCCTGCAATGCGTATGTGGATTGACCCTGGCAAACTTTCTGCACGCAATCTTACTGTACAGGATGTTTCAAATGCGCTTGCGAGAGAAAACATTGAGCTTCCTGCAGGAAAAATTGCAGGCGACAGAACTGAAATGGCAGTGAAAGTTTCAGGGCGACTAATCACCGAAGAAGATTTTAATAATTTGATCATCAGCCAGGAAAACGGCGAGATCATTCGCTTCAAAGATGTTGGTGAAGCAGTGCTTGGTCCCGAAAATCCGGAGACCATTTCACGTTTAAAAAATATCAGCGCTGTTTCACTTGCAATCATTCCGCAACCCGGCGCAAATTATATTGATATCTCTGATGAATTTTATAAACGTTTTGAGCAGATCAAAAAATCAATGCCTGAAGGAATGTCTATTGATGTCGGCATTGACAAATCAAAATTTGTAAGATTATCTATCAGCGAAGTAAAAGAAACATTATTGATCGCAGTGCTGCTGGTGATCCTGATCATTTATTTATTCTTCCGCGACTGGCTGATTGCATTGCGTCCACTGATCGATATCCCGGTTTCGTTGATCGGCGCATTTTTCATCATGTACATTTTTGACTTTTCCATCAATGTGCTCACCTTACTCGGAATTGTGCTTGCAACCGGGCTTGTTGTCGATGATGGAATTGTTGTCACCGAAAACATTTACAAAAAGATAGAAGGCGGAATGGATCGCTTCAAAGCGGCACAGGAAGGAACGCGTGAAATTTTCTTTGCTGTAATTTCTACTTCCATAACCCTTGCCGTTGTTTTTATTCCTGTAATTTTTCTCGAAGGTTTTACAGGAAGGCTCTTCCGCGAATTCGGAATTGTCGTGGCTGGCGCGGTTTTAATTTCTGCATTAGTCTCACTGACCTTAACACCCGTGCTCAACGTTAAGCTCAGTCGAAAAGAGCACAAACAATCGCGCTTTTATACTGCAACAGAACCATTTTTCCGCGGAATGGAAGATAAGTACCGCAGCACACTGAATGTTTTTATGAAGCGACGCTGGCTGGCTTTGGTTATGCTTTTAGGATGCGTTGGACTTATCTTCCTCGCCTTTTCAAATCTTAAATCAGAGCTTGCACCAATGGAAGATCGCAGCGCTGTTCGTGTTCCGATCACTGCGCCTGAAGGAACTTCTTTTGATTACATGGATGATATTGTTTACCGTGTTAGCGATGCGATCATTGATAGCGTGCCCGAAGCAAGAATGATCTTCAGTCTTACAGCGGCTGGCGGTGGCGGAACTGCTTCTGTCAATTCAGGAACTGTGATCGTCAGGATGAATGATCCCGATACACGTGAAGCATCGCAGCAGGAAATTGCCGATCGTCTTACACGGATTACAAAACGATTCCCGGAAGCAAGAATGTTTGCGTCGCAGGAACAAACGATCAGCACTTCGCTTGCATCAGGTTCTCAAATGCCGGTGCAGTTTGTTTTGCAAAATCTCGATTTCGAAAAAATGCAAGCCGCTATTCCGAAATTTCTAAACGCCGCGCATAAAGATTCCACCTTCGCAATGGTTGATGTGAACCTGAAATTTAATAAGCCGGAAATTGAAGTTACTATCGACAGGTTAAAAGCAACTTCATTAGGGATCAGCGTTGCAGATATTTCAAATACACTTCAATTTATGCTCAGCGGCCGGCGATTCGGTTATTATCAATCCAATGGAAAACAATACCAGGTGATCGGGCAGGTTGATCGCGCAAACCGTGATGATCCGTATGATATTTCTGATTTGTATGTGAAAAGCAAATCGGGAAGCATGGTGCAGCTGGCGAACGTTGTAACAATACGTGAAAACAGTAACCCTCCTACTCTTTTCCATTTCAACCGGTATAAATCTGCAACCATTTCTGCTTCGCTCTCACCGGGCAAAACACTTGGCGAAGGAATTGAAGCGATGCAGAAAATTGC
This sequence comes from Bacteroidota bacterium, assembly GCA_031412295.1. Lineage (GTDB taxonomy): Bacteria > Bacteroidota > Bacteroidia > Palsa-965 > Palsa-965. The sequence continues at coordinate 238,626 of JANOCU010000033.1, forward strand.
GGAGAAAGAATTGGATGAAACATTTGAAACCGCTTTCTCCGGACCATCACGCGATTTTGTAGAAAGCTCTTCAAATACTTCATTTGCATTCATTCTTGCACTGACACTTATTTATTTAATTCTCGCTGCACAGTTTGAAAGTTTCCGCGATCCGCTTGTAATTATGCTAACTGTTCCGCTTGCAATGGCCGGCGCACTTTCAACGCTTTGGTTATTCGGACAAACCTGGAATATCTTTTCACAGATTGGCGTGATCATGCTTATCGGTCTTGTAACAAAGAATGGAATCCTGATCGTAGAATTTGCCAATAAGCTGCGTGAAGGCGGCCAGCTGAAATTTGATGCGGTAAAAGATGCAGCTGTTGCACGTTTACGCCCGATTTTAATGACAACGCTTGCTACAGTTTTAGGTGCGTTACCAATTGCGCTTGCTCTGGGTGCGGGTGCAAAAAGCAGGATGCCTTTAGGAATTGTGATCGTCGGCGGATTGTTGTTTTCACTTTTACTTACACTTTATATTATTCCTGCGATGTATAGTTTTATGTCAGCCAGGGATAAAAAGGAAGATCAACAATTGGAATTACCATTAGAAACACAAGAACATTCTCCAGAACAATTTTAAGATGATAAAAAAGATCCTGCTTTTTATTCAGCTTGTTTTTCCGGTGTTGCTCGCCGGACAGGAGTTGCTTACTTCCGATGATGCATTAAAGATCGGGCTGAAAAATAATTACGATATTCTCATTGCAAAAAATGAATATCAAGCTGATTCAATTTTGAATTCACCAGGAGAAGCGGGAATGCTCCCTTCTGTTTTTCTGAATGCTGGTGTTTCAAAAAACTCAAACAATATCAACCAGCTCCTGGTAAACGGCACCGAGATCAATTCAAATAATGCAGGCGGTACAAACCTGACTGCAGGAATTGCGTTGAGCTGGACGTTATTCGACGGAACGAAAATGTTCGTGACAAAAAGAAAGCTGGAGCAGATTGAAATTCTCGGCTATTATAATTTCCGTGCGAATGTGCTGGCAACAACCGGTGAAATACTTCTTACCTATTTCGATATTGTAAGACAGCAGCAACAGATCAATGCGACGAATGAAATTATAAAGTTCAATGAAGAACGTGTGAAAATTACAGAAGCGCGTTTTGTTTCCGGCCTCGGACCAAAAACAGATTTGCTGCAGGCGAAAATCGATTTGAATATTCAGAAAGAGAACAGCATCCTTCTTTCTTTGCTGATCAACGATGCAAAACGTCAGCTGAATATGTTGCTTGCGCGGGATGTGAATATTCTTTTTTCCGTGGAAGACAGCATTACTTTATCTCCCCTTGCCGACCGTGTGCAGCTCGATCAAAAAATGTATGCATCAAATCCGTTGTTGCTTGCATTCAAAGCAGAAGTAGAAATTTCAAAGCTGGCGTATCGCGAAACACGTTCACAATACTTACCAAGAATCGCGCTCAATGCAGGTTATAATTTCGGCAGATCAGAAAACACTGCAGGTTTTACACTTTACAATCAAACATACGGTTGGAATACCGGGCTTACTTTTTCAATGCCGTTGTACCAGGGCGGAAGATTAAATCGCGAAACAAAGATCGCGCAGCTTCAAATTCAATCTTCAGAATTCAGGTTTCAGCAGGCGAATCTTTCCGCAAGTCTTGCTTTACAAAATGCATTGGCTGTGTATGACGGAAGAGAACAAGCCTTAGCGCTCGAAAAACAAAACGAAGCGATGGCGCGTGAAAGTATGATGCTGGCATTAGAACGCCTGCGGCTCGGACAAGGAAATGCATTGGAAGTTGCGCAGGCACAATCCACGCTTGCTTCTTCTTTGTTTCGTGTTTCTGCTTTTAATTTTGAAATGAAGTCAGCAGAAATCGGCGTGCGCAGGCAGGCTGCAGTGCTTTAAAAATTGGTAACTTTCTAAAATGAAATTCATAGCCCCTGCCCTGCTTCTTTTGTTGATCGTAACATGCACCACTTACGACAGCGCCCTCATTTATCACAAGAACTTCAAATCAGGCTCGCACCCGCTTTTAAGATTTGACGGATATTATGATGATTCAACAGCTGCAAATACGGCGAAGTTGAACGATAACAGTGTGAAGCCGGTTTTCTTTTATTCAGAAGGTTCCTGCTTTTCAACCGATAATCGCACAGATAAATCCGGGATGGCACAGCTCATCAAAACACAACGTTTATTCGGATCGTGGGGAAATTACCTTATCAAAGGAGACAGCATTCACCTTGAAAAATTCCAGCACATCAAAAACAATTATGTCCGGATTATTTTGAAAGGTGTTATATCTGAAAAGAAAATTCACTGGACAAGCAGAAAAGATCACAACGAAGCGTTTAAGCCGGTTGATTATTCGATTTATTTTCAGCCGTATAAATCGAAGCCTGATTCGTTGCGGAATTTCATTCGCACAAAGGAAAAGTACAACAAGTAAACAGTTCCCTCCATCCCAATCCTTCAGGTTGGGGATAGCTACGACAAAGCCTTCTTAAAAACCTCCAGCACCCTCTTCCGCGCAAATTCATGCACAACGATCTGCGGTAAATAATCAACCTTATAATCCGGGATCCATTTTTTAATGTAGAGCAAATCTTTGTCAAACTTTTTCACTTGCTCCGACGGATTAAAAATTCTGAAATAAGGCGCAGCATCACAACCACAACCTACCGCCCATTGCCAGTTTCCATTGTTGGATGAAAGTTCATAGTCCAGCAATTTCTCCGCGAAATACGCTTCGCCCCAGCGCCAGTCGATGAGCAAATGTTTGGTTAGAAAGCTCGCAACAATCATGCGCACACGATTATGCATGAAGCCTGTTTCATTCAGCTCACGCATTCCGGCGTCTACGATCGGGTAGCCGGTTGCACCTTTGCACCATGCTATAAATTCCCCTTCATCATTTCTCCACGGAATGAAATCGTATTTTTTCTTGAAGCTGGAATTTACCACAAGCGGAAAATTGAAAAGGATCATCATAAAAAATTCGCGCCAGATCAATTCATTCAGCCATTGGTCGCTTAATCCATGTGCAACTTTAGCAAGCGCGCGTACACTCACTGTTCCGAAACGAAGATGAATGCTCAGCTTACTTGTGCCATCGATTGCAGGGAAATTGCGCGTCGCTTCGTAGTTGCGAATGATTTCTTTGGCAGGAATGATCGAAGGAATGATTGCGTCAGCCTGCTCAAAACCGATTTCTTCGAGTGATGGAAATGAAAATGGTTTTGTTTTAATAAATTTCTCCGCCAGCTTTTCAGAAGGAAAATGCTGCAAAGGTTTCTCCGCAAACTTCATCTTCCACACGCGTGAATAAGGCGTAAAGATCGTGTAAGGCAAACCATCCGCTTTCATCACTTCCGCTTTTTCAAAAACAACCTGGTCTTTGAAAGAATGGAATTCAATGTTTTTTGCTTTCAGCCAATCAGCAACTTTCGCATCACGCGCAATCGCCGACGGTTCATAATCATGATTCGTATAAACCGCTTTTACATTAAACGTTTCACAAATCTTTTCGAATGCATTCAACGGCGAATCATGCACAACAAAAAGTGATGAACCTTTTTTAATCAATTCATCATTCAGCGCAGCAAGCGTTTTATGAATAAAAGAAACACGTTTATCTTTTTTATCCGAAAGTTTGCCGAGAATATCTTTATCAAAAATAAAAACCGGCAACACAGATTCAGCATTATTCAGCGCCTGGAATAATCCATGATTATCCTCCAACCGCAAATCGCGGCGAAACCAGAAAATGGAGATTGATTGTTTCAGAAAATTCAGTTTAACAGATTCAAAATTCAATATTCAAAATCATTGATAACAGGTAAAAGCTAATTTTCACAAGCATCAATTTTATGACAGTGCCAACCTTAGCGGGTTTGGCGTTAAGAATTCAACAGGAAAAATCTGCGTGGGCCTGTGCGGAAGAAAACCATGAAGTTCAGGCGGCCATTTTGAGCGTATGCACGGCTTGGTTTTCGCTCGATTTTTCCTGTTGAATTTAGGCAAAGCCGCGTCAGATGGCGATTCTTTTGCTTCTTTTCTACTAAAGAAAAGAAGGAAGAGAGAAAATAATCGGGGCATTGAAGAATCCGCATCACAAATATCCCGGAAAATAATGATTCAAAATTTCAAATCTAGAATTTTCAAATCATTAGTCGAATACTGAATATTGAATCCCCTTTTCCATTTTTCCCAATTTCTATTTTCCCAATTTCTACTTCGTAGAATAATTAGGAGCTTCCCTGGTGATGACAATATCATGCGGATGTGATTCCCTTATTCCCGCCGAAGTAATCCTGATAAACTTCGCATCATGCAACGCCGCAATATTTTTCGCACCCACATATCCCATTCCCGCGCGAAGTCCGCCTACCAACTGGTAAACCACTTCACCCAGCGTTCCTTTATACGGCACACGTCCCGAAATTCCTTCCGGAACCAGCTTCTTAATATCATCCTCCACATCCTGGAAATAACGATCCTTCGATCCTTTTTCCATAGCATCAAGCGAACCCATTCCACGGTACGTTTTGAATTTTCTTCCTTCGAAAATGATCGTCTCACCCGGCGATTCTTCCACACCCGCAAAAAGAGATCCTGCCATGATCGTGCTTGCACCCGCCGCAATCGCTTTCGGAATATCTCCTGTAAAACGAATTCCGCCGTCAGCAATCACAGGAACGCCCGATTTTTTCAATGCATTCGCCACCATCATCACTGCAGTAAATTGCGGAACACCCACACCCGCAATCACCCGCGTAGTGCAAATCGATCCCGGACCAATTCCTACTTTCACACCATCAGCACCGGCTTTTACCAATGCAAGTCCGGCTTCTGCAGTTGCAACATTTCCAACAATAATATCAATGTATGGAAATGTCTTTTTCACCAGCTTCAGCATTTCAAGCACACCTTTCGAGTGTCCGTGAGCGGTATCAATGATCATTGCATCCACACCTGCATTCACAAGCGCGTGCGCACGTTCAATTGTGTCATGTGTTACACCCAGCGCACCTGCAACACGCAAGCGGCCTAAATCATCCTTGCTTGCATTCGGGCGCTCTTTTATTTTGCTTATGTCGCGGTAAGTGATCAAGCCTATCAGCTTATTATTTTTATCTACAACAGGAAGCTTTTCAATTTTATTGTGCTGCAGAATCTGCTCTGCTTTTTTAAGATCAGTAACTTTTGTGGTGATGATGTTTTCACTTGTCATCACTTCTTTCACCGGGCGTTTCATGTTCTTTTCAAAACGCAAATCGCGGTTCGTCACAATTCCAACCAGCAAACCATTTTTATCTACTACCGGAATTCCGCCAATCTTATTGTCACGCATCAGCTTCAGCGCGTCCGATATCAAAGCGCTTTCATGCAGCGTCACCGGGTCCTGCACCATTCCGCTTTCACTTCGTTTTACACGTCGCACCTGCGCAGCCTGCTGCTCTATGGTCATGTTCTTGTGTATCACGCCTATTCCACCCTCACGCGCAATCGCAATCGCCAACTCGTATTCCGTCACCGTATCCATGGCGGCCGACACAATCGGGGTATTGATAATAATATTGCGTGAAAATTTGGTGCGAATATCTACTTCGCGTGGAAGCACTTCTGAGTAAGCAGGCACCAGGAGCACATCATCGTAGGTGAGACCTTCACCTATAAACTTGGAATTGTCAGGAGACATAAGAACGGAGGATTGAATTTTAGTGCTGATAAAATTCGTGCAAAGATAGTTAAGATGTCTGAATATTAAGTACGATTTATCCAACGAAGCTTTTTTTGCGCAGTTGGAGGTACGATTTAGGGAAATAATTATAAAAACGTTTAGGAGCGTTGCATGTCAGCTGTTAAGAAGCATAGTTTTCCGTTATCCGCTATACTCCGCCTTGTAAGTATGCGCAAGTTTATCGCCTGATGTGCGGGGTGTCGCTGCTACCGGGGCTATTTCCGATCATTTCCATGTTAATGAGAAATCGCACAAAATCCTCCCGCACGAAATTTGTCACGAAGTCACAAAGTAGTAGAAACTCACATTTCTTTAGCAGGCTCGGTTCGCCACGAGGCACAAAGGCGCGGTAAAAAAGGAAAAGCAATTAAAGATTTTTTTTAACTGTGCCTCTGTGTCTGTGGCAATAAGTTTTCGTGCAAGGAGACCCCCGCACTAAAATTGCCACGAAGCCTTAACTACGCAAGTCTCAAAAAAAAGAGTCATAAAAAGCCTCCTTTTTAAATACTTATTTTTATTAATTAAATAAATAATTTTAATTTGGACTTGACCAATCCTTATAGCTATCAAAGAATCCAGTCCTTGCGCTCGCTTTTGCAGTGCAATAGCAAAGTTTTCTGATCATAAAAAGCGCGTCCACACTCCGGCGGCGCTTTTGTTTGGAACGCAATTATTTTCCACCAGTCAAACATTATATTTTTAATCCAACACAACAGTTCTCTAAGCTATGAATGCGCGTGCCAATAAACCACAGGAAAATAAAAGCAAGGCAATTGCCAATAATCTTGCGAAAGGACCATCGGTGAGCGTGGACATGCCTGCTCAATTCATCGATAACCGGCCGGAAACGATTGCGCAAAAAAAGCTGCAGACCATGGCGAACGCCGGGAAAATGGAAGTCGCTCAAAAAAGTAAAAACGAGACCGGGCTTCCCGACCAGCTCAAGAGTGGAATTGAAAATCTTTCCGGTATCTCGATGGACCAGGTCAAGGTGCATTATAATTCCGAAAGGCCCAAACAAGTGAACGCGCTGGCATACGCTAAGGGAAGCGATATCCACGTTGGGCCGGGACAGGAAAAGCACCTGGCGCATGAAGCGTGGCATGTTGTGCAGCAGGCACAGGGAAGAGTGAAGCCGACCGCGCAATTCAAAAATAGCTTTGCCATTAATAATAACCCCGAGCTGGAAAAGGAAGCGGATGTGATGGGGAGCATGGCGCTGCGCTCAAGCCATATCTCTCCCGGGAATGAAACAGATCATCAACTGGCGATAAGTGTTAAAAGCGATACCGCTCAATTGCAATGCGCCCCGCAGGGAATTGCATGGGGAGCTAACTACCAGAATAGTGGTTTAGATATTAACGCCTTGTTTACGGATGATCACCTGACCAACCGCGACACGCAGAATACAGATAACAGGGGCACGTTCGCGCATGAATATATCCAGGGCAGATACGGAGCATGGACTCCCGAATATGGTATTCCGCCCGCATTGCCCGATTATCCCGGATGGGGTTATGCGGATATGGTCAATGCCAAAAGAATTTATGAGATCAAACCGAACGGTGGAATGGAGGATGCTGTTGCGCAGGCTACAGGTTATGTCGCTAAAGCGAATGTAAATAATGCCGGTCATGTGCTTGCCGGCGATGCGATAAACGGGCGCGACCTGATGCGAGAGCGTGTTCTCCCGATACTCAGCCATCGCACAGGCCAAATCGAAAATGACACGGTGAAATTGTATTTAAGCTATAGGAATTCGCGGGCCGGTGAGGTATTGTACGAGTGGGAGATCATTAATGAGTCGGCGGTAGCGCGTGAAAAAGCGCGCGAAAAGGTAAAACGCGATCAGAAAAATAAAGAGGAGAAAGAAAAGAAGCAGGCTAAAGTAGTAAAAGGGATGCCTACATTGGGAAGTATGTTTGCCGCTAGCGCTTCAAAAGCCATGCCTTTAGCCGCGCCAATGGACCTTGGTATGCAGGTTGAAGTGGGCGGTGGCGGTGGGATGATGGGAGGAGAAGTAATGGGCGGAGGAATGGGAATGGGTGGCGGCCAGATGCCACAAGCGCCTTCCCATTTCGACTGGGGTAACGTCGAGGTTCCACAGCCGGTAAATAGTGCTGCTCTTGATCGCCCCCAGCTTATTATGGCTGTTGCAATGGACTTCGCCGGTTTGGATGAAGTGATTATATGGCTTCAAGCCAATGGATGCCCAGAGGATGAAATTGAGTGGGAAGCGGCTGATATCCTGAGGGCAGCAGGGCGAATCAGGTGAAGGTGGAGTTAACAGGCCCCATGCCAGATTTATTTTTTCGCTTTGTTATTTAATACAGGACTCAATTATAAAGGAAAACTCTGTTCCTGGTTTTAGACTTGCGTAATTAAGGCACAAAGGCACTAAGCTTTTGGAATTCGAAATTTCTTTAGCAGGCTCGTTTCGCAACAGAGGCGATAAAATTACGCGATCAATTATTTGCCACTATTACTTTTGCATGCGAAATAGCACCTGCTAGCTGCGCAAAAGAAAACGCCTTGATTTTTTTCCTTTTATACCGATACAATAGTATTAAACAAACCAAAGGCAAGCTCATAAAAGCCAGAACTATGAAATAAGGAAAAAGAATCAACATACCCACAAGCATAGTTATCGCTACCCAAATAAATTCAGGCCATTCGCTCACTTTACCGGGAATAATTATGGATTCTGAAATTTCCGAAAGCTCAAAAATCTTATTGCGTAATGCGTAATCAGACAATGCTTCTTTATTCAGGTGTACTAACTGAGGCAATTCATTATCATCGATTAGAAGAATATTTTTCGTTCTCTTCCTGCAAATCTTCTCCAGCGAATCCAGCGACCGTAAAAGAGCTTCACGCGATACAGGCTGGTTATTCATAAAATTTCCTCAATTCAGAAAAAAACAATTTTGAATCTTGATCCCGATAGCTATCGGGAGAATTTCGAATCTTCGAATTTCGAATTTTCAAATTATCGAATCAAAGTAACAGTCCCCTTCATATCAATATACTGTCCCTCCGCTGTTTTAAAAGTCAGTAGCCAAACATAAACTTCCGGTTTGCAATGATGTCCTGCATATTTTCCGTCCCACGCACCGTTTACATCGCTCGTTTCAAAAAGCTTTTCGCCCCAGCGGTTAAACACGGCAAAGTTGTAATCCACCACATCCACAAATCCTGTCGATGGCATGAAATTATCATTCGACCCGTTTCCGTTCGGTGTAAACGCATTCGGAACATACACCAACGGACGTTGCATTACTTCGGCAATATTGGAATAAGTTGTATCCGTAAATCCATAAGTATTTCCCGGCGCTTCCACACCTTCAATCAGGTAAGTAAACCGCCCGATGAAATAATTGAATTGCGAAACATCATCCACATAAATATTGCGCCCGGCACTTGTAAACGGAACAGTCGCAATCGGCACCGGATCTGCAACACCGTCTATGCTGCGGTAAATATTGTAAAACGATACACCACCATTCCACTGCTCGTAATCATTCCAGTATAATGTATTGGTGATTTCATTATTGCTCACCGCCTGCAGGAAAATCGTGCGTGCAATATTTGAAGTCATTGCATCTTCACCGCAACTGTCCACCGCTACCATCTTGTAATAGTAGCTTTGCATGTTGGTCTCAGGCGTAACATCTGTATAAGTCACCAGCGTGCTCGGTGGATTTGCAAGTACGTTTCCTATCAAAACCCATGTTCCGTTAATGCTGTCAGCGCGATAAATATCGTAACGCAACACATCTGCAGAAGCATCTACATACGCTTTCAAATTCACAACATTAGAACCTGAAACAGTCGCCACGCGCAGGTAATGAAACACCGGCTGTTGCGGAACATTTGCAAACACACAAACTTTTTGAGAGCTCGATGTAATTGTATTCGCAGCGTTAAATGCAACTACATAATAACAATACGTATGAAACTGCGTCAATCCTGTATGCAGGAAGCTGGAATCATTGGAAATCGTTGATCCCGCAAGCGTAAAAGGTCCGCCGTTATCACTTACATAAATAGTATAACCACCTACTCCACCAGGCATGTTGATATATGCATTCCAATTCAGCGTCGTAGTTGCATCGCAGCTGTTTAATGATCCTGTTACATAAAGTGTATTGTGCTGCGGACTGAACGTGCTGATATTTCCACACGAATCAAAAGCAGCTATCACATAACTTTCACTTTGCTGCCCCGAATTCGAAATCAGGTTGGTGTATGCGGTATTATTTATTCCCCAAACGGTATCAAGCGCAGTCCAGATTCCATTGATGTATTGATACACAACATACCCGATCACATCCGGTGAAGTGCTTGGCTGCCACCCGATCGATACGGTATTCGCCGCTGTAACAGATACAGAATCCAAAGGCGGAATCGCAGGAAGGTTGGGATCCTGGAAAATATCACCTGCAATGTTTGAAACAGAAACACATCCAAGCGAATCACCGATTTCAATCCTGTAATTCACAAGCGAATTACAAACTGAAATCGAATCCACATACGTAAGCGACTGTGTTGAATCAATAAGCGTCCAGGTTCCGATCGGGTACTCGCGATAAATCCGGAACCATGGAAATTGTGATACTGGCGCCGGTGTTATAATATTATTCCATGCAAGATTCGCAGTTGTATTTGCATTATTGCTTACAGTAAGATAAATCGAACTCACAGTATCCTGTGGATTCAGGAATACCATTCCGCCACAACCTGATCTTGTTTTTATGAAATAATAAACCGGGCCTGCATTTCCGTTTGCACCCACATGCGTGTACGAAAGCTGGTTGTAATTAAAAACAGAATCCACAACAGTGAACGGACCATTCGCATTTGTCGAGGTGAAAATATGATAGCTGTTAAATGTTCCTGCCGTATCGTAAGGTTGTTCCCATGTAAGCGTAATATCACCGTTAGGCGCAACAGCTACACAATGAATTTCAGGTGAAGCAACAACGGGCAGCGCAAGCACGGTAATGGAAATGGTAGCGATGGTTTGTGCGGGAGCAGGACAAAAATCATCACTTGTACGAATGACAAAATTGTACGTATTCGAAAGCACAAAACACTGCGATGAATAGCTGATATGATTACAAGCAGTCTGCCAGTTAAAATTAGTGCTTACACCAAACGGTCCCGACACAGGCGGCGGCGGTGCCAATGTTGCACAGGGTGGATTCAAACAACCTGTTGATGTGCTTGTAAAACCTGCACCGAATTGCTGACCGGTTGCATCAATGGTTAATGTTTGCGGCTGACCATTCGGAAGGAAATCAAAATCAGTTGCAGAAAGAGTAAAGTTGACCAGATCGCCGGCGTAAACAGTATCCTGGAAAATCGTGTTTGATTGAAACGGCGGCACAACATTCGGTGGTGTATTATTACCACACGCAAGCAATACACTTTGAATATCGCGATACACTTCAGCAATCTTCTGTCCGCAGCGCCATGCTTCCACCCTGATGCAGCTCACATAATTTCCACTCGTGTAAGACGTGTAAGAAATTTCTCCTGTGGCCGGATTTAATACAGCAGCAACATTGCTCGGGTTTAATGCAGGTCCGGGCAATGGACTTGTAAATGAAAATCCAGCTGCAAACGGAATCGGCGGCGGATTATAAACCGGAGGTGCAGCCTGGTAAACATCAAGTGGTTCATCCCACGCGTACACAAGCGAATCCAATTCAGCATCTACCGCATTGTGATTGTAAGTAAATGGGTAGCCGGTGCAGGTAATTGTTTTCGGGCTTTCAAGAAATTCAGGTGAGTTATCATAACATGGATTGGTGTTCATGTTATTGTAAGCAAACATTTTTGCACGCAAAGTGAATCCTGAAGATGCCGGGTTTACCAAATTGGTGATCGCACCGTTTCTGCAGCAGTTCTGGTAAGCAAAGATCCATCCCGCAGCAGGAGGTGTTCCCGCAATTGTAAGTGGCGACGATTGATAAATAAATTCTTCAACAGCTCCCTGCCCGGGCACTTGACTCGTACAGGAAATGATCGGCCCGAGCGAATTGCACTGAGGAGAAATGTCTGTTTGTGAAAGAAGCGTCAGTGGAATTGTAAAAAGTGACGGGTGATTAAACACATCCAGCGCAGCTGTCGGTGGACCCGTTGCGCCATTACAATCACGATACAATTTCATGTGAAACACAAACTGCCCGTTGCCCTGGCAAGTCCATGTGATTTCCCCGCCCATTAAATGAGATGCGCTGAGCTCTTGAAAGCCAACCAGGATCAATAATGCCGATAAGATGCGTCGTAGGAAACGCATAGGTCTAAATGTATTGTTGTGTACTGCCAATGATAAACCAAAGATAATCTTTATCATCGTTTGCTCCACGCATTCCAATGCTTTTATTGTTAACGTCTTACGTCTTCAAAGCATTCAAACTTTTTTACTTTTTAACTGAACATTTTCACAGTTTTCTTTGGCATTTTACATTTATTCTTACTATCAGAATATCTTGCAAATGCACCAGGGAAAATTCAGCATGAACGCGGAAACAAAAAAGCGGAAAAGATAATCTCTTCCGCTTTTTATCAATTTATTCTGATTTACTATATTACCCTTTCTTCAAATCGTACATCGTACCTCGTAAATCGTACATCTTTTTTAGGCAATAATCCAGGTTTTATCTCCTGAAAGAATCTTATTCAACGGAGTTTTTCCTTTTTTCGCTTTAACAGCTTCGATCTGGGCAGCTAAATCATCTTCATAAGTAGAACGCTGCTCAACGTAGAACACACCGAATGGACGTGGATTATGTGGAGTCAATGCTGCATCGTCGAATAATCCGGCAAGCAACATGGCTTTTGTAAAATCATTTTCATCGTGGATCCAAAGATCATTTACAGAAGCACCACCGGCCAGGTCAACAATCACAGGCTTCAAACCATCAAGCTTGAGTCCTTTGTCGCTGTTGTTTCCGAAGATCAATGGTTTGCCGTGTTCGAGGAACAAGCACTCTTCCATTTTGCTTCCTTTTTCAGTGTAAGCGAAGAAAGCGCCATCATTAAAAACCGGGCAGTTCTGGTAAATTTCCACGAAAGCAGTTCCTTTATGCTCGTGTGCACGTTTGAACATGGCCTGCTGGTGTTTCGGGTCGCGGTCGAGCGAACGGGCAACAAAAGTAGACTTCGCGCCCAGCGCTAACTGAAGCGGGTTAAACGGCTCATCCACAGATCCATGTGGAGTTGATTTTGCAACCATTCCTTTTTCGGAAAGTGGCGAATATTGTCCTTTTGTAAGTCCGTAAATTTCATTGTTGAACATCAGGTATTTGATGTTGAAATTACGGCGCATCAGGTGGATAAAGTGGTTACCGCCGATCGAAATAGAATCGCCATCGCCTGAGATCATCCACACATCCAGCTCAGGATTTGTAGCTTTTACACCCGAAGCCACAGCTGCCGCGCGACCGTGAATGCTATGAACACCGAAAGTGTCCATGTAATAGGTAAAACGTGACGAGCAGCCGATTCCGGAAATGAAAACGTAATTCTCTTTCTTTACATCAAAGTCAGGAAATACTTTCTGCACCTGGCTAAGAATGGAATAATCGCCGCATCCCGGACACCATTTTACATCCTGGTCGGAAGCAAAATCCTTTGGTGTTTTTTTAGGTTCTGGAGTGATAACTTCTGCGCTCATCTTACTTGCTATTAAGGGTTTCAACAATCTTTGCTTTTAATTCATCCACTGCGAATGGAAGTCCCTGAACTTTGCTGTAGCTCACAGCAGGAACCAGGTATTTCGCGCGGATCAGCTGACAAAGCTGGCCTAAGTTCATCTCAGGAATAAGGACTTTGTCAAATCCTTTCAGCAATTCACCGAGATTTTTCGGGAACGGGTTTACATAACGAAGATGAACGTGTGCAACATCATGTCCTTCAGCGATCAATTCACGAACAGCAGTTTTAATTGCTCCCGAAGTTGATCCCCAGCCTAATACGCACAATTTTGCATTTTCTTTTCCGCTGTCAACATGTGCCAATGGAATGAAATCCGCGATCTTTTCAATTTTCGCCTGGCGCAAGTGAACCATTTTCTCGTGATTAACTGAATCATAAGAAACGTTTCCTGTTTCATCCTGCTTTTCGAGTCCGCCGATGCGATGCTCAAGTCCTTTTGTTCCCGGTTTTGTACGTGGACGAACACCACGCTCATCACGTTTATAAGGAAGGAATTTTCCTCCCGGATTATTTGTTTCAGTAATGAATTCGCATTTAATTGGCTTGAGATGCTCTTCTGTTGGGAATTTCCATGGCTCAGAACCATTCGCAACATATCCATCGCTCAGGAAAATAACCGGTGTCATGTGCTCGATCGCGATGCGTGCTGCTTCGTAAACTGTTTCGAAACAATCCGCAGGTGAAGAAGCGGCGAGAACAGGAAGTGGCGCTTCACCGTGACGGCCATGAATAGCCTGGAGAAGATCCGCTTGTTCTGTTTTTGTTGGAAGACCGGTTGAAGGTCCGCCACGCTGCACATTGATAACTACCAATGGAATTTCTGTAATTACCGCAAGACCGATCGCTTCTCCTTTAAGAGAAAGTCCGGGACCAGAAGTTGTAGTTACACCAAGCGCCCCTGCATAAGAAGCTCCGATTGCTGAACAAATGGCAGCAATTTCATCTTCAGCCTGGAAGGTTTTTACACCATTCCCGCGGTATTTCGCAAGCTCATGTAAAATATCAGAAGCCGGAGTAATAGGATAAGAACCTAAGAAAAGTTCAATTCCCGCTTTTTCAGCTGCTGCAATAAGTCCGATTGCTGTTGCATGATTTCCTGTGATCTGGCGATAAACACCTGCAGGTAATTTTGCAATATCAACCTGGAAACGTGTGGTAAATACCTCAGTAGTATCACCGAAATTCCAGCCTGCTTTCAACGCGGTAATATTCGCGTTCATAATTTCCGGCTTTTTAGCGAATTTCTCCGTGATAAACTGGATGGTATAATCCAATGATTTATCAAACATCCAGAAAAGCAGTCCGAGAACGAACATGTTTTTCGAACGTTCCATCTCTTTATTACCAAGCCCGGATTCTAAAAGCGCATCCTTGGTGAATTTGGTAACATCTACTTTATAAACGATAAAATCCTCTGTAGAACCATCTTCGAGCGGGTTGATGCCGTCTTTATAGTTCGCGAGGCCTAAGTTCTTTTTATCAAAACCTGCAGTATTAACGATCAGGATTCCACCTTTTTTCAATTGGTGAATATCTGTCTTTAAAGCTGCGGCGTTCATGGCCACAAGCACGTCGAATTTATCACCGGGAGTGAAAATCTCTTTACTTCCGAAATTTACCTGGAAGCTGGAAACTCCTGCTACAGTTCCGATTGGGGCACGGATCTCAGCAGGGAATTCAGGAAATGTACTCAGATCCTGTCCTAAAAATGCTGATGTATCTGTGAATTGAGTTCCTGTAAGCTGCATTCCGTCACCGGAATCACCCGAAAAACGCACTACAATATTTTCGGCTTTCCTGACTTCTGTCTTTCTTCCGCTTTTTTGTTCCAACGTGTCCATCTTGTCGATTATGATTTACTAAGGGTGTAATACTTCTTTTTTGACGATCAGCTCTTCCTTTGATTCTACATGATCAGGATCGGCAACGCAACAATCTACGGGGCAAACTGAAGCGCATTGTGGCTCATCGTGGAATCCTACACACTCCGTGCATTTATCAGTTACTATATAATAGTAATCACTTGAAAGCGCAGGCTGATCAGCCTCTGCGTCCACGGTGATGCCACTTTTAGAAGTAAACATTCCTTTTACTTCGGTTTTGTATGCAAAGTTCCAGTCGCCGCCATTTTCGAAAATCGCGCCATTCGGACACTCAGGCTCACAAGCACCGCAGTTGATGCAATCATCTGTGATTTTAATCGCCATTATATTAGTTGTTTAAATGATAGGGAAAAATAGTTGGTGTAAAGTAACCGAAAATTGTTTTTAAAAAGTAATATTTGTCACACTTTTTTCGGACATCACCCTGTTTGCACATTCAACGTCCGGGATAATTCATTAATTGAACACCAAATAAAATCAGTATGGGCGCAGGTTCTCTCATCCTACTTATAATTTGCGGAATTGCATTCGCAGGCGGTGGAATCCTTTTGTCGAAAGTTCTGGCTAAGTCGTCGAAGAATATCGTAAAAGGTGAAGCGTACGAATGTGGTATCGAACCCACCGGATCGAACTGGATCCAGTTTAACGTGGGATATTATTTGTTTGCTTTGATCTTCCTCGTTTTTGACGTGGAATTGATTTATATGTATCCGTGGGCCGTTGTTGTCAAAAATATCGGCTGGCCTGCGTTTGTTGAAATCATAATTTTTATGTTTATCCTTTTTATGGGACTTTTATACGCCTGGAAAAAAGGAGCCTTGAAATGGATGTAGTTTTTTTATCATCAGGCCGCTTTTTTATAATTAGGCAGGTTTGCGAAACCTTCCTAATTATAAAAAAAACCTACCATTGACAACTGACAACTGATAATGACAACTGAAAAATGTCTGACGAAAATAAAATAGAATTCCCCGGAGAAGTTCACCCTACAGAAGGTGGTGGAATTCTAGTGACGAAGCTCGACGATGTGATCAACTGGGCGCGTGCGAATTCACTCTGGCCTTTGGTATTCGGCACAAGTTGCTGCGCGATTGAAATGATGTCGGCGGCTGATGCAAAATACGATTGGTCACGATTCGGATTTGAAGTTGCGCGTGCTACTCCTCGACAAGCCGATCTAATTATTGTGGCCGGAACGATCGTAATGAAAATGGCGCCGGTATTAAAACGTCTTTACGATCAAATGCCGGAACCGAAATATGTAATTGCAATGGGCGCTTGCACAATTTCAGGCGGACCATTTTTTTATAATACTTATTCAGTTGTGAAAGGCGTCGACCATGTAATCCCGGTTGACGTTTATATTCCCGGCTGCCCTCCCCGACCTGAAGCTTTGTTGCATGCAATGATCACGCTGCAGGAAAAGATCAAGACGGAACATAATACGTTCGGCAAATCAAAACCTGTGGTTCGATGAACAAAGAAGAATTAAAAGCTGCTTTAACATCGCTTCTCCCCGAAGCAACTTTTGATGAATCGGGAGAATTTCTGCAGGTATTTGTTCCGGCCGAAAGCTTATTGCCTTTCATGACCGCACTTCGTAATAAAGAAGAATTCCACATGGATTATCTTTTCTGTCTCACTTGCATCGACTGGAAAGATCATTTTATGATGGTGTATCATTTGCTTTCAAAAACACATCGTCATGAATTTGTTGTGAAAGCAAAATTGACAGACAGAACAAATCCGCAAATAGAATCATTAGTTCCGTTATGGCTAACAGCTAATTTCCATGAGCGTGAAGTATTCGATTTATTCGGAATAAAATTTTTACACCATCCTGATCTCAGAAGAATTTTTCTTGATGATAACTGGCCGGGATTCCCATTACGAAAAGATTACGTGGACGAAAACATGATCGAGATATGAAATTGCTCGGAGAAGATGTTGTTACGGATGACGGATTATTCGTCGTCAACATGGGGCCGCAGCATCCGTCCACACACGGCGTGCTGCACCTGAAAGTTTGGCTCGACGGAGAAACCATTCATAAAGTTCAGCCACACCTCGGCTACATTCATCGTTCGATCGAAAAGATGAGCGAGAATCTTTCTTACAGGAATTTCATTTTCGCAACAAGCCGGATGGATTATTTATCCGCGCATATTAATAATGAAGCCTGTGCGCTCACAGTTGAAAAAGGTTTAGGAATCCAGGCACCGCCACGCGCGCAAGTGATTCGTTTGCTGATGGCGGAATTGACACGACTTGCTTCTCATCAATTGTGGTGGGGCTGCACAGGACTCGATCTTGGCGCTGTTACACCATTCTTTTATGCATTCCGCGACCGTGAAGCGATCAATGGAATTATGGAAGAAACATGCGGCGCACGATTGACACAGAATTACATGGTTCCCGGCGGCGTGATGTTCGATATTCATCCGAATTTTCAGAAGCGTACGAAAGAAGTGATCGAACAATGCAAAAAGAATCTTGCAGATTACGATCAGCTGCTTACCGGTAACGTTATTTTCGAACAGCGTACAAAAGGTGTTGGCGTGCTTTCAAAAGAAGATGCAATTTCATTCGGATGTACAGGACCAACAGCACGCGCTTCAGGTGTAAGCTGCGATATCCGTAAATGGAATCCGTATGGCGTTTATGACAAAGTGCTGTTCGAAGAAGTGATCAGGAGCGAAGGCGATTGTTACGCGCGTTACATGTGCAGGATGGCGGAAATGAAACAATCTATTTCCATCATTGAGCAGATGATCGATAATATTCCGGAAGGTGATTTCCAGGAAAAAACAAAAGCGGTGATCAAACTTCCGAAGGGTGAATTTTATCAGCGTGTTGAAACTGCGCGCGGCGAATTAGGTGTTTATATTGTGAGCGACGGCGCTGCTTCTCCTTACCGTGTAAAATACCGATCACCCGGATTCAGCAATCTTTCCGCATTATCACATATGGCACAAGGCGCTAAAATCGGCGATCTCGTTGCAATCATGGCCACCATTGACTTAGTAATTCCAGACATCGACAGATAGTGAAAACAGCTTTACTGATCAGCTTTTCGTCTTTAACACGTCATATTCACCAATGGCTTACCGATCTTGTCGGCCATCCGAAATATGTGCTGTTGATTGAAATGGCGCTTACCGGAATTTGTCTCATCGGATTTTTGGTGATGCTCAGCTTCTTCCTTGGATACATGGAAAGAAAAGTCGCAGCATTCATGCAAATCCGTCTCGGACCAAACCGCGTCGGACCAAAAGGTTCCTTACAAATTATCGCGGATACCGTGAAGCTGCTTTTCAAAGAAGGCCTCACTCCTACTGCTGCTGATAAATTCCTGTTCAATCTTGCGCCATATATTATGGTGATCACTGCAATGCTGGTAATGGCACCGATCGCATTCGCAAGAGATTTCCAGATCTGGGATATCAGCATCGGAATTCTTTATGTGTCTTCTGTTTCGTCAATGGCCGTGATCGGAATTTTGATGGCGGGCTGGTCGAGCTACAACAAATATTCGTTGCTCGGTGCAATGAGAAGCGGCGCGCAAATCGTGAGCTATGAATTGTCAATCGGACTTTCATTGATATCGATTGTCATTCTTACGGGAAGCTTAAAAATGTCTGACATCGTAATGAGCCAGCAAGATGGATGGTGGATCTTCAAAGGTCATCTTCCTATTTTGATTTCTTTCGTCATTTTTATTGTTGCGTCAACAGCAGAGATCAATCGTGCTCCATTCGATTTGACAGAAGCAGAATCAGAATTAACCGGCGGATTCCACACCGAATATTCAGGAATGAAATTCGCGATGTTCCTGCTTTCGGAATACATTAATTTGTTCGTTGTTTCTGCTATTGCTGCAACAATTTTCCTTGGCGGATGGATGCCTTTGCACATTGGTGGACTGGACAGCTTCAATCATGCCATGGATTGGATTCCGTCATCGCTTTGGTTTTTCGGAAAAACATTCTTCATCATTTTTATCATCATGTGGTTCCGCTGGACCTTCCCGCGATTACGTGTTGATCAATTGCTGAACCTCGAGTGGAAATACCTTTTACCGATCAGCATGGTGAACGTGCTTATCGTAACGTTAATGGCAATAATGGGTTGGCATTTTTAAAAAAAAGAAAATGAAAGAGCCGGGATATTTTAAAACAATTTATTTGTCGATCAAATCTCTTCTGAAAGGAATGAGAATGACCGGCTATTATTTCACGCACCCGAAAGAAATTCAGACCGAACAATATCCTGATAATCGTACAACGCTTGTAATGGCTGATCGTTTCCGTGGCGAAGTAATTATGCCGCACGACGAAAAAAATGAGCATCGCTGCACCGGTTGCCAGGCTTGTGAAATCGCTTGTCCGAATGGTTCCATCAAGATCATTACAAAACAAGTGATCAACGAAGAAGGAAAAAAGAAGAAAGCAATCGACACCTGGGTATATCACCTTGATCTTTGCACGATGTGTAATCTTTGCATCGTGGCTTGTCCGACTACAGCAATTGTAATGGGACAAGAATTCGAGCACAGCGTTTTTGATAAATCGAAATTGAAAAAAGTATTGAACCGTCCAGATTCCAAACTAAAAGCCGGAGTAGAATAAAGTGAGCGCACACACCATCATATTTTATATCCTGTCTGCCATGATCATTGGCGGAGCGATCATGGCCGTTACGAGCCTGAAGATTTTTCGTGCTGCGATCTATCTTTTATTCAGCCTGATCGGAATCGCCGGGTTGTATTTCTGGCTCAATTATGAATTCATTGCGGCGGTGCAGATCGTGGTTTACGTTGGCGGAATTGTCGTGCTGATCATCTTCTCCATTTTCCTTACACATCATTCAGGAGAAGATATGAAAGCGCCGAAAATTGCACAATCTGTTTTTGCTGCAATCGCCGCAGCCGCAGGATTTGCATTGACATTAACGCTGATCAACCGTCACAGCTTTTTAGTCGGTGCAGAAAAAGCCGTTGAGCCGAGTGTGAATAATATCGGTATGCAAATGTTGAGCACAACGGAACACGGCTACCTTCTTCCATTCGAAGTGATCAGTATGTTGCTGCTTGCTTCGATGATTGGTGCGATTGTAATTGCAATTAAAATAAAACCAAAGGCATGAACGAAATAGGATTGCCCCAGATTCTCGTCATCAGCGTCGCGCTGTTTTTCATCGGCGTTTACGGATTTCTCACGCGCAGGAACATGATCACAATGTTGATGTCGATTGAGCTTATCCTGAACAGTGTGAATATTAATTTCATCGCGTTCAATAAATATTTATTCCCGGGAAAGCTCGACGGATTATTCTTCACCGTTATCATCATCACGATCGCCGCTGCTGAAGCCGCAGTTGCCATTGCGATCATCATCAATCTCTACAGGAAATATAAATCAATCGACGTGGAAGACGCTAATTCCATGAAATTCTGATTATGCTGCATTCGAAACTAATAGCGCTTGTTCCGCTTTTGCCCCTGGCCACATTTCTTGTCATTGGTTTATTCGGAAGAAAGTATTTAAAGAATTTTTCCGGCATCCTCGGAACACTTTCGCTTTTAACAGCGGCTGTAATTTCATTTTATACGGCTTACGAATATTTCTTCGTCGTCGGAAAAAATGCTGCAGGCGTTTACGAGCAGATCATCGCTTTCAAATATACCTGGCTGCAATTTTCGCCGGGAATGTCGATCGATATGGGAATTATTCTCGATCCGATTTCTATTATGATGATCGTTGTTGTAACGTTTGTTTCGCTGATGGTGCATATCTATAGTATGGGCTACATGCATGGCGAAGAACGTTATTCCACGTATTACGCTTTCCTTTCGCTCTTTACTTTTTCCATGCTCGGACTTGTACTGGCGAGCAATATTTTCCAGATCTATATTTTCTGGGAATTGGTTGGGGTTTCTTCTTTCCTTTTAATTGGTTTTTATTACGACAAACCATCAGCAGTTGCCGCCGCGAAAAAAGCGTTCATCGTTACACGTTTTGCAGATCTTGGATTCCTTATCGGAATTTTAGTGCTGGCTTTCTACAGCGGAACATTGGATTTCCAAACGCTGATTGAACGTTTTACAACAAATTCAGAATATTACACTGCTGTAACTGCAGCTTCCTTCATGGGCATTTCAGCGCTTACATGGGGATTGGTGCTTGTCTTCATCGGCGGTGCTGGAAAATCAGCAATGTTCCCTTTACACGTTTGGCTTCCGGATGCAATGGAAGGACCGACACCGGTTTCTGCATTGATCCACGCGGCTACAATGGTTGTGGCAGGCGTTTATTTAGTTGCGCGATTGTTTCCTGTATTTGCATTGTCGTGTCCACCGGCGCTGGACGTTGTTACGTACGTCGGATTATTCTCGTCTTTATTCGCAGCTATCATCGCGTGTACACAAACAGATATCAAACGTGTGCTCGCCTACTCTACTATGTCGCAAATTGGTTTTATGATGTTTGCGCTTGGAATCTCCGGATACGGCGGCGAAGAAGGATTGGGCTACATGGCTTCGATGTTCCATTTATTTACACACGCGATGTTCAAAGCATTGCTCTTCCTCGGAGCCGGTGCAGTCATTCATTATGTGCACAGCAATGAAATGAAAGACATGGGCGGATTAAGAAAGTCAATGCCGGTTACGCACATTACTTTCCTTATCGCTTGTTTGGCCATTGCAGGAATTCCGCCGTTTGCAGGATTCTTCAGTAAAGAAGAAATTCTTGCTGCTGCATTTCATTCGAATAAAGTAGTTTTTGTTGTCGCGATTATCACAGCAGCGATCACCGCATTTTATATGTTCCGTTTGTACTTCAGCATTTTCTGGAACAAACCTTCCTACGCTGAAGCTTCGGCAGGTGAACAGAAAGTTGAAGCACACGGACATGATGATCACGCACACACCGATCATGCACATGAGAAACATGGTGAAGGAACAAAAACAATGTTGTTGCCTTTAATTCTTCTCGGACTTTTAGCGATCGGCGCAGGATTTATTCCATTCGGACATTTTGTTTCCAGCGATGGAAAAGGGTTGGAAACAGAATTTCATTTGATGTTTTCACTTGCGCCGGTTGGACTTGCATTGCTTGGCATTTTACTGGCAATGTGGCTTTACAAAAGAGCGAATACAAAACCAACACGCATTTCAGAAGCAGTGGGCGGAATTTACCGTGCGGCTTACAGGAAATTTTACATCGATGAAATTTATTTATTCATTACGAAGAAGATCATATTTAATGTCATAGGAAAACCTGCTGCATGGATTGATAAAAATATAGTTGACGGCTGCATTAATTTATCCGCAACACTCGCAGAAAATTTCTCTGAAACGTTACGGCCAATGCAATCCGGCAAAGTACAACACTACGCCATGTTCTTTTTTGTCGGCGTGCTCGGCTTTGCTGTTCTGTTCATCTATTTCTGGACCAACTGATCTTATTAAATGAACCTCACCTTACTCATCCTTATTCCGTTACTCACAGCAATCGTCATATTGACGTGTAAAAGCCTCCAGTCAGTGCGCTGGGTGGCTTTTATCGGCTCAATGATCCAGCTGGGACTTTCAGGAATGTTGTTGTATGCTTACAACACAGAACGTGCTTTGGGAAATACCGCACAAATGCTTTTTTCGGAAAGGCATTCCTGGTATGCTGCATTGAACATCGAATATTACATTGGTGTAGATGGAATTTCAATCGCGATGATCCTGCTTACTGCATTTGTAGTTGCAGCCGGCGTTTTGATCTCGTGGAAAATGGAAATGCTTTCCAAAGAATTTTTCTTCCTGCTAATGCTGCTCAGTGTCGGGGCATACGGATTCTTTATTTCGCTTGATCTTTTCACGATGTTCTTCTTCCTGGAAGTTGCGGTAATTCCGAAATTCCTTTTGATCGGCATCTGGGGAAGCGGCAAAAAAGAATACAGCGCGATGAAGCTTGCATTGATGCTCATGGGCGGATCTGCATTGGTTCTGATCGGGATTCTCGGCGTTTATTACAATACAAATGACGGAGCAGGAAATCACACGTTCGATATTCTGAAAATTTCGCAGCAGCATATTCCAATCAGTCTGCAGCTATATTTCTTTCCTGTTTTATTTACAGGCTTCGGCGTTTTCACTGCGATGTTTCCTTTTCACACCTGGGCGCCTGATGGTCACTCTTCCGCTCCTACTGCAGCATCCATGTTCCTCGCCGGAATTTCAATGAAGCTTGGTGGTTACGGATGTTTGCGTGTTGCCATGTATTTAATGCCGGAAGGTGCGCATCATTATTCCTGGGCAATTATTCTTGTTGCAACCATCGCGATCATTTACGGCGCGTTTGCAACCCTGATGCAGAAAGATTTGAAATACATTAACGCTTATTCTTCCGTTTCACATTGCGGATTTGTATTGCTTGGAATCGGCATGATGACACAAACTGCAATTGTCGGCGCGGTGATGCAAATGGTTTCTCACGGATTGATGACAGCACTTTTCTTCGGCGCGATAGGCATGATGTATGAGCGCACGCACACACGACAAGTTGCGCAGCTTGGCGGATTATTAAAAGTGATGCCATTCATCGGCGTTGTTTTTGTGATCGCAGGTTTATGTTCACTCGGACTTCCGGGTCTAAGCGGATTTGCTGCAGAGATGACGGTTTTCGTGGGTTCGTGGCAAAACCCGGGCATGTGGCACAGACTTGCAACTATTTTAGCATGCGCTTCAATTGTTGTAACAGCAGTTTATATTCTGCGCGCAGCAGGTGCGTCGGTGATGGGACCAATCAAGGACGAACATTTTCGCGCATTAAAAGATGCAAACTGGAATGAAAAGCTCGCTTCGGTTTTATTGCTCGTCGCGATTTTAGCAATAGGAATGGCGCCTTTCTGGCTGATCGATTTGGTCGGGCCCGACTCGCAAATTATAATGGACCATCTTACTAACGCGGGAGGTCTTTAAATTATGGGAAAAGAATTTTTCATCCTGATGAAACCGGAGCTGGGCTTAATGCTCATCATCTTCTTATTGCTCATCCTGAAAATCTGGGATGGCATTAAGGAGAAAACTACGTTGCTTTCAATTGTCAATATTGTTTTGCTGCTGAATTTTGTTGCAGGATTTTTCTTCAATAAAGAAGGAACTCTTTTCAGCGGAATGTATCAAACCAATGACATTCTTGTTTTAGAGAAGAGCATTCTCTCCTTCGGTACTTTATTGATTTCATTGATCGCATGGGACTGGTTGAAGAAGCATGAGCATATGCTTGAATTTTACATTCTTCTTCTGACAACCTTGCTCGGAATGAATTTCATGATCTCAGCAGGCAATTTTATGATGCTGTATCTTGGATTAGAGCTTGCAACAATTCCATTAGCAGCACTCTGTAATTTCGATCTTGAAAAATTAAAATCATCAGAAGCTGCATTGAAGATGATTCTTTCATCAGCATTCGCTTCCTGCATTTTATTGTTCGGAATTTCTATGCTTTACGGAACAACAGGTACGCTTATTTTCTCAGAACTTCCTGCGCATCTTGACGGAGGAATGTTACAAATGCTTGCGTTCATTTTTGTTTTTATCGGATTTGCATTCAAGCTTTCGGTGGTTCCGTTTCATTTCTGGACAGCAGATGTATACGAAGGTTCACCGGTTGCAGTCACTTCTTATTTGTCTGTGATTTCAAAAGGTGCGATTGTTTTTGTTTTCATTTCAACGCTCATCAATCTGTTCAGCACGCTGGGCGCAACCTGGTATCACCTGCTTGTCATTTCAATAGTAATGACGATCACAGCCGGAAATTTATTTGCAATGCGCCAGGATAATATAAAACGATTCCTCGCTTTCTCTTCTATTACGCAGGTCGGATATATTTTACTTGGCCTGACAAATGGAACAGATGCAGGATCGGCATCAGCAATTTATTTTCTTGTTGTTTACATTTTCTCCAATCTCGCTGCTTTCGGTGTGGTGAGCATGGTGTCGGAACAAACAGGAAAAGAAAATATTTCTGACTTCAATGGCTTTTACAAAAACAATAAAGTAGCCGGCTGGGTAATGGCGCTGGCACTTTTTTCATTGGCAGGAATTCCGCCGACAGCAGGATTTTTCGGAAAAATGTTTTTGGTAACAGCAGGTGCTGCAAAAGGAAATTACCTGCTTCTTGCATTTGCATCGTTGAACATGGTTGTATCCTTGTACTATTACCTGCGTGTTGTTAAAGCAATTTTCATCAACGCGAATGAAAATCCGATTGAAAAAGTTCAATCATCCTTCCCGGTAAAAATTGCATTGGGAATTTGTATGCTTGGTGTTATCGCAACCGGATTTTACAGCGGCATTTACGATTATATCGTTTCCGTAATTAAATAAAAAAGAGGAAACAATGGCTCTCAATCCAAATCACGTCTTCGAAGAATTAGATGGAGTAAAGTGTTCCATCGTAGAAAAAAACTGCACACCTGAACGTGCTGATTTTTTGAAAAACCTTCTTGAGTTCAACAAATTCACGGTTGTAATTGTAAAAAGTCCGCCGCCGAAAGTTGCTCCATCAAAACCTGCGCCACCTTTAGCAGAAGGAGAAGCTGCACCTCCACCACCACCTGCTCCACCTGAAACGTTTATAGTTGGTGTAACTGATATTACATTCAACCCGGTGAGTGCTGTTTACAATAAAGAATTGCAAACTCCCTCGCGACAATTTGTTGATGCGAAATTCTGGCGACAAGAAGCGGCTTTACCTTCCACTCAAAAATGGTATTGGGAAAAATGATGTGGAAATTATTCTACATAGGAAAATTTCTAAGCAATTAATTGGATTGTTCGAACAAAAGGTTTTATATTTCGTAAGAATACCACACCACTAATCAATCATAATCAGATCATTCGCAGCCCATGGCAAGGCTGTTTATCATATTTATTTGCAACCCCCAGATGCAAACAATTTCAATTGTAACACATGGGAGATTTGCATACTTTATCGTTTAACCAGGAGCTAAGTGAAAATCAATTTTTTCATCTGCTGAATTCCATTCCCGGAATGGTAGCATATGCGGATTTGAAGCTTCAATACGTTTACGTTAATAAAGCTTACGCCGGAACATTCGGCAAAACTCCTGAAGAATTAATAGGCCAAAACCTTACACAGGTTGTTTCAAAAGAGGAGATGGATTCTATCCAAATCTATATTGATGGCGCATTTCGTGGTGAGCAGCAGAATTTTATTAAGCAAAGAATAACAAAGTACGGCCCGCGTACAATGGAATTTGTTTATTCCCCTGATAAATCACCAAATGGTATAGTAAAGGGTTTTACCATTTTCATCAACGATATCACGCATATTAAAACGGTTGAAAAAGAGCTTGAGAGAAAAACATTTGAGCTGCAGGATTATGTCGACAATGCAAGCATCGGACTTCATTGGGTAGATGCAAACGGAATTATTATTTGGGCGAATAAAGCAGAGCTGGAAATGCTCGGCTATGAATCGCATGAATATGTGGGCCATCATATTTCAGATTTTCACGTAGTGCCGGAAACAATCAATGATATTCTTTCACGACTTACGAAGAATGAGACATTGAACAAATATGAATCTGTTTTGCGGTGTAAAGATGGTTCTATCCGTCATGTGCAAATCAGCTCTAATGTTTTATGGGAAAACGATAAATTCATTCACACACGCTGCTTTACAATTGATGTAACGAAAGAAAAGCTGCTTTACCGTGCGCTTGAAGAAAGTGAAGTGCATTATCGCCGGTTAATTGAAGGATTGCCGTCTGCATTGTACACCTGTGATGCTGAAGGAAAAATTCAATTTTATAATAAAGCCGCAGAAGAACTCTGGGGCCGCAGACCTGAAATCGGAAAAGAGTATTGGAGTGGTTCAGAAGCAATCTATACGCCAGATGGAACGCTGATACCTAAAGATGCAACGCCAATGGCAATTACCATAAAAACGGGTGTTGCTGTAAAAGCAAAAGAAATTATTATTGTTCGCCCCGACGGAGTGAAAAGAACTGTGCTTCCGCATCCTCAACCGGTCTTTGACAGTGAAGGAAATGTTTCGGGCGCAATAAATATGCTTGTTGATATAACGGAGATCAAATTAGCACATGAAGTAATTGCAGAAAGTGAAGCGCGTTTCCTTACGATCGCTGATGATGCACCGATGCTTATCTGGATGGCGGATGAGAATGGACAAACTGAATTTATTAACAGGACGTTCCTGGATTTTGTCGGGATAAATAGCCTGGATGAATTCCATAAAGATGCATGGGCTGATTTTGTACATCCTGAAGATTATGAAGCCGTTGTCGTAAAATACAAAAAAGCATTTACTGACCAGGAAGCATATACAGTTGAATTTCGTTTGAAGTGTGCAAAAACCGGTGACTATAGCTGGTTTTTCTCAAAAGGAATTCCACGTTATTTTGCCAATGGAAATTTTGCAGGCTATCTCGCAACTGCGCTGGATATTGACGACAGGAAACAAACTGAAAAATATATTCTTCAAAGTATCGAGCATATTCATTTCCTTACCGATACGATGCCGCAAAAAGTATGGACAGCCAACGGTGACGGTTCCGTTACTTACATGAATACACCATGGACAGAATATTCAGGAATAAGCGTAGAAGAATTTAAAGAAACAGGTTGGGCTTCTATCACACATCCGGATGATCTCCTGGATTGTGATGAGAAGTGGGCGAATTCCATTAAAACCGGTGAACCTTTTGAAAATGAACATCGCTTCCGTGGCCAGGATGGTGAATTCCGCTGGCATCTTACACGTTGCATTCCGCAGCGTAATGAAGAAGGAAAAATAATTTTGTGGGTAGGAACGGATACAGACATTGACGATAAGAAACGCACCGAGGAAGAATTGATCCTTGCGAATAAGATTGCCGAATATTCACTTTTAAAACGCGATAAAGCGTTGCGTGAATTGATGGAAACAAAAAAGAAAGTGGAAGAGATCATGCGTGTGAAAGAACAATTCCTTTCCAACATGAGCCACGAGATCCGTACACCGATGAATGCTATTATCGGGTTTACTGATCTTATTCTTAAAACCGGTTTATCGGATGAACAAAAACAATTTACTGACGCGATAAAAACTTCCGGCGAAAACCTGCTTGTTATCATTAACGACATTCTTGACTTCTCAAAACTTGAAGCAGGTGCGATCACTTTTGAAAAGATAGAATTTAAATTGCCGCAGGTTCTTGCAACGATGACAGATTTGATGTTGCCGAAATCAACAGAGAAAAATATAAAGCTCTCTGTGATGGTCGACAACAAAATACCGGAAGTTCTTATCGGTGATCCTACGCGATTGAACCAGATACTGTTAAACCTTGTTGGCAATGCGATCAAGTTCACGGAAAAAGGTGAAGTAAAAACGATGATCGATATTGTTACAGACGATGAGCATGAAATTGAGTTGAAAATTTCTGTAATCGATACCGGTATCGGAATTCCGGAGGAAAAGCTGCTGACGATCTTTGAGCCATTCACTCAGGCAACGAGCGATACAACAAGAAAATATGGCGGAAGCGGATTAGGTCTTTCCATCGTGCGCCAATTTGTGGAACGCCAGGGCGGAAGTGTTTCGATAGAAAGTTGTGTAGGAAAAGGATCAACATTCTCTTTCAAATTAAAGTTCGGGAAGGATATGAAAGTTGCGATTCCTGTTACAACGATGCTGGATACATTTGAAAATGAAACTTTCCTTGTGCAGGGTTTGAATATTCTTCTTGTGGAAGACAATGAGCTGAACCAGATCCTTGCTACAAAAGTGCTGACAGGATGGAACTGGAATGTTGAGCTTGCTGAAAACGGAAAGATCGCAGTTGAAAAAATCAAGACAATGGATTTTGATCTCGTGCTGATGGATATCCAGCTTCCTGAAATGGATGGCTACGAGGCAACGCGTAAAGTCAGGACAAGCTTAAAAGCGCCTAAATGTAATTTGCCTATCATGGCGATGACGGCGCATGCGATGCAATCGGAAGAACGTAAATGTTATGAAGCAGGAATGGATGGATATATTTCGAAACCATTCTCTGCGAAAGTTCTTTATTCGCGCATCGTTACTATTTTGAACAGCGTTGAAAATCCAAGCTTACGATTAAAAGGAAAAAGCTCCGGTGTGAAAAAATAATTGGAAAGATTTTTGAGCGTCCTTATTAAAAAGAGACATGCAAAAATCCAAACCAAAAAGAAAAGTCCGCCAGGGAATCAAACAGCAAAAACCGGGTCTTGAAGAAGCGATGGTTCCGCACCCTGTGGATGAATCCGAATTACATCTTCCTGTAAAAAAATTTGAAGGCAAAACTGTTTTTATCACGGGTGGTGATAGCGGGATTGGTCGCGCCGTTGCAATTGCATTTGCGATGCAGGGGGCGAATGTGGCAATCAGCTTTCTCCCGAAAGAAAAACGAGATGCGCTCATCACACAAGAGAAAGTTGAATTTTACGGACAACGCTGCTTATTGCTACCGGGAAATATTGCGGATGAAAAGCATTGCCAGCGAATAATTGCTGCGACAAAAAAAGAATTTAAAAGTCTTGATATCCTGATCAACAACGCAGCGATCCATTATCCAAAAAAGTCGATCACGGAAATAAGTGAAAAACAATTGCGGCAAACGTTTGAAGTAAATGTTTTCTCCATGTTTTATCTAGTGAAAGCTGCGTTGCGTTATCTGAAAGAAGGTTCATGCATCATCAACACTGCGAGTGTTACCGCTTATCGTGGCAGTGCTCACCTACTCGATTATTCAGCAACAAAAGGTGCGATCATTTCTTTCACGCGATCATTATCGGCATCGCTTGCTGAGAAGAAGATTCGTGTAAATGCTGTGGCGCCGGGGCCGGTATGGACACCGTTGATTGCTTCGAGCATGCCGCCAAAAGAAATTTCAACTTTCGGAACAGATGCGCCGATCGGGAGAGCTGCTGAACCGTTTGAAATAGCATCAAGCTATATTTTCCTTGCTTCACCTGAATCGATTTTTATAAATGGACAAGTGTTGCATCCGAATGGCGGGGAGATTGTAAATGGATAAATTGTAACGGTGTAAAATTTAAAAGCCTGCGTTCCTTTGCTTATTGCTCGGGTACGCAGGCTTTTAAAATTTGATTAAAGATTAACGGTTACCACCAACTCTATCATTGTTCATGTTATTGTTATTCGACTTGTTGTTTTTGTTGCTTGCGTTGTTGTTATCCATTTCGTCAACACGGTCTCTTGCTGATCTAGCCATATCAAGATGTGTTTGCAATTTTGGAACACCGGCAGCGAAAGCTGTTTGAATCTCCGGGTCAGTTACTTTTTCAGTAGCTTTTTCGCAAAGATCAACTGCATCACGGTGCATTGATACTGCTTTGTCAAGGTATTTCTCATCGAGATCCATGCCTGTTTTTTTAGCAACATCATCGATATCATCCTGCTGATTTTTTGTCAGTTCAGTTGGAAGTGAAATGTTCTTTTTAGTAGCAAGCGCGCGCATGTCGTTGTTCATTGCTGTGTGCTCTGTGATCATCATCTCAGCAACACCTTTTGCCTCTTGTGTCGTGAGCATTCCTTTCACGCGTTCAGCCAAGCGGATTGAAATCATACCATCAGTGTAAGCATCAACAACATATTTTGCATCTGTTTCTGCAGAGCGAGCAAACTTCTCTTCATTGAGCTTGTCTGCATCCTTTTCTGTGTTGGTTTCCGTTTCACCGTTTTTGCAGGATGGAAGTGTAAGCGCAAGAGTAGCAAATAGCATAATAGAAGATAATTTAATTAGCTTGTTCATAGTTTGATTTATTTTAGGTTTATTGTTTAGTTTAGAATTAATTCGTTTCAGTAAGAGCTTCTTCGTTGATAGAATTTTCAGCGATTGAAGTAAGTGAAGCGTCTGCCACTTTTTCTTCATCCAATGTTTGGATCAAAAGTTCTGCAGCAGCTTCATGTCCGAGCACCATCGCAAGCTGAATCAATCCACCGTACGAAGCGATTTCATAATGTTCGGCTTTTTGTCCACCGATGATCAGCGCAACATCACGTGTGTAAGTGTCGTCTTTTGTATCTTCAATAGCACTTTCAACTTCTTTTGTGATTCCTTCCATGGCATCACATTTTTTTGCCACGGCTCTTTTACCGATCATCTCAAACACTTCTTCAAGCCGGGAAACATGAACTTCTGTTTCTTCACGGTGACTTAGGAATGCCTGCCTGAGCTCTTCTGACGTAGCTGATTTTGCCATTTTAGCAAGGGCTTTTAAAAGATGCTTTTCAGCCCAATAGAGATCCTTTAGCTGATCAATGAAAAAATCTGCAAGCTGGGATTTCTCCATGTCCTGCTTTTTTTCTGCCGGAGCTTTTTTGAAAGCTGTCGTAGTCTTCCCGTTCTTCGCAGTACCGTTAGCGCTTCCATTGCCGTTAAGGCGCGCGTCAGAACCATTTGAACGGCTTTTGGATTTGCCATTGGAATGGGAAACGCCATTTGAAGCACGCGTTGTGCGCTGAGCGGAAGGTGAACCTGCTGCCTTTTTTTGTTTTTTTTCCATGACAATAAGTTTGCGCTGCTTTTTAGTGTGCTTTCTTATATGTAAAAACTATGCCAATGCATTTTACAAGTCAAAACACAACTTTGGGTACTATTTTCTGAGGAATATTATCTCAATACGAAATTTTATGAGGAAATTATTTCACACCGGATCTAATCTTTTCAATGAGATCAACCATCAATCCGGCATTTTGATAAGCCGCATTTGCAGCTGTATTATTAAAAAATATATTTCCGCTTTCAACAGATTTCGGAATTGAATCCACAACTGTTTTCAGCTGCGCTTTTGAGTAAGATGATTTAAATAATTCGGGTACACCATGCAGCCTGAGATAAAATTGCGAACCGGGAGAAACAAAATCAGGTTGAAGACCGGGATAATCAACATTGCAAAAAATAATGTTTGATGCCCTGAATCGTTTAAATACTTCCTCATTCCACCAGGAGTTATGTCGGAATTCAACAACATTTCTTGATATAGATGGAATAGCGTCAAAAACACAATCCAGGTTCTCTTCTGAATAATGAAAGGTTGGAGGAAGCTGAAATAATAATTTGTCAAATTTATCCTCGAGACCTTTTTCAAGCAATGCAGAAAATTCAAGTATGAATGGTTTTGCTTCTCTCAGCTGCAATACATGTGTAATATACCTGCTTGCTTTTGCAGAAAAACGAAAATCAGGCGGTGTCATGCGTGCATATTTTTTCAGGTTTTCTACTTTCGGTTGCCTGTAAAATGTTCCATTAAGCTCAACGGAATTAAAAACAGAACTGTAATAATTCAACCATTTAGAAGTACCTAATCCTTCGGGATAAAACTGTCCCTTCCACTCCGGATAATAATAGCCTGAACACCCGATCCTGAACTTTTGCATATAAAAACATTTTCTTAACCTGATCAAACGGCGTGCAGAAAATGTATGTACAATGAATTCAGCATTTACAAAATAAAAAAAATGGCAGTTGTGAAAATAGGCAACAGTGTGCGACTATATTTCTACACCAATTTTTTATTTAATCGAAAAGCGTGCAGAATTTTAATGAAAATCAGCGCATTAGAAGGGTTTTACCATCTGGCATATTTTTTAGACTAATAATGCATATTATTCTCTTATTTGTTAATCTAAATCTTTAAAAACATGTCGAATAACAAAAACAAAAAAGACCGTGATGAAAAATCATCATCGGGGTACGGTTCATCGTACAGCAGTGATTCATCCAAAACAATGGATTCAACTGAATCATCGGACACAGATTCAACAATAGAATCAAAAAGCGGAACCGGTACAAGTGATGCAGAAACGGATTCAACCGATTTTCTGAATTCAACAAGCGGCAAAAAAACAAATGCTAATTCAACAGATTCAACAAGCTCAGATTCTAACAAAAAACAATCAAGCTCAACAGGTATTAAATCATCTTCTGCTTCCGGCTTCGGAGATTCAGAATCTGAAGAAGAATCTGAAGAAGATGAAACTGATTCAATGACCGGTCAGTCAAACAGCAGCAAATCTAAAAGCGGCTATTCCAACGAAAAAAATCAAAATCAGAATTCAGAATCCGGTAACAGCCAATTCGGTCAAAACTACAATTCAGGTGTAGGTGGACAGTATGGCCAAAACCAGGGACAATCAGGTCAGTACGGACAATCCGGTCAATCTGGTCAGTATGGCCAGGGACAATCCGGGCAGTACGGACAAGGACAATCTGGTCAATATGGACAAGGGCAATCTGGACAGTCTGGTCAATACGGACAGTCTGGATTCGGTAGCAGCCAATACGGGCAAGGACAATCCGGTCAATACGGACAAGGACAATCCGGTCAGTACGGACAAGGACAATCTGGTCAGTCTGGTCAATACGGACAGTCTGGATTCGGTAGCCAACACGGACAAGGTCAATCCGGTCAATACGGACAGTCTGGATTCGGTAGCAGCCAACACGGACAAGGTCAATCACGTTCCGGTCAGTATGGACAAGGTCAATCAGGATCTGGTCAGTATGGACAAGGTCAATCTGGTTACGGTCAAGGTCAATCAGGATCTGGTCAGTATGGACAAGGTCAATCTGGTTACGGTAACAGTCAATACGGTCAAGGTCAATCAGGATCCGGTCAGTATGGACAAGGTCAATCTGGTTACGGTAACAGTCAATACGGACAAGGTCAATCTGGTTACGGTGGAGAGCAGGGCGGATCACAAGGTTACAGCAACCAGTTCCGTGGACAAGAAGAAAGTCGTGGCGGAAACCAGGGATCGAATTACGGTCGCGGATCTTATGGCCAGGGACAATCTTTTGGTCGCGGAGAAGAAGGACAAGATGATAACCGCGGTTACAATCGTGGAGGACAGTCTTACGGATCACAAGGAAATCACAACCAGCAGCAGCAGCCTTGGGGACGTGGCGGAAACCAACAGGAAAACCGTTTCGGTGACCAGGGAAATGACAATTACGGAAGCGGATACGGATTCCAGGATTCTTTCGATCAGCAGCAGCGCGGCGGCGGAAGCTACGGCGGACATAATTTCGGCTCACAAAACAGCAGCTCGAATTATGGATCAGGAAACTCAGGGTACCAGGGCGGACGTGGTTATGGCTCACAAGGTCGCAACGAGGATGATGATTCATCCTACGGCAGCGGAAGTGGCTACAGCAACAACCGTTATGGTCACGAATCATCGCACGGTCGCGAAAGAAGTGAAGAACGCGGTTATGGTAATTCTACTTCCGGTCGCGGTGGTGATGATTTCGGTTCCGGTTCAAGCTACGGTGATTTTGATTCAGAAAATCGCGGAAGCAGCAACGGTGGTGGCCGTCGCAAAAACAAACGCAATCGCTAATTGATAAAATAGCATATGAAATGAAAGCCTCCCGTTCATCGGGAGGCTTTTATACATCTGCGCAAAAACAATTTTATGACAAACAATATCGAACCCTTTGAAACCCGTGGACATGATCTGTCGGGTTCAGCATCACTTGAATTTTATGATATGGATAATTTTCAATCATTTGCGTCACGTGCGCTCGGATATGATCCGGACCGCTTTGACCCTGTTGCGTTGAAAATTTATATCTCCGGAGAAAATCCGATCGTCACGCTTTATGCTTTGGATAAAACGGCGCAGGAACAAAATAGTGTTCCTAAAGATAAATTGCCGGTGAAAAAATTCAAAGTGAGAATTACCTGGCCGGAGATCTTTAAATTTGTAAAAACCTTTGATCTCGTTGTTTCAGATGGAACTTACGATATCAAAGACATGGTTGTTGAAAGCGACAACGTCCACGAATAAGTAGTAAAACACCTGGATGAAGAAGCGGGCGATTTTTGTTAAGGAGTAAAATAGTGTTGTATCTTAATACAAAAGGCATTCTTTCGGGGTGCCTTTTGCAATGTACGCTCATCTGATGAAGAAGCATTATCGTGGGCGTGATCTGGTAATCTGGTAACTGGGTAATTGAAAAAATAAAAATTGCTTAATTATACTAATGGCAGCAATGATTTATATCATGCTGCCATTATTCAATTCTTTATAATCCTCTAAATCGACAATCAATTACCCAGTTACCAGATTACCAGATTACTAAATCCATTCAAAGGCAGACTCCCTTATTTAATAAGGAGAGGTATAGGTAAATCTTACTTTTTTATGCGTTGTTTTATGAGCTGGAACATTGCGTCGCAGGCTTTGTTCCTGATCTCTAAGGGTGAGCCCCGGAATAATTTTCTTTCGCTGAACACTTTTTTTCCGTCAAAAACACAAAGGAAAATAGTTCCTGTCGGATGTATGGCTGTCGGATTATCAACAGCAACACCTGTGATGGCGCCGTAATAATCAGCATCAATTACATCATGTAAATTTCTTGCAAGCTCTTCTGTTACCTCGGCAGATTCAGCAGAGTGCTTTTTGATCAGCTTTTTCGGCACAGCTAAAAGGGATGTTTTCACCTTGGGATGATAACACACGATTGAACCCATAAAAATATCTGAAGTACCTTTAACAGTACAAAGCTTATGCGCAATCATTCCACACGTCACACTCTCAGCGAATGCAAGCCTTATCTTTTTCTTTTTCAGCAATTTTACAAAGCGGTTGAGCTCAGTGTCCATACGAGAATGAAAATATTTTACCGGTCTACCTTATGCTCGGTTTACCTTATGCTCGGTTTTTTTACCGATCGCTTCCACTTCATTGATAAACCTGCTTGTCTCTTCATCACTGTACGCACCATACGCATCAAGAAGCAACCCTTTAAGTCCATCAGTAGTTTCGATAGCATACAGGATGGAATTATCTCCCGGATCACTGGTACCTTCGAAACGGTAGAAATTTACGATGCGTACATCAGCAGGTGCGTAAGACTTATTTGCTTCAGGTGCAAAAAGAAGATTCTCCTTGACACTAAAATTTTCCGTGAAGCCGTCTTTTTGAATTACTGCCATCACCTCTGACAAAGTTTTCATTTTATGAGGAGTCTCCATAGTATATAGGTTTTAACTGGTTTATGTAAACTTTGCTGAATTCATTTTATTCGAAAAGGTGCGCATCCATCCCAGGAAAGGAACCTGCACAATATTATTTCTTTTCAGGTGTGCTTTAAGAAATGAAATATTGGTGCTTCCGGTATCGACAATCGCTTCATTAAGCTGGCGAATGCTTATGCCCCATTTTTTTGACCAGTATTGTAATTCCACAATACTTTCCGGATGCAACTCGGTGATTTTATGGCTGAAAAAGTTCATGATTATTTATTTAAGTTCAGATCTTTTGTTGTTAGATCCGATGCGTGAATTTTATGATACTGCAGATCGACATTCGCAGGTCCGTTTAATACTGTTCCTTTACTTGAGAAACGGCTTCCATGGCAAGGACAGTCCCAGCTTTTTTCGTCACCATTCCATTTTATAATACAACCCATGTGCGTACATTCTGCAGCAACAATGTGCAACAGGTTCGCTTCATCTTTATATGCGCCATACTTTTTACCTTCTATTGAAACAATCTTACCTTCGCCAGGCAAAAGCTCATCAATTGTATCGGTTGGATGTGTTGGACGTTTCTTCAAATAAGAAGATAGTCCGCCAACTAATTCTTCAACAAAAACATTCGCTGCTTTTAATTTGAATCTTGAAGGGCTGTATAATTTTTCATATTTATTAGGGCGCTCATTAATAAGATCTGTGATCAGCATGCCGGCAATTGTACCGTATGTCAAACCATTCCCGGAATCACCGGTAACGACATACACATTTTTCTTATCGGTCGGATTTCTGCCGATGTAAGCAAGCCTGTCAAACGGGTAGAGCACTTGTCCTGACCATTTGTAAATTACATCTTCAACGGTAAATCGTTCCCTCACCCATTGTTCGAGCTTCACATAACGATCAGCTTCAACAGGCGTATCAGTAACATCACTTAATCCGGTTGCATGATCTTCACCACCACAAAGAACAATATCAAAATCATCATCCATTTTTTGCATCCTCACATAGTAATAGGAGTTTGCAGAATCGCCCTGTTTGCCGGTGTCCCACCAAAGCGCATCGACTACTGAATCTTTGCGTATGCGCATACCAACCAGATAAGTGCGGTAGGGTGATTGACGCAAATGCAGCATGTATTTATTATTGACAGGAGAATTTGTTGTCACAACAATATGCTGTGCATTAATCCTGAAACCTTCTTTAGTAACAATTCCTGTTTCATCGATTTCTGAAGCATGGGTATTTGTGAAAATTTTACCTCCATGATTCACGATTGATTTTGCTAATCCGCGGATATAGCTCAATGGATGAAACTGCGCCTGGTTGGAAAAACGCAGGCACGGACCCGAAACATTTGCAATCCCTGGAATGTCCTGCAGCTCTGTAACTTCAAGTCCGGATTCACAGGCAGCTGCTAATTCTTTTTCAAGTGTTTCAGGTTTATCTGTTGGATGCAAAAACAAATAGCCGGGTACTTTTTGAAAATCACATTTGATTGATTCTGTATTTACAACAGTTTCTATAAATTCGATTGCTTTGCGATGACTTTCCGCAATGAGCTTCGTATCTTCTTTACCGTAAATTTTTTGCAGCTCGTAATAACGTTCATCCAGCACTGCAGTAAGATGTGCACTCGTTCTTCCTGTTTCACCGCTTCCGATATTTCCATCTTCAACGATTGCAACAGTTTTACCTGAGCGAACCAGGTTATAGGCAATGCTGATCCCGGAAATACCGCCACCAACAATTACGACATCCACTGAAATATTTTCATCCAGCTTTTCGAAAGTGATCGGCTCGGTTGAATCAATCCAGAATGTAGCATTACCTCCGGAAGTTAATTTTCCATGTTTACTAGTTGATGATTCCATAGGGCTTTAGCGATTTTCATTTCTAACATGCAAAAACGATTCCCACATTATTCAGGGCGCATATCAGGTGTTTAGAGGGTTTTAAAAGAAAGGTTAGCGAGAAAATTACCCAGACTGTTGAAACAATTCCCCAATTCAAATTCCGGCTTAATAATTTAATCAGCCTAATTTGTAAATGCGCTGGCAATTTTCGCAGAAGAAGCTTCTTCTCTCCCCTTCTCCTGTAGATTTGAATTGTACTTTTATTTTACATCTCGGGCATGATTTGCTTCTGTAGATCAGCCAGTTCTTTTTGAGCTCAAACATTTTTTCCATTTATAAAAATCAAAACAATAGTCTCTCGCTTCTTTTACAAGCGCTTTTCTCTTGGGCAAAGGCAATGCCATTATCTCTGATTCGGGGTGTACCTTAATGCGGAATAAAACTTCATTTTTAATAATGTTTCCAACACCGGCAAAAATGGTTTGATCCATCAGCACATCACACACCATTCGCTCCTTGTTTTTCTTTATCGCAGCAAGCGCTTTCTGCGGATTCCACTGTTCCGACATGGTATCGGTTTCCCAATCGTAATGTTCATTCACATCACCTTCAATAATTTTTACAGAACACGTATAAAAATTGAGCTCGCCGTTTTTGAATTTCATGCTTAACCGTTCGGGCGATTCTTTCCTTTCATTGATCCTGTAAGATCCGAACATCAGCAAATGAATCTTCACATAAAATCCCTTAAAACAAATCAGGAAATGTTTGCCCCGGCTTTTAAAGGCGAGAACCTTTTTATTGAGCAGCTTTTCCTTTTCTATTTTGGAATTTCCGCTTACACCTATTATTTTTTTTCCACTAAAAAGCTGTACTTCCTCTCTAAGAATAACAATAGACGGACCCTCAGGCATTTTTATTTTGGATTAGAATCGACAGGTGATTTTGAGTTTGCTGAACTATCCATCCTTGCTTCAACCCCTACCCTGTTCCCGTAATGTTTGCTTTCATAGGTTTCACTCCTCTTATCAGAAGTGGGATTTACAGAAGTCTGCTCATAAGCATCATTCATATTATCATCGTTATCCCCACTATGACATCCTGTATAAAGCACAAAAATGAGACCAGCACAAAGTAATTTCAGAATCAAATTATCCATCTTAATAAAGTTTTATTTAAAATAAATAAGCCAAAAAATATGCCGGTGAAAAGAATAGATCAGAAGTGGGAATTATCACAACGTTCCTGTTAGGTGATGATATATCAATCCGTGTTACAAATGAAAAAATGTATTGCGCACAGTAAAACAGATAGTAGAAAATATTGCTCGAATTGCGTCCTAACCTAACCATTCTTGCCTGGTGAAGTGGAGATAAAATAAATCGTACATCGTAATTCGTAATTCGTACATCCTTTCTTTTTGGCACAAAATTTTCAAGATGTTGCTAAAACAAATAGTATGGCAAGAGCACTCTGGACAGGCGCAATTAGTTTTGGGCTGGTGAATATTCCTGTGAAATTATTATCTGCTGTACACGACAGCACTCTTGATCTCGACATGCTGGATTCAAAAGATCATTCTAATATTAAGTTCAAACGTGTAAATGAAAGCACGGGCCGCGAAGTGAATTACAAGGATATTGTCAAAGGGTATAAGCTCAATGACAAATATGTAATCCTGGAAAAAGAAGATTTTGAAAATGCAGACGTAGAAAAAACGAAGACCATAAATATTCAGAATTTCGTTGAGGAAGAAGAAATTGAAAGCATTTATTATGAGCAGCCTTATTACCTGCAACCGGATAAATCAGGTGAAAAAGCATATGGCTTGTTGCGTGATGCTTTAAGGCAATCGGGAAAAGTGGGACTTGCAACTTTTGTATTAAGAAGCAAGGAAGGACTTGTTGTGCTAAAGCCGTATGAAAAAATAATTGTGCTGAACCGCATTCGTTTTGCACAGGAAATCCGCGACACAAAAGAAATTGCAACACCCGCAGCGATGAAAGCAAAAAGTCCGGAACTAACAATGGCCATAAAGCTTATCGAGCAGCTGACAACCAAATTCGATATTTCAAAATTCAAGGATACTTACACGGAGAAGCTTTTGAAAGTGATCAAAGCGAAAGCGAAAGGAAAAGTGAAAGCTGCTCCGAAGCTGAAGATCGTGCACACAAGAACAAACGATTTGATGGACGCATTAAAAGCAAGTTTGGGCAAACGCAAAAAAGCTTCTTAACTATTTGCAGCTTGCAATTTTTCAAGCGCTCTCAAAATGTTCTGGCCCTTGCCTAATATAGGTTTCCAGAGATCGCCTACTTTTTCAAGACGTTGCTGAATATTCCTGATCGTAAAGTCAGACGGATTTAATTTCTGATTTACTTCTTTCCACTCTAACGGTGTTGAAACAGTCGCACCCGGCCGTGGACGCACGGAATAAGGCGCAGCAAGCGTTTGTCCTTTGTTATTCTGCAGGTAGTCGATGTACACTTTCTTCTTTCTCTTCGACGGACTACGCACGATGCTGGTGGTATCCGGCAACCTGTCGGTCACCATGTGTGCGATCAGTTCAGCAAATGATTTGGAGATCTTGTAATCGTACTTCGCACCAAGGGGAATAAAAATGTGCATTCCGGTAGCGCCCGAAGTTTTGATGCAGGAATTAATTTCAAGCTCATCCAGAATTTCTTTTGCTACAAGAGCAGTATTCACCACTTCAGTAAAAGAAATTTCTTCCGGATCAAGATCGATCACCACCCAATCAGGATAATCTTCCTTTGTATAGCGCGAATTCCACGGATTAATTTCAATGCAGCCTAAATTCGCCATGTACAACAAAGTCGCTTTATCGTTACAAATAAGATAATCGATATAATCTTCATTGGAAGTGGAATAAACCTTCTCCGTTTTTAACCAGCCCGGAACTTTTGCTGTGTCAATGCCCTTCTGGTAAAATGATGGTTTACCTACTCCATTCGGAAAACGATTCATGGATTGCGGCCGATCTTTCAGGTAAGGAAGAATATAATCTGCAACAGCATCGTAATGCGCAACAAGATCTCCCTTTGTATATTTTTCTTTCGGCCAGTAAATTTTATTTTGGTTGGTTAAGTGCAAAGTGACCTTACCCACTTTCAGATCGTAATCTTTAACAGGTTTTTCTTTGTCGCTTACTA
This sequence comes from Bacteroidota bacterium, assembly GCA_031412295.1. Classification (GTDB taxonomy): domain Bacteria; phylum Bacteroidota; class Bacteroidia; order Palsa-965; family Palsa-965. The sequence continues at coordinate 280,075 of JANOCU010000033.1, forward strand.
TTTTCTTTTCAACTTTCGTGTCTGACTTTTTCTCAGCAGTTTTTGTCGGCTGTTTTTCGGCTTTAGCAGCGACCGTTTTTTTTACACCGTTTGCTGCTTTTTTTACAGTAAATGATTTTTCAATTTTCACTGCTGCTTTTTTCGCTACTTTCTTAGCTTTTGCTTTTGCCATTTTCTTATTGGTTGGTTTTTCACATATAACTTCGATTGCTTTTTTATCATCTCTTAATCCCAAATAAACAGGATGCCGGAGATGACCGTCTTTGGTCCATTCTATAAATTTTACCTGGCAAACTATTTCACGTTTGATCCATTGAATTCGTTCGTTCAACGGTAATCGCACTTTAAATAAGTAATGCAGGATTGGACTTGAATTTTATACTACCAATAGTATTTTCACTCTGCGCTCCCTTGCTTTTTGACGATTTGCCAAGTGGCTCAGCAGTGCTTTTTAAAACACGCTTGTTATTGGATGCATGAAGCTTCATACAAAACAATAAACCAACTAAGGGGAATGGAGTGAGTACAATCCTGAAGCAATGCTCTACGTTGCTTCAACCAAACCAACCTATGTTGTAAGCTCCATTCCCCTGTTGGTATTAACATACAACCAGTATGAATAATCATGCCAATCAAACCCTGCCTGTGATCCCGGTTTCCATTAAACATATTGAGCGATAATTACCCAAACCGTTTCTGAAATTCCACAAGCAGAAACGTTTTGTAATCAGACATTAATTCAGTTTTGTAGAAAGCTATCCATAGTGCGAATGCTTTTCTCAGAATGAAAATTGCAGACATTTCAGGATACATCTTTCAATTTTAAAATAATGGCATTATAGTTTCAATTACCAGTTAGAATTCAATTACTAACTAAAAAATTAATGTCATGAGCAATCTTCTTTATGTAATAGCAGTTATTTTAATCATTTCCTGGGCTGTAGGATTTTTCGCTTACAGTGCTACCGGACTTATTCACATCCTGCTTGTTATCGCAGTTGTAGCAGTAATTCTTCGTTTGATTCGTGGAAAAGACCCGATTTAATCTAACACTTACCCTTAAAGGAGCCGGCTCAATTGGTCGGTTCTTTTTTTCAACAACCAGGAAAAGTGGGGATTTTAATCAACAAAAATGTACAAAGGGTTCTACACCGGGATATACCAAATATTCCCCAATCGCTTGATTTCAGGCAGTTCGGCGATTTGGCACAGATTTCCATTATTCCATACAAGAATTACAAGTCCAAACACAAAATCACAAGTCTAACCATTTAACTAAACACAACATGAACAATTCAAGCAAAGTCCTCATCACATTTATCGGAGGCGCAGTTGTAGGAGCTGCATTAGGAATTCTTTTTGCACCAGACAAAGGATCTAACACACGTAAAAGAATCGCAAAATCAGCAGCTGATTTGAAAGATGAGCTTGCAGATACAGCGTCTGAGAAATACCAGGAGTTTCTTGACTGGAAAGATCGCATGATGGAAAAAGAAGAAGAACTCGAGAACAATGTTAAAGGTGCTGTTAACAAAGTAAAAGAAACAGTTCACGGCGCTGCTGATCATACAATGAACAAAGCTGAAGGCGTAAAGAAGAACGCAAATCTCTAAGTAGCACAATTTAATTGGACATAATTATGAAACCGGAAAGTCAAAGTATTGAGCAACCGACGAAGTTCGAAGAGTTAATCGATCATGTAAAAGATATTGCTGACACCAAGAGTAAATTAATGCTTCTTAAGGCAACAGAAAAAGCATCTTCTGTTTCCGGGATAGCAGTCTCTTACATGGTCTTTGCTTTTCTTGTCGCACTCATCTTTGTGCTGTTGAGCATCGGTGCTGCCATTTGGATTGGCACTGAATTGAACAACAGCTTTTCCGGTTTCTTTATTGTTGCAGGAGGTTATGTTGTCATCTTTTTGATACTGTATTTAGGAAGAGAAGCAATTATTAAAAAGCCTGTTGCTAATAAAATCATCAGTGAAATTTTAAACGATAAATAGGTTATGGATATTAAGACCGGCGTTCAAATAAACAACTTAGACGACCTTAAATTACAAAAGGCTTTACTGCAGGAAATTCTAACACTACAGCAAGCTGAGTTCAGGGCAAGTGTGCGTGAAATTCAAAATTCATTGAGCATACCTAATGTGATTAAAAGTACTGTATCAAATCTTGGAAAGGATACTGAATTCAAACAAGATGCGCTAGGTGCTACAATGAACTTTGGTGCACAGATAGTATTAGATAAGATCATGAATAAGGCTGACCGGGGAATTAAAGGTTATATTCTGCAAGCCGGACTGAAAAAGCTTTTATCCTTTTTGATTCAAAAAAATAAAACGGCGATACTTCAAAAAATTATGAGGTAGAGCAAAGGATTAGTGTTGATAGTAATTAAATATAGGCGGACGGCATGTACAAAATACTCGTAATTGATGATGATATGGATATTTGTAATCTCCTTGAGAGATTCTTATCCAAAAAAGGTCACGCGGTAAAAACAGCATTTACATCTAACACGGCGCTGGCACTGATAGAGCAGGAAAATTTCGATGTTGTACTATCTGATTTCCGACTTGGTAGCACCGACGGAAAACAAATCCTTCAAAAAGTAAAAGAAAAAAGTCCGGAAACCCAGGTGATCATTATTACCGGGTATTCTGACGTTAAAACAGCTGTTGATGTAATTAAAATGGGAGCATTTGATTACATCACAAAACCATTATTCCCGGATGAAATTTTGTTGTTGCTCGATAAAGCAATTGCAAAACGCGAAGAGCTCATCGGCCAGGCTGATTCAGGTAAATCATCACCTGAAAGAGAAAGCATCGCAAACAAAAACAAAAAAATGTTCGCGCACCAGAACGCGCATTACATCTCCGGCATTAGTCCACAGGCCAAGGAAGTTGAAAAACAGATTCGTCTTGTGGCGCCAACAAATTACAGCGTGATCATTTATGGCGAAAGCGGAACAGGAAAAGAATCCATCGCACAAGCCATCCATAATAACAGTGCAAGAAAACATAAACCTTTTGTGGCTATCGATTGCGGCGCACTCACTCGTGAGCTCGCAGGCAGCGAATTATTCGGTCACGAAAAAGGTGCTTTCACAGGAGCCATGCACCAAAAGATCGGGCAATTTGAAGCTGCGAACGGTGGTACAGTGTTTCTCGATGAAATTGCAAATTTGCCTTACGATATCCAGGTAGCCTTGCTTCGTGTTGTGCAGGAAAGAAAATGCAGGCGACTCGGCTCAACAAAAGAAATCGATATTGACGTGCGTATCATCGTTGCATCAAACGAAAATTTGAATGAAGCAGCAGCTAAAGGAAGATTCCGTGAAGATCTGTTTCATCGTTTTAATGAATTCAGCATTACACTTTCTCCTTTGCGTGAACGCGGAAGAGATATCGAATTATTCGCAAATCATTTTTTAAAGCTGACTGCGGAAGAGCTCAACAAAAACATTCTCGGATTTTCTCCGGAAGTGCTTGCTGTATTTAAAACATACCGCTGGCCCGGTAATCTTCGTGAGCTGAACAATATTATCAAGCGTGTTACTTTGCTTACCGACGGAACAGAAATTCAGCTGAGCGCATTGCCCGTTGAAATTTCCTTCAACCATAAATTCTCCTTTAATTTTGAAGGTGGAAATGCAAACGGTGAACATCATAAACCGCACGATACAAAGAACAACCTGAAATCAGTTGCGTTGAATGCTGAATATGAAAAAATTGTTGAAACACTTGAACAGGTGAAATTCAACAAATCACAGGCAGCAAAGATCCTTGATATTGACAGGAAGACGCTTTATAATAAATTGAAGCAGTATAAGCTGCTGTAAAATCAGTTCTACTTCTTTTTGAATTTTGGCGGCGGGCATCGTGCGGCATTAGTAATCAGTAATTCTAATAGCAACTTATGGAACGCTCCGAACCAATCAATAGCAGCAGAACTTCCGGGGAACATCAATCCTATTGGATTGCATCTTCTCAACCTATTATTTTCGAAAGAGTAATACAACCTATCTCGACAGATGTTTTAATCATCGGTGGTGGTATTTCCGGTTTATCAACCGCTTATTGTCTTGCACGTGCAGGACGGCTAGTGACGTTGGTTGAAGATGGATTTATAGGCAGCGGCGAATCAGGACGAACCACTGCTCATTTAACTTGTGCGCTTGATGACAGGTATTACGAAATCGAAAAAATATTCGGTAAAGAAAAATCTGTTCTTGCAGCAAACAGTCATATGGCTGCCATTGAATGGATAGCAAATACCATTCTGCTTGAAAAAATAAATTGCAGCTTTAAGCGTGTTGATGGCTATTTATTTCTTCATTCGACTGATACAAAAGATACGCTGGAGAAAGAATATGCCGCAACTAAAAATGCAGGATTGCTGACTGAAATGTTAGAGCATATTCCTGCTATTGCTGCTGAAGAAGGCAAATGGTGCATCAAGTTTCCGGGCCAGGGACAATTTCATATTATGAGCTATCTAAAAGGGCTTGCAGATGCAATTGTACGCATGGGCGGAAAAATTTATACTGAATCGCGCGCAGAAGATATTAATGAGAAAGGCGCAAAAGTAAATGGCTATGAAGTAAACGCAAATCATATTGTAGTTGCAACAAATACGCCGATCAACGACCGTCTTACGATGCACACGAAACAGTGGCCGTATCGTTCGTATGTGATTGGTGCAAAAATTAAAAAAGGTGTTTTGCCTTATTCGCTGTGGTGGGATTCCGGCAACCAGGAATCAAAGTGGATCACCAAACCATATCATTATGTGCGACTGGAAGAATTGGATGAGCAGTATGATGTTTTAATTTCCGGTGGTGAAGATCATAAAACAGGGCAAGCGGATGAAGAAAATATTCCGGAAGAAGAAAGATATACGCGATTGATCGAATGGACTAAAAAACGTTTTCCTGCAATAGAAGAAATTGCTTATCGCTGGTCGGGACAAGTGATGGAGCCTGTTGATGCGCTTGCTTTCATTGGTAAAAATCCGGGAAACGATAATATTTATATCGTTACAGGTGATTCAGGAAATGGAATGACGCATGGAACGCTTGGCGGAATAATTATTTCTGATATTATTACCGGCAAAAATAATCCATGGATCGATCTTTATGATCCATCACGTATTACACTCAAAACTGCGGATGATTATTTGATTGAGGTCGGCGACATGACAGCACAAATGGTGATTGATTGGATAAAACCCGGCGACATTAAAGAAGCTGAAGATCTTAAACCGGGAGAAGGTGGTATACTATCATCCGGCCTGAAAAAAATTGCTCTGTATCGTAATGCGCAGAATTGCCTGCATGCACATACTGCAGTTTGTCCGCATCTTGGTGGAATTTTGCATTGGAACAAGGATGAAAAATCATTTGATTGCCCGCTTCATGGTTCGCGATTTACAACGGATGGAAAAGTTATCAATGGTCCGGCAAAAGGAGATTTGAAGAAAATAGATGTTCGTGATGACCAGTAAAGTTCATGCGGATAAAAGTTACAATAATCTCTTATGGCGAAGGTAAAACCTAAAAACACTACCACAAAAATTTCAAGAGTTGTTGTGGTAGGCACATCTGCAGGCGGCCTCCAGGCATTAATAAAATTAACCAGCCAATTGCCGGTAGATTTCCCTGCGGCTATACTGGTCGTACAACATATTTCAGCAGATGCCACCGGAAGCGTTCTTTTGGATGAGCTGAAAAAATGCAGTAAAATGAAATGCGCCCATGCTAAAAATGGAATGCTTATTTCACACGGGCATTTATATATTGCACCTTCCGATCACCATTTATTAATAACAGAGGGAAACAAGATTTTAATTACGAAAGGTGCACATGAAAATCGCTGGCGGCCAGGTATAGACCCTTTGTTCCGTTCAGCTGCTGCGGCCTTCGGAAATAAAGTTATCGGAATTATACTCACCGGTTATCTTGATGATGGGACTGCAGGAATGTTAGCAATAAAAAGATGTGGAGGTGTTTGTATTGTGCAGGATCCCGCAGACGCACAATACCCGGCTATGCCACAGAATGCATTAAACCAGGTGAAAATAGATTATTGCATCCCTATAGCCGAAATGGGCGGCATTTTAAGCAAGCTGGTTTCAAAAAAGCTAGCTAAATCAAAGCCTGTTCCAAAAGATATCTTAATAGAAGTAGAAATTGCCAAAAGAGTCTTAAGCAATTTACCCTCCGTTAATGCCTTAGGTGACCAGGTTCCTTTTAATTGTCCAGGTTGTGGTGGTGTTTTGTGGAAAGTAGACAGCGGAATTAATATGCGTTTCCGGTGTCATACAGGGCATTCCTATACTTCAAAAATTCTTCTCGCGGAGCAAACCAAACTGCTTAACGAAACGATGTGGACGGCACTACGAATGTTTGAGGAAAGGAAAAATCTTCTCACTACTATGGCTAAAGAGCAAACCGGGGCTCCCGCAAAGTCGGCGGTTGAAAGAGCAAAATCATCTGATGTCCATATCAAACGTATTCGCATGATCTTAATGGCGAACGACAAAGGCACTTCAGATGATATTCCGGTATAAAGGTTTCATTTAAAATTGGCGGGATGGCAAGAAAAAAGTAAGCAGGTTAAATTTTATTTTGCCTGATTATTTTTGTGGTGCTTCTGCATCAGCTCCCGGCAAATAAAAATATCCCATCCAACCATATTTCCCGTTACGGAAATAATAGTGCTTCACACCATCATCTTTTTTGTTGTAAATGGAAATATGCCAGGTGTTCGGCTGATTATTCCATGTTCGGGTAAAATCAAAATGCTGCATTAGTTTGCCTGAAGGATAATATTCCTTGCTATAAATATATTCTCCTTTGTTCAATGAGTGTTCAGAGCTAAGCCGACCTTTTGCATCATACCATTTATATTCACCATCGAGCAATTTTATCCGCTCATTTTTCCCGGCGCTATCAACCGGGGATTCCAGCTTGAAGTTTTTCCCGCCGAACTTTCCCATCGGCTGCAGGTTCACGCCATGTTCGTAATAAGTGTAGCGGTAATATTCAGCATCGCAGCTATCCTTCACTTCTTTCCAGCTATCATCGAGGTAAACGATCCATTTGCCGTTTTTTTTGCCGATGGAATCCAGTTGGTTTATTTTTTCCTGTGCGAATAAGGCAAGCACCGGGAAAAGAAAAAAAATGAGGAAAAAGGATTTTGTTTTCAATCGATTATTTGTGAGTATCTTTTTTATAATTGCCACGATAGGAAAAGATACACTTTCATATGAGAATAAGCGACTACATTATTCGAATATCATGTTTAAAAAAACGTCAAAAACAAGAATTTATAAACAGTGCATTTAGCCCGATTGTTCAAAACGTTAAAAAAAATATGAAGAAACAATTTGGTAGACTGCTTTAAGAAACTATCTTTGCACCCGCGTTTGAGAAATCAAAAAGCATGATTCCGTAGCTCAGCTGGTAGAGCATTACACTTTTAATGTAGGGGCCCTGGGTTCGAATCCCAGCGGGATCACAAGTACGAGTAAAGATTAAGAGTACGAGTAAAGATTAAGTTCATTATATTTGCAGTCAATTGGATCGGTAGTTCAGCTGGTTAGAATGCCGCCCTGTCACGGCGGAGGTCGCGGGTTCGAGTCCCGTCCGTTCCGCAAAAAGCCCCACAGAAATGTGGGGCTTTGTTGTTTTTATGCCTCACTACGTTTATATAATTTTCTCCAAATCAGCTGACATTTTCTACAAAGGAGAAAGTGCTGATCCCGATAACAGGGTTATTACTCATAATTCCGGCGAAAGTGTTTATACAAAGGGAAAAGGACCATGGGAATTGGTCTATCTTGAACAATTTGAAAACAGAACCGAAGCTTTGAAAAGGGAGAAGGTTATCAAGCGATTAAACCGAAGATCTCTTGAAAAGCTGATTGCAAGTCCATTGAATTTAATAGGGAAATAAGCAGAATGCCGCCCTGTCACGTCTCGTCACGAGTGAAAATATCATTAATCTCAGACTTTTTATTCGTGACGAGAGGGTTCGAGTCCCGTCTCTCGTCACTTTCAAAAATCTTTGATTAGCATGTTCAGCCATTGTGACGAGACAAAAAGCCCCACAGAAATGTGGGGCTTTGTTGTTTTTATGCCACTACGCAACTCTTCCTCTATCAAAGTGATCCGATAAATATAATAAGCGCATTTATCTTTCCTGTTATCACGATTTATTTAAAAATTTAAGTTCCTTTGGATTGATATTTATCACATATTTCCATTAACTTTCAGATAAACAAAATAGCCATGGTCCCTTTAGAAGCCTGCTTACTTAAGAGTTTCGGCCCTTTGGCCTTTGGTTCCTCCGATAAAGAAGCCCTGAAAACGTTCGGCGAACCGGAAGAAAAAGAAATAATGGAAGGCATTGACGGAAGCCCGTCTGCTGTCTGGCATTATTGGGCCAAAGGATTCACACTTTTTTTCGATGGGCCCCATACCAACCGGTTTTGCTGCGCAGAAATCGACAGCTCGCTACAGCTGAAAATGTGGGATATACCTGTTTTTTCGTTGAATGAACCACAATTGAAAGATCTTTTTAAACAAAATGGGTTCAAAGAATTGGATGAAGAATTTCACGAATGGGGCGAAAAACGTATTACATTCGACGACGCAATGGCGGACTTTTATTTTGAGAATGGAGTTATGGTGTCTGTCAACTTCAGCACAATGGTTTCAATCGAAAGTGAAATAAACAATTAATCAACAACTGTAAAAAAATAATTTATGCGCATTTTCCTTGTCGGCTACATGGGCAGCGGCAAATCCTTGATGGGAGCGGCTCTCGCTAAAGAACTTGGGGTTAATTCTTTTGACCTTGATAAAGTAATTGAAAAAAAAGCAGGTAAAGATGTGGCAGCCATCTTCGCAGCAGAAGGTGAAAAACATTTTCGCGAATTAGAAAAAAACTGTCTTACCGAATTGCTCGAAGAAGATGATTGCGTTATTGCGACCGGTGGTGGCACGCCTTGTTTCTTCGACAATATGGATAAAATGACCGAAGCCGGTGTTGTAATTTATCTCAAGATGAGCACAGATCATCTCGTTGAAAGACTCGAAGCTGAAAAAGATTCACGCCCGCTTCTTGCAGGAAAATCAGGTCATGAGCTTTGGACAATGGTGCACGAAACATTACAAGTGCGCGAGCCCGATTACCTGAAAGCAAAATATAAAGTAAAAGCAAAAGATCTTAAGCCTGCTGAGCTTGCTGAGTTCATTCGCCTGTATGAATTACAGGAAGAACCCGCAGATGCAGACGAAGAAGAATAAACAATCTTTTTTTATATAATGAAAGGAGCTCTGACAAGGGCTCCTTTTTTTTTGCAGCTTCATTTCGCATCGATGTAAACAATTGGAATAACTCTCTTCATGTATTACATTTGCCATTCCCAAAAAATAACCTCTCCCCATGAAAAAAATCTTTACGCTTCTTGTGCTTTTAGCTTGTTTCGGATTCGAATCAAATGCTCAATCTGTAACCCGTTTAATCGGTGCTTCTCCTTTCCAGGATAGTCTGTGGGTATTTGATACCGCAAATTTTTCTGTCATTCGCCGTTTAGCTCCGTCTCCGAGTTCCGGCGGACCATTAACCGGAATGAATGGCATAGCAACCAACGCAGCAACCGGGCAGATTTTCGTAGCGTGCAAACAATCAGCAGTGACAGGTCGCGTGTTGGGTATTCTTAATCCGCTTACCGGTGTTGTGACGATTGTAGGAAACCTCGGTGATAATTTTGCATCGCTGACATTCAACGGAAATAACACATTGCTTGGCGTAACCGGCGATGGAGCAACTGTTCCCGAAACTGTTTATCGAATTGATCAGACCAACGCGACTAAAACAGTTTTACGCACATTGGGTAATGGTGCAGATGGCGAATCGATCAGCTATAACCCGGTAGATAATATGATCTATCACTGGTCAGGTAACGGAACAATGGTTTTCGAAAAATTTGATACTTCAGGTGTAACAGTAACAGGCGTTCCGCTTATCGGCTCAACAAACGGAGAAATATTCGGTTCCGTTTATTTAGCGAATAATAAATTCCTTGTCAGCAATATCGGTAGCCGTTTTCAACAGTATGATGCAAACGGTACCGTGGGCGCTCAATATGGAAATTCATCACCTGACGATGTTCGCGGATTAGCATTCCTCACTTGCTCCCGTGTTATTTCAGGTGCAACTGCCTATTGTACCGGCGACAGCACAATGCTTACTTCACAATCCATTGCGGCTAACTACGCATGGTATTTGAACGGTACCTTAGTTGCAAATGGTCCTTCAGCAACTTATTATGCTTCGCAGACCGGACATTACAATGTAATCGTTACAGATGCGTGCGGAACCGATTCATCTGGAACAGGTGTTGATGTTAGTCAGAATCCCCTTCCAGTTGTAGCTGTTTCTTCTGCACAAACCAACCTCTGCCCCGGCGGATCAATTGTTTTGACAGGCACAGGTGGTGGTACTCAGCAATGGTATTTAAATGGAACAATGATTCCGGGCGCAAACAGTCCGGCTTATTCTGCAACTGCAGCCGGTGTTTACAATATGACAAAAACAAATTCAAATGGTTGCACTGATTCTGCTGCTATTGGAATTACAATTGTTTCTGTTCCGAATCCTGTTGTAAATCTTGGAAACGATACAACAATTTGCTCGGGCGATACAATTACCCTTGATGCAATGAATGCCGGCGCTTCTTATTTGTGGAGCACAGGAGCAATAACACAAACAGAGCTTGCTAATGCCGATACTGTTTATAGTGTAACGGTTACAGATGCTAATGGCTGTTTTGATTCTGATTCATTAAACTTAACTGTTAATCCATTGCCGGTTGTGAATGTCGGAAACGACACAACATTCTGTGGAACTTCTGTATTGCTGGATGCTGGTAATTCCGGCGCTTCATATTTGTGGTGCGATGGATCAACAACACAGACAGTTATTTTCAATACAAGCGGAACCTGCGCAGTTGTAGTGGTCGATACAAACGGATGCTACAACAGCGATACCATAACCGTAACAATAAATATCCCGCCGTTCGTTATGTTAACTGCTTTTGACGACAGTCTTTGTCCTGCAGATCCGGCTATTTCATTTGCAACATCGCCAAGTGGCGGAACATTATCAGGTCCGGGAATTTCAGGCAATACATTTACACCAATAAATGCCGGTCCTGGTACGCATGTGATCAACTACTTGTACACAGATATAAACGGTTGCAGCGCATCTGATTCGTTGATGATGACTGTATTCCCGATTGTCAATGTAACTATCAACGCAAGTGCTACAACAGTTTGTGTTGATGATGCAGATGTAACATTGAATGGCTCACCTGTTGGCGGAAAATTTTCCGGCACAGGAGTAAGCGGCACTTCTTTTGATCCGGGCACTGCAGGCCTCGGAGCATTCGCAGTTTCTTACCTCTACACCGATACCAACGGTTGCAACTTTGGTGCAGCAACTTCAGTTACGGTTAATGCATGTGTCGGAATTGACGAGCAAGCGGCTTCAAACGGAAGTTTCATTTATCCGAATCCATCCAATGGAAATGTGATGATCAATCTTACTGAAACATCTGCCGTTATGATCTTCAATACACTCGGAGAAAATGTAATGAGCTTACAGCTTGCAGAAGGAAATCACGCGCTTGATCTGACCAGCTTTGCCGAAGGAATTTATTTCGTACGCACCCAAAACGCAAACGGAACCTCCACGCAAAGGCTAATCATCAGCAGGTAAATCGTGCTGGAGTGATTTAGTAATCTGGTAATCTGGTAACTGGGTAATTTAAAAAATGGGTTGGCACGGTGTAGATCGTAGCAACCCATTTTTATTTGATCAATTTATAAATCATCAATCAATTACCCAGTTACCAGATTACCAGATTACCAGATTACCAGATTACCAGATTCGTCCATGAAAATGCTAACTTTACGGCACTAAAATCCAACCCTCCTCATTGTATGTCGACCGCAAAAACGAACACCGATATTGCTTTCAATAAAAACGAAGACACCATTAAGCAGCTTATTTCTGCAATGGAACAACGCTTCGAAAAAACTGCGCTTGGCGGTGGAAAATCGCGTATTGAAAAACAGCATGAGCAGGGAAAGCTGACAGCACGCGAGCGCATCGATTATTTGTTTGACAAAGACAGCGATCGTATTGAGATCGGCGCGTTTGCGGGTGATGGAATGTATGCGGAACATGGCGGCTGTCCTTCGGGCGGTGTAGTGGTGATGATCGGCTACGTGAATAAAAAACAATGCATTGTTGTTGCCAATGACGCCACAGTTAAAGCCGGCGCATGGTTCCCGATAACCGGAAAGAAAAATTTACGCGCGCAGGAAATTGCGATGGAAAATCGCTTGCCAATTATTTATCTCGTTGACAGCGCAGGTGTTTATTTGCCAATGCAGGATGAAATTTTTCCGGATAAAGAAAACTTCGGACGCATTTTCCGCAATAACGCGATCATGTCTTCGGAAGGGATTTTGCAGATCGCGGCGATCATGGGTTCATGTGTGGCAGGTGGCGCTTATCTGCCGATCATGAGTGATGAAGCGATGATCGTGGATAAAACAGGAACGATCTTTCTTGCAGGTTCTTATTTAGTGAAAGCTGCCATCGGTGAATCCATTGACAATGAAACATTGGGTGGAGCAACAACTCATTGCGAAATTTCAGGCGTCACCGATTACAAATGTTTGGACGATAAAGATTGCCTCAACCGTATCCGCAATATCATGGATAAAGTCGGCGATTATGATAAAGCAGGTTTCGACCGCAAGACTCCTGCCCTACCTAAGCTGGACGAAAAAGAAATTCTCGGCATCATGCCCGATTCGCGTGAGAAACCTTACGATATGCGTGAGATCATTGCACGTTTGGTCGATGATTCTGATTTTGAAGAATACAAAGAGCTTTTCGGTCAATCCATTATTTGCGGATTAGCGCGCATTGATGGATGGGCAGTCGGCATTGTTGCGAACCAGCGTAAAGTGGTGAAAAGCAAAAAAGGTGAAATGCAATTCGGCGGCGTTATTTATTCTGATTCGGCTGATAAAGCAGCACGTTTCATTATGAATTGCAACCAAAAGAAAATTCCGTTGGTATTCCTGCAGGATGTAACCGGATTTATGGTTGGCTCACGTTCAGAGCAAGGCGGAATTATCAAAGACGGTGCAAAGCTGGTGAATGCGATGAGCAATTCTGTTGTACCTAAATTTACAATCGTCGTAGGCAATTCATACGGTGCAGGAAATTACGCGATGTGCGGAAAAGCATACGATCCGCGTTTGATCGTGGGGTGGCCCACCGCGCAGATTGCAGTGATGGGCGGCGCGCAGGCTGCAAAAGTTTTATTGCAGATCCAGGTGAGCTCGTTGAAAGCACAAGGCAAAAAAGAAATCACGCCGGAAGAAGAAAAAGAATTGCTCGATAAGATCACAGAAAAGTATACCGCGCAGACTTCGCCCTATTACGCAGCAGCGCGTTTGTGGATAGATAATATTATTCACCCGCTTGACACGCGCAAATGGGTTTCTATGGGCATTGAAGCAGCAAATCATTCGCCGATAACGAAGCGCTACAATACAGGTGTGCTGCAGACCTGATAAATGACAAGGCCTTTTTCAGAAAGACTGTTCACCCTTTTTCACCAGGAATATTTCTCCCATATTTTTTCATCAGGCACGTTCTTAAACGCGCCTGATGAAAAAAAACCTCCAATAATGAAAGTCAGTTTTTTCCCCCTTCTCCTCTTCTTCGCTTTTTCTATTACTGCTTTCGCACAAGATCAAAAAACGATCGACAGCCTTACACGCGTTGCAAAAAAAGCGGTGAATGATACTTCATCCGTCAGCGCTTACGTGGCACTTTCACAAGCCACTGCTTATTCTGATCATGAAAAAAGTGTGGCGTATGCAAAAAGAGGATTAGTTATTGCGGAAAAGCTGAACGATGATTTCTGGACGGGACGGTGCTATTACCAATTAGGTGTAACCCGCAATGGATTTGGTTTTAATAAAGAAGCAATCGATAATTACACTTCAGCTATTTCGCTTTTTGAAAAGAAACAGGCTAAGTACTGGATTGCTAAAAGCTCAAATGGACTTGGCAACGCGCAAAGAGAAATGGGTCGAGTAAAAGAGGCGACTGACAGCTACCTGAAAGCAAAAAATATTTATGAAGCGATAAAGGATAAAAAAGGGATTGCCGGCGTTTACAATAATCTCGGAATTATTTTCATGGCAGAAAACCAGCAGGAAAAAGCGCTGGAATATTTCCGGGTGGCACGTCATATGAATATTCAAATCAACAATCAACCGTGGCTGGCAAAAAATTATTCCAACATGGGCAATGCTTTTTTTAATCTGCATCAATATGATTCTGCAGAAATTTATTTTAACCGTGCAATGGATCTTTGTCTCCAGCTTGGTGATACATTAGGATGGGCAGGCGATCAGACAAATCTTGGAAACGTTTACACCCAGCAGAAAAATTATAAAAAAGCAAAAGAACATTTTGATAGCGCAATTCAATTTGCAAGGAAGAACGGAGATGAAATTGGTCTTGGTGCGGCTATGTATAATTTAGGCGGACTTTATACGACGACAGGTGATTTTACCATGGCTAAAATTTACCTTGATTCGAGTGCAGCCATCAGCAGAAAATACAATGATCTCGTAGCGCTGATAAATATTTACCAGGGTTACACCTCGATGTATGAAGGCATGGGTGATTATACAAATGCGTTTAAATATTTATCACTTTCTACCTCGAAAAAAGATTCCATGAGCAGCACTGATATGAAAAATCAGCTGGACCAGATGGAGGAATCGTTGCGTGAAGAAAAGCTGAAAGAACAAAATGCTTCATTGGTAAATTCAAAGAAGCTGTCGGATGCGGAAGCGAATCGTTCAAACATTATCAGCTATACTGCTATTGGTGGAATTGTGCTTCTGCTTCTGCTTGCTTTTTCTTTGTTTAAAAGATACCAGCTCAAGAAAAAAGCGAATGAATTGCTGCAAGAACGTAACCGTGAAATTGAATCGCAAAAAGCTATCATTGAAGAAAAGAGCGAAGAAGTTTCCGACAGCATCAATTATGCAAAAAAGATCCAGGATACGTTGCTTCCCGAACTGCCGGCTTTCCATGCTGCATTCAACGATGCGTTCATTTTCTTCCGCCCGAAAAATATCGTGAGCGGCGATTTTTACTGGTTCGCCAAATCTGGAAATAAAACCTATGTGGCTGTTGCGGATTGTACGGGCCACGGCGTTCCGGGTGCATTCATGAGCGTGATCGGCATTGATAAGCTGAACCAGGTGGTGAATGAAGCCAAACAAAATACACCATCAGGAATTCTTGGCGCTGTAAATCGTCAGCTGAAAACAGTGCTCAAGCAGGATGACCTGACGGGTGGCATGCGCGATGGAATGGATGTGGCGCTGGTAGCTATTGACCGCGAAAACATGAAGCTTGAATTTTCAGGAGCCAATCGCCCGGTGTGGATCATTCGAAATCAAGAGCTGATTGAGTTGGAAGCTTCGAAAGTTGCCATTGGTGGTCATACACCGGCTTCGCACGTTTTTGATTTGCATGTATTTCCATTACAGCAGAACGATTGCATTTATCTTTTCTCCGATGGATTCGCTGATCAGTTCGGAGGTCCGAAAGAGAAAAAAATGATGACCAAAAATTTCAAGCAGATCTTACTCTCCGCTTCCAAAGAACCAATGCAAACGCAGAAGCAAATTATAACAGAAAAGTTCTACGCCTGGAAAAACAAGCTCGAGCAGGTAGATGATATTTGTGTAATGGGAATTTGTATTCAATAATCATCTCATTTTAAATAATCTGGATTTCTTTTTTTTTGCGTGAGGCCTGCCTGCTGCAGCGCTGACCTGTGCTGCTGCAGGCAGGGATAGCAACGAAAAGCCCGCACCGTGAAGTGAGCTTGCCTCTACTTCACGGGAGGACTTGCAGTGAATAGCCCGACCGTGAAGGAAACACGAAGGGTCTTCCTTCACGGTCACGCCCCGATAATTCCTTAACAACTTTAAATCATCAGAAGAATCTTTCTCCATTCAATAGTCGGCATCTTATTTGTACCTTATCATTCCAAACAAACAACAAACAACAAACAACAAACAACAAACAACAAACAACAAACAACTACTGACAACTGACTACTCCTAACCTATGACTAACCCACTTTCCATTTCCACCCGCGCTCCCAAAACACTCGATAAGGAGAAAACAAAAGTAAAAACCGAATTGCTGAAGGCCGAAATCGTAGAGCTGCAAAAATTGCTTTACGCACAGGGAAAACACAGCTTGCTTATTATTTTGCAGGGATTGGATGCTTCCGGGAAAGACGGACTGATTGCAGATGTTTTCAGCGGATTAAATCCATTAGGTTGCAGTGTGTTTGCATATAAAGCACCGACAGCCGATGAGATCGCGCATGATTTTCTCTGGCGCATTCATAAAAACACGCCTTCACGCGGAATGATCCACATCTTTAATCGTTCGCATTATGAAGATCTGCTTACACCGGTTGTGCATGGTATGCTGGATAAAGAACAGATCGGCGAAAAAATTAACGACATAAATAATTTCGAGCAGCTGCTGAAAAATCACAATACACATGTGCTAAAATTTTACATGCACATTTCAAGAGAAGAACAGAAAGAACGGTTGACGGAACGCAAAACCAATCCGAAAAAATTCTGGAAGCATAACGACGGCGACTGGGCGACCAGCAAAAAGTGGGATGATTTTATGGAAGCATACCAGCAGATATTCAAACAGTGCGATTCGCCGAAATGGCATATTATTCCTGCTGACCAGAATTGGTATAAAGAATTTCTCGTAGCAACGATAGTGCTGGAAAAATTACAGGATCTAAAACTTTCCTATCCCGGAAAATTGTCGACAGATTCAACACCAGCTCCAAAGAAAAAAAGCAAAAGCCGCCAGCCCCGTAAGAAGGTTGTAAAAGCGTAACGGCGGATTAAAAAGCAGGAACAGCCGGAAAGGAATTACACCGGAAAGAATCAGCGCAAAAATAATTACGATCACCGGGCGGTGTGTGTCTTCACCTATGGCTTTTTGTGCAGCATGATTTGCAACCTGGCTCCAGATCAGTAAAACGGAAGTAATTATAAGTGGAAAAATCGTTTCAATAAATCCTGTCACGCGGCGATAGTGATTTTTTTCCAGCAGCTTTCGTTTTACAAACCGCATAAAAACAAAAACGCGATTTGCAACGTAAATGGAAATTCCGAGCTCCAGGAAAAACACGAGGCATCTCCATCCCATCGCGCGCTCTTCATCCACGAAATAAATAAACTGGAAAAGGAAAAGACAAATTCCAAGCAAAACCGCAAACAGGTTTCCCAACTGTTTTTCGGGACGTAATGCATCTTCTTTTCCGAAAACTTTTCTTCCCATTTTAAATCCGCCACTCGCCGCAGCCGGAATAAGGAAGAGCAGGAATAAGCTCAACAACAGGAAAAACCATTCCACATATTTTTCGCCCTGCCCCGCTTCCATCGAGCGAATATTCAATTGCACGAGAAACATAAGCTGAATGAGAAATCCGAGCAGGCCGAATAAGCTTACAATGCGCGAAACGATTTTCGGATAAACGATTTTATATTTCGCATAAATAAATCCGAGATAAAAAGGAAGAAACAGCGACACCAAAACAAAAACCTGCAGAAGTTGTAATGGTGAAAGCGAACGGAATAAGGTTGTATCATTAACAACCTGCTGCGAAAAATAAACGGCGAATAATACATATGGAATATCCGCAAACAGCTGGCGCCAATCAAGTTTCCAGAAAGTAGATGGATTGTAAAATTTAAGTGCGTTGGGGTTGGGTAAATTCATTGGTTGCAAAGTACTGAATTTCCTTAGTGCTTGTATAGAACACGGATCAGACGGATTTAACGGATAAGAACGGATAAAAAATTGAACCTAAAATCTGCGCAAATCCGTTTCATCCGTCTGATCCGTGTTCAATCGGTACCAGCAGTATCTTACTTCACAAGAATCTTCCCCTCCACTCCATCATCCATCTGCTTTTCGCTCATTGCTGCAATTGCAATTTTCAAAAGCGAAATCATTCGACCATGCTGTGTATCCCAATAATAAGCTTGCTCAGGCTTCACGCAAATCACAGTCAAATCCGGATCAGCTTTTCCTTCTTTAAACCAGGCTTTCGCGAAATTAGTCCAAAGCTCATTGATCTTCTTTTTGTCTTTTGAAATTTCTGCTCTTCCATAGACGCTCATAAAATGTAAATCGCCCGGTTTGGAATAGATCAGCTGCACTTGATCATCGGTAAGAATTTCAAAATTTTTATTGCTGTCTATTCCGCTGAAGAACCAAAAATTTCCTTCCTCATCCACTTGAAGTGTGCTCATCGGTCTTGATTCGAACGGCAAAGAATCAACACCCGTACAAAACATACACACACGAATATCTTCCGCAATTGTTTTCAGCTTTTCAATTCCATCACTGTTGTCAAGATTCTTTATAAGTCCCATAACACTTTTTATATAATTAAAATTTTAATCGTCCTTAATATTCCAGTCGTTGCGACTTGAAAAAATGGATCAGCGCATACACGGCAATCCAAGTGATAAGCAAGACACATGCCCCGCCTGCCATGGAAGCGATTTGATTATAAAAATCTCTTGTCGCCGACCAGATACCGATGCACGCCCAGCAAACTACCAGCGGATAGATCCAGTCGCGGTAACGAACAGTAATAAACACAGCAGCAAAAACTGCAAGGAAAATCATAAACATTGAAAGATAGATTGGCGTGCTTTGACCGGTTACAGAAACAATCCAGGTAGAAAAATTCGCAAGAGCTGCAATAGAGATCCAACCGAAGAACAAGCTAAACGGAACTGATATCCATTTCTTTGTATGATGTTTTTGAATTGCAAATTTTATACATCTGAACTGGAAAAAGCCAAGCAGAAACATTGCAAAAATTACCAGTACGCTCAGTCCGATAAAATCATAACTATAAAGTGTAAGCCAAAGCATGCCTAACAAATTGACACCAATGAAGGAGGGTGCAACGAGGGTATACACTGCATTTCCTTTTCGGACAGGAAGCAATTGGTAAATAGAATAAATGATGAAAGATAAATAGATCACGCTCCAGATGCTGAACGTAAATCCTGCAGGTGTAAACGAATGCTCATACTGTAGCGTTACTTCCTCAATTGTTGCGCCGTTGATTTTACCCTGGACGGATAAATAATTAAAAACAATATTCAGCAAGACGCTGACTAAAACGCCCCATCGGAGAAGGCGATCAAATTTTGACAATATCATGATGTTGGATCATTTAGTTGGATTCGATCTTATATTTCAAATAAAGAGCCAAATGCGATTGTGAAAAGTGATTCATGAAAACAATTTTTGAACAGCAAAACGCTTACAGATTTCAGCCCATTAACAAGATTTAATTTTCCTGCTGATGGTCTTCACCTATCTTAGTGAACCAATTAGCTGAATGAAATTAATTCTCCCCTCCTATTTTCATCTTATTTTCGAGATCGCGGCCTTTTTCCTCGGATTCCGTTATTATTTATTCCTGCGCAAAAGATCTGGCGATAGCATAAATGAACATAATCGCGTCTGGATCATTGTCGGCGCAACTGCGGGAGCGCTTATCGGTTCACGTTTGCTCGGTGCCTTTGAAGATCCGCATGCAATCGACTGGAACTCGTGGAAAAGCATTTTTGTCGCGTTCAATAATAAATCAATCGTGGGTGGATTATTCGGCGGAACACTTTTCGTTGAGCTGGTGAAAAAAATACTGAAAGAGAAACAACGCTCCGGCGATCTTTTTGTCTTCCCCACTTTATTTGCGCTGATCATCGGAAGGATCGGTTGCTTCTTAACCGCGTTAGAAGATCACACAGCCGGCGGACCAACAACATTGCCCTGGGGAATTGATTATGGCGATGGAATTTTCCGCCACCCGCTTCCGCTTTATGAAATTATTTTCCTTGTAATTACTTTTTACCTTTTATGGAAACTAAATAAAAAGCAATCTCCTATTCTTAAATCACCCAGTCATCAGACTTGTCCTGAGCTTGTCGAAGGGGTCACCCAGTCACCAAATCCTTTTTTAGCTTCGGGTTCATTGTTTAAGCTGATGATGATTATTTATTTCAGCTATCGTTTGATCAATGAATTTTTCAAAGAGGATTACAAATATTTCGGAATGCTCAGCGCAATTCAAATCGTTTGTATTGCCGGACTCCTTTATTACGCGAATGTCATTTTTCAACCACGTCACTTATTAAAATCCCATGCCTGAAAGACCTTATACGTATTATGATTTTACTTTAAGTCTTTGTCCACATTGCTTAAAGCGTGTCGATGCAAAAATTGTTTTCGAGCAGGAAAATGTTTTTATGCTGAAACGTTGCCCGGAGCACGGACATCAAAAAGTATTGATCGCCACGGAAAAAGAATATTACCGCAATGCGCGCAATTACATGAAGCCTTCGGAAATGCCGTTAATGTTTAATACAAAAACAGATCATGGCTGTCCGTACGATTGCGGACTTTGTCCTGACCATGAACAGCATTCCTGCCTCACGCTCGTGGAAATTACCGATCGCTGCAACTTAACTTGTCCGACATGTTACGCAGAATCGTCTCCCACATTCGGAAGACATCGCACATTGGAAGAAGTTGAAAAAATGTTTGATGCAGTCATCCGCAACGAAGGAAATCCTGACATCATCCAGATCAGCGGCGGCGAGCCAACGATTCATCCACAGTTTTTCGAAATTCTCGACATGGCCAAAAAGAAGCCGGTGAAACATTTGATGGTAAATACAAATGGAATCCGGATTGCGAAAGATGAAGAATTTGTAAAGCAACTGGCATCTTACATGCCCGACTTTGAAATTTATTTGCAGTTCGATTCGTTCAAAGCGGATGTGCTTCAGAAATTGCGCGGCAAAGATTTGACAGAGACGAGAAAAAAAGCGCTGGAGCATCTCAACAAATACAACCTCAGCACTACGCTTGTCGTGACGCTTGAAAAAGGGTTGAACATGGATGAGATCGGTGAAATAATTGATTACGCGGTGAAACAACCCTGCGTTCGCGGTGTTACATTTCAGCCGACACAAATTGCAGGACGATTGGAAAATTTCAATCCCGAAACAGATCGCACCACATTGACAGAAGTGCGGAGAGAAATTTTAAACCAATGCAGCATTTTCACCGAGAAAGATTTAATTCCTGTTCCCTGCAATCCCGATGCGCTCGTAATGGGTTACGCGTTGAAGGTCGACGGACAGATTTTTCCTTTAACACGGTTCATCGATCCGGATCAGCTGCTGGATAATTCACGCAACACTATTGTTTACGAACACGACGAAAAGTTGCATGCACATGTGCTGGATTTATTCAGCACCGCACATTCACCATCATCTGCAACCGAAGAATTAAAATCGTTGCTGTGTTGCCTGCCGCAAATCCAGGCGCCGAATCTTACTTACAATAATTTATTCCGCGTGATCATTATGCAATTTATTGACGCATGGAATTTTGATGTACGCGCAATAAAAAAATCGTGCGTGCATATTGTAAATGATGATGGAAAAATAATTCCGTTTGAAACCATGAATCTTTTGTATCGCCCACAACATAAAAAGAAGCTCGATGAATTACGAAATACCAAACCAGCCACCGCAACAGAATTTTAGTCGCGACATCTGGAAAGTCGTTGGAGTGCAACTGGGAATATTCGCTGCGTACCAGCTGTTGCTCGCTTTGCTTTTCTCAGGTGGCGAAGGCTTTGGATTTATGATGATGGACATACTTGCGCTCATAACGCATTGGCTGTTTCTCTTAGTTACGATGATCCTAAGTTTTTCGGGTAAAAACAAAGGAAAGGGAATCGGTTATCTCATTGCGTTATTGCTTACAGGTGTTATCGGATTCGGCTCCTGCATTTATATTGGAGGAGGATTTTAGTTGATTATGAATAAAGAAACGTTTAAGATTTTAGGGATACAGCTGGGAATATTTTTAATCTACCAGTTCATACTCCAATATTGTATCCGCACGCTTCATATCTATGAATTAAAATCTACTTACCTGAACATTTTAGTGCTGCATTGGGTGGTAATCTTAATATTAATGATTGTTGCCTTTGTAAAAAAGAAAAGTGAAAAAGGAATTGGCTACATACTTTCTTTTATCATTATAGTTATCATTGGTTTCGGAACATGCGCGTCAATGATATTTATTCACGGATCTTCCGGAATGACGCGAGAAGAAAAAAGTGTTTTTGATTCAACCACTGCTGCTGACTCAATAAAGGAAGTAAGAAGATTCGATTCTATGATGGCCGCTGATTCTGCAGCCGCACGAAATCTTAGAATGAATGTGAAGGATTCAATTATTCAATAGCATGAACAGGGAAACATTCAAGATTTTAGCAATTCAGCTGGGAATATTTTTGGTGCATCAATCAGCGATGTATTATTTTGTTCGCGTCCTGCATATCAAACAATTCGCGATGATCGAAATGCCATTAGTAATTTTTCATTGGGTAATTCTCATGGTTTTGATGATTACCTTTTTTTCCAAAAGAAAACCGGCTCACGGAATTGGTTACCTGCTTTCCTTCATCATTATCCTTGTTATCGGATTCGGCACATGTGCCACAATTGCCTGGAGATAAAAAATCAAACCAAAACTATTCCACTCTCTTCACAATAAATTTATATCCTCCTGGTTTTAATACTCCAATAATAATTGGGTCGTGCCCCTCCTGCGTCAGGTCGGGCTATTCGTTGCAAGTCCTCGTCACAACACGCAAACCTCAAACGTTGCTTGCACACATGCCATCAGAAACGTTTGAGGTTATCAGCCGCACACTCCGGGCTTTTCACTACTATCCCTCACGGAAAAAGAATTTCTTAAATATTCGCATTTTCTTAATACTGAGACGCGAGCGTCGCGTCTCAACAAAGGAATTTCTAACATTCGCATTTTCCGAAAAACGAAAAAGAAATTCTTAACCATTCACATTTTCATAACCAGGACGCGAGGCATCGCGTCCTACAATAACATACCAACCATCAATTTTTTCAACCACCTCCGCCGCGGCGGACACCAACCTTTTTTCCCACCAACCTTTTTCCCAATAACCAATCACCTTGAACCAATCACCTTTTTCCCTACATTTACACCTCACAACAAACCACCTGCTTTGTATGCAGGCCTAAAAAAATAAATGATCAATATCACTTTACCAGACGGAGCCGTTCGTCAGTACGAAGCAGGCACCACAGCGCTACAAATAGCATTATCAATCAGCGAAGGACTTGCACGAAATGTGCTCGGCGCAAAAGTCAACGGAGAAGCATACGATGCAACCCGGCCGATCAATGCTGATGCAAAACTCCAATTGCTTACCTGGAACGATAACGAAGGAAAAGAAACGTTGTGGCATTCTTCCGCCCATTTAATGGCCGAAGCGCTCGAACAGCTTTATCCGGGTGTAAAATTCGGAATAGGTCCGCCTATAGAAAACGGATTTTATTACGATATCGATCTCGGTGATAAATCACTTTCTTCTGACGACTTTTCTAAGATCGAGAAGAAAGTAATTGAGCTTGCGCAAAAGAAAAGCGTGTTCGAACGCAAAGAAGTTTCCAAAGCAGAAGCCATTTCGTATTTCACCGAAAAAGGTGATGAATACAAGCTCGATCTGCTGAAAGATCTTGAAGACGGAAAAATTACATTCTACACACAAGGCAATTTTACCGATCTCTGCCGCGGACCACATATTCCGAATACCGGTTTTATCAAAGCCGTAAAATTGTTGAACCTCGCAGGCGCTTACTGGCGTGGCGACGAAACAAAAAAACAATTGACACGCATTTACGGAATCACTTTTCCGAAGCAGAAAGAGCTCGATGAATATCTCGTCATGCTTGAAGAAGCAAAAAAACGTGATCACCGCAAGCTCGGGCGTGAATTGGAATTGTTTGCTTTCTCCGAAAAAGTCGGAATGGGTTTGCCGTTGTGGTTGCCGAATGGTGCTGCATTGCGCGAACGTTTGCAAAACTTTTTACAGAAAGCACAGTTAAAAGCAGGTTATCTTCCTGTTATCACTCCGCATATCGGCCACAAACAATTGTATGTTACTTCCGGCCATTATGAGAAGTACGGAAAAGATTCTTTCCAGCCGATCAAAACACCGCAGGAAGGCGAAGAATTCTTTTTGAAACCAATGAATTGTCCGCATCACTGCGAGATCTATAAAACAAAACCACGTTCGTACAAAGATCTTCCTGTACGTTTCGCCGAATTCGGAACTGTGTATCGTTACGAACAATCGGGGGAATTGCATGGACTTACACGTGTGCGCGGATTCACACAAGACGATGCACATTTGTTTTGCCGTCCCGACCAGGTGAAGGAAGAATTCTGCAAAGTAATTGACCTTGTGCTTTATGTTTTTAATGCGCTCGGATTTGAAGATTACACTGCACAGATTTCTTTGCGCGATAAAACCGATCGTTCAAAATATATCGGTACCGATGAGAATTGGAATAAAGCAGAACAATCCATCATCGAAGCTGCTGCAGAAAAAGGCTTAAAAACCGTTATCGAATACGGTGAAGCTGCTTTCTACGGACCAAAGCTCGACTTCATGGTGCGTGATGCAATCGGCAGAAAATGGCAATTAGGAACGATCCAGGTGGATTACAATTTACCTGAGCGTTTTGAATTGGAATACACCGGCGCTGATAATCAGAAACATCGTCCGGTCATGATTCACCGTGCGCCGTTTGGTTCCATGGAGCGTTTCGTTGCTGTATTGATCGAACACTGCGCCGGCAAATTCCCATTGTGGCTTACACCAGAGCAAGTTGGTATTTTGCCGCTCAGCGATAAGTATATCGACTACGCCCTGAAAGTGCAGGAAATGCTCAAAAATTCCGATATTCGTGGCTTCGTAGATGATCGTTCTGAAAAGATCGGAAAGAAGATCCGCGACACTGAATTGAAGAAAGTTCCTTACATGCTTATTCTCGGAGAAAAAGAAGAAGCAGATGGCACATTATCTGTAAGAAAACAAGGCGACGCAGAAAACGGAGACAAAGGCGCAATGTCAATTTCCGAATTCGCCGAGCTCATCAACAACGAAGTGAAACAGAAATTAGAATCGTTTTAAAAAAGGGGTATTGGGTATTTAGTATTGGGTATTGAGACTGGACGCAAGAAAAGTTCGCAACAAACTCAAACATTGTACTCACTACTCAATACCAAATACTCACAACAAACAGAAGTTTAACTTAAAACCCGGAGGTCAACATCGCAGCTCCTTTTAATCCAAACAATCGTCCACGTCCGTCAGCACCATCGGGCCCTCGCCCACCATTTCAGCGTGGATCAAGAATGCCAAGAAGAGAAGATCTTCACAGGATCAATGAAAAAATCCGCGACGTTCCTAACGTCCGCGTAGTTGGTGAAGGTATCGAACAAGGATTGTTCTCTATTG
Organism: Bacteroidota bacterium; assembly: GCA_031412295.1. Lineage (GTDB taxonomy): Bacteria > Bacteroidota > Bacteroidia > Palsa-965 > Palsa-965. The sequence continues at coordinate 305,712 of JANOCU010000033.1, forward strand.
AGAGAGCCCTTGAAATTGCTAAAGAAGCAGGACTCGACTTAGTCGAGATTGTACCGAATGCAGATCCGCCGGTTTGCCGCGTGGTCGAGTACAAAAAATTCCTGTACGAGCAGAAAAAGAAACAGAAAGAAATGAAATCCAAGGCGACAAAAGTTGTCGTAAAGGAAATTCGTTTCGGTCCGCATACCGATGACCATGATTTTAATTTCAAGAAAAATCATGCGATCAAATTTCTTGAGCAAGGTGCAAAAGTGAAAGCATACGTAATGTTTCGCGGACGTACCATCGTATTCAAACAGCAGGGCGAGATCCTTCTTTTGAAATTCGCACAGGAAGTGGAAGAAGTCGGAAAAGTTGAGCAATTACCACTCCTGGAAGGAAAGCGAATGTTTATGTTGCTTGCTCCTAAGAAGAAGAAGTAATTGGGAAATTAAGGAAATAGGAAATTAAGGCTTTGGGGAAACTCAGGGCCTTTTTTCGTTTCCTGAGTTTCCAATTCCCCATTTACTAATCACCCAATTTCTATTTTCCCAATTTCATAGTTTCCCATTTCCATTTTCCCAATTCTGTATCTTTCCTCATCTATGTGAATTATAAATCCATGAAGAAGCTTTCCTTCCTACTTTTATTGCCTTTGTTGTTTGCTTTCTTCGATAAACCGGAGGAGAAAGAAGATCCTGTGCCTTATATTATTCCTGAACAGCACTTCGATATTTTCGCTGAAATGGGAAATGGAAAACTTGCTGATTCAATAACAACGCAATCGTTCGAAATCAGTCCCCAGGTTTTATACTGGGAATACAAAAAATATCTTGCGATGGTAAAAAGAGATTCTTCGGAAGCATTTTACCGCAGCCAGCTCCCCGACTCTACGATGGCGCTCCCCGAAATATATCGTGAATACATGACGGATAGCAAGTACGATAATTATCCTGTTGTAGGCATTTCGTGGGATAACGCGCTGAATTATTTACGCTGGAGAACGATCAATGCGAACAAGGATAAAATTTACGATACAATTTATCGCTTGCCCATGATGTCGGAATGGGTGGCAGCATACCGTTATTTCAAAACGCATCCAACGCTGAAAGATGAAATGAATCACGATTATTCGGACTGGACAATGAATACGAAAGATGAATCAATTTATACTTTCGGTAAATTACATTTTAAGGATTTGGAATATATCTACTTTGCTCCTGCTTCAGATGCACCCGTTATGAAACGAAAGCTGGCTGTAGGAAATTCATTTCACTTTGGTCTAAAGCATTTGATTGAATACTTTGGACCTTATTATTATGAATTTCATGGTTATTCCCACATTAGCTTCCGATATGTGATTGTGACAATTCCTCCCGGAGAAATGGCTGATCAAAAAAAGTACGGCCTATTAAAAGTATGGGGGCTCAACCAATGAAAACTGTTTTTGCATTTTTAATTGTTGCAGCTTTCCTGTTCAGCTTTTCGGGAAATGAACCACACAAGAAATATACTTACACCGGCAAAGACTATCGCGTGGAATGTGAAATGCTGAACGGACTTTACGATGGTGTTTATACTTCGTGGTATACCAATGGGAAAAAGAAAGCGCAGGGAAATTTCAAGGACAATATGCGTGTAGGAAATTGGACGGTTTGGGACTCAACAGGCCAAATGAAAATGAAACGTGAATACAAGAATAATTTTGAATTTACTCGAACATTTCCTGCTTACAACGAAGGCCCTGCAAAGCTTTTTAGTGTGCCAGTATATAAGCTGGAATACGAAGAAGAAAGGATCAAATATTTTTTCTTAAATGAAAGAGCAGTTACGATAAGCAAACGCATTTGGCGCTTTATTCCACGAAAGAAAAAATCTCCTGTTTTCTCGAAGGAACAACTGCACAGAACTTTAATTGATGCGGCCTTAACTAACAAAGCGTTTGTTTATGAAGATGATGAATTCAAAATAAAAATGAGTTTTCCACTGATTCAAAACATTGCTCCGGATCAGGATAAGAAGACCTATAATGACTCGCTCATCGGTTACAAAATCAAGGAAGACTGGTTTTTCGATAATGACAGAATGATATCTGAAACAAGGATTATCGGCATCTGTCCTGTAATGCTTTCAGGGAAAGATACAGTTGACGCTGGCTGGTTTTATTATCCGCAACTTCGTGCAACGCTTTGCAAAGAAAAGATTAACTCAGAAAATATTCCTGCTTACATTCATTCGCTGGATGATTTATTTTTCTTTCGTTATTTCTACGGCGCCATTTACAAAGAGTCGAATGTACATGACAGATCATTAAAAGAATACGCTAATGGGTTGATGCTTGAACAGGAACGCAACCGTATTGAATATAGCCTCATCGAATTAGAGCATGATGAATGGTTGCAGTTTGCTCCTTAAATTTTATACTTTTCTTTTCCATTTTTTTGAAATACATTCGATAGATTATTTCAATACAACAGGATGAAAAGTTCCCATCACGATTCGGAAAAGAATGTAACCCGTGCCGCGGCACATGAAACTTCAGTCGGGGTGGCAAACAACATGCGTGCAGCATTGCCTGCACCTCAACAAGTATTTTCAGCTTGTCCTGTAGTACAACGCTCTTCCGAAGTTGTATCAATGCCCGGGCTCGGCGGCGGCGGGGGGGACCCAGGAAAAAGAAAAGAAAAAAAGGAAGATAAAAAAGATAAAGAGGAGCGGCCCGAAAAGCGTGTAACGCGTGGTTCCAAAATTCAGTTTGATGTGAACCGGCCACAGCTTGCATTCCAATCGGCCTATGCAGGTGTGGCAACACAACAATTAAATGCGTTACAAAATATAAGTTTTGATCAGAACGCAACACTTTCACGTCCGGCCGGCGCACCGCAATCTACAGCTAGCTATTACAATTTTCGCCAGAGGGTCAGAGACGGTTACGGCGGCACACCAGTAGGTCAAAATGATCATGCTTTAGGTGGCGCTTTTGTACAGGATGGTCCATTCCGTCCGAATTACGGTAATGAAAATATAATCAATGCTCCGGCGGCCATTAACTTCCATGACAATCCCGGTTTTAGTGGTGACCGACGTATTGGTGCAGGCACATGGCTGGATTGGTACGAAGTGCGTTTTGAATGGACGGTAAGCCGGCAAGATGGTGTGGGTGGAACATGGACAAGTCCTGAAGTAACACACCGCATCGATTCGGCTTACAATGCCGGCGCTGATGTTGCCGTAGCACATGCTTCTACTGCAGATGCGACATGGGATGTAGTGATTCCTTAGAAATTGGTGATTCTTTTTATCATTAGGAACGTATGGAAAACGTTCCTAATGATAAAAAAGCTGCTTTTCGACGATAATTTCATGCTTTTTCGTCATTCCAGGGCATTATTTTACACAAAAACGCTTCTTTTTCCCATTGGGATACCACAATTGTAAGTCATGGTGAAATCACTATTTATGAGGGCAAGGCTGTATCAGAAACAGGCGCAAATAACCCGGTTTTTCTTTTGATTAGATATGGTGGCAGGTCTACAGTTGTTGAGGTGAAAAAAGACGGGAACTTCGTAACAGATCATAAGCTTCACGGTGAAACTTCCGGCGGATTTTCGGATAATGATAATCTGCAATTTAAAGATGCAGACGGCGGAATGGGTTTCCAGTACTCAAATACGGTGACAGGAGTCAGAGAATAAAGCAGCAAACAGGCACTTTTTCGGGCATTTTTCCACAAATTCCCCTCTTTTTCCTAATCACCGATCACCAATTACCAATTACTTTTTACTACATTTGCAGCCCCTTAGGAATGTCCCGACGGGAAAAATAGAATTGTTTTATGCCAAAGATGAAAACCAATTCCAGCGCGAAGAAGAGATTCAAGATCACTGGGTCGGGTAAAATCAAGCGTAAACATGCTTACAAACGTCACATTCTTACAAAAAAAGGAACCACACAGAAACGCCGTCTTACAAAGAGCGGACTTGTATCTAAACAGGATACAAACAATGTGAAGGCCCTCCTTTGCCTGTAGAATTAAACGCATAAGCAGTTAACCTGGTTTATTCGAAAGACTAAAAGTTAAACCCGGCTCTCAAGCATTCAAGTTCTCTTAAATGAGACGCTGACAGCCAAAACGAAACAAAGAAATGCCAAGAAGTGTCAATCACGTAGCCTCCCGCGCAAAGCGCAAGAAGGTCCTTAAAATGACTAAGGGCTATTGGGGAGCCCGCAAAAATGTATGGACAGTAGCAAAGAACACCCTTGAAAAAGGTTTGGTTTATGCTTACCGTGACCGTAAACAAAAGAAACGTAATTTCCGTTCATTGTGGATCCAGCGTATCAACGCAGGTGTTCGCGAGCACGGATTATCCTACTCCCAGTTCATCGATATGGCGAACAAAAAAGGAGTTACGCTTAACCGCAAAACACTCGCTGATCTTGCAATGAATCACCCTGAAGCGTTTGCTGCAGTTGTGAACTCTGTAAAATAGAGCCGATCTCGATACATCTCGTCAGTAGAAAAACTTCTTTAAAAGTAACTTTACATTCTGACGAGACACTCGATCTGACAATTTTACTACGAGAGATAAAAACAGAAAATCCCTGTCAGCAATGATGGGGATTTTTCATTTGAGGGATTTAGTGATTTGATGATTTAGTGATTTGATGATTTGGTGACTGGGTGATTGAAAAAGGGTTTTGATAATCTTCGACAAGGTCAGGACAAGTCTGGTAACTTGGAAATTGAAAAATGAAAAATTGTGACAAAACTCCTTTTTTATGGGGAAGGAGTTATGATGACTCAACCGTATCATGTTCTCATTGCAACAGGATAATTGGTAATTTTAAATTCTCATTTCTTTTAAATCGCACACGTAATTTGTAATCGGTAATCGGTAATCAGTAATTCGTACATCATCTCATGGCAGAAACAAGCTTCCCCTTAACACTAACCCTTCGTATCGACTGGAGCGAGCTTGATCTTTTTGGTCATGTTAATAATGTGATGTTCGTGAAGTATGCGCAGGCGGCGCGGGTGAATTATTGGGAAAACTCCGGCATTTATTCCGAATTAAAAAAGAATAAGATCGGACCGATGCTTGTTTCTGTTGCTTGTCAATTCAAAAAACAATTGATGTATCCCGGCAACGTCACCATCAAATCGGGAATGGAATTTATCAAGAATACCAGCTTTTCCATTCATCATAAAATGTATGACGATCAAGGCGATCTTGTTGCAGAAGCGCAGGATGTAATCGTGATGTTTGATTTTAATAAAAATGAAAAAACAGCGGTGCCACAGGTGATGCGAGATGCTGCCAGTGAAATTGAAGGAAGGAAATTATAATTCAAGATTCTCCCGATAGCTATCGGGATCAAAATTCAAGATTCAACTCTTTATTTCTTCCCGAATGTATACCCCACAGATACGCCCAATACCGGACTGCTGATTATAGAATTAGGAATGTTGTGCGTCCACTTACTGGTGATAGTACCGGATGGATTGGTATAATTTCCTTCTCCTTTATATCCTCCAGTGAGGTAACTTAACTGAAGTTCGGCACCAACTCCAATTCTTCCTTTAATAAATTTCACGCCCGGTCCAAGACAAACGCCGACACCGGTATAAGAATATTTCACCTGGTTAATCTCATTTTGAGTAGCAGTCGAACGCTCAAATTGAACTTCGCCCGATGTATGCTTCACCGCAATTCCAAATCGTCCGAAAAACTTAAGACTGCCACTGCCAACATTTAAAGCGTAACAAGGCGCAATTGCTGCTTGATACTGCAGCCACGGTTTAATTTTTGAACTAGCAATTGCCGGACCGTTCGATTCCAGGTCGTAAGTCATGACGCTGAAATCAGCAAGGTAAAATAGCACCTGGAAATTTTTCGCGAACCCACTCCTGCCCACCGAAATCCACGTGTAGCAAAGTCCCGCATTAAATCCCCTCCGCGCATTTTGTCCTGTACGGCTCGAAAAAGAACCATGATAAACGGGAGCGCCCGATACGTTTTCTGCATAGAAATCAACTTTATCAGACCATTTGCCTATCGGTTGCTGGTATCCTGCAAACACTTCCCACGGCGTACTATGTCCATGCCGTTCATTCTGACAATAAACAGCCGGACAAATTCCCAGGAAAATAAAAATGAAAAAATTCCTCATAAAAACGATTCGTAAAGTTTACGCAATAAATTACTGATCATTTTTAAACGCTTTTTTTCATCAAGGGTTTCTACAGAATTCTTTAATTTCTTACTTCACATTAAAAAAGTTCCTTCGTCTGCTAAAAACGATTATTATTTCAGGTAATCAGCCCCAAAAAAAAAGCTCCCCCGTTTCCGAAAGAGCTTTCCTACTTTTATTTGTCGTTAATGTCTCGTGAGAGACGCAGTAATCTTTTCTTTCACCATTAATTTGCGCAAATCATCTGCGTAAATCTGCGAAATCCCTGCCTGCAGACGCGCGTGCTTGTGCTGCGGCAGGCAGGTGCGGCTATTTTTTCGCCACCATCTCCATCACTTCATTGCTCACACCCGTCATCGAATAACCACCATCGTGATATAAATTCTGCATCGTCACCATCTTGCTCAGATCAGAGAACATCAAAATGCAATAGTTAGCACAATCTTCTGCACTCGCATTTCCCAATGGAGAAAGCTGCTGCGCATATTCAAAGAAATCTTCAAAACCTTTGATACCACCACCCGCAGTTGTTTTTGTCGGCGACTGTGAAATCGTATTTACACGCACACGTTTTGCTTTTCCGTAATGGTAGCCAAAGCTGCGACCAACAGATTCAAGCATTGCTTTTGCATCAGCCATGTCAGAATAAAAAGAGAACGTACGTTGCGCTGCTATGTAAGTTAATCCAACCACAGAGCCCCATTCATTGATCGCATCCAGCTGGTAAGCCGCGCTCATCATTTTGTGAAACGACATCGCACTTACATCCACCGACTTCGCATAAAAATCATAGTTCAGCGTGGTGTAAGGAATATTTTTACGAATGTTCGGCGACATACCGATGGAGTGCAATACAAAATCAATTTTTCCGCCAAGCACTTCCTGCGATTGTGTGAACAAATTTTTCAATTCATCCATGTTAGTCGCATCAGCCGGAATAATCTTCGAACCGGTTTTTTCAGCCAGCTTGTTTATCTCACCCATACGCATCGCAATCGGCGCGTTAGTAAGTGTAAACACAGCGCCTTCTTCATGTGCTTTTTCAGCCACTTTCCAGGCAATCGAATTTGCATCAAGCGCTCCGGAAATAATTCCGCGTTTTCCTTTGAGTAGGTTATATGACATAGGTGATGTTAGATTTGAGTTGAAACAAAGATAACAGAAACGGGATTCAATATTCAAGATTCAAGATTCTCCCGATAGCTATCGGGATCAAGATTCAAAATTGACAATAAGGATTTAGGTTAAATGAAGGAGGAGCATTGGCATTATGATGTTTATTAGCATTCCTTCCCGTTATTCGTTGCAAGTCCGCCCTGAAGGGACATCCTTCATGTCTCCTTCAGGGCGGGCTTTCCACTGCTACCGGGGCTATTTTAGAGAAATTACTTTTTCTATTGCCCATCAAAACAAAAAAACAAACACAGGAAATATCATTAATTTAGTCCATGCGTTTCCCCATAATCGTAGGTTTTATTGCACTGTTTATTTTATGTTCTTTCTCGCAAAAGAAAGTTCATAGCTTGGCTTCATCAACCTCAAAAACCATCGCTATTTACGACCGCGATTCACTCCTGCGCGAAATGCCGGGTTATCAAAGAATAGTTGATTCTGTTGCAAAATTCAGAAATGCTTACGACGCGCAGCTGGTTTTGATGTTTGTAGAGTTCTATAAAATGCGTGATCAATTTTATAAAGACTCTTCCGGTTACAATCCGATGGTAAAAGAATTAAAGCGGGAAGAACTACAGGATATAAAAATGCGGATTAGTGAGTTTTCCATTGGTGCTTCAGAAGATATTAACGCAAGAACACACTATGCGTTTGCCGGACATTATGAGCAAATCTATAACGCAACAACAAAAATTCTTGTCAAAAAGAAAAAACCTTTTGCTGTTTACAACCGTGCAGAATTCGAAGCGCTTTTAGTAAATAATAAACCACCCGGAAAAGTGGTCGATGTAAATGACCAGATGCGAATGCTTCTTGGAATTAAAAAAACGAAATAATCCTAATAACCCTTATTGAAATGCGAAACCTGTTTCTTCTCCTGTTCATTTTTTCAGCAACTATTTCATTTGCACAAGCCCCTTCATCAGCAACAACAACTTCCCTTCCTACAAAAACAGTGATCGGTTATTTTAATTACGATTCAGTGCTCGTATTAATTCCGGAATACAAAGAGGCTGCAGATTCAGCCAAAATTTATAAAGAAGCGCTGGATAAGCAGCAACTGGTTATGGAAAATGAATTAGACAAAAAAAAGACAAGAGTATGATTCGCTCAAATTAAATATGAGTCCGCTTATCAAAGCGCTTAAAGAAAAGGAAATTTCTGATCTTACTAAAAATCTAAAAGAATTCAGAATTTTAAAAATCCGAAGCCTAAATAAGCTAACAAACGGATACGAAGACAAACTCACCGATGCTGCAAACAAAATCGCAAAAGAAAAAGGTTATTCCGCAGTACTCGATTCAGTAGTTTCAGATGCTTTCATCATGTGGTCAACCCCGCAAGTTGCATTCGTAAACATCACCAAAGACGTCTGCGCCGAACTAGGAATAAAATAAAAGGCATTACTTAATTTCGAATTTTCAAATCTCGAATTTTGGAAATATTTTATTTCAAAGCATTCAGCAAATGAGACATAAAAAATTCGGCCTGTTCAATATGCGGTATATGTCCTGCATCAGGCATCTCAATTAAAACCGCATTCGGAATTTTCTCTTTTGTAGCTTTTCCCAGCGCAGGGTAATTTCCCATCTGCGCAGCTTTCTCCTTACTCACTTTGTCTTTTCCGATAGCGGTACGATCCTTCTGCCCGATGATCAGGACTGTCGGAACTTTCAACTCACTAAATTCATACAACACGGGCTGATTAAAAACCATGTCGGAAGTCAGCGCCATGCTCCATGCAGTTTGAGAATAATCAGCAGATCCCATTGTCGTAGTTGAAGAAGCAAGCAAAGAGTTGTATTCTTCTTTCCATTCATTGTGGAAATAATTCTCCATAAAATACTTTTTCACCGTCTCTTTTGTCTTGCCCAATTCCTTTTTGTATTCATCATCAACAGATGTATACGGCGCCATCAACTTCCAGTCTTCAAGTCCGATCGGATTTTCAAGAATCAATTGCGAAACGCTTTCCGGGTACATTAATGCAAAACGTGTAGCAAGCATTCCACCCATTGAATGCCCGAGCACAACTACTTTTTTAATCCGTAATGAGTCGAGCAGCTCTTTTGTATTTTTCGCCAGCTGCTGAAAAGAATACTGGTAATTTTCCGGCAACGATGATTCGCCAAACCCGATTTGATCAGGCGCAACGACATTATACCCTTGGGCAAGCAGCTTTTTCATCACCTCTCCCCAATACGCGCCGGTGAAATTTTTTCCGTGTAAAAGCAAAACTGTTTTACCGTTTTCCTTCTGCGCTTTCTCATGCATGTACATCATCGTCAGCACCTGTCGCTGTGATGTGATCTCGATTTCTTTAAGCGGATATGCGTAGCCTGGAGAAGGAGTTTTTCTATGACTTATCTGCGACTGAAAAACAAACAGCACGGAAAACAGGATGATTGGAAAAGCTAAAATTCTCATAACAACCAGAATTAATCTTCTATTGTAATGAAAAATGTGTGCCAGAAAAAATGCAGGAGATCACCAGTGAACTTTTATTCTGATAAACTTGGGATAGGAGAAATTTCATCGCAGTTATTTTAACGCGGGGGCGCGGAACTTAGAAAAAGCCTGACCCGTAGTGAGAAATTCCATTGCATGCAATTTAACGCGGGGGCGCGGGGGCACGGAGAAACGCGGAAAAAAATATTGAGCTCTAAAGTCAGAATCCGGAACTCGGAACGAAAACACAAACCACTGTAAGAAAAATTCCCATCGTGTCATTTTAACGCGAAGGCGCAGGGGCGCGGAGAAACGCGGAAAAAATATTGAACTCTAAATTCAGAACCCGAAACTCGGAACGAAAACACAAACCACTGGAAGAAAAATTCCCATCGTGTCATTTTAACGCGAAGGCGCAGGGAAACGCGGAAAAAAATATTGAACTCTACAGTCAGAATCCGGAACTCGGAACGAAAACACAAACCACTGGAAGAAAAATTCCCATCGTGTCATTTTAACGCGAAG